>NZ_JBPOFW010000003.1:0-456918 GCF_051252435.1 Patiriisocius sp. | reverse complement strand
ACACAGGATGATATCGACCTTGGAAGTATTACAAATACTGCTACGGTAAATGGAACAGGATCACTTGGACCAGTATCGGATATTTCTGGTACAGATATTACCAATGATGATGCTACTGTAATTACATTGTGTCAAAACGATGCTATCGGTTTAATTAAAACGGGAATATTCAATGACCTTGACGGTGATGGATGTTCAAACCCTAATGAAACTATTAGCTACACGTTTACTGTTACGAATGAAGGAAATACAAGTTTATCAAATGTTGTATTGACTGATGCTTTACTTGGAGGAGTTGTTCCTGGACCTGATTCAGGTGATGATAACGCCAATGGAATTCTTGAAGTTGATGAGATTTGGACATACTTAGCAGATTACATTATTGATCAAGCGGATATTGATGCTGGAATGGTAATGAACACTGCGACTGTAACTGCAGATGGATCTAATGGTCAAGTGAGTGACGTTTCAGATGAAAGCGTTATTTCAGAAGATGATCCTACGGTAATCACACTTTGTCAAAACGCTTCTATTGCTTTACTAAAAGTAGGAACGCTCAATGATCAAAATGGTGATGGATGTACAGATGTACTTGAGACTATTGATTACCAATTTACAGTAATCAATACAGGTAACGTAACGCTTACAAACGTCACGGTGACTGATAGTAATATTGATGTAATTGTAATAGGAGGTCCTATTGCAACATTAGCGCCTGGAGCTCAGGATAACACTACAATTACTGGTGTGTATTCAGTGCAACAAGCAGATATTGATGCAGGCTCATTTACAAACACAGCGACAGGATTTGGTACAGCACCAGATGGTACTATTGTAAGTGATATCTCAGATGAAACAGACCCAACTGGAGATGATCCTACGGTAACAACTTTATGTCAAAATGATAGTATTGCCTTGATTAAAATAGGAACATTTAATGATGCCAATGGTGATGGTTGTGCCGATGTAAAAGAAACAATCACATATACATTCAGCGTTATTAATAATGGTAACACCACATTGACTAATATTGATATTGATGATGCATTAGTAAATGTTCAAGGAGGACCCATTACATTGCTTCCTGGAGAAGAGGATACTACAGCTTTCACAGCTACCTATTTAGTTACACAAGCTGACATTAATATGGGCCTTGTGGAAAACACAGCGACGGTTACTGGATTGAATCCAGATGGTGATATTGTTAGTGACATTTCAGATAACAATGTGTATACTGAAGATGATCCAACAATAACAATGTTGTGTAATCAAGCTATCATTGCTCTTATTAAAACGGGAACACCAACGGATGAGAACGGTAACGGTTGTGTTGACTTAGGAGAAACAATTGTTTATGACTTTGTTGTTACGAACCTCGGAAATGTAACCTTAACACAAGTTATTGTTACTGATCCAATGATAACCGTAATTGGAGGACCGGTAACAATATTGGCAGGAGATAGTGATACTGAAACATTCTCTGGAGTTTATACTGTAGTACAGGATGACTTGGATAATGGTTCGGTTAACAATCAAGCACTTGCTGAAGGATTAGATCCTATGGGTAATGTAGTTAGTGACCTTTCAGACAACAACAGTAACTTTGAGGATGATATGACTGTGACAAATGTTTGTCAAGAGCCAGCAATCGCTGTTGAGAAAACGGGAGTATTTGTTGACGCTAATATGAATGGAATTACCGAAGTAGGAGAAATTATAGAATACGCATTCTTCGTGACTAACACAGGAAATGTAACGCTTTATAATATCACTATTGAAGATCCATTACCAGGTATTATAATAACTGGAGGACCTATCGCAGAATTAGCACCAGGAGAAGTAGATAATACTACATTTACTGCAACGTATGCTATAACGCAAGAAGATATAGATAACGGTGAGGTTGTCAATCAAGCAACAGTTACGGGAACAACGAGTGGAGGTGATGATATCACAGATTTATCTGATGACCCTACAGATCCAACAAATGTTGACCCTAATGGAGACGGTAATCCAGATGACGTAACGGTAACAATTTTACCAAACGTTGATGCGCCATTTATTATCTTCAATGCTGTATCGCCAGATGGTAACGGTCAGAATGACTTCTTCTTGATACAAGGTATTAGTGAATACCCTGATAATAACGTGAAGATTTTCAATAGATGGGGTGTACAAGTATTTGAGACAGATGGATACGGTGGATCTGACGATACTGAAAATGTATTTACAGGTTTATCACAAGGAAGAGAGACAATCAATCAAAATGATTTACTCCCTACCGGAACGTACTACTATATCATTAAGTTCAACGGTCAAAATCCAGGTGAAGATAGTTACGCAGGATATTTATACTTAAACAGATAATAAACAAATAGGAATACTTAAAACCAGCAGCAGTAACGTGCTGCTGGTCTTAAAAACATAGCATTATGAAACAAAAGTATTTATTTTTAATCTTAGCAGCCTTTCTAGGAACTCTAGTAAGTCAAGCTCAGCAAGACCCACAGTACACGCAGTACATGTATAATACGCAAATTGTAAATCCTGGGTATGTAGGTAATAGAGATGCGTTAAGCTTTGGGTTGCTATTGCGCACGCAATGGGTAGGACTGGAAGGTGCACCACAAACAGGAACATTTACCGTAGACAGTCCATTGGGTGTCAATGAAAATATGGGATTGGGATTGTCTGTAGTTCATGACCAGATTGGTCCAGCAAACGAGACGAATCTTACGGTGGACTATTCGTATTCAATAAGTACGTCTGAAACTGCAGAGTTATCTTTTGGATTGAAAGCAGGTATGCACTTATTAGATGTTAACTTTGATAGGCTCAATATTGCCGATGCTGGAGACCCAAGATTTCAAAATAACATAGACAATAAGTTTCAACCTCAAATTGGGGCAGGATTATATTATAATACAGATAAGTTTTACGCAGGATTATCGGTACCTAACTTTTTGACTACACGTCACTTTGATGAAGGAAGTCTTGAAAATACAACTATTGAGTCAACACCTCAAGAAAATTTACACTACTTTTTAATCGCTGGATATGTATTTGACGTTTCTGAAAATTTAAAATTAAAACCAGCCTTTTTAGGAAAAGCTGTTAGTGGAGCACCGCTTCAAGCAGACCTTTCTTTAAATGCGTTGATTAATGAAAAATTTACAATTGGGGCGGCATACAGATGGAGTGCTGCTGTAAGTGCAATGTTAGGATTTCAAGCATCTGATAGCGTGTTTATTGGTTTCGGATATGATTATCAATCAACAGATATAGAGCAGTTTAGCGATGGTTCTTACGAGTTAATGTTACGATTTGATGTGTTCAAGAAACCAGAACGTGTATTGACACCTCGTTTCTTCTAAAAAATAAAACCGAAATACAACTCTTGGGGAAGAGGGGTATTTGATTAACATTTCCGAAGTAAGTATATCGGAATAAAATAAAATAAAGTTTCTGATAAAATTTCAGAATAAATTTGGGGCAACTATGAAAGCAATAAAAAACAGTAGCAAATTACTACTCATAACATTAGCATTTTTATGTGCTGGGGTTATGTTTTCGCAAGAGAAAAAAATAAAAAAAGCGGACAAAGAGTTTGACCGTTTCGCATACATCGACGCACGAGATATTTATCTCAAGGTCGTTGAAGATGGATATGCATCTGCACAGATATTCAAAAAATTAGGGGATACGTACTATTGGAACAGTGATTATGATAATGCTTCCAAGTGGTATGGAAGACTTATAGATACATTTCCTAGTGAAGTAGAGGCTCAATATTATTTGAGAGCAGCACAGAGTTATAAATCTGTAAATAACTATGAAAGGTCAGATAAATTAATGGAGACCTATTCTGCAATGACGGGAGATAACCTTGTAATCAGAAATTTCAAGGAAAATAAAAGCTATTTGAGCGTTATAGCATTTTTATCTAAAAAATATGAATTAGAAAAGACCTCGATTAGTTCTCCAACTTCAGATTTTGGTTCGGCGTATTATGGTGATAAAATAGTGTTTGCTTCTGCACAAGGAACTACAGGAAGTCGCACTTCTGATTGGACAAACCAGCCTTACTTAGATTTGTTTACAGCTGATAAGGATTCTTTAGGCGAATTATCAAACAAAACCCCTCTTTCCAATGTAATAAATACTGAGTACCATGAATCATCTGCAGTGTTTACCAAAGATGGAAAAACAATTTACTTTACAAGAAATAACTTTATTAAAGGAAAAGCAGGGAAGGACAAAGAGAAAACCATTCGCTTAAAATTATATACTGCAACTAAAGGCGATGATGGAAATTGGGGTGATGTAAAGGAGTTACCGTTTAATAGTAAAGAATATTCTACGGCACATCCAGCATTGAGTTTAGATGAGAAAAAATTATATTTCGCATCAGACATGCCTGGAAATCTTAAGGATTCAAATTTACAGCCAACCTTAGGGATGTCAGATTTATATTTCGTTGAAATTAAAGGTGATGGTCTTTATGGAGACCCTGTTAATTTAGGGCCAAGTATCAACACAGAAGCTCGTGAATCCTACCCGTTTATTAGTAAAAATGGAAATCTTTATTTTGCGACTGACGGCCGACCAGGTTTAGGTGGTTTTGATATTTATTCAACAACCATTAATGACGAAGGTTCAGTGGGCGAGATAAAAAACATTGGTATCCCAGCAAATAGTAATCAAGATGATTTTGCAATTATAATTGATGAAGATAAAAATTTAGGTTTTCTTACCTCAAATAGAGATGGTGAACAAGGAAGTGTAAACGATGATATTTATCGAATTCAATTTTCAAAATGTAAAGTTGATATTGCAGGTGTTGTAGTTGATAAAAAAACAGGACTTATCATTCCTGGTGCTACGGTACTTCTTTTAGATGACACAAACACAGAAATAGGTAATCAGATAACAAATGAGAAGGGCGAGTTTTCGTTCCCTGATTCTGAATGTGAATCTCAATATACGGTAAGAGCATCAAAAACTGGATATGAGCCAAATGAAGAAATCATTACAACTCCCAATAAGGTTGAAAAGTTAAATTTGAGAATTCCATTGACACCTATCGACCCTTGTCCTGAAAATGATTTAGGATGTAGATTAGATTTACAACCTATCTATTTTGACTTTGACAAGAGCTTTATTACTTCCAAAGCCGAAGAAGAACTGGCAAAAATCCTTTCCGCAATGCGTGAATATCCTGAGTTAATCATTCACATTGAATCTCACACAGATAGTCGCGGTTCATTTAAATATAACGAAGCTTTGAGCGACCGTAGAGCACAATCTACAAGACAGTGGTTAATTAGCAAAGGCATAGATGCCAACAGATTAACAGCTAAAGGTTATGGAGAGAACAGATTGACTAATGAATGTTCAGATGGTGTTCCATGTTCAGATTCAAAACACGATTTAAATAGAAGGTCTGTATTTTTAATTCAGAACGGGAATGAAAAGATTGATAACAATGCTAATCAAAGAGTAAGAAATTAAAAGATTATTGTAAAGATTAGTAATTAAAAAGAGCACCTCCATGAAGAGGTGCTCTTTTTGTTTTAAGCACGTTGGTTATTTTGTATTTTTACAAAAAAAGAAATGACCGAAGAGAAAGTTATTTTAGTCAATAAAAACGACGAACAAATAGGGGTAATGCCTAAAATGGAAGCACACCAAAAAGGTGTCTTACATAGAGCGTTTTCCGTTTTTGTACTCAATGACAATAACGATTTGATGTTGCAACAACGCGCCCTCCATAAATATCATTCTCCGGGTCTTTGGACAAATACCTGCTGCAGTCATCAGCGCGTTGGAGAAAGCAATATTGAAGCCGGTACGCGCCGTTTACAAGAGGAAATGGGTTTCACGACTGCCCTTAAAGACACTATTTCGTTCATTTACAAAGCACCTTTTGATAACGGACTTACAGAACATGAACTCGACCATATTCTCCTCGGAAATTTTAACGGCATGCCACAAATCAATGAAGATGAAGTAGCCGCTTGGAAATGGATGCCTTTAAACGAAGTAAAAACCGACATAAAAAAACACCCCGAACTGTACACCGAATGGTTCAAAATTATATTTGCCGAATCCTTTGAACATTTAAAATTATGAGTCTCACAGTTTACAGAAAAGCACATTTTAACGCAGCACACCGCCTATACCGCAAAGAATGGAGCGATGATAAAAATGCCAAAATATTTGGGAAATGTAGCAACCCTAATTTCCACGGGCACAACTATGAATTAGAAGTTGGAATTACTGGAACAATAGATCCAGAAACCGGTTTTTTAATTGACATGAAATTACTCAAAGACATCATCAAAGAAGAAATTGAAGATGCTTTTGACCATAAAAACCTCAATGTAGAAGTGCCAGAATTTAAGGAGCTCATCCCAACAATGGAAAATATTGCCATCATTATTTGGGAAAAACTAAGAAATCGTATTGAGCAGCAATTTCAGATTACAGTAAAATTATACGAAACCCCTCGCAATTTTGTAATCTACAACGGAAACTAATGAGCATCGAAAGAGGCACATTAATGCCAAACTTTGAATTAAAAAACCAAAACGGGACTACGTTTTCTTCTTCATCCTTAAAAGGAAAGCAAGCCGTTGTCATTTTTTTCTACCCAAAAAACTTCACTTCCGAATGTACAAAAGAGGTATGTAGTTTTCGTGATAGTTATGAGGACTTTACGGCACATAATGTAAAAGTTATTGGTATTAGTGCTGATTCTGAAAAATCACATCAAAAATTTGCCTCGAAATTCAACCTCCCATTTACCTTGTTAGCAGATTCAAAAAAGAAAGTTCGCAAGTTATTTGGTGTAAAAAACGACTTACTAGGTTTGGTTTCGGGAAGAGAAACCTTTGTTTTTGACAAAGACGGCGTACTTATCACAAAATTTAAATCCATGAACGCTACTCCGCATATTGAGGGAGCGTTGCGCCAATTAAAGAAGTTAGCTTAATGAAAAAAGAACTCCATCTCTTAAAATTTGTTCCTATTTTAAAGGAAAAGGTTTGGGGTGGAACAAAATTGAACCAACGTTTTAATAAAAATGCATCCGGTAAAATAGGGGAGAGTTGGGAACTTTCAGGAGTGGAAGAAAGCGTTTCGGTAGTCGCAAATGGGACTTTAAAAGGACATTCTCTCAATATGCTCATTGAAACTTTTGGCGCCGAATTTATTGGGGAGAAAGTCTATAAACGTTTCGGAAATAAATTTCCTTTACTTTTTAAATTTATCGATGCCGCAGACGACTTATCTGTACAATTACATCCCAATGATACTTTAGCAAAGAAAAGACACAACGCTTTTGGTAAAACCGAAATGTGGTACATCATGGATGCCGAAGAAAATGCAAGAATCATCATCGGTTTCAAAGAAGGAACTACAAAACAGATTTTTGAACAGCACATTTCAGAAAATAGAATAACAGATGTCCTTGTTTCAAAAAAGGTAAACGAAGGCGATTGTTTTTTCATTGCACCCGGTACAGTACATGCCATTGGCGCGGGTGTTGTTCTTGCAGAAATTCAACAAACTAGCGATATCACCTATCGTATTTATGATTGGAATAGACCCGACCTCGATGGAAAGATGCGAGAATTGCATGCAAAAGAGGCGATAGAAGCTATCAATTATAACGAAGTGGATGATGAGATTCATATTTCCGAAGAAGAAAACAAAGCGGTCCTCTTAAAGAAATCGGAGTTTTTTGAAACAAATAAATTGGTGCTTTCTAAAGATATACAACGAGATTTGACTTCAAAAGATAGTTTTGTCGTGTATATGTGTGTCGCTGGAAATGCAACCTTTACAGCATACAATTATAGTGAAGATATTGAAACAGGTGAGACAATTCTTATACCACACAGCCTAGCAAATTTGATGATCAAAACGCAATCTGCCACACTTTTAGAGGTGTATATTCCTTAATAGTTGTACTTTTGCGGGCAATTAAAAAATAATTCAATACTAGTATTAATCAAATAGTTACCCGCCTACGCGGAAATTAAACATGGCAAACGTAAGAAATTTAAAGAAAGATATTAATTATGTACTTGGCGACATCATCGAAGCTGTATATATCTGGGAGTTAACAAATCCTGAAAAAGATGCTAAAGATGCCGAAAAAATTATCGATGACGCTATCGCTACTTTTGATGAGCTTATCGTTAAAGTAAACGCTAAAGATGTTGACAATAAAAAGCAACATTTTAAAGCAGTGACCAATGAACTTGAAACTAAAGGAAGAGCTTTAATCGATAGAATCAATAAGTTGTAAACTATTGATTCTCAGATTTCCTTTCTGAAATATAAGACTCCAATGCTTTACCGTATTTGGAGTCTTTTATTTTTGGGGTAATCGCTTTATAGATGGTATCCAAATATTTAATGTTTGCATCGCTAATTCTTGCCAACGCTAAATAAGGCGCTACTTCGTAGTCTTTTTGATTCACAGCAAAATTAATTGTTGCTAAATATTTAGAACTTAGTAAACGTTCCTGCTGTTGCTTTGTTTGAGCTAAAAGGGTGTCATTTTCATCTCTCAATGCTTCAAAATTCTTTGCTGTCAAATCTAGATTTCTGTCAATGTAACGTTGCATTAATTTGTCGTGCAATTTCAAAATAGAATCATTTTTTGAACCCTTTATCACAGCGTCTTTTGCAAAACCATCGAGCGTGGTATTTATGGAAATTTCTGAAGCTTCAGCAAAGAAGGGGATGCGTTCGTCAATTAAATCTCCGTTCTCTAAACGCAAATATAAATAGTGCATTTCTGGACTTTCAACAACTTCTGAAAAGCTAAAATTACTATCTCCATCCACCACAACGCTATCCAATGAAACTAGTGTGGTGTCTTGAATTTTTTGTAAAACAATGGTTCCGGTTTTTAACCCTTTGATATTTCCGCTGAGAAACATTTCGTTTTCCCCTTTACCGCAATTTATAAGTAGTAAACAAATACCGAGCACACATAGAATATTCTTCATAATCAAGTCAAAATTTTGAAGCGCAAAGATGCACGAAAAAGACGAAAGACCGAAGTGGGACGTTCAAAAATATAAGGTAAAATTAAATTAAGAGACCGCAGCGAGTTGCATTAAAAAAGTACAAGCCACAGCACCAATTGTTCCTATGGCATAGCCAAAAACCGCCAACAATACCCCAACGGTAGCGAGCGAAGGATGAAAGGCAGATGCCACGATGGGCGCAGAAGCAGCACCTCCCACGTTTGCTTGACTTCCCACAGCGAGAAAGAAATACGGCGCTTTGATCAATTTTGCAATAAGAATTAAAAGCCCTGCGTGGATGGCCATCCAAACAGCACCTATGGCGATGAGCCCTAAATTGTCAAAAATGAGCATCAAGTCCATTTTCATCCCGATGGAAGCGACCAGGATGTAAATAAATACGCTACCAAATTTACTCGCGCCCGCTCCTTCATAACTGCGCAACTTGGTGTATGATAATATGATTCCTATAATTGTAGTGATGGAAATCATCCAGAAAAATGATGAACTTAAAAATGTAAATAGGTTTCTAGTCAATCCTTTTTCGAGTCCGTTGACAAAGTCTGTGAAAATTGCACTCATATATCCCGCGCCAAAATGCGCAAACCCAACGGTACCAAATGCAATAGCCGCAAGAACCATTAAATCTGTCAATGAAGGGTTTCGTTCTTTTTCGAGGGAGTAATTTGAAACTTTTTCTTTTAAAGCTTCAATGGCAGAGGTGTCTGCTCCCAACCATTTATCAATTTTAGCCGATTTTCCAATACCAATTAAAATAATTGCCATCCAGATATTTGCAATTACGATATCGACGAAAACCATCCCGCCATACAACGCTTGATTGTAACCGTAAACTTCGAGCATTGCGGTTTGATTTGCTCCACCGCCAATCCAACTACCTGCGAGTGTTGACAATCCTCTCCATACTGCATCTGCGCCTTCGCCACCCACAGTTTCGGGGGAGATTGTACCTATTAAAAGGACTGCGATGGGACCGCCTAAGATAATTCCCACGGTTCCTGTTAAGAACATAATCAATGCCTTTGGCCCTAAGTTGAACACAGCTTTTAAATCAATACTCAATGTCATTAATACGAGTGCTGCCGGCAGTAAATAGCGACTTGAAACGTAATATAAACTTGAAGAGCCTTCGGTGATTGAACCCGTTTCAGAAACTGACATCCACTCTGGCGATATAATTCCTGCGGTAGTCAATACCGCGGGAATGAGGTACGCCATGAATAATGCCGGTACGATTTTATAGAACGAAGCCCAAAAACCTTCCTTTTGCGATGAGGTATAAAATATGAGTCCTAACGCTATCATCAACAACCCAAAAACGATGGTGTCATTTGTGAATAGGGGTGTGGTGTCTTCGATTATTTCTTGAACTTGTTCTTGCATGGTCGTAGTTTTCATGCAAAATACTATTTTAAATTCTGAAATGAGAATTCAAATTCCGATACTTATCGGAAGTATTAAATGGAATTCTTTTTATGCTCTCTACGGAAATGTAGTAGAATTCATATTTCAGCAATAATTAACTTAGATTTTCTTCGGAAATGAATTTGAAACTTTATGGCCTCTATAATTAAAGCCGGATATAAAATATAATTTCCTATATTAATTCCTACAAAATTAAATTAAAAACCGTATTAATTTTTGCTCTACTTCATTTTAAAAAAATACATTATTAGAACTCTAAAATTTAACTAAACTTTTTAATAATATTACTTTTTTGGAAGTTCATTTGTAGTATAATTTGAAGTCAAAAAATTAATCTTTAATATTTTGAAAAAGCTATTACTTCTATTGTTTTCAAGTTTTGCAACGCTAACATTTGCACAACAACACAGTGCTGAATATATTGATATTGTAACACATCAAAAAGAGGAAAACGAGGAATTCTCAAATCCAGAAACGAGTATCTTAACACCAAAGGGTTTAAAGGAATTTAAGAAATTAAAATTTTATCCCATCGATTTAAAATATAGAGTAGTAGCAACATTTGTGCGCACGCCAGATGAAAAGCCTTTTTTGATGCCAACCACAACAGATCGTTTGCCCGAGTATGTAAAATACGGCGAAGCCCATTTTGATTTGGATGGAGAAAAACTACAATTAAACCTATATCAAAGTGTTCCCATTATGGAAGACCCAGAGTATGTGGATTACCTATTCTTACCCTTTACCGATTTTACAAGTGGTGACGGAAGCTACGGCGGCGGTAGATTTATAGATGCCCGCATTCCTGAAGGTGATACGATTGTTATCGACTTTAATAAAGCGTATAATCCTTATTGCGCATATAATAGTAGATATTCTTGCCCAATTCCGCCGCGAGAAAATGATTTAAAAGTAAGGATTGAAGCGGGGGTAAAAGATTTTGGTGAGCATCATTAAACGGCTAATTTAGAAACCCAAACACCAGCACCAATAGCAAGGATACCTAGTAGAATACTTCCTAATGTGTAGCCTAAAAAAGCAATGTAATTTCCAGTTTTTAAGAGCTCGAAATTTTCAAACGCAAATGCCGAAAAAGTAGTAAAGCCACCACAAAATCCGGTTGCCAACAATAAAAGTAATGTGCTAGAAAGCGCATGATTTTTAAGAAGTTCTCCTAGAAGAATACCTATAATAAAACTACCTACAATATTGACAAGTAACGTTCCATAAGGAATGGCTGAGGTGTTATTCACAAAATAAGAGCCTACAAGATAACGCAAGCTACTTCCTATTCCTCCACCTATAAATACGAGTAGTAGTTGTTTCAAAGTTTATTTACGTGATTTAAAAAGTATAATAAAATTGTAATTTTTAATAAAATATAATGGGTCTGCGCTAAGTAGGTTTTGACTGCGCTCAACCTTACAAATTAATTTATACTTCTCTGTTCTTCCATGTTTTCAATGACAGGCATATAAATTTCTGTAATCCATTCGGCTGGATTTTTTACTACCGTTGGGTCTGTTGGATAAACCTCAAACATTTTTGCACTTGGGTGTGGTACAAAGCCATTTTTTGCAATATACTCAGCACCTTTGGCATACGCTTCTGGAAGGTTTTTGTAATCCCCTTTGAGGGTAGTCTTAATAGCAGTAATGGGATCCATATATCCTGAAATTGCTTTGCTGCCCTCTGGAGTATCAACCTTTTCTCTTGTAGGAATTCCAGCACTAAAAATTACAGTACCCGCTGCTTCGTCAATTTGGTTATAGATTGTAAATGGAGCTCCCGCCATTGGGATGTTGTTTTCCTCCATATAACCAGTAACTTCTCTCATTAACTGACTCATTTTTACAGATATATCTTCCATTGTAGCCGAGGCCGTTGCGTACATATAAAAACCGCCACCGTATTGCGTAACACCGTCCACATTGATTTCGTATTTCTGCATATCTGCAAGGACTGCAGTCTCAATTCCTTTAAGTCCCTGTTCATTCATTTTGTGCATTTCGGCTTCAAAATCCATTCCGCTCAAAGCGTAATATGCCTTGTCAACTAGGGGATGCTCACCTTTCATTCCCCATATTACTTTCGTCCCCTCCGGCACTTCTTCAAAGGTCCAATATACTTTTGGATTGCGTTCTCCTGCTGGCGTTTGCAAGGTTAAATCTTGTTGGATTTCGCTATTGGGAATCACTTTTGTCGTCGTCATGCTACCGGACATATCTCCATCCCAAGAATACGATGCACCTTCACCACTGGTTTTTTCGGCATACGTGAAGGTCATGTTTGGGTCTTCGGCTTTCCAAGGGCCCCAATTTTCCCAGGTCTTGTATTCGTTAACTTTGTTGAAAACAACACCCACCGGTGCTTTAATAATTTTGGAATCACTTATATCATAATCGCCGTCCATGGTCCCAAAATAAATGGCACCACCAATGACCACGATTAAAATCAAAAAGAAAAGATATTTTAAAATTTTCATGAGTTGGAAGTTGGTTTGAGCCGTAAATATACTAAAAATACAAACGTACCATACAGTATTTAAAGGAGATGCATATTGTTTTTTCGGAAATTTTAAGTTGATTATAAAGAGTTAAAAATGTATACTAATAGCTTCCGAAATATAACAAAATTCCACCTTTCTAATAAAATAAAGATAGTAACCATCTTAAATGAAAAACCAAGAGAAGTGGGTGTTTTAAATTTCCGAAGTAAGCCTAAAAATGAAACTGAAATTTGAATAAATATTGAAACTAAATGTTGCAAGGACAATCCCGTACCTTATTATTATAGGTCGATTATTTTATTACATTTGTGGAAACTAAATATGTACCAATGAAAAATATAGTATTACTTGCTGCTGTGTGCGGCTCAATGCTTTTCTTCTCTTGTGAGGAAAAGGGTAAAGAAGTAAAAACCGAAACGGCAAAGGTTGAAAAGACTGATACGTTTGATTACAATGTGACCCAATTTGGAGATATAAAAGTACTCAGATATCAAATTCCGGGGTGGGAAAATTTAACATTAAAAGAGCAAAAACTGGTGTATTATTTAACACAGGCTGGACTAGCTGGGCGCGATATTATGTGGGACCAAAACTACCGTCACAATCTTGCAATACGTACTGCACTGGAAAAGATTCACACTACCTACGACGGAGATAAATCTACTGAAGACTGGGAAAATTTTGAGTTATATATGAAGCGTGTTTGGTTTGCAAATGGTATTCACCACCACTATTCAAACGAAAAAATGAAGCCTGCTTTTTCTGCGGATTATCTAAAAAGTCTCTTGACAGCAACTGGTGCAACTCTTGAGGGCGAAGCTTTTGATGTGTTGTTCAATGATAAGGACAGTAAAAAGGTAAATCAAGCAAAGGGCATCGACAATGTAAAAATGAGTGCCGTTAATTTTTATGGCCCCAATGTAGGGAATGCAGATGTGGAAAAATTTTACAAAGAAAAAAAATCACCAAATCCTGAAAAGCCGCTTTCTTTTGGTTTAAACAGCCAATTGGTAAAAGAGGATGGTGTTTTGAAAGAACGTGTTTATAAATCTGGCGGACTTTACGGTAGTGCTATCGACGAGATTGTAAAGTGGTTAGAAAAAGCACAGGGTGTTGCTGAAAATCAAGCGCAGGCAGATGCCCTAGGCTTATTGATTAAATATTACAACACAGGGGATTTACAGACTTGGGATGATTATAATGTAGCTTGGACAGCTGCGACCGAGGGTAATGTGGATTATATCAATAGCTTTATTGAAGTGTATAATGATCCATTGGGATACAGAGGCTCTTATGAAACAATTGTACAAATTAAAGATTTTGACATGTCAGAGAAAATGGCTGTGTTGAGTGAAAACGCACAGTGGTTTGAGGATAATTCTCCATTGATGGAAGAGCACAAAAAGAAAAATGTTGTAGGAGTAACCTATAAAGTGGTAAACGTTGCCGGTGAGGCTGGAGATGCTTCTCCAAGTACGCCTATAGGTGTCAACTTGCCAAATGCAAACTGGATTAGAGCAGCCGTTGGAAGTAAGAGTGTTTCTTTAGGAAATATTATTAATGCGTATAACAACGCTGGGAGTTCGGGAAGATTGAGAGAGTTTGTTAATAGTGAAGAGGAGTATGAATTGGAAAAAGAATACGGTCAATTGGGTGACAAATTGCATACCGCATTGCACGAGGTAATTGGTCATGCTTCTGGACAATTGAATCCTGGTGTTGGAGAAACAAAAGAGACTTTGAAAACATACGCTTCAACGTTGGAAGAAGGAAGAGCAGACTTAGTGGGATTATACTATTTGTATAATCCAAAATTACAAGAACTAGGGTTGGTTGACGACTGGAAAAAAGTGGGAACAGCTGCTTATGATGGATACATTAGAAACGGATTAATGACTCAATTGATTCGCTTAAATTTAGGTGATGAGGTTGAGGAAGCGCACATGCGTAACAGACAATGGGTATCTGCATGGGCTTACGAAAAAGGTAAAAAAGACAATGTAATTGAAAAAGTTACTAGAGATGGCAAAACGTATTTTAAAATAAATGATTACGATAAATTACATGAACTTTTTGGCGAACTACTTCGTGAGACACAACGTATAAAGAGTGAGGGTGACTACACTGCCGTAGAAGCACTTGTTGAGGGATACGGCGTAAAAGTTGACCAGGAATTACACGCAGAAATTTTAGAACGTAACAAGCAATTTACATCTGCGCCTTACAGCGGTTTTGTAAATCCAGTTTTAACGCCTCAAATGGATGACAACGGTGAAATTACAGGATTTGAAGTAATACAACCTGAAAGCTTTGAATCACAAATGCTCATGTATTCTAAAAATTACAGCAACCTTCCCATCAAGAATTAATGCTGAAATTTTAAAAGTTAAGAAGCCCCAACTTTATTTGAAGTTGGGGCTTTTCAATTTTACTGATTGGCTAAATTTTAACTTTGATTTTTCTTAGAAATTAAGAAATAGAATTCCTACACTAGGCCCCATTATAGCATCGTATCGTAGATTCATTCCAAATCCATTAGTGAACCAATATTCTGCTCCTGTGTGATAATATATATCATTAATTGTAAATGAATCTGTAGTGCTATTAAATCGAGTATTTCCAAAACCGATGTAATAGCCTAAACCTGCAGATACTTTAAATGAATCAAAAATGTAAAAACCATAACCTCCAGAAACAGAAAAGTTATAGATACTTGTATTATTACTACCTCCAATGCCTAAGCCATTATAGAAAACGAATGTTCCTCCTATTTCAATTTCTATACTTCCTTGGGAGTCAGATGAGAAGGAGTAAGGTGCAAAGAGTCCAATCGATATAACCCCGTCCCCCGCACCAGCGTCATAACCAAATCCATAATTAACTTTTGCGCCGTCTCTATAATTAAAAGCTTCTTTGTTGCCTGAATTTTGTTTATTGGAAGAAACAGTACTATTTGTATTATAGTTTTGGTTTTTCATTTGTTCGGGTTTTTTTAAGCTATTTACAGTTTCTTCGGTTTTAGCATCCTTTTTTTTGTCTGTGTAATACTCCTTATCTCCACTCGCATAAAGAATCATAAAAACTTCATCTTTATTTATGTTGTAAATAGGACCTTCTTGACGTAACCATATTTTATATTTAATTGTGCTATCAGTTATTTCAATAACTTTAGCCTCAATTTCCTCTTGATTGGTTTTAATGATAGTGTCTTGAGCTCTTATTGCAGTAATTCCACAAATAAAAAATAATAAGAAAGTAATAATTGATTTCACAAATAAGATTTTATAGATTATTAATAGATATCAAAGATAATTTCCAACATAAGCTTTTAAAATAACCAATATTGGGTATTTTAGGTTGTTTTAAAGGCGTATTATAGATTCTCAATTCATCTTTTTTTCAACTCAAACATTTCAGAAAAGATATTTATACTAAAAAAAAGCCTGTCTATATAATTTATAGACAGGCTTCTCAGCTAACACATAAAATATTATTGACAAGTACCCGAGCCACTTACACTACCCGCACCATTACCAATAATGTCCTGCATTGAAGCGTTAAAGCTATATGAGTTTCCGTTCCAAGAACCGCTTCCTCCATTTGCAATATACGTATCCCCCGAAGAAGTAGTAATCTGGATTGATGAACAGCTACCACAACCATTTAAGTAATAGTCTGATGTGAAATTATGGCTACCACTAGTTCCAATATTAACCAGAATTAATTGTGTTCCATTATCTGAAATGGACATCGTGCCTCCTAAAGTAGTACCAGAACAAAATACAGCACCTGAAACCGAACCTGTAGGACCAAAATTGAAGGAACCAGTGCCACCTCCGCCTGGGGTATCACAATCACTAGGGTCAACTAGACCTGCGCAAGATGGTTCGTCACAGTTTCCACAGAGCATTGCAACATTTCTGATACTTCCTGCGGTAATATTCCCTGCTGAAGTTTGTGCAAATTCATAACATTTAATATCATGGCATATTTGTGAGAGATTTTCGCAGATATTCGAATCAATAACAAAATCAAAAGTACCCGTTGCATTTGTAGCTCCGTTTGTATTAACTGGGACAAATGTTATTGGACCTGATGTGCCAAAACGCATTCCCACGGCATTTACATTTCCGTTAGGAGCATTGAATGAAATTTGATTTGTCATTGTTTGTCCAGCCATTATAGGCGCTACTCCAGTTGGAGTATCAACGATAACTGTATTGTCTGTCCCCACAGTTGCTGGATCAATAGTGAAAGCACCAGCGCTTAAAATGGTTAGATTTGCGTTCATCTGGTTTGCTACTTCTATTGGGTCTGAAATGAGGCCGTCTCCTTCATCATCTTTACATTGAATAAATAGTACTGAGATGGATAGGGCGAGCATAAAAATTTTTTTCATGATAGTTGGTTTTAATAGATTGTTTAAGTTTAATTTAAACGATAAAGATAAATCGAGTACAAATAAAAAAAAATACCCAATATTGGGTATTTTTTTATGTTATGTATTGATAGTAAGATAATTATGAGACTTCTAAAACTCCGATTTTGGATAATTCTTGAGCCATGAGTACCCTACTTTCTTCATCAATAGTACAGTCTATTTTTTTAATAGTTTCGGGTTGGTTACTTTTAAATAATGCAATTAAAAAGGACTCTGCAGCCGATGGCACGTTGAGTTTTAAATCATAGAATTTTATTGATAGAGATGTATCATTTTTAGCAATTCTAAGTTTATGCTTTTCCTTTAGCCTGATTTTTGAATTAACATCAATTTTGTTGATATCGAGCATTTGCATTAAATGACCTTTTGTAATAGATTTTTGTCTCGCATAAAAATCATCTAGCAAATCTTCATTTGACTCTAATATATTGATAAGATTTTTTACTGCGTCTATCACATCATTTTTCTCATTGCTGTAATCAACTCCAGGAACTTCATGAAATTTTGTATAGCGTCTTAGCGCAAGACTGTTTTTGGAGCTTTCTAATAGTAACTCGCTAAGATGTTCTGCCCACGTTTTTCCTAGAAGACCAGTTGTAATATGCCCACTGTTTTCATGCGTACAATAAGCATCATGAACTATACCTCTAGGTATGTAAAGTACATCTCCTTTATTGAGGGTAAACTCGTCTATAACGTTTCCTATTTCATATTCACCTTTTACAAATGCCGTTGTTTTATCAGCTAACGGAGAGGGTTTGTCATAAATTCGCCAATTTTTTGAACCTTCAAATTGAAGTATAAAAACATCGTGCGAATCATAATGAGATGCGAAGCCCTGGGCATCTTTTGGTGTTAAATAAATATTTGTTTGGGTTCTATGTTTGAAGAAAAATTCAAATTCGTTAGTAAGTTCTCTTAAGCTAGAGAGTTTATGCTCTAGGTTTGACATTACTAAAGTATTTCCCGCCTCAAATGATTTTACAAATTTTAAGGGATCAATAAGATCACTGTTCTTTACAGTATATGTTTTCGGATCCGGAAATTCATCAAGTGAATGATTTGCAAGTCTAAATTGAGGATGATGGTTGGATACAGAATGAAACATCGTGTCCAAATCTTTAACGGTGAGTAGCTCTTTAAAAGCATCAACGTTTTCTTTTTTTATAACAAGATGTTTTTTTTCATAATAATTTTGAAAAAAATCTTCAATCGTAATGGGGTAAAGTACTTGTTGTAAATTCATTTAAAACGGGAATACAATTACAGTTATTAAACGTGTTTTCTAGTCTGAATCTACACAAGCACTTCCGTTACCTACAGAGTCAAATGAATTTGCATCGGTACAATTTGCACTGTCAGAAACACAAGACCCCAATAGCAAAGAAGATGCAATAAGAGAAGAATACACTACTGTTTTGAATGAGCTGGATTTTGAAACATTTGAAATCTCAAAATCAGACTTTTTTAATTTAGTCATAATTAATGGTTTTTGGTTCAGCCAAATTTAACAAATAATTAGGAAATCAAAAATACCCAATAATGGGTATTTTTTTTATGATTATAGCTGTATTAATTACGTATTAATTAATACAGCTATTCAAAGTCATATTTTTTTTCAAGAGCATATCGTAGCAGTTCACCTTTACCTTTAAGCCCAAGTTTCCTTATCATATTTTTTCGATGTTTTTCAACGGTGGAAACAGAGGTAAAACGTATCTCGCCAATTTCACTAGAAGCTTTTCCTTGTCCAATGAGTTTTAAAATTTCGGTTTCACTTTTTGATAAGATAGATTTCGTTTCGCTAATTACGGCACCTTCGTTAATAAGGTCAAGATTTATGGAGGAGTCAAAATAAGTTCCACCTAAGTGTACCGTTTTAATTGCTAAAAGCAGCTGGTCCAATGGCGAATTTTTAAGTAAATATCCACTCGCTCCAGCTTTAATCATATTTTTGATGGCTTCATCTTGGTCAAACATACTAAAGGCGATTACCTTAATGTGTGGGTATTTTTTCTTTATGATTTTGGTTGCAGCGATGCCGTCTATTTTTGGCATTTTAATATCTGTCAGGATTACTTGGGGTTGCTTTTTTTCTACCAACTCAATGAGCGCTTCGCCGTCATTGGCAACACCTATTATTGTATAATCCTTTTCATATTTCAGCAGTAATTCAATCCCGTCAATAAGAGATTGGTGGTCTTCAGCAATAGCAACAGTAATCATATATTCAATTATTTGAAGTGGAGGGTTTTAGCTTTTGCTAATTTAAAAAATATAAATACTAAATTTAATACCCTTTAATGGGTAATTTAATTCGCGGGTACGTCAATTATTATAGTAGTTCCCTTTCCTGGGCTAGTATCAATTTCAAAAGTTCCATCAATAAATTCGATTCTCTTTTCAATGTTTCCAATCCCCATGCCATTTGATTTGCTCAATTTTTTTCCTTCTGAAATTCCAATGCCATTATCCTCAATGATTACATTGATGACACCTTCGTGCTGGGTAATAGCGATAGAGGCTTCCGAAGCTTTTGAGTGTTTGATAATATTTGTCACTAATTCTTGAATAACTCTAAAAAGTGTGATTTCTAGACTGTTTTCAATACGATTTTCAAGTCCAAAATGAGACACTTCAATTAGTAGTTTTCCATTGGCACTGGCATTGCTGGCTAGTTTTTGAACTGCTGGTAACAATCCGTTTTTAGCGATAACACCACTATTTTTAACGTGAGATATATTTCGGATTTCATTATAAGCATCATTTAAAAGATGGCTCGTTTTTGTGAAAAGCTCATCGGTAATTTCGGTTTTGTTGCGGTTGTTTTTTAAATGTTCAAATTGAAGTCTGGCAGCAGCTAGCGTGGCTCCCACATTATCGTGTAAATCTCCCGCAAGTCTTTGTCTCTCTTTTTCTTGCCCAGCAATCATGGCATCAAGGGTTGTTAATTCTTGTTCTTTGAGGAGTGTTTCGGTTTTTTGAATTTCAATTTCTCTTTCTTGCTCGGCGATACGTTGTTTGCGTTTTGTTATTCTGTTAATAAGCGTAGCAATTATTCCTACTAGGATTAATAATCCTGCTAGACCAAATAACAAATATTGTTTTTGCTTATTTTGTTTTTCTGAAATGAGTAGTTGTTTTTCTTTTTCTACTATGTTGTACTTTTTTGACAGCTCAGAAATAGCATTCGCTCTATTTGTTTCGTCAACCAAATTGGTAATTTCCATTTTTCGTTCTAAATAGTGAAGTGCGCTGTCTGATTGATTCATTTTTTTGAAATTTTTATAAATCGCATCATTAATTAATAATTGATCACGCCCGTCTTTTTTTTCGATATATGTAACATCTATTTTAGAAAAATATGTGCTTGCTTGTATGTAGTTTTTATTATGGTGTGAAACTGTTCCTAAATTATAATGAATATCATTTAAGTGTTTCATTGAATAATAATAGGTCTCTTTTTTGTAAGAATCAATCGCCTGTTTATAATAAAACTCACTACTATCTTTTCTAGTCGTAAACTCATAATAGTATACACCAAGTGATTGGGCAAACCTGCCAGAAAAAAAATGCAGTCCTTTATCATTAGATATCTTTAAGTTGTTGAGTCCTATTGGAACGGGGTCGATATCAAAATCGTCTCTAAAAGCCATATTTCCCATAATACTTCCCATATAGAAAAAATCGGAATATAATCTCTCGTTAATGTCGTAGGCTTTTTCTTGATATTTAATTGCCATACTATGAAATTCTGGAATATCTTTTTGATTTTTATATTGATATTTTAGTATTCTTTTATAAGTTTCGCATAAGAGAGTGTCATTATCAATTTTCTTTGCAATATTTAACGATTTAATATAGTTTGAATACGCCATACTGTCTGAGAACTTATTTGATTCTTTGAATATATAGTATTCAGCCCTGCTCAAGTAGCTGTAAAATAGTTGTTCATTATTAAGATGATTTTTTTTAAACGTTATGATTGGAATCAATTTACCCGAAGCTAGGTAATGATACTGTTGCATTAGAAAAAAATCCTTGGGCGTATTCGTGTTTAGATTTAGCGTGTCTACAGACTCAAGTTCAAAAGTCCTAATTTTATTGAAAATTGAGGTCTGACCTTGAATTGTAATGTAGAAGAACAGACAAATAATAAACAGGACTTTTCGCATCATATAAAATTTACCATATTACTTGGAATTGACATATTTGTGTTCGTATAGCTAGTTTGGGCATCGACTTAAGCTCGTCTTTAAAATGAATGTCTATTAAAGCATTTTTATTTGCATTAATAGTTTCTACCTCTGTAGGATTAAAAGAGGGAGAATAAGTTGAGGAGTGACTTGTAGAGTCTATAATTATGTCATAAGCAAAATCAACCGGTTCAATCCCTTGCTCTAATCTCTTACTATTGATTTTTTTTACAGCTTCTTGTGATGATTTCTTAAATGTGCCAGTTTTATAAAAATCATTATCCCCGGTTTGTACAATGACTTCACTTACAGTAAAGACACAATTCGTCGAAGTTCTTTCAATAATATTAAATTTACAAGCAACAGACAACATTCCCCCTTCTATAGGTTCAGCATGAACTAGTTGTTGAATGTCTTTTCTTTTTCCTGATAAATCTACTGTAATGGATATGTTATTTCTTGCCATAATTATGTGTTTTATTTTATTCTATCTTGACAGATTTGTGTTCTTATAGGAAATATATCTGGATCTTTTATAAATACTTGAAATTCAATCCAATCACCAATTTTCATTTCATCAAACTTAATAGTATTTTGTTTGATATTAGAGTTGAATTCAATCTGGTCTTCAGTATCAAAAGTTTTGTCAATAGTAATTCCAACTATGTGGCTAATAGGAATATTGCTTTCACGAAGAAAAGAAGTTCTCTTTGCTGTCAAATCTTCAATGTCTACAATTTTGTATTTTTGGTGGGCTACTCTTAAAATATTAAAATTACTAAATACAACATCTGAATATGTATTATCTTTTATTGTTTTAGATTTTATTAAACTACTTATTACAAATGCTCCTTTAAAGTCTTTTGATAAATCTTTGGGAGTTATGAAAATTGTTTGAAGTTGTTGTTCATCCAATTTGTCATCTAAACTAATGGTTAGTGAGGGCGTATTAGAATATATTGGATCAGGGTCTTCTTTAGCCCCACTTTCGCAAATTGAGCAACAAGAATTCAAAAAAAAAAGTAAAAAAATAAAAACAATTATATAGTGTATTCTTTTCATGGTTTTATGTAAGGGTTGGTTTCAGTAAAATTCTATAGTATAATTTGTTTTCTCAATACCCAATAAAGGGTATATTTAAAATCAAGAAAAAACATAACTTTAGGTATGGTTTTTTTTCGTTTTGACATATAATAGATTAACCACAAAATACCTAAAATTTAAAGATTTACAAGAATTAGTAAAAATTAATTTTATATAAATTACTAATCATTAGTTCTTTAAAAAATACTTAGCAACGACGAGCAGACCTATAAAAAAGAGAAAACCAATAAGTACCCAAAAACTACCTTTATAATATTTTTTGTGCAATGATATGTCTTTGCGGTAGCTGTAAATCATGATTCCAACAAAGGCAATCACAAAAAAAAGAGCAAACATCCATTGACCAGTACTGAACATAATTGTTTAATTTTATAGTCACAAAAATAAGGTAAATAGTAATTTAAAACAGGCGCTTTCGCGTTCAAAATATGAAAGATAAAATAGCAGCAGTGCATAAATTCCATTCTGCTTTTGGTTTGGGAATAAAAAATACACCAACAGCAGATTTAAGTGCGAAGAAAAATCTATTGCGTTACGAATTAATGCGCGAAGAAAATGAAGAATATCTAGAAGCAGCGAACAATAACGATTTAGTTGAGGTAGCAGATGCGTTAGGGGATATGCTTTATATTTTATGCGGAACTATCATCGAACACGGCATGCAAGATAAAATAGTAGAAGTATTTAACGAAATCCAGCGCAGCAATATGAGTAAACTGGGTGCAGATGGCAAACCTATTTATAGAGAAGACGGAAAGGTGCTTAAAGGTCCCAATTACTTTAAACCAAATATCGCCGAGATTTTAGAAAAATAGTTTCTGAAATATATAAAAATCAAAATCCGCATTTGGAAATTTCTAAATGCGGATTTTATATTTCTAATGTCAATTTACATTTCAACTTTCATTCTCCAATCAAATGGGTCTTCAGCTCGGTTATATTGAATATCTTGTAATTGTTTTTTGAACATTACTGCATAACTATCATCGAGTTCTTTCAATTCATATATATCATCTTTGTACCCAAAATGGCTGATAAAACTAACCACTGCCGCTGTTCCTGCACCAAAGATTTCTTTCAATGAACCATCTTTTGCTGCATCGATTAATTCACTCACCATTAACTTTCGCACATCAGTTTTGATGCCATTGTGCTTAGCAAGGTCTAAAATACTCTTACGTGTCACACCATCTAAAATTCTATCACTGGTTGGCGCCGTAATCAAAGTGTCATTTATTCTAAAAAACACATTCATTGTTCCAGCCTCTTCCAGATATTTATGTTCATTAGAGTCTGTCCAGATTATTTGCTGAAAACCTTTTTCTTGAGCCAAACTCGTTGGGTAAAACTGTGCTCCGTAATTTCCAGCAGCTTTTGCAGCACCCACACCGCCATTTGCAGAACGGCTGTATTTTTCTGCAATCAATACCTTTACAAAACCTTTATAGTATGCTTGTACAGGTGACATCAAAATCATGAATTTATATTCTTTTGAAGGTGAAGCCGAAACCCCTACCTCAGTAGCAATAACAAATGGACGAATATAGAGAGAGTTACCATCCCCTTTTTTAATCCAAGCATTATCTAGGCGCAATAATTCATTTAAAGCATCAAAGAATATCTCTTTTGGAAATTCAGGAATTGCCATTCTTTTAGAAGACTTATTGATACGCTTCAAATTTTGATTGGGTCTAAACAAAAATACATCATCGTTTTCATCCTTGTAGGCTTTCATTCCTTCGAAAACAGCCTGCCCGTAATGAAAAACTTTCAACCCTGGATAAACGAGCATAGGTCCATAAGGTTTTATAGTAGGTCGTTGCCATGCTCCATCTTTATAATCACATTCAAACATGTGGTCTGTAAAGGTCTTACCGAACACTAGATTTTTAAAATCAACTTCGCCAATTTTTGTAGAAGTGGCTTTTTCAATATGCAGCGTACTATCTATGCTATTTATCATTAGTTACAATTGTTTATTTCGCAAAAATAACGATTTTTTAGACTATTTTTTTGCTAAAAAATCCCTAAAATTGCATTATATTAATAACTTTTAATTCTGAAATTTTAAGGCCATGAAAAATATTGCAATTTTATTGATAATCTGTGTGAGCGTGATTGCTTGTAAGACAAATTCCGAAGAGAAAAAGGAAGAAAACACCATCGCAAAAGTTGAGTACAAATCAATTGGGGATGACGTGAAACAAGAAAATGTTTTGTCTAAAACCGAAATGATTGAAACCTACAAAAATTTAAAACCAGGCGACACTGTCGATGTTAAATTCAAAACCAAAGTGAATGCCGTTTGTCAAGCAAAAGGGTGCTGGATGCGTATGGATCTAGGCGAAGAAGAAGCGATGGTAAAATTTAAGGATTATGCATTTTTTATGCCTTTAGATCTTGCAGGAAAAGATGTTATAGTTGATGGAAAAGCGTATGTGGCTGAGGTAAGTGTGGACGAACAACGCCACTATGCGGAGGACGGCGGGAGCACACCAGAGGAAGTTGCTGCCATAACAGAGCCAAAACGTACACTTTCATTCATGTCTTCAGGGGTTTTGGTTCCTGTGGAAGAGGGCAACATGGAAGAATAGTTTGAAACGCGAAATAGTTACCACAGGAGACGGCTCTGTCTCCATTTACATTCCAGAATTAGACGAGCAGTATCACTCCAAACACGGTGCGATTAACGAGGCTGTACACGTATTTATTAAAATGGGCTTGCATCATTATGCCGAAATTTCTGGCGATAACAATATTTCCATTTTAGAAATAGGTTTTGGAACTGGACTAAACGCTTTTCTTACCCTAATCGAAAGTGAAAAGCAAAATATCCATATCCAATATACTGGAGTGGATGCCTATCCCGTCACGATAGCCGAAACTTCGCAACTCAATTATCCAAATGAATTAAAAGCATCGCAAGTAAATTTTAATAAAATGCATGAAGTGCCTTGGGAAACTCTGGCTTCCATTACACCTCAATTCAGTTTAAAGAAAGAGCAATTGCTGTTTGCTGAAATTAAAAATAAAAATGAATTTGACATCGTCTATTTTGACGCTTTTGGGTCACGCGTGCATCCAGAAATGTGGGAAGAAACTGCTTTTGCTACGATGTACAATGCATTAAAAAAAGGAGGAATCCTCGTTACATATGCCGCAAAGGGAAGTGCTCGCAGAGCCATGCAAGCGGTAGGTTTTAAAGTAGAGAGACTCCCAGGGCCTCCAGGAAAAAGAGAAATGCTGCGTGCTACTAAACAATGAAACATAAATTGAGTTTTTCATATTCAATGTGATTAAAACTTGCATTGAATCTGAATAAAAAACTTAAAAAAACACCCTTCTTTTTACTGGTAAAAGTGGGTGTTTTTAGTTTTGGTCAATTTTGGTTTTTAGTTTTTTTAAATGTGGCATCAACAGTTGTGAGTTTCAGCAAAGTCATATTTCCGAAGCAATAATGTTAATCCTTTTAATTAAAAGAAAATCTACAATCGCAAATTATAAAAGTGTGTCATAATCTTTAGTTAATCATTGTTAATCCCTATTGCTTTTCCTAGTGCGATGTTTACCTTTAATTAGGAACCAATGTTAAATACCCCAAACATCAATAACAGAAATTATGAAAGTGTTAATTACAGGAGCTACGGGACTTATAGGGTCAAAGCTCACCAAGTTGTGCCATGAGAAAGGAATAATCGTTCATTATCTTACTACGAGCAAAGAGAAAATAATAAATAAAGATAATTATAAAGGTTTCTATTGGAATCCTTCAACTAATTATATCGATGCGAAATGTTTCGATGGTGTTACAACCATAGTTAATCTTGTGGGAGCGACAATTTCTAAAAGATGGACAGACAAATACAAAAAAATAATAATAGAAAGTAGAACTGAAACCGCACATCTTATTTTTGAAACATTAAAATCAATTTATCATAACGTTGGTCATTTTATATCTGCAAGTGGTGTAAGTATTTATCCCAATAGTGAAACAGAATTGTATACTGAGGAATATGTGGGAGTTGATGATAGTTTTTTAGGGAAAGTTGTTGTTGAATGGGAAGCTGCCGCGAAACAATTTAAATCTTTGGGTATTGATGTTGCAAAAGTTAGAACTGGGGTAGTTTTAGATAAAGACAAAGGTGCGTTTCCAGAATTAGCCAAACCCGTTAAGATGGGTGTTCCCGCGGTTATTGGAAATGGAAATCAGTGGTTGTCATGGATTCATTTGGACGATATTGCTGGGATTTATATGAAAATTATCAAGGACAAAGATGAAGGTATTTTCAATGCAGTAGCGCCTACACCGGTAACCAATAAACGAATCACAAAATTACTTGCCGAAAAATACAATGTACCTATGTGGTTGCCAAAAATTCCAAGTTTTGTTCTGAAATTAGCCCTTGGAGAAATGGCAATTTTAGTTACAGAAGGTCAATTAGTCAGTAGTAAAAAAATTGAGGCATTGGGTTATAAATTTGTATATTATAATATAGAAAATGCGCTCGACGATTTAATTGAAAAAAAATAAAAGTGTTGAAAACAAAAAAGGCTCGGTTAAAACAACCGAGCCTTTTTAATATTTTGAAAACAAGTATTACTTAGCAGCAACAACGTTAATTTGTAACGTCATCATATCGCTGATAAATTTATCTCCTAAATTATCAAAGAATTTTTTAGAACCATATTGAATATCCCATAGAGTACGGTCAATTTCGAACTTATCACTTTCCAAACGTACCATGTTTCCTTCCTCCATTACTCTAACAGGAAAAGTTACATTGTTAGTTTTTCCTTTCATTGTAAGATTTCCGCTTAATTGCGCAACACCATCAACCATGTTAGTTCCTGTAATTTCAAAAGTTGCAGTTGGGTATTTGTTTACATTAAAAAAATCTCCTTCTTTGCCCTCAACAGTTCCCATTAAATGTTGTTCAAGGCTTTCTTTACCATTATCAGCTTCAAGGTCAGTAACGTTGATGCTTTTCATATCTACAACCACTTTTCCGCTTTCAACAACACCGTTATTTACATAAACAGAACCTTCGTTGATAGCAATTGTTCCTGTGTGAGTTCCAGTAGGTTTATTACCTTCCCACATAATTTTTGAATCTCCATTTTTAATAGTGTACATAGAAGCACTGTCTGTTGCAGCTGCAACTTCTTTAGCATCAGTTGTATCACTGTCTTTAACCTCATTTTTACAAGAAGTAAATCCTAAAGCTAGAGCAGCTACAAATGCAATATTTAATACTTGATTTTTCATTGTTTGTTGTTTTAATTTTTGTGAGCGGCAAAATTAACTGTAATCCAATTAATTTATCTTAAAAAAGTATTAAAATTTTTGCGTGACATTTTGACAATTTTATAAGATTGGCAGTACATTTGCACCCTCTCAAAAAAATTGAAAAAGCACTCAAAATCATGAGCAAAGAAGATAAAAATACAAAATCGGTCGTTGATGAAAATATCATCAATGACACAGAACAAGCAATAAAAGAGGAATCTGAAAATGTAGCAGAGTCGCAGGAAGAAGAATCTCTAGAGGATAAACTGCAAGCCGAAAAAGACAGATATCTACGTCTATTTGCAGAGTTTGAAAACTATAAAAAAAGAACAAGCAAAGAACGCATTGAACTTTTTAAAACTGCCGGACAGGATACCATTATGGCAATATTACCCATCCTTGACGATTTTGACAGAGCGATGAATGAGTTTAGCGATGACAAAGATGACGTGCACGTTCAAGGAATGACATTGATAAATAACAAATTGAAAGAAACGTTAAGACAAAAAGGCTTGCACGTTTCTGAAACAAAACCTGGCGACGTTTTCAACGCAGATTTGCACGAAGCAATTACACAAATTCCAGCCCCAAACGAAGACATGAAAGGAAAAATTATTGATGTCATCGAAAAGGGATATACACTTGGAGATAAGATTATAAGGTATCCTAAAGTAGTAATTGGACAATAAATTTTTAGGCTGCGGAAATTTCCGTGGAATAAAATTTTACGAATTTTAATCCCAATTTCTTGGGACATTAAAAAGAAAGCCTTTTAGGCAACAGTTTATGAAAGATGATTTTTACGACATTTTAGGAATTGACAAAAGCGCATCGGCTGCCGAAATAAAAAAAGCATACCGAAAAAAAGCAATCGAATTCCATCCAGATAAAAACCCAGGCGATAGTACTGCTGAAGAAAAGTTTAAAAAAGCAGCAGAAGCTTACGAAGTTTTGAGCGATCCAAATAAAAAAGCACGTTATGATCAGTACGGTCATCGTGCCTTTGAAGGTGGCGGTGGCTTCGGCGGTGGTGGAATGAATATGGATGACATCTTTAGCCAATTTGGAGACATTTTTGGCGGAGGTGGTGGAGGCTTTAGTGGTTTTGGAGGCTTCGGTGGAGGCGGAGGCCGTAGAACTGTAAAAGGCAGCAACCTACGTATTCGTGTAAAATTGACACTTGAGGAAATTGCTAACGGCGTTGAGAAAAAAATTAAAGTAAAACGTAAAAAAGTAGCCAAGGGAACCACTTTTAAAACGTGTGATACATGTAATGGGCAAGGCCAAGTTACTAAAATCCAGAATACAATTTTAGGCCGCATGCAAACAAGTGCAACGTGTAGTACATGTGGCGGGGCTGGGCAAACCGTTGAAAATAAACCTGCAAATGCAGATGCCAACGGAATGCTTTCTACTGAAGAAACCGTTTCTATTAAAATACCTGCTGGGGTAGTGGATGGTATGCAATTAAAAGTTACCGGAAAAGGGAACGATGCACCCGGAAATGGAATTGCAGGAGATTTATTGGTTGCCATTGAAGAAATTCCACACGAGTATTTGCAAAGAGAAGGTGACAATTTACATTATGATATGTACATCAGCTTTTCGGAGGCTGTCTTGGGGACATCAAAAGAGATAGATACGGTAACAGGAAAAGTGAGAATTCCAATCGATAGCGGCGTTCAAAGCGGAAAGATTTTAAGGCTAAGAAAAAAGGGAATTCCTAGTATAAATGGGTATGGTACAGGAGATTTATTGGTTCATGTAAATGTTTGGACACCAAAAACGTTGACCAAGGAACAAAAAGATTTCTTTGAAAAAATGAGTAACGACAGCCATTTTGAGCCTAAACCAGAAAAGGAAGACAAGTCATTTTTTGAAAAAGTTAAAGATATGTTCTCATAATTAACGTTTCGTTAAGAAATTTTATTATATTTGAATATCACTACTTCTTAGTGGTGATAATTTTTCTTTTTCATAGCAATTTTTTTCCCTCCCTCAATGCAAATTGAGGGAGGGTTTTGCTTTTTAGTCGTTTTTGTTTTTTCTCAATAGAAAAGCAATCAAATAACTATAAAATAAAACTCCAACAATTTCTGTAACAAGTCACAACATTATTGTACTAATGTCATGTAAATTGAGTCCCCTTTGAGAGCGCAAATACTTCTCAAATCAATACCTTTGCCAACTATAAAATAGACTATGGAATATCTTTTAAAAGCTGAAAACGTTTCGAAATCCTACGGAAATTTCACAGCATTGAACAATGTAACTATTGAAGTCCCCAAGGGGTGTATTTTTGGATTATTGGGCCCCAATGGTGCAGGAAAAACCACTTTGATTAGAATCATCAACCAAATTACAATGCCCGATACAGGTAAAGTATTTCTTGACGGAGAGCCATTACAACCGCACCACGTTCAAAACATAGGCTACCTTCCAGAGGAGAGAGGACTGTATAAATCTATGAAAGTGGGAGAGCAATGTGTCTATCTTGCCCAATTAAAAGGACTCAGTAACACCGAAGCTAAAAAAAGATTAAAATACTGGTTTGAGCGTCTAGAAATAGGGGATTGGTGGAACAAAAAAATTCAAGAGTTGAGCAAAGGTATGGCTCAAAAAATCCAATTTGTGGTAACCGTACTTCACGAGCCTAAGTTGCTCATTTTTGATGAACCATTTAGTGGTTTTGACCCAATCAATGCTAATCTTATCAAAGACGAAATTTTAAAACTACGCAATGACGGAGCGACCATTATATTTTCTACGCACCGTATGGAAAGTGTAGAAGAAATGTGCGACCACATTGCATTGATTAACAAATCAAATAAAATATTGGACGGTAAATTGATTGATATCAAAAGAGCATATCAATCCAATACCTACGAAGTGGGATTACTTACCGAAGATAAATTGGCTGTAACTGCTGCTTTAAAAGAAAGGTTTGATATAAAACCGGCATCATTTAAAAGCATTAATGACGAGCTTCAATGCAAGATAAAAATTCCTGAAAATGCCAGCGCAAATGATTTAGTGAGCTTTTTAACTTCAAAAGGGCAGCTTAATCATTTTGTGGAAGTTATCCCAAGTGCCAATGATATTTTTATTGAAACCGTACAAAAAAACTAAACCGCTATGAATCATCTTCCGTTAATTATAAAAAGAGAATACCTTAATAAGGTGAGAAACAAGTCGTTTATCATCATGACATTTTTGAGTCCTTTGATATTTGTTGGTATTTTTGCGCTGGTGGGTTATCTATCAAGTGTTAACAATGATAAAGTTCGCACAATTTCGGTGCTGGATGAAAGTGGCATGTTTGCAAGTGATTTTGAAGATACTGATAATCAAAAATTTAATATCCTTTCAGGAATCACCTTAGAAGAAGCCAAAAAGTTGAATGAAAATTCAGAAAATTACGGGCTTTTATATATTCCGAAAACGAACAACATAAAAGATTTAGCAAAGCAAACTACTTTTTATTCGACGGAATCACCTTCATTGAGTGTAATTTCAGACATTGAAAATAATATTGAGTCAAAAGTAAATACAGCAATTTTAAAGCAGAATGATATTGACGCTTCAAAAATTGAAGATTTGCAAGTTACTGTCGTGACGCGACAAGAGTCTTTTAAGGGTGAAGAAACATCTAAAGAAGGTTCGCTGGTTAAATTGATTTTTGGAGGTGCAGCGGGTTACTTGCTTTTTATGTTCATTATTATTTATGGTAACATGATTATGCGAAGCGTTATCGAAGAAAAAACAAGTAGAATTATTGAGGTTATTATTTCTTCAGTGAAACCAATGAAGCTATTATTAGGTAAAATAATAGGTACATCACTTGCGGGAGTTACACAATTTGCAGCGTGGGTTATTTTAATTGGGATTTTGACTACTGTGGTAACATTGGTTTTTGGAATCGATCCAGCTTCTATGCAAGCACAACAGCAAGAAATGCTTGCTCAAGGAACATCGGCAGGTTCTCAGGATTTAATGATGAAAGCGTATAATGCTTACGAAACGTTACCGTTGGCCAATCTAATTATTATGTTCTTGTTATTCTTTATTGGAGGTTATTTATTATACGCATCATTGTATGCAGCAATAGGTGCTGCGGTCGATAGTGAGTCTGATACGCAACAATTTATGATGCCTATTCTAATGCCTTTGATTTTGGCTATTTATGTAGGTTTCTTTACGGTTATTGAAAATCCACATGGTACGGTTTCACAGATTTTCAGTTATATTCCTTTTACTTCTCCAGTGGTGATGTTGATGCGAATTCCTTTTGGCGTTCCTATTTGGCAACAAATAATTTCGGTATTGATTTTATTTGCTACATTTATCGGTATTGTTTGGTTTGCAGCAAAAATTTACCGCGTAGGTATTTTGATGTATGGTAAAAAACCAACCTATAAAGAATTGATAAAGTGGCTTAAATATTAATACTGGTGCAAGAGGAAAACGTTTCAGAAAAAATTAAAGAAGTCGTAGAAGAAGATGTATGGGGCGCTATACAGGAATTTCTTAATTACGAGATTATAACGTTTGGCGATAAAGCGCATGAAGTGACTATCACTCCATGGGCTATCATTGCTGTAATCATGTCTTTTTTAATAGCTACTTTTTTATTAAAGTGGATTCGGGTTTTCTTCACTCGTAAAATGGACGCCCAAGACACAAATAAGTTTATCAGTGTCTTTAAATTTATCAAATATATCACATATGTAGTGGTAATATTTGTTGTGTTAAGTGTTTCTGGTGTTAATGTTACTCCTTTCTTAGCGGCCTCTGCTGCACTTTTAGTTGGACTTGGTTTAGCCTTGCAAGAACTTTTTCAAGATGTAATAGGTGGTGTTTTTATTATTATTGACAAGTCGCTTTTAGTGGGAGATATTATTGAGGTAGATGGCAAAGTAGGTCGTATCATTGATATCAAGCTTAGAACGACCAGGGCAATTACGAGAGATGATAAAATTGTGATTATACCCAATCATAAATTTATTACTGAAACAATCTACAATTACACACAAAACCATCGTACAACAAGAGAATTTGTTCGCGTAGGGGTTGCTTACGGAAGTGACACAAGACTGGTTGAAAAGTTATTGCTTAAAAGCGTAAGCGAGCAAAGGGGAGTTTTAAAAAGTCCGAAGCCATTCGTTTTATTTGAAGATTTTGGAGACTCTGCATTGGTTTTTAGCGTTTTGTTTTTCCTAAATGATAGTTTTTCAGACCCTAGAATTAAAAGTGAAATACGTTTCAGAATAGATAACTTGTTCAGAGATAACCAAATAACTATACCTTTCCCTCAAAGAGATGTGCATATTTTTAACAATACTTTAGATTTGAAAAATGAGAATTCAGATAACTTATCAGTAGATTGAACTCTAAATAATATCATTTAATTCATGAAAAGAAGTATCTTAATTGCTATTCTAATTTTAGGGATAGCTCCATTTTCGTATGCACAACTTACAGATTTAGGAAGAGTAGAATATACCTATTTCCCACAAGGGAGTTCTGAAAATTCATTTAAGCGTTTCCGTGCTTTTGTTAACGTCCCTTTTAAATTATCTGAAGATGGATATTTAGTTACAGGATTTGAATATCGTAATTTCTTTTTAAAACTGGAAGACCCTGCAACTCTTGCGGCAATCAACAAAACAAATTTGGAACACTATCAATCTTTTACTTTCAGTTTAGGATATACAGATAAATTTAAAAATAAAGATTTGAGATGGGCCTTACAAGGAGAGATAAAAGCCGCTTCAAATTTTACCGATGGGCTTATAGGTGAGGATATTATATTTGGAGGTAGTGGTTATTTAATTTGGGATAGAACAAGTGAAGAAGACAAAGAGATATATGATAAGCCTTGGCGATTGGTTTTAGGTCTTAATTATTCTACCACCGCTGGCCGACCATTTCCATTGCCTTTTATTAATTATTATAGAGAATTTCATCCAAAATGGAGCTTCGGACTTGGAGTTCCAAAGTCTAATGTGAAATGGGAATTTGTGGAAGATATGGAGCTTCAAGGCTTTGTTACACTTGACGGTTTTTTTGCAAATATACAAGACGGAACTGTTGTTACTTTAGAAAATGGAGAACAAAAAACAGGTGCTAACGTTGGATTCACTACCTTGTTAGGCGGTCTAGGTTACGAATGGGAATTCGTTGACCATATTTTATTCTATGTGTATGGAGGTCATACAATTATAAATGATATTAGAATTAGAGATGAAAATGACGATGATGTTTTTACAATTAATGATACAGGAAGTTTTTATACCCGTGGAGGTATTAAAATAAAAATTTAAACAACCAACTATGCCTAAAATATTAATCATCGAAGATGAAGCAGCAATTCGTCGAGTGCTCGTTAAAATTTTAAGCGAGGAAAATGACACCTACCAAGTTACAGAAGCCGAAGACGGACTCGCTGGAATAGAGCTTATCAAAGATAATGATTACGACCTCGTTCTTTGCGATATAAAAATGCCTAAAATGGACGGCGTTGAAGTATTAGAAGCTGTTAAAAAAATCAAGCCCGAAACACCAATGGTTATGATTAGTGGTCACGGGGATTTAGATACAGCCGTCAACACTATGCGATTGGGAGCATTTGATTATATTTCAAAACCACCAGATTTAAACAGACTTTTAAACACGGTGCGTATTGCTCTAGACAGAAAAGAGTTGGTCGTTGAAAATATTCGTCTTAAGAAAAAGGTGAGTAAAAATTATGAGATGATTGGGGAGAGTGATGCAATTCATCAAATCAAAGATATGATTGAAAAAGTTGCTCAAACCGAAGCTAGAGTTTTTATAACGGGCCCTAACGGAACTGGAAAAGAACTTGTTGCTCACTGGATACACCAAAAAAGTGACCGTCATAAAGGTCCAATGATTGAAGTAAACTGTGCCGCAATCCCAAGCGAACTTATTGAAAGCGAATTGTTTGGTCATGTAAAAGGTGCGTTTACATCTGCAAATAAAGACCGTGCGGGTAAATTTGAAGCAGCAAATAAAGGTACCATTTTCTTGGACGAAATTGGTGACATGAGCCTTTCGGCACAAGCAAAAGTATTAAGAGCTTTACAAGAAAATAAAGTACAGCGTGTGGGCAGTGACAAGGATATCAAAGTTGATGTTCGTGTTGTGGCTGCAACCAATAAAGACCTAAAAAAGGAAATTGCCGAAGGAAATTTCAGAGAGGATTTATACCATCGCCTCGCGGTAATTTTGATAAAAGTACCACCCTTAAATGAACGACGAGAGGATATTCCGTTGTTGATTGATTATTTTACAAAACGTATTGCCACGGAGCACGGTACTGCTGAAAAAAAGTTCTCAGAAAAGGCCATAAAATTATTACAAGAATACGATTGGACGGGTAACATTCGTGAACTGCGCAATGTCATCGAGCGCCTAATTATTTTGGGTAGCGAGGAAATTAATGAAAACGACGTAAAATTATTTGCTTCTAAACAATAGTTTCTTTTAGCTTCCGCGAAAATTTTAACCATTTAAAACCTCTTGCCATTGTTGAACAATTGGAAGAGGTTTTTTGATTTCTGAAATTTGCTTCCGAAATTAGTTTCCGAAGAACTTGAAATTACATTTTAAAACGTTTGTGCAACAAGATTGAACAAAACTTCGTCTATTTGGGTATAAATTAATTTTAAAATGTAAAAAGAATGCTGCTACTGTTACGTCCACTGTTTACTAATTTTTTTCCGTAATTTACATTCCTTAAAACAATAATAATTTATGAAATCCATTGACATTTCAGAATATAAAGTAACCGGAAAAATTAAGATAGAAAAGACTAAAACGTTTGTTGATTTAAATGCTTCTGAAAAGCATATCGAGAATGCACTCGAAGATACACGAGAAAAATTGGGTGAACTGCAAGACACTTTGTACGCCCATGGAAAATACGCCGTGCTGGTTTGTTTGCAAGGGATGGATGCTGCTGGAAAAGACAGTCTAATTCGTGAAGTTTTTAAAGATTTTAATGCAAGAGGTGTTGTCGTCCATAGTTTTAAAGTTCCTACCGAACTCGAGAAAAAGCACGATTATTTATGGAGGCACTACATAGCTTTACCAGCTCGGGGAAAATTTGGAGTTTTTAATAGAACGCATTATGAAAATGTATTGGTAACACGAGTGCATCCCAATTATATTCTGGGTGAAAATTTACCCAATATTGATAGCGTGGATGATATTGACGAAAAATTTTGGGACAAACGTTTTGAACAAATTAATAATTTTGAAAAAACGATTGCAGAAAACGGAACGATTATATTTAAGTTCTTTTTAAATCTTTCAAAAGAAGAGCAAAAACACAGACAATTACGCAGATTGAGAAAGACCAGTAAAAATTGGAAATTTTCAGCAGGTGATTTGGACGAGCGTGATTTGTGGAGTGAGTATATGCGTTGTTACGAGGATATTTTAAACCGTACCTCAAAAGAACACGCTCCTTGGTATATAATTCCATCAGACGATAAACCATCGGCAAGGCTTACCGTAGCAAGTATTATGTTACAAGAATTAAAGAAATACGAAGACATTAAAGAGCCAGAATTAGACGATAAAGTAAAAGCAAGAATTGATGAATTTATCGCTCGATTAGAAGGGGAATAGAATATCACGGCATTATTTTGGTGTAACAGGATTTGCTTACTAATTTAAAATTTCAGAATGAAAAAACATACATATTTACTCAGCATACTTTTACTCATAACAAGTGTGCTGTTTGCTCAAAAAGTAAATAAGGAAGACTCCATTCAACTTAAGAAAATCTATACTGCATCGTTGCTCGATGGTAAAAGTTACGATTGGTTGGATCATCTTTCAAATAAAATAGGAGGTCGACTTTCTGGTTCGGTCAATGCTGAAAAGGCAGTAAAATATACTCAAGCAGAGCTCGAAAAATTGGGCTTGGACAAAGTATGGTTACAACCTGTAATGGTACCAAAATGGGTTCGAGGGCTTAAAGAATACTCTTTTATGGAAACAGGTCCAGGGATTACGAGTATTATGGATATTTGCGCTCTAGGAGGTTCTGTAGCTACACCCAACGCAGGTTTAAAAGCCGAAGTAATTGAAGTCAAAGGACTCGAAGAATTGGCAACCTTGGGAAGAGAAAAAATTGAAGGTAAAATAGTTTTTTATAATCGCCCCATGCAAGCCGATTTAATACAAACCTTTGAAGCGTATGGCGGTTGTGTGGACCAACGATACAGCGGCGCTGCTGAAGCTGCAAAATACGGAGCGGTGGGAATAGTAGTACGTAGCATGAATCTTCGTCAAGATGATTTTCCTCATACTGGAGCCATGAGTTACGGAGATTTGCCCGAAAACCAAAGAATTCCTGCGTGCGCAATAAGCACAAACGGAGCAGATAAATTGAGCAATACATTGCGATTGATTCCTGATTTAAAATTCTACTTTAAACAAAATTGCAAAGTATTTCCAGACGTGGAGTCGTACAATGTTATCGGCGAAATTACCGGAAGCAAATATCCCAATAAATTTATGATTGTTGGTGGGCATTTAGACTCTTGGGATTTGGGAGATGGCTCGCATGATGATGGCGCAGGCGTAGTACAATCAATGGATGTATTGCGTTTATTAAAGGAAACCGGTTACAAACCTGAGCACAGTATTAGAGTGGTTTTATTTATGAACGAAGAAAATGGATTGCGCGGAGGTCGCGAGTATGCAACCCAAGCGAATCTCAAAAAAGAGAACCATGTTTTTGCTTTGGAAAGTGATAGTGGAGGTTTCACCCCACGTGGATTTTCATTTGATTGCGATGATGCAAATTTTGCTCAAGTGCAAAGCTGGGAAGCGTTATTCAAGCCTTATTTAATTCATTATTTTGAAAAAGGTGGCAGCGGTGCAGACATTGGTCCATTGAAAAAGGAAGGAATGGTGCTCGCAGGTTTACGCCCAGATTCGCAACGCTATTTTGATTATCACCATGCAGAAAACGACACGTTTGAAGCGGTGAATAAAAGAGAACTTGAACTCGGTGCGGCAACCATGACGAGTTTAATTTATTTGATGGATAAATACGGAATTAAAAATTCCACAGCGCAGGTTAAAAACTAATTGGCTATAAAACATTCCACCAAACCACAAAGAATTTTGAAATTTGAGCGCCCTGTTTTTTATAAACTTGCGGCGCTCTTCTATTTTTAATTTCTTCTGAAATTTTAATTTCAATAGCACCGGGTGTCAACCATTGTACAATTTCCGAAGGTGGTAAAAGCCATTCTTTTTTTGAGGGCATCGCGTAGTAATATTCTTCGTCTAGAATTAAATCTTCAAAATGAATCCAAGTGCCCACAACGCATTTTTGATATTCCAAAGGAAGTTTTAAAACATCAAATCCCTGCGGAATGTAAAAAGACGAAGTAATGTAATACTGTTGAATAATTTCAGAAACCTTTATTCCCAAACCATTTAAAATATTTGAAGTAAATGAATTATAGAGCAACGGAAATTGTTTCTCTTTCAACTTATTTATTTTATCGAGCAAGGTATCTTTTCTGTTGGAGCCAATCCATTTTCCTTCAAAAATTTCATTATTTGAATCGTCAAAAAGATAAAATTTGCAAGCCAGTTCAATATGAATGAATTCGCGGGTAATTACATTTTTAACAATATAATCAAGTTCGCCAATGGTTTGTGTTTCTCCATTAATTTGAGCATTCGCTGCGAGTAATTCAAATGGTTTGCATTGTTTCAGCAGTAGTTCGAAAATAAATTCTGCTTGTTTTCCTAAAATGGTGTCCGGTAGTTCCACCCCAGAAATTTCCGAAGTCAAATCAGCAATCATCTTCTTTGAAAAAGAAAAGGGTTTATATGGAAACGTTGCAGAAAATAAATCGACTACAGGAATTTCTAAAAAATGGGCGATGGTGCGGCTCATTTTTTTAAAACGCTTTCGTATTGCGCAATCCAATCGTCTGGCGTCATTTTACTTACTAGTTCCCCAATGAGTTCAAAAGGAATTCGGCTTTCGTTTTTAAAACGGATGCAACTTTTTCCCATATCAAGCTTAGTTTTTATCACCTTGCCGTGCTCTTCCACAAACCAATTATATAATTTAGGGTCGCTGTAAATCCCACTATGATAGAGATTAATGCTATTTTTTTGAGATGCGAGATTTATAAATGGTAACGGCAGTTCTGGGTTGCAGTGATATCCTTCCGGGTATTTTGAGTGAGGCACCACATAGCCCAAAATGCCATAATTCATGCACTCTTCAAAACCTTTGGGAAGATTTTTGAGGATAACATTCCGCAGTTTTGAGACTATTTCTTTACGGTCCTCGGGAAGTTCTTCAATGTATTGTTGGGGAGTTGTGGCAGTTGATTGCATGGGTTTAGTTTTACTTCGGAAATGTGGAGAAAATTATAAGATTTCAAGGTACTAAAATTGTCTTCAATGATAAAACCATCTATTAGAAATATGAGATTTAATTCAGTAACTAAACCCCACTTTCTCTACATTTGTGCAAAAAATATCCAATTTGAATTTAAGCCAATACACCAAAGAGTTTTCATACAATACCAAGCTAGCTATGCCAGTCATTCTAGGCATGTTGGGGCATACGGTTGTGGCACTTGTGGATAATATTATGGTAGGACAATTGGGTACTGCAGAACTTGCTGCGGTCTCTTTGGGGAATAGTTTTATGTTTATTGCTATGTCTTTAGGAATCGGTTTTTCAACTGCTATTACGCCATTAGTTGCAGAAGCAGATGCCGAAGGTAATTTTGAAAAAGGAAAATCTTCGTTTAAGCACGGATTGTTTTTGTGTATCGTATTGAGCATTGTGCTTGCCGCCACCGTGTTTGTTGCAAGACCAGTAATGTATATAATGAAACAACCTGCTGAGGTGGTTGAACTAGCGATGCCGTATTTAACATTTGTAACCATTTCGTTGATTCCTTTGATTATTTTTCAAGCTTTTAAACAATTTAGCGATGGGATGTCATTGACTCGGTATCCTATGTACGCTACTATTTTGGCAAATTTGGTCAATGTACTATTAAATTATATGTTCATTTTTGGAAAATGGGGCGCACCAGAATTAGGCGTAGTTGGAGCAGCCATTGGTACACTCGTATCTCGTGTTATTATGGTACTATATTTATGGTATTTATTATATAAAAAGGAAAAATCAAGACCATTTGTAATAGGTATAAAATTGTTCACGCTTTCAAAATCCATGCTGAAAAAAGTTGTCAATTTAGGATTTCCCTCTGCATTGCAAATGTTCTTTGAAGTAGCGATTTTTACGGCGGCGATTTGGTTATCGGGAATCTTGGGGAAAAATCCGCAGGCGGCAAATCAGATTGCGCTCAATTTATCTTCAATGACTTTTATGGTTGCGATGGGCTTTAGTGTTGTTGCGATGATACGGGTTGGAAATCAAAAGGGGTTAAAAAGGTTTGAGGATTTGCGTCGCATTGCATTTTCAATTTTCTTATTGTCCTTACTATGTGCCGTTGGTTTTGCAATTATGTTTTTACTGTGTAGAACAGCGTTTCCTAAAATGTATCTAGATTATGATAATGCCTTGGAATTTCAGAATAATGCTGAGGTGGTAAAAATTGCCGCGCAGTTGTTATTGGTTTCGGCAGTTTTTCAAATAAGCGATACCATTCAAGTAGTTGCCCTGGGAGCCTTACGTGGCATGCAAGACGTAAAAATACCCACGGTCATCACATTTATTGCTTATTGGGCAGTGGGCTTTCCAATCATGTACTATTTAGGATTGTTCACAGAGTATGGCAGTACAGGAATTTGGATAGGGTTGTTGGCTGGATTGACAGTTTCTGGCGTGCTCTTATTTATAAGATTTAATTATCTTTCGAAACGATTGATCCCCAAACAAACCGAAATAATAAATCATTAATTTCAAAGTAAGCAAATGGAATTCCCAAAATACCTTTTAGGCGATAACAGCGATTATCCCACCGCAATTTTTGTAATTCATACTGAGTTTCCAAGATTTATCATCAACCTTGAAAATGATGAGGTTGAATGGCTCGAAGAGTTTGATCAACACGACCAAAAAGAACTGGAAGCCGAAACTGAAAACTACATAAAAGAAGCAACAGAATTCTACGATAGAGAAATAGAGCGCTACGAAGATGATTGATTTCTTACTGCAATACGACGAGCAGCTTTTTTTGTTTCTCAATAATCTGGGGAATACAAATTGGGACGGATTTTGGAAAATCGTGACCGAAAAATGGTCGTCCATCCCTTTGTATGTCGTTTTGTTGTATTTGGTTTTTAAAAAATTTGGATTGCGTTCCACCATTATTATAATCGTGTGTGCTGCAGTTATGATAACTGCTAGTGACCAACTCGCCAGTTTATTTAAGTACATTCTTTTTAAAAGACCAAGACCGTGTAGGGTAGAAGCTCTGCAAAACCAAATGCGTTTTATAGCAGATGGTTGTGGCCGTTATGGTTACTTTTCTGCTCACGCAGCAAGTACAATGGCAGCGGCAGTATTTTTGGGCTTGTTGCTAAAACCTTATTACAAATATCTCCCATTTATCTTATTATTTTGGGCAGCCGTTGTGGCATATAGCCGTATTTATTTGGGAGTACACTATCCGTTGGATATTGTTACGGGGATGTTTTTTGGAGGGATTATCGGGCTATTGATTTATAGATTAAATCGCTGGGTGCAAGTGAGGTTAGTTCAAGAATAACTATACTTTTAAAAATATAGAAAAAGGGAAATACCCTTATTAAAAAAGGGTGTTTTCCCCCTGTTTTGATATCAATCTTTATATTATATTTATCGCTATAAACTTTAAACATTTTAAATTATAAAAACTACTTTAAGCTATTTTTTTATTTTTCTAACTTTTTTCTCATCATTTTTATCATGTACTTCAGATAGAGTAGAAACTCCTCAAAGTGAGAAGCTAAATTTTAATATTAAAAAAGATTCAGAAAAAATCGTTAATTCAATTTCATTAATTGAAGCCGATATATCTAAAGGCAAATCTCCATTGCCCACTAATATTGATCAAGGCACTTTAGATTACTATGCTGGTATTGTAGGTCTCGATCCAGGTAGTGTTTCACTTGAACTAGTAAACGAGGTTCTAAATGGTATTTTTATTACAAACGATGAAGGGTTCTCGGTATTGATGGATCAATATAATTATGATAACGCAACAAAACAAATCATGCTTGATATAGTGAACAATGGTTGGGTTGAAGAAATAGAGACAACTAACGGTTTTCAAGAATTGGATAGTTCTGATCAAGAATTTATATTATTAGCAAATACAGTTTCAATGGATTTAAATCCTGAGAGAAACCCGAATCCTGGAACAGCTGTTGGAGCAATGGTTGGTATAATTGCAGGTGGAGCTTGTTGTGGTCCTATTGGGGCAGTAATTGGTGCAATTGTTGGCGGAATTGCTGGAAGCGGTGTTAGCGATGATTAATATGAAAACAAGTAATTTTTTAATGATATTACTGCTATTTATTTGTATTAATATCTACGGCCAAGAGAAGAATGAAAATAAGAGTGAACCTAAAATTTTCACTAAAGCATTATTCGGTATAGGTGAGATAGAATTGGAAAATAATTATAAACTAAATGCCAATTTTAGTGGAGGTTCTATTGGTGTAGAATTTACAGCGACAGAGTTCTTTTTAATTTCATTGGAATTCGAATACTTAAGAGGTAAAGCTGATTATTTTGATTTAGATGGTAAATTTATACACCTGTCAAATAATTATATACAATTACCAGTAAGTGTGGGAGTAAATCAAAATGTATCTGAGAATACAGCTATTTATGGAAAAATAGGGTTTGTTTTTTCATATTTGTATAAATCCAAAAGCGAAAATTTAAAAATTGATTTAGATAATTCGATAGATAACTTAGGTATAAATTTTGCCGTTGTCGCTGCTGCGGGTATTCGTCAAAAAATAAATGATGATTTTAATTTATCTCTAGGTTTAAGAACTCAGGCAGACACTTTTTCAATTTCAAATGGGAACAGTAGTAACATTTGGTCAATTAACGAATTATATGCATTTGAATTAGGAATTGATTATAAATTTTAAAAAATGATTTTCTCTATCGAAACTCAATTTAAATTAAGATGGCTAATTTTAGCCATCTTAATCTTTTCTTGTGGTGAGAAAAAAATTGTAAGTGAGGATTTACTAAATAGTGACGAAGTTTATTTAATATATAGAGGCACAAAAACAAAAGAGGGTATAGTAGCAAAAAATTTCAATTTGTATACAAAAAAACCTTCTCATGTAGGAGTTGCTATATTCAATGAAAGTCATTGGGAAATATTTCACGTAGTAAATAACAATAAAAATATTAGCGCGTTAAAAATAGATAGTTTTAAAGATTTTTATATGAAAGAATCAATTAATGTAGACTATTTTTCTGGATATAAAATTTCTAATCTTTCTGATTTTGAGAAAGAAGAACTAAAGTCTGAACTAGAACTTTTGAATAAAGAATTTATTTATTTTGACCTTACTTTTTCAGAAAATGGCAATAACAGATTATACTGTTCGGAAATGATTGTCAATATTTTCAAAAAGATTAATTCGGAAAAGTTTAGATTCAACTCAAATAAAATAAAACTGAATCAATTTCAATCGAGTTACTTAGGCAAAGATTCATTAAGTTATTATCCTGTGGATATTTTTTTAAATAGTTTAAATCTTGAAAAAATTTTTGAGCATAATCTTTAAAAAATCATTCAGCCACACGAACCACATAAAAATCCCGCCACAATCTAGTCTTATGCTGCCTATTACCAGGAGGCTGCGGATTCATGTCATAACGCGCTATTTTTTCTACTCGGAAATTTCCACCACTCATAAACGTTTCTTCAAATTGCTCTCGTTCATGTTCGGCAATGAGCACACCAAATATTTGTTCATTTGGGATGACAATCTTCTCGTCGTTATGCATTACAGGAATATTTCCTCCAAAATCCCAAATCATCTCAGGTGTAAAAAACGTGAATTCATAGATAGGCAGGTTGTCATTTTCAACTTGCCATTCCCTTAAATCACTCATTGGTTTGTAGTCTGGATTGCTCAAAAGAGATTTTGCAATGGGCATTCCAAAACACGTAATACTCGCAATAAATACAATGGTCAAAAAGAAAACGGGACGTATTTTTTTGGACTTTAGGTTTTTGAAAATAAAGAATCCAATCAAAAATAAAGAGATGGAAAGCGCCACAAACCAAAACCATTTTCCGTCGAGCGAATCTTTCAAATAAATAAATCCAGCGATCGGGAATGCAACTCCAATTAGGGCAATCAATCCAAAATTAAAATACACGGGTATCGTTTCTCTTTTGTCTGAAATTTCAGAAAAACGTCTAAAAAGATATTCAATATAAAATCCGCAATTCAATGCCAATGGAATCAATACCGGAAGCAGGTATCTTGATTTCTTTTCAGGAATTATCGACAGTAAAACAACCGAAGCCATCGTCCACAAAAAGGTAAATAAATACGCTTTTTTGTCAAATACTCTGTTTTTTAAATAGGGGTATAGCAGACTTATAAATGCTGGGATTGTCCAGATTCCACTTTGTGTAAAAAAGCTCCAATAGTAATAAAAAGGGCGCACGTTATAACTCGTCCAATTGCCCGTTTCTTTATTTGTAATTGCGAGGACGGTTTCTGGGTCTTTGATATATGTATAGTAATGCCACCAGCCCGAGAGTGCCAAAGCGATGATTAAAAATAACACTATTGGAATGACGCGAGACTTCAGATTTCGGAATTTATACGTAAATCCAAACGCGATTAAAAATGGTAAAAACAAGGCATATAAAGAGACGGGGCCTTTGCTCATAAAGGAACAGCCAAAAAATACTGCTGCAATTAATACGTGTTGATATTTTTTAGTTTCCGATGTGAAAAATAAGAAAAGTTGATAGATGGTTACTATCATAAATCCATGTGTGAAGATATCCCATTGCCCGTTTCGGCCAGAAAAAACAATATAAAATGAAGTTGCTAAAATTAGTGCGCTTACAAACGAATACGTTTTATGTGCCGTAAATTTTAAAGCTAATTTATAGGAAGTCAGTACTAAAACCAGCGTAATCAAAGCCGCCGGAAGTCGCATGGTAAACAAGTTTTTTAACCCAAAAATTGCCGCTGAAAACGCTGTAAGCCACGTGGGTAAAGGAGGTTTTTCGTAACGTGGTTGGCCGTTGAGCGTCGTTAGCAACCAATTGTTATCCTGCAACATTTCTCGTGCCGAAGCAAAGTTGCGCGCTTCCATTATATTCACCCAAATTGCATCTAGATTGACAAAAAAGATGGCGATGCACGCGATAACGAGTAAGAAGATGTTATTCTTTTTCAGTTGCTCCATGGAGTTGTTTTTTCCAAATAAAAATATTACGAATGTAAATGATAAGTCCCGCGCAGTGACCCACAAATAAAACGGGGTCGTGGCGTAAAATGGCGTACGTTAAAATAAGTGCGGCACCTACAACACTCATGCGCCAAAATCCAACGGGCAACTCAGACGACTTATGTTTTTCGCTGTACATCCATTGATAGATAAAACGGAGTGTAAATATAATCTGTGCTACAATCCCTAAAATTAACAGCCATAGTGGAATAGCATTATTTCTGAATAATTTTTCTACATCATATTCACCGTTATTGTAGCCATAAATAACAATGATGATTGGAAAAATGAGGAGGAAAATTTGGAGTATTTTATTTGCTTTTTTCCATTCGCCCTGCAATTGTAAATTCCGGATATAAATATAATAAGTGAGTGCTTGTCCCAGCATTATCGCGAAGTCATCACGCAAATAACCGTACACAAATAGCAGAAAAGAGGCGAGTAAACTAAGCTTCCAAAACAACGAAGGCGTGACAATTTTTTTGCTCTTTTCAGAAAGCATCCATTGCACCAATAATCTTCCCGAGAACAGTAATTGCGCTACAAAACCTATGGTATATATAATCCAACTACTCATCCTTTACTTTCAATCGTGTAGTTAATGTATTTTTTCTTCATCCATAAATAAGCAAAACAGTCCATTAATGGCCCTAAAAGGCGATTCCAAACTCCAAATTTTGCCGTACCCGCCACACGCGGAAAATGTTGTACGGGTACTTGTAATACTTTTCCGTTTTGTAGTAAAATCATCGCGGGTAAAAAACGGTGTAAGCCTTTAAACATTGGGATGCGTTTTGCATAATCGGTTTTGATTACTTTTAAGGGGCAGCCCGTATCGTCCATCCCGTCATCAGTAAATGCGCGACGAATTCCGTTGGCGATTTTTGAGGACATATTTTTCACAAAAGAGTCTTTTCTATTTGAACGTACACCAGTTACTAAATCATACTCATTACTGTGTTCCAGTAACAAATTAAAGTCTGCTGGAGCCGTTTGCAAATCGCTATCTATATATCCCAAAAGCTCCGTATCTACTGCATCAAAGCCAGCTTTGATAGCCGCACTCAATCCTCTGTTTTCTTTAAAATTAAGGAAATTGAAAGCTTCATTACGAGCGCAAATAGCTTTAATCATGGCTTGACTATTATCCTTTGAGCCATCGTTTACGAAGAGGATTTTCGTCTTTTTTGTAGCGATTTGAATGTACGCTAGCAGCTCTTTTTCAACACGTTCAAGATTATCTTCTTCGTTATATACGGGAACAATAATGGTAAATTGGTACATAAAATAGTGGCGGTTAATTCTGCAAAAGTATTCCTTTTTTAAATAATGCGACCCATTTAAAAGCCTACGGATAAAAAAGATGTTATTTTTACAGCTTACGCGAAAATGTTAATCATTCAACCCCTTCTGTAAATGAGAATATTAGTAACAGGTGCTGCCGGATTTATAGGTTCCCACACTGCCGAAAGGTTAGCAAAACTGGGTCATACCGTTTTTGGGATTGATAATTTTTCGGTGTATTATGACATTGCTTTAAAATTAAAAAATACCGAAAGCATAAAGAAAGCAGGGGTTACCTTTATAGAAGGAGATTTAAGGGTAGAACATTTGAAAACCTTATTTCCGAAGAACTTAGATTATATCTTCCATTTTGCGGCACATCCGGGAATCTCTGCTACGAGTTCTTTTGATGATTATTTGAGCAATAATATTCTTGCGACGCAGCGTGTTATGGACGCGGTGGAAACGTTAGAAAACCCTCCCTTTATCGTAAATATTGCAACGTCATCCATATACGGATTGGAAGCCACCCTCACCGAAGATGAGGCGCCACTGCCCGCATCTTGGTACGGAGTAACAAAACTTGCTGCCGAACAATTAGTGCTCGCCTATGCTCGTCGCGAAATAGTCAAGGGTTGTTCCTTGCGACTGTATTCTGTGTATGGACCACGCGAACGCCCTGATAAATTGTACACACGATTAATCGATTGCGGGTTGAACAATAAGCCGTTCCCGTTATTTGAAGGAAGCGAAAAACACCTACGCAGTTTTACGTATGTGCAGGATATAGTGGACGGTATTGTAAGTGTGATTGGAAAAGAAAAAGTAACCAATGGAGAAATCTTTAACCTTGGTACCGAAGAAGAAAACACCACAGCCACAGGAATTGAAATTGTAGAAAAACTACTCAACACTAAAATAGCGGTTGACAAAAAACCCGCCCGTCCAGGTGACCAATCACGCACAAAAGCGAATATAGATAAAGCAAGAAAATTATTGAATTACAACCCAAATACCTCAATGGAAGAAGGTTTGCAGGCACAGATTAAGTGGTTTGAGGGGTTGTAGTTTTTTTTGGTTCATTCTAAAGCATCCCCAACAAAACATCAGCGGCTTCAAAGGGAGTAGTTTCATTCGCTTCAATTTTTTCTAGCTGAAATTTTAATTCGTTTTTAATTTCAGCATTGTTGTAAAAATCACTTTTCAATCTACTCTCAACGGTTTGAAGTAACCAGAATTTTTGTTGCTCCACGCGTTTTTTTTGAAAGTGTCCGGCTTGTTTCATTTCAGCAATAAAATCTGAAATCATTTTTGAAACTTCACTAATGCCTTCGTTGTTAAGAGCGCTACACGTAAGGGTTTTTGCTGTCCATCCATTTGCTTTGGGCGGGTAGAGGTGGAGTGCACGGTTAAATTCGGTTTTTGCTAGTTTGGCTGCTTTTACGTTTTCGCCATCGGCTTTATTAATGACAATGGCATCCGCCATTTCTATAATTCCGCGTTTTATTCCTTGGAGTTCGTCGCCAGCTCCAGCAAGTTTCAGCAGTAGAAAAAAGTCGGTCATTGAGTGTACCACGGTTTCACTTTGTCCCACGCCAACGGTTTCAATGATAATGTGTGTGTAGCCAGCAGCTTCGCATAGAATGATAGCTTCGCGGGTTTTACGAGCAACACCACCCAAGGAATCGCCACTTGAAGAAGGTCTAATAAATGCGTTACTTTCTTTGACTAGAGAATCCATTCGGGTTTTATCGCCTAGAATACTTCCTTTGCTCACAGAGCTGCTTGGGTCAACGGCAAGTACAGCGACTTTATTTCCGTTTTGCGTGAGAGACAATCCAAATTGCTCAATAAATGTGCTCTTTCCAACGCCGGGCACGCCTGTAATGCCAATGCGAATAGATTGGTTTGCGTGCGGGAGACATTGTTTGATAAGTTGTTTTGCTTGGCTTTGGTGTTTGAGAGCGGTACTTTCAATAGTAGTGATGGCACGGCTCAATGCCGTTTTATCGCCATTGATGATACCTTTTACTAACGCATCTACAGACTGCTTTTTCTTACGCTGAATTTTTAATTTTTCGGCGGCAGATTGACTCAACGTTGTAGGTTGTTCAACACCTTGTTTTTCATTCAATGCACTTGTATTTTTCTCTTTTTCGCTCACAATTCGAATTTATGAATATTTTATGAATCTAGGTTTTAAAATAAGTGGTTTGCGCAGTATCTTGTTTCCTTTAACATAAATATTAGAATCATGAAAAAATTATATGATGCAACTTCAACAGCAGTGGGAGGAAGAAATGGACATGTAAAGAGCGAAGATGGCCCTATAGATTTAAATTTATCAGTACCCAAAGGAATGGGTGGCGATGGTGGCGACGGTACAAATCCTGAGCAGCTTTTTGGTAGTGCTTATGCGGCGTGTTTTGGAGGTGCTTTAGGTTTAATCGCCTCAAAACATAATGTAGAATTGGATGGCGAAATTGAAGTTTCGGCAACCATAAGTATTGGTAAAACAAAAGATGGAGATTTACAGTTAGCAGCTATTCTTGATTGCGTATTGCCAGGAGTTGATACTAAAAAAGGCGAGGAGTTGATCAATGAAGCGCACGAAGTTTGTCCGTTTTCAAGAGCGACGCGTGACAATATTAATGTGACTCTCAATATGATGGTGTTGGAATAGTACGCGCTTCTTTTTAAAAAAAATATCCTCGTAATAATTTGTTACGAGGATATTTTTTGACCTAGTTTGTCTAAAACTATCAAGGATATTGTGAGTATTTTACAATTGGTCAATAAATACATTTCTTGCTGAAGCTTAATCCAACAATGATATAGTTATTGAAACAGTTTATTTAACCACCATACTCACAGGTACTGCAACCATGTCCCAAGACAAAATCATTGTTACTCCTACTTCGGTTTCGACAAACTTTATAGTGAAATTTTCGGCTGGTGCAAAATTTTGTATCACGTGTTCTTCTAAAACCAAAGCATCGTATTCGGGTTCGCGTGATGCTTTTTGGTCTGAAATTTTAACGCCCCAACCATATTGTTTTGTATTAAAAATTACTTTCCAATTTTCTTCTCCTGGAATAGTCCACAGAGTGTATTCTCCTGCGGTAAGCGTTTCTCCGTCAATCAACAAATCTTTATTGGTTGTAAAAGTGGTAGCTTCGTTTGCTCCCGTGCGCCAAACTTCATTGTAAGGTACAAGGTCGCCAAATATCACTCTGTCTTTTTTTGAAGGACTGCTATACGTCGTGCTCAATTTGAGATTGCCGTCACTGTATTCCACGGTTTGTTCTGGACTGTGCTTTTTTGTTGCATTTTTCATGATAGGAGCAACGACAATAAAGAATAATAGGGCTAGAATTCCAAGTATTGCAAGAAACCAAAATAGCTTTTCATAATAGAAATTTTAAAGGTTGATTTTTTAGTTGATTAAATGTAGTTAAAAAAAATGTTCATTTTTAGTTTGAGTGTTTGGTGATTTTTCATAAGGCATTGAGTATAGTATATAAGATAAACAGGAAAAGGGAGCATTTGCTTTGATCATTACAGGACAGTTGTATTAAATATTTCGTTTCAATTTAATTTCAGTCCTATTTCTTGTTGCGCTTGCGTCTTGGTTCCTCTTTGTTTTCAGCTATCTTTATCATGAAATTAAAATTTCCGAAGAAAATAATAACACGTTGCAACAAGTCGAAATAATTTTCGTCTTTAACCTGAACGCCAACGAAAAAAACCATCAATTAGTGTCAAATTCATTACTTGTTGAACAATGTCGGGATAAGAATCCTAAAGCGCAACTTGCCTTGTACAAGCAATATTGTGATGGGATGTTTATCGTAGCAAGCAGGTATTTGAAAGATACTGCTGCGGCTGAAGACGCTATGCAAGTGGCATTTATCAAAGCGTTTAAGAAGATAGAACAATTTAGTGGAGACGTGACTTTTGGCGCGTGGTTAAAACGAATTGTCATCAACACATGCCTTGACGAGCTTAAAAAGAAAAAGATATATAAAGAGGAAATCAATGAGCAAACGCTACACATTGAGGATGAAGGAGAAGTGGGCTGGGAAACAGATGATGGCACAACGATGATCGAGATTAACCAAGCGATTGAAAAATTATCGCCCAATTATAAAAATGTTGTGCAATTATTTTTAATAGAAGGATACGACCATCAAGAAATCGCTGAGGTGCTGGGAATAACAGAAAGTGCATCGAGAACCAATTTGCACCGCGGAAAAATACAATTACAACAAACTTTAAAACATTTACAATATGGCACAGGATATTAGAGAGCTGATGAAGGGAAAACCATCAAATGAGCCATCATTACCACAAGGACACGAAGCACGCTTTGAAGCCCGTTTGCAAGCTGCTTTTGGTGATGAGAAACAAATTTCGGGAGGTAAAAAACCTCTGGTTTTTTGGATGCAAGTTGCAGCCGTAGCGATTGCCTTTTTGGCGGTGAGCTTCTTTGGTTACAATGCGTTGACAAAAAATAACGAGGACAATACAATTGTAGAAAACAATCCAACTATCGAGGGACTATTAAATGAAGATGGTACCCAAAAACAAGAAAAGATGATTCGCTTGGGAGATATTTCGCCAGAAATTAAAAGGGCAGAAAATCTATTGACCGCAGGAATCAATGTACAATTGGCATCGCTGGAAATTACAAACGATAATAAAGATGTAATTGACGGTTATATGAAACAACTGGACGGACTTAAAAAGGAGTATGAACAACTTAATCTAGAGCTCAACGAATTAGGTCCCAACGAAGAAACCATCACCGCACTTTTTGACAACCTAAAAATGCAATTAGAGCTTGTCTTAAAGTTAAATAATAAATTAAAAGAACTAAAAAATCAAAAAGATGAACAAATTAGTAGTATTGAAGTATAAGATTGCCGCAGTGCTCGCACTGGTGGTGGTTGTTACGGGTTTTTCTCAGGAAAAATTTGTAGAGTCTTATAACGCTTCGAGTGACATGGTGGTGACTGTAAATACATCGCACACCAATGTTATTTTTGAAACGTGGAATAAAGACAAAGTAGAGGTAGAGGCCTTTATTGAAGGTGAGGATTTAACAAAAGAGCAAAAGCAACAGTTATTCAATGACTGGAACTTTAATGTCCTCGGAAATTCCAAAAACGTAGTAATTACGTCTAATGGAAAAAAAGGTAACTGGGACGGATTAAGCTCACTTTCCTCCATGGAATCTTTAGAAAATTTGGATTTTCTAGGTCCGTTACTTGAAAATGCATTAGCACCTGTAATCAATGGCGTTACTTCGCCCGAATTTACCGAGACCATTATGCGTAGCGTAAGTAACATTGATTTTGACTATGAAGAATACAAAAAAGATGAAGAGGGCTATATGAAGAAATTTGAAGCCAAAATGGACAAAAATTTCGGAAAAGATTTTGAGCGCGATATGGAAGCTTGGGGTAAGAGAATGGAGCAAGAATACCAAGAACGTTTTGGCCCAGAATGGGAAGCAAAAATGGAAGCTTGGGGTGAAAAATTTGGCAAAGAAATGGAGAAATGGGGAGAGCAGTTTGGCGAAAAATTTGGAGAAGATATGGAAGGGAGCATGAGAGAATTAGAGAAAGCCATTGAGCGTAGTGTTAATGACGGAACATCTTATAAACAAACGGTTGTTGACCCTAATGGAAATTCTAAAACAACAATTATTACGAACAAAGGAACTAACATTCCTAAGGTAAAGCGTACAATAATTATTAGAATGCCTAAGAACACTAAAACAGAAATTGATGTACGCCACGGCGAAATTAAAATGGCTGATGCCTTTAATGTAAAAGCTACATTAAATCACACACCGTTTACAGCAGAGCGAATTGATGGGGGTAAAACCCTCATCAATGCTGCTTATGCTCCGGTGATTGTAAAGGATTGGAAATTTGGAACGTTGTACGTAAAGTTCGTTGATAAATGCGAAATTGGTAACGTTGAGAGTATTCAATTAAATGCAAACTCAAGTGATATAAAAATTTCTTCCATCAATAAAGAGGCATTTTTGACGGGTTCTTTTGGAGCATTGGTTATCGGGAATATCTCAAATGATTTTAAGACGTTGGAAATCGTACTTCGCAATACAGATGCCGCGGTTTCATTGCCCAAAACTTCTTTTTCTTTCTTGTTCAATGGAAAACGTTCCACATTAAAATACCCAAAATCTTTACAATTAACTTCTGAAAAGCAACAAGACCGAGTATTGGTCAAAGGATTCAACAGAGTTGCTGATAAGAATAGAAATTTCAGAATTAATGCCGAATACAGTAATTTAATTTTACAATAAGCGTTGGCGATTGTGCTAACCCAATCAGTCCCCAATGCTTTTTCTTCTTAATAACAAAACAACCTACGATCTTCTCAAAAATAGTGCGACAATAGCACTAATTACTGCCCCTCCCACAAGACTTCCTATTGCTGCTTGCCAAATATAATTTGTGATACTGAAATAATCATTTGCTTCCTTAATAGTCATCAAATCATTGGTTACACTGTAATTTCTTACATTTTCGAAATATTCTGGAGTGATATAATTGTGTGTTATATATTGACCCAATGGGGATAACAAAGCGACTAATACAGCAACCGCTAGTCCTGTTAAAAACCCTTGTAGCCACGTCATTCTTCTATGGTGAACGCGTCTTCTCTTCTCGCGCATGACAAGGACATACATTAAAATTAAAAAAGGAATAAATAGGAATGTTAACCAATAATGGTCAGCAATATTTTCGTCGTGCCATCCCAGCGTTTTTTCCAGCAACATCCAGACAAGGGACATAATCGTTATGATGATTGCCCATTTAATTTCAATTTTAAATCCTTTCAACATGGTAGTATTGTTTAATATTTCCGAAGATAAATAAATATGTTTTTTGTCCCTTATAAAGTTGATAACAAAAATCCCGAAACCAATTTGATTTCGGGATTTCACTATTTAAAAAATGAGTTTTTCTGAACCTTAATTTTGATTCAATAACACCCATTCTCCCTTAGTAATCAAAGGAATGGCTTGTTTGTATTTCACTTCTTTGCTCTCACCGCTCATCACATGTTTGATGGTTACTTTGTCGTTACGGCCTATTTTTGGCATCTCGCGAGTAATCGTTTCTGTGACTGCTTGGCGTTGAGGTTGTGTTTGTCCGGCAGCTCTAGACTCAGCCGCACGTTCATCCATATTTTGGATTTCGTCTTTCTGCTCGTTCAATTTCTCTCTAGATTTTACCTCACGCGCTTCTTGAATCTGTTGTTGGTTTTCCTGCGGAAGTTCCCCTTTGAACAAAAATGATAATACATCTTTGTTTACTTTTTCAATCATACTTTTGAACAACTCAAATGCCTCAAATTTATAAATAAGTAGCGGGTCTTTTTGTTCGTGCACAGCCAATTGTACAGACTGTTTCAACTCATCCATTTTGCGTAAATGTGTTTTCCACGCATCATCGATAATGGCTAATGAAATATTCTTTTCAAAATCTTTTACAAGCTCTTTACCTTGCGTTTCATAAGCTCTTTCAAGGTCGGTCGCGACGTTGAGTGTTTTTACGCCATCTGTAAATGGTACTAAAATACGCTTGTATTGATCCTTGTGATTTTCATATACATTAGAAATAACCGGAAATGCCATTTCTGCATTGCGACCCATTTTTTCTTGGTAATGTTGATATGCTGCTTTGTATGTTTTTCCAGCAATTTCTTGAACACCAGATTTCTCAAATTCAGATTTCTCGACAGGCGAACTCATTGAGAAATAACGAATCAATTCAAACTCAAAGTTTTTGTAATCTTGAGCCAATTTATTTCCTTCCCCAATAACCTCTGCAGTGTCATAAATCATGTTTGCGATATCAACGCGCAAACGCTCACCAAATAATGCATTATAACGACGCTTATAAACAACTTCACGTTGTGCGTTCATCACATCATCATACTCTAAAAGTCTCTTACGAACTCCAAAGTTATTCTCCTCCACTTTTTTCTGCGCACGCTCAATAGATTTAGAAATCATAGAATGCTGAATCACTTCGCCTTCTTTCAATCCCATTCTATCCATCATTTTTGCAATACGTTCACTACCAAAAAGACGCATTAAATTGTCTTCAAGCGAAACATAAAACTGTGAACTTCCTGGATCTCCTTGACGACCTGCACGACCACGCAACTGTCTATCCACACGACGCGAATCATGACGTTCTGTACCTATAATGGCAAGACCACCCGCTTTTTTAACAGCGTCACTTAATTTAATGTCGGTACCACGACCTGCCATGTTTGTTGCAATGGTAACAACTCCCGGTTTACCAGCTTCGGCAACGATGTCTGCTTCGCGTTTGTGCATTTTTGCATTCAACGTATTGTGTTCAACACCGCGCATGCCTAACATTCTACTTAATAATTCTGAAATTTCTACTGAAGTTGTACCAATCAATACAGGTCTTCCTGCTTTTGAAAGTTCGGTTACTTCATCGATAACTGCGTTATACTTTTCACGCTTTGTTTTATAAATCTTATCTTCTTTATCGTTACGAGCGATTGGGCGGTTGGTTGGAATTTCAACAACATCCAATTTATAGATTTCCCAAAGTTCACCAGCTTCCGTTACTGCCGTACCCGTCATACCACTTAGTTTGCGGTACATTCTGAAGTAGTTCTGAAGCGTTACGGTTGCAAATGTTTGTGTCAATGCTTCAATCTTTACATTTTCTTTTGCTTCAATAGCTTGGTGCAGTCCGTCAGAATAACGACGCCCATCCATGATACGTCCCGTTTGCTCATCGACAATCATAACTTTATTGTCCATTACAACATATTGTGTATCCTTTTCAAACAAAGAATATGCTTTCAATAATTGGTTTAATGTGTGAATACGTTCGCTTTTAATTCCGAAGTCTCTAAACAACACTTCCTTTTCAGCAGCTTCGTCTTCTTTTGAAAGTTTCTTCGCTTCAATTTTTGCGATTTCTGTACCTATTTCAGGCATTACAAAGAAATCTGGATCATCTTCACCAGATAGATAATCAACTCCTTTGTCCGATAATTCAATCTGATTGTTTTTCTCTTCAATTACATAATACAACTCCGCATCCACCTTTGGCATCTCTCGGTTGTTGTCAGCCATGTAAGTATTTTCGGTTTTCTGTAGAATTTGTTTTACACCTTCTTCAGAAAGAAATTTAATCAACGCTTTATTTTTAGGCATACCTCTGTAAACTCGTAGCAATTGAAAACCACCTTCTTTGGTATCGCCCTCTTTGATTAATTTTTTGGCTTCAGCTAAAACACCCGTTAAATATTTTTGCTGTACAGCAACGATATCTGAAATCTTTGGTTTCAGTTCGTTGAATTCATGACGGTCACCATTGGGTACTTGTCCAGAAATAATCAATGGCGTTCTCGCATCATCAATCAAAACACTATCCACCTCATCGACAATCGCATAGTGATGCGGGCGTTGTACCAAATCTTCTGGTTTGTGCGCCATATTATCACGCAGGTAATCGAAACCAAATTCGTTGTTCGTACCGTACGTAATATCTGCATTGTAAGCTTTTCTTCTCGCTGGGCTATTGGGTTGGTGGTAATCGATACAATCAACACTCATTCCGTGGAACTGGAAAATAGGTGCCATCCACGCGCTATCACGTTTTGCCAAATAGTCGTTAACGGTCACTAAGTGTACTCCGTTTCCTGCAAGTGCATTTAGATATACTGGCAAGGTTGCTACAAGTGTTTTACCTTCACCTGTTTGCATCTCAGCTACTTTTCCTTCGTGTAATGCCACACCACCTATGAGCTGTACATCGTAGTGTACCATATCCCAAGTGATTTCTTTTCCTGCGGCATCCCATGAATTTTTCCAGGTTGCTTTATCACCGTCAAGTGTAACATAGTCTTTTTCACCACTCAATTCGCGGTCATACGCAGATGCTGTCACCACTAAATTTTCATTATCCTTAAATCGCTTTGCAGTTTCTTTTACAACAGCAAAAGCTTCGGGGAGAATTTTAAGTAGCGTTTCTTTTTCAACCTCATAACGTTCATTTTTCAGCGCATCGATTTGGTTATAGATATCTTCTTTTTTGTCAATATCTTCTTCTTTATCAGCATCAAGTTGAAGGCTGTCTATTTTATCTTGGATTGTTTTTTGGTCCTCTTTAATCAAAGCCCTAAAATAATCACTCCTTGCTCGCAACTCGTCAAGAGATAATTTTTCTAGAGCGGCTTCGTGTTTTTTTACTTCGTTTACCAATGGTTGAATGTCACCAATGTCTTTCTTGGATTTGTCTCCAACAAATACCTTTAATACATTATCTAAAAATCCCATAATTTTATTTTTGAGTGCACTTTATATTAGTGCGGTAGTATTATAATTTCAAAGTTCCAATAAATTTTAATATTGAACTACTTTGGTTTTTGCTTGTTGTTTTTCTAATACCACATTGAAAAGCGTGGTAGGAGGGGGATGATTAAAGTGTAATCAATTTTCCCTTATGCTCTTTTGTAGAGTATTTCTGTTAGTGATACGTGCTTGTGATAGGATTTTAAAGTCTCATCATCGGCAGCACCGGTCACTTTTAAATTGTAGCCAAGAGCAATCAATTTTTCTTGGTACTGTTTCATTTTTTTAAACTCTTGCTCGTCTTTTAAAAGTTTAGTTTTTGAAATTTTAACGCCAGAAAGTCTAGTAGTGTCAAAATCAATTTTTTTCCATTCTTCTTTTTCGTCTGCAACTACATACGTTTGATGGTATTTATTGCTTTTTGAATCCTGAAGTAGGTCACGGTGTTGTGCCTCCATTGTAGAAATGAAGGATAATAAGAAAAATAAAGTGCATGTAGATGCGTTTCTCATTATGATTGATTTGTTGCTGTTTTAGTTATATTATACAGCTTTTTTGATTTTATTCTAGCCACGTCTTTAGCGTGGTCCGTCGTTGCGGAAATTTATTTTAATAGGTAAAGGTCGTTCAATAAAATGAAAAATAGTAATTCTGTTATATTTCCGAAGCCAAAAACCTAAACCTCCGTATGGTATAAATAAACAATAAAAGTCCCTGTAAAAACAGAGACTTTTATTATTGGATACCTTTATATTGTTGCAATGTTTTTAAAAACATTGTTAATTAATATTCGTCTTCGTTCCACAAATAATCATCATCTGTGGGGTAGTCCGGCCAGATTTCTTCAATAGAGTCGTAGGAATCTCCTTCGTCCTCGATTGCCTGCAAATTTTCTACTACTTCAAGCGGTGCGCCAGTTCTAATCGCGTAGTCAATAAGCTCATCTTTTGTTGCCGGCCATGGTGCATCACTTAAATAAGATGCTAATTCTAAAGTCCAGTACATAATATGTATGTTTTAATTTTCTGCAAAAATAATTTTTTAGCTGACATTGTCAAGTAAAAAGTGAATTATTTAAGCGGTATTTACAAGAGCGTTTTTAAGTATTTGAAAATTAATTGATTACCTCTGTTATTTTTTTGTTAATATCCATCAATGACGTTCGATTAACATGAAATTTTTAAAAATATTAAAATTTCCGAAGCTTGAAAATCTAAGTTATTTTTTCATATTTTAATACTTTTCAGGTATCCATTTTACTTCATCTGCTTGCAAGTCTTTGGACAATTTTCGTGCCAGCACAAAGAGGTAGTCGCTTAGGCGGTTTAAATACATGATTACGCGCTCGTCTGTAGGTTCCAGCTCGTGTAAATGTGTGGCAAGACGCTCGGCGCGACGGCATACGCAGCGTGCTACGTGACAATGTGACACTATAGGGTGACCGCCCGGCAATACAAAGTGTGTCATGGGCGGGAGGTCTTCATTCATTTTGTCCATTTCTTTTTCAAGAAGTTCGATTTCTTCTTCTGAAATTTTAGAAATATTCAACCGCTCTTTTCCATTTTTTAGGAGTTGCTTATCTGGCGGAGTCGCGAGAATAGCGCCTACGGTAAAAAGTTTTTTTTGAATGTGGACAAGAATTTCTTTAGAACGAGCGTCAATCTCCTGATCCCGAATTAACCCGATAAACGAATTCAACTCATCCACCGTACCATAGCTCTCAATCCGAATATGATGCTTGGGAACGCGTGTCCCTCCAAAAAGTGCCGTTGTCCCTTTATCTCCTGTTTTTGTGTATATTTTCATATATAATATCCGCATGCACGGAAATGTCTTTTTTAATTTCGTTTAGGAATTATTTTGCTTAAAATATATTGAGAGCTCTTTTTGCGTAATTTTATTTTGTCTCAAAACAAATAAATACCCAATTAGTAATGCCGCAACCAGCCACCAATTGATAACAATCATTTTTCATTTTCTCGTTTGCGCTCATTATAGCGTTCTCTAAAACTGCGTTTTCTGCGTTCGCGATTGGTCTGTGTGTTCTTCTTGTTCCAAAAATAAAGCCCGGCCAGTAAAACCATACCGCCTAAAATCAATAACATAGGATTGATGCCGTCAAAATATTCCATAACTCGAAGATACAAGACTGATGAGAAAATCACAAACAGTTGTGATTTGTTATTTACTAAACTAATTGAAGCGGATTAAGAACAATTTTGTCTTTGCTTAAACACAGATAAGCTGTAACATGAATTTTCGCAAATTTATTATGCTATCGATTGCGAACATCGCTTTCCACAAGTCCATCTCTTAATCTAATAACTCGGTGAGCATGCAGCGCGATTTCTTCTTCGTGGGTAACTAGTATTACCGTGTTTCCTTGTGCATGGATTTCGTCAAAGAGTGCCATGATTTCTACACTGGTTTTTGAATCCAAATTTCCGGTAGGCTCATCTGCAAGAATGATGGAGGGTTTGTTAACAAGTGCTCTTCCCACAGCTACACGCTGGCGTTGCCCACCAGAAAGTTGGTTGGGACGGTGGTCCATACGGTCTGCTAGACCTACATCGGTCAATACTTGTTCGGCTCTTTTTGTGCGTTCGGTTTTTGAAGCACCTGCATAAATCATTGGGAGTGCCACATTATCTAAAGCGGTGGTTCTAGGGAGCAAGTTGAAGGTTTGAAATACAAAACCTATTTCCTTGTTTCTAATTTCAGCAAGCTCATCCTGCGTCATATTGCTCACGTCTTGCCCATTTAGAAAATACGTTCCCGAGGTAGGCGTATCAAGACATCCCAGCAAATTCATCAACGTAGATTTTCCCGAACCAGAAGGTCCCATCAACGCCACATATTCGCCTGTTTCAATTTCAAGGTCAATACCTTTAAGGACTTTTACTATTTCTTGCCCCAAAGGGAAATCTCTGCGAATGTCTTTGATGTTTATGACTAGGCTCATGTATTTCAATTTTAAGTACACTAAATTTTTAGTGACGTCTTTAATTCGTTATTTGAAAGTAGGTTTCGACTTCCAGCCCGAAAGAAAATTTTATTCTGGCGGGCGCTCAACATTTTATCAATCAAAAACCGTTGGTTGTTTGACTCTTTTCCTTAAAAAATGTTACAACCGCAGTGTAAAATGTTCTTTGTTTTGCTCTTTTCTGAAAAAAACCAAACCCCAATAAAAGCTATCAATGCTTACCGTAACGTTTAGGTGGCTCGCAATTTTTTGCCACGCTTCGGTCATGGATTTACTCCAGTAAATATCATCAAAAATTATGACGCTGTCATTATGAACATGCGGAAGAAGTTGTTCAAAATACTCCAACGTGCGTTCTTTATCATGATTCCCGTCTACATAAATTAAGTCGAAACTATTTTTTGTAAATGCTTCGGAAATAAAGAAATCTTCAAACTTCGCGTTAATTAAATCAATATTATCAAAGCCAAATTGCTTAAAATACTTTTGGGTAACCGAAGCTGTTTCGGGGCAGCCTTCAATTGTTTTAAGGGTTGCTTTTGGACTTCCCAAAGATAGCGCAGCTGAGGCCATGCCTAAAGAAGTTCCAAGTTCTAAAATTTCCAAAGGTTGAAAATAGTGCGTTATTTTATACAGTAATTTTTGTCTCTTTTTTGGAATTCCTGCATTTTTCACAATGGCATTTACCTTTCGTTCATTTGATTTGAATACACGGGAGCCCGCGCCAAAATCGGTTATCGAAATAACGGATGTATCTCGAAATAACGCCTGTCGATACCTTTTTAAAACCTGCCCGTCCGGCTGGCGGGTTTCCGCGAAAGAGTTGTCTATTTTTTTATAAACACACTTGGTCAAAAAATCATACACAAAAGGGGAGTGGACCCCATGTTGGTTTGTGGAGTTTTTGAGAAATTTGAGGTATGATTTTATTTGGTAGTACAAGGATTTCTTTTCATTTTAAAACCGTTGCTCAAAACTAGGTTTCGACTGCCAGCCCGAAACTAAATTTCATTCTGGCGGGCGCTCAATCGGACATATTTATTTAAAATTAGCTTTCCATTTTTTCCATGAGTTCAAAATAGCGTTCGGTTTTTGCGTCGATGTCATCGATTATGTTTTGCAATTTTATGGATTGTTTGTCAATTTCGTCACCATCCCAATTTTCGGTAGCGAACTTATTTTGAAGTTCTTCGCGTTTCTTTTCTAGCGTGGCTATGTCTTTCTCAAGACGGCTATATTCTTTTTGTTCTTGATAGCTCAATTTTGCGCCTGTGGTTTGCTCTTTCCAGTTCTTTTTTTCTGTGGTTGCCTCGGCAGTTGCTGCTCTTTGTTCAACTACTTTGCTGTCTTCGTAGGTTCTATAATCGCTATAATTTCCTGGGAAATCCTGAATTTCGCCCTCACCTTTAAATACAAATAAGTGGTCCACAATTTTGTCCATAAAATAACGGTCGTGACTCACTACAATAAGGCAACCTGGGAAGTCGAGCAAGAAACTTTCCAATACATTTAAGGTTACAATATCGAGGTCATTTGTAGGTTCATCTAGGATTAAAAAATTAGGGTTTTGAATCAATACAGTACACAGATAAAGACGCTTGCGTTCGCCACCACTCAATTTTTCAACAAAGTCATATTGCTTTTTACGATCAAACATAAAACGCTCCAATAATTGCTGTGCCGAAATTTGGCGGCCTTTTTTAAGTGGAATGTAATCCCCAAATTCTCTAATGACTTCAATTACTTTTTGTCCTTCTTTAATAGTTATTCCTTTTTGAGTGTAATACCCAAATTTCACGGTGTCACCAATTACCACTTTACCAGCATCTGGTTGTAATTTACCAGTCATTATATTTAAAAAAGTGGACTTTCCGGTTCCGTTTTTTCCAATAATTCCCACACGTTCGCCACGAATAAAATTGTATTCAAATTTTGTGAACAACTCTTTATCGTCGTATGCTTTTGATATCTTATGAATCTCGACAACTTTTGTTCCCATGCGCTCCATATTGAGTTCGAGCTCCATTTCGTGATCATTGCGACGTTTGTGGGCGCGAGCTTTGATGTCACTAAAATCGTCAATACGAGATTTGCTTTTTGTGGTTCGCGCTTTTGGTTGGCGGCGCATCCAGTCCAATTCTTTTTTGTAGAGTTGTTTCGCTTTCCCTGTTTCGGTGGCTTCTGTTTCTATTCTCGCTTCTCTTTTTTCTAGATAGTAGCTGTAATTTCCTTTGTAGCTGTACAAATTTCCTTCGTCAAGTTCTACTATTTCGTTACACACACGTTCTAAAAAATACCGGTCGTGTGTTACCATAAATAAGGTAAAATTCTCTTTTGCAAAAAGCGCTTCCAGCCATTCGATCATTTCAAGATCAAGGTGGTTGGTGGGCTCATCCATAACCAATAAATCGGGTTGGGTGAGTAGTGCTTTGGCTAACGCGAGTCTTTTTTTCTGACCTCCACTTAAATTCTTGATGAGTTGGTCGAGGTTGTCAAGTTTCAGCTTAGAAAGAATCTGCTTGTAGCGTGTTTCAAAATCCCATGCGTTATGAGCATCCATGCCGTCAAAGGCTTTTTGGTAAGCTTCGGTATCCTCTGGGTTGAGAATTGCTTTTTCGTAAGTTTCAATCACTTTTAAAATTGGATTGTCACCTATAAAAATAGTTTCTTCTATAGTACGATTGGGGTCAAGATTGGGTTCTTGGGAAAGAAATGCAACTTTGAGGTCTTTTCTGTAAACAATGCGACCTTCGTCCGGATTATCATCGCCCGAAAGCATATTGAGTAGAGAGGTTTTGCCAGTTCCGTTTTTAGCAACAAAACCAATTTTTTGTCCCTGATTAATTCCGAAGGAAATATTCTTAAACAGAACACGTTCGCCATAAGACTTAGCAACATTTTCGACTGATAGGTAATTCACGCTTTTATTTTCCTGCAAATTAAACGGTTTTTGACTACTAAAAATAAATAATGTTTTAATATTGTTGCACCTTGCGTTATATTTGTCGCTAAACAACCCCTTTTCTATGAGAGCTACTTATTTACTATTACTACTTTTTGTAATATTAAATGCTACTTCCTGTATTTCTACTGAAAAATTGACCTATTTGCAGGAACGTGAAAATGTAAATGATAGCCTTGTTTCAATCCGAAAAGTGAAAGAGCCCTACAGACTTCAAGTCAATGATTTATTGAGCATTAGAATGAAAGCGCTAGATGAAGAAATGATAGGTTTGTTCAATCCCGTTTCTTCAACAAATCCAAATGCAACTGGAGAGCAACGATTGTACTACGATGGTTTTGTGGTTGATTTGCACGGTAACATTAGGATGCCCATGCTTGGTGATGTCCCGGTATTGGGCTACACTGTTGAAGAAGTACAAGAAGAATTGACAAAAAGATTGAGCGAAGATTATTTTAAACCTGAAGCGAATTTATTTGTTACGGTAAAATTATCTGGAATTCGCTACACCATTAATGGAGAAATATCGAATCCAGGATCAACCATTATTTATCGCGACGAGTTGACCATCATGGAAGCCATCGCAAATAATGGTGATATAACCCTTACGGGCGACAGGCAAAATGTTGTGATTATACGTCAATATCCATTAGGTCAAAAGGTACATCACATAGATTTGACCGATATCAACGCCATGAATTCTCCCTACTATTACGTAAAACCTAACGATTTGATTTTGATAAATCCATTACCTCAAAAATCGATTGGAGCAGGTACTACGGGGCTTCAATCTTTTACGACAATCTTATCTGTGGTTACTGCGTTAACGACTGTAATCTTACTATTTATTAGATTTTAATGAACGAAGAATTCGAAATACAAAACCAATCAAGCTCAAATTTTGACTTTAAGAGTTTTTTGTACAAGTTATTAGCGCATTGGTATCTCTTTGTTATTACCATAATACTGGCTTTAGCGGTTGCGCATTACATAAACGTAAGAAAGTTAGCGGTGTACTCAATGAGTAATTTGATAACGATTAAAGACGATCAAAACCCTTTTTTTACTACAAATACGAGCCTGACTTTTAACTGGGGTGGTACAACAGATAAAGTAAATACTGCGGTTATAACACTCAAGTCGCGTTCTCACAATGAAAAAGTAGTAGAGCGATTACAATATTATTTGAACTACAAAAAAAATGGTGAGTACCAATTAGTAGATGCATATAAAAAGACTCCGTTTTTTGTTGAAGTAGCATCAGATAAATGGCAGGCTCTTGGGCAAAGTTTTAAAGTAGTTTTTAAGGATTCGGTAACGTTTAATATCTCATCTAGTTTTTCCGGCGGAAATGTGACTGTTCAAAATTACGTTTCAAAAGAAACAAAGTCTATATATATTGAAGCTCAGGAATACAGTAAAGATTTTAAGTTGGGACAACGTATTGAAGAACCATTCTTTAACGGATTGTTTGTGCCTAACCCAGAAATCGAAGCAGTTCCCGGAGTTGAATATTTTCTATCATTTTCAAATTTTGATGCGACAGTTAAAGGGATTAATGTAAATATTAGACCAGATTCCAAAGGATCTTCAGTATTGCGTATGAGCATGAATGGGCAGAATAAATCAAAATTGGTTGATTATTTGAACACATCGGTCGCTGTTTTGAGTGAAGATATGTTAGAGCGTAAAAATCTTTTTGCCACAAAGACTATTGCCTTTATCGATAGTAGCTTGAATGCAAAATCATTAGAGCTCAAAGATGTCGAAAAGGAGCTAAACACCTTTAAAAATAGAAATGAAATTTTTGATATTGAAGGCAAAGGAGGAGAAATTACAATTAAACTCAACGAACTAGACTTAAAAAAGGAAAGTGCAGATAGGCAACTCAATTACTTTGATGTTCTAGAAACCTATTTACGGAATAGAACTGATTACAGGGATGTTCCTGCACCATCCGTTGCTGGAATTAATGAATCTAGTATAGTATCGGGAGTTTCTCAAATCATTGAACTTGCTCAAGATCGAAACAAATTACAGTTTTCATATAAAGATGGGGCACCGGTTTTTGATAATATTGACCGACAAATAAACGCCGTAAAAACTGTTCTACTTGAAAATATTGCCTCTTCAAAAAGTTTGATGGGTCAAGAGCAATCACGACTTAATAGAGACATTAGTGAATTAGAATCTCAAATGAGGAAGTTGCCTAAGGAGCAACAAGAGCTCATGAAGATTGAGCGTAGATATAACTTGAGTCAAGGCACGTATGATATTTTTCTTTCAAAGAGAAGTGAGGCCGGTTTAGTGAAAGCTGCAAATGTGAGTGATGTTCAAATCATAGATATTGCTAAAGATACCGGCGGAGGGAAAATAGGACCAAATACCCAACTCAATTATATGATGGCGTTGTTATTTGGGTTTCTAGTACCTTTTATATATGTGTTTTTACGCTCTTTTTTCAATAACAAAATTAATAGTATTAATGATATAGAGCGAATTTCGAAAATACCCATGTTGGGTGCAGTAGGGAAGAGCAGAATTAAAAACAATCTTGCTGTAATTAGAAAGCCCAAATCTGCCGTTGCCGAATCTTTTCGTGGGATTAGGTCAAGTTTACAATTTATCTACAAAAAACAAGGTATTGAAGGAACAAAGACTGTACTGGTAACTTCCTCCGTAAGCGGTGAGGGAAAAACATTTACATCAATCAATGTGGCCTCTGTTTTTGCCCTGAGCGAAAAGAAAACCGTACTCTTAGGGCTTGATTTAAGAAAACCAAAGATTTTCGATGATTTTGAGATTACGAACAGTGTAGGTGTTGTTAATTATTTGATTAAAGACGCAAGTATTGAGGAAATAACACAAAAAACTCATGTTTCTAATTTAGATATTATTTTGTCAGGTCCCATTCCGCCTAATCCGTCTGAGCTATTAATGGGAGAAAGAATGGAGGAATTGATAGAGGAGTTGAAAGAAAAATACGATTACATCATTCTTGATTCACCACCGCTCGGCTTGGTCGCTGATTCTCTAGAGCTTATAAAATTTGCAGATGCAACTATTTATCTAGTTCGACAAAATTATACAAAGAAGGGAATGCTTGCAATGATCAATGAAAAATATAAAAAAGGAGAGGTAAAAAATATAAGTTTTGTACTCAACTTTTTTGAAGATAAGGCAAAGTATGGTTATGGCTATGGTTACGGTTACGGTTATGGAAACTACGGAAATGGATACCATGAGGAAGAAAAGAAACCATCATTTTTGCAACGCGCATTATCTATTTTTAAATCAAATAAAGATTAACCCCTGTTTGCCCCAAATTATATACATAACATAGAATGAATTATTATCTGTTTTTTTGATACCGTTGTTTGTTATTAAAAAAGTAATTTTGCAAAAAAAATAAAAGGGCTAGTTAAGCCCTTGAATCAATAAAATTATGAATAAAAAACCAACTATAGCAATCATAGGTTTGGGATATGTAGGTCTCCCTTTGGCGGTAGCTTTTGCTTCAAAATTTAAAGTAATAGGTCTTGATATTAATAAGACTAGAATAGCTGAATTAAAATCTGGAACCGACAAAACTTTAGAAATAAGTGATGCAGAATTACAGTCATCCATGGAAATTTCTGAAGAAAATGGACTTGTAGTGACTGATAATCCTTCGGAGATTAACGAGGCGACAGTTTATATTGTAACAGTTCCTACACCTACAAATAAATACAATCAACCTGTGTTGACGCCTCTTGTAAAAGCTAGTGAAACTGTGAGTGCTGTGCTTAAAAAGAATGACGTTGTTATTTACGAGTCAACAGTGTATCCTGGAGTTACCGAAGATGTTTGTGTGCCAATTCTAGAGGAAATTTCAGGAATGAAATTTAATACAGATTTTTTCGCAGGCTACTCGCCAGAGCGAATCAATCCAGGAGATAAAACACATACAGTCACAAAAATATTGAAAGTTACTTCAGGTTCAACCCCAGAGATTGCAACGTATGTAGATAATCTTTATAAAGAAGTAATCACTGCAGGAACCCATTTGGCACCAAGTATTAAGGTTGCCGAAGCTGCTAAAGTGATTGAAAATTCACAACGGGATATCAATATTGCTTTTGTTAATGAGCTTTCAAAAATATTTAGACTCCTTGACATTAATACTCAAGACGTACTTGAAGCTGCAGGGACAAAATGGAATTTTATTAAATTTTCGCCAGGACTTGTAGGAGGTCATTGTATAGGTGTCGATCCCTATTACTTGGCGCAAAAAGCCATCGAGGAAGGCTATAATCCAGAGATTATCCTTGCAGGTCGTAGAATGAATGACGGGATGGGAGCGTATGTAGCTTCTGAAGTCATCAAACTTATGATCAAAAAAGATGCAAAGGTTAAAAACGGAAATGTGCTTGTCATGGGAATAACGTTTAAAGAAAATTGCCCAGACATACGTAACAGTAAAGTGATCGATGTAATTAGCGAATTAAAGAAATTTAATTTAAATGTTGACGTTTTTGACCCTTGGGCAAATGCAGAAGAAGTTAAAAGAGAATTCTCACTACCCTTGATAACAGAGGAAAGTAAATTGAAGTCGGATTACGATGCAATCATATTAGCCGTTTCACATAATGAATTTAAAACGTTTGATTTAAAATCGCATACTGCATCTAAAAACGTAGTATTTGATGTTAAATCATTTTTTCCTTTAAACAAAACAGACGGCAGACTATAATGTTCAAAAATCCATATCATACACAAGATTTATCAAAACTCAATTTTTTAGTAACTGGAGGTGCAGGCTTTATAGGAAGTAACATCGTTGCCTATTTGCTTAAATATGGTGCCAAAAAAGTGAGAGTACTCGATAACCTTTCTAACGGTCATTATAAAAATATAAAGGAATTTGAAAATCATGCGGATTTCGAATTTATAGAAGGTGATATCCGTGATTTGGAAACTTGTAAAAAGGCAATGGACGGTATTGATTATGTTACACACCAAGCTGCACTAGGTTCGGTGCCGCGTTCCATTAACGACCCTATTACCTCTAATGAGGTCAACGTTGGCGGATTTTTAAATATGCTCGTTGCACAAAAAGATAGTGATACGGTAAAACGATTGGTATATGCAGCGTCAAGTTCAACGTATGGCGATAGTCCAGCGTTGCCTAAAGTAGAAGCAAACATTGGGAAACCTATTTCACCCTATGCTGTTACAAAATTAGTGAATGAAATATATGCAGATGTATTTTATAAAACCTACGGCACACCAACGGTTGGACTAAGATATTTTAATGTATTTGGCCCCAAGCAAAGTCCAGACGGAGCTTATGCTGCTGTAATTCCATTATTCATGCAGGCACTCTTAGACGAAAAAGCTCCAACGATTAATGGCAACGGAGAACAAACACGCGACTTTACCTATGTTGAAAATGCGGTCCAAGCAAATATTCGAGCATTTTTTGCGCCTAATGAAGCTGTGAACGAAGTATTCAACATTGCTTACGGAGAACGCATCAGCCTAAATAACCTTTGGGAAGAGTTAAAAACTGTTTCAGAAAAAAATGTTACAGCTCATTACGGCCCAGATAGAAAAGGAGATGTAAAGGATTCATTGGCAGATATTTCAAAAGGAAGAAATTTGCTAGGGTATAATCCATTATTTTCGGTGGCTGATGGCTTAAAGATTACTTGGGATAATTTTAAATAAATGAGCTTAGAAAAAGAGGATTGGCTATATGAAATTTCAGCTAAAAAAAAATTGATTGACCTCAATTTAAAAGAGCTGTGGCAATATAGAGATTTGCTTTTTCTTTTTGTGAAACGTGATATCGTTACCGTTTACAAGCAAACAATTTTGGGGCCTCTTTGGTATCTTATCCAGCCTCTTTTTACTTCGGTAATTTTTACGTTAGTTTTTAATAACCTCGGAAATATTAAAACCGGAGGCATTCCGCCATTTCTTTTCAATCTCGCAGGAATCACGGCCTGGAATTATTTTAAAGTCTGTTTGACCGAAACTTCTACCACATTTACAAAAAACCAAAATATATTTGGTAAGGTTTATTTCCCCAGGGCGATAATGCCTATTTCGGTGACGTTTTCTAATTTGCTCAAATTTGGTATCCAGCTCTTCATTTTTATCATTTTCTATATTTATTTTATCACGACCGGTGGCTATGATCTTACTCCAAATAGTAAACTAATGTTGTTCCCAGTATACGTGCTCATGATGGCTATGCTTGGGCTTGGAGCAGGAATGATAATATCTTCATGGACAACAAAATATAAAGATTTAAATGTTGTTGTAAGCTTTGCCGTGCAGTTATTAATGTACATTTCTGCTGTGCCATTCCCAATGAGTGAAATCATTGATAAGAAACCAGAATATGCATGGCTTTTAGAATATAATCCATTAGCTCAAATTGTAGAAGGATTTAGACACATTACCATGGATTCTGGTTATTTTACCTGGTGGGGTTTCTTTTATACGCTGGTGGTTTCATGTATTTTGTTTTTCTTTGGATTGATAATTTTTAATCGAACAGAGAAAAATTTCATCGACACCGTTTAATTTAAAATTGTAATATTTCCGAAGAACTCATGAGCATTATATTAACCGTTTCAAATATCTCGAAACAATACCGTTTAGGGCTTGTTGGTACAGGTACATTGAGTCATGATTTGAATAGGTGGTGGTCAAGAATACGGGGAAAAGAAGACCCGTATTTAAAGGTTGGAGCAGTTAATAATAGAAGTGCTAAAGCTACTGAAGACTATGTCTGGGCGTTAAAGAATATCGATTTTTCAGTCCAAACAGGTGAAGTTTTGGGTATTATAGGAAAGAATGGTGCTGGTAAATCTACGCTGCTTAAAATACTCTCTAGAGTTACAGGTCCTACTACAGGTGTTATCAAATCTAGAGGTAGAATCGCGTCACTTTTAGAAGTAGGTACAGGCTTTCATCCTGAGCTAACAGGTAAAGAGAATATCTTTTTAAACGGTGCAATCTTAGGAATGACTAAAGTCGAAATCAAATCAAAAATTGATGAAATCATTTCGTTTTCGGGATGTGAAATGTTTATTGATACACCTGTGAAAAGATACAGTAGCGGGATGAGAGTTCGCCTTGCATTTGCTGTGGCAGCACATTTAGAGCCAGATATTTTAATTATTGACGAAGTACTAGCTGTAGGAGATGCCGAGTTTCAAAAAAAGGCAATAGGAAAGATGCAGGATATTAGTAAGACCGATGGTCGCACCGTTCTTTTTGTAAGTCATAATATGGCAGCTGTACAAAAACTTTGTACGAGAGCAATGCTATTAGTTGATGGAGAAAAAGTTTTTGAAGGAAGTACGTTAGAAACTATTAACCGCTATAGACAAACCGTTTCGCAAGAAATGAGTCATTTTGATTTCAAAAAAAGGAATATTCCTAATAAATCTATTTATTTTACCAAGTTTGAAATTTTTGATTCTAATGAGAATCTTACAGATAAAGTAGCAATTGATGAAGCGTTTTACTTTAAAGTGGCCTTAAAGAGTTCTATAAACCCAAATATAACATTAAGAATAGTACTCTTTGATGCTAACGAGACAAGGATTGTTGCATTCGATTCAAGAGATACGAACACTACTTTTAACATTAAAGAGGGGAAGAACTGTATACTCTGTAAATTACCTGACGGACTTGAAATTAAACCTAATAATTACTACATAAATATCTCAATTCGTCAAGGAGAGGATTTGTATGACCATATTCAAAAAGTTGCAACTATAATAGTTGAACCCTCAGATTACTTTAATTCTGGGAAATTGATTACAAAAGATATTCCTTTGGTCTTAAAAAGAAATAAATGGGACTTTCAATAAATAATGGATGCAACACTGATACATATAATTATCATTTGGTCTAAAGGACTGTATGAGGAAGAATTCATTGTGAGTGATTTATCATCAAAATTTAATGTATTGAATACGTATGACGTACACTGGAGTGATTCATTTTTTCATGATAATTTAAAACGATTTTATGCACATTCTCAAAGTCATAGAGATGAACGTGACTTCAAAAAAATAATTGAGAATAAAATAATACATTGTGGAGCAGACACTTTTACTGCAATAATTTTTGAAGATGAGAGCCCTAAGATGGAAGAAATGAAAACATCTAATGGGGTTAATTTAGTCAACAAAAATGTATTTGACTTAAAAATGGCCTACCGAGAGCGTACCGGTGGGGGGCATAAAATTCATGCTTCTGATAATTTTTTTGAAGTCAATAAGGATATTTCATTGCTTTTTGGACTTGATGCCAGAGCGTATAAAGAGATGCATCCTCCCGCTAATAAAAAGTTAATATGGAATGAAAATATTGTTGGAGTTCCTTTTTATAAGAATGTAAAAGATCTTTTCTTCGTTCTTAATAATTGTATAGAATACGTAGTTCTCCGAAATTTTGAATGTCTTCCAGACGAATACAATATAGAAGGACACGGTGATATAGACCTTTTAGTCTCCAATCTCAACTATGCAAAATACGTAACAGGAGCGGTCGATGTTTATCCTGAACTATCGCATCGAGTATATCATCATATAAAAATAAATGGAGAATATGTTCCTTTCGATTTTAGGTTTTTAGGCGATGATTATTATGACTTAAAGTGGGAACTTGATATATTAAGGAATAAAAAAATGCACTCAAACGGGTTTTACTGTCCTAATCATGAGGACTATTTTTATTCGTTATTATATCACGCCTATGTACAAAAAAGAGTTATAAGTGAAGATTACAAATTGCGGTTATCACACATGGCTAACAAAATAGGTGTATCCTTTCCTGCTGATGAAGATGTACCATTAGTTATGCTTATCCTTAATACTTTTATGAGAAAAAGAGGTTATACTTATAAGATACCTCAAGACACCACAGTCTTTCATAATAAGAAAAATACTGACGGCTACCATGAAAGTGAAACTATTAAAGCAAAAGGAAAATTAATTTCATCGAGTATTAGCCGAAATGAAACTCAGGCATTTATTGCTGAGGTCTACGAGAATGAGCATAGTTTTATAAAGGTTGCATCACACCCTATAAGTCATAATGAAAATAGATTTTTAAATGTCTTAAACAGACATGGTTTTTTTCCTAAAGTACTTTCTTTTGAAAAGGGAAGTACATACGATACTGTTGAAGTTGAAAGGATTAAAGGAATTCCATTTTCAGCCATTAATTCGTTGGTGGGATTATGGAATCCTCAACAAGTTTTTCAATTATTAGATGAGTTTATTGATATTTTGAAGTTGTTAGCCGATCATAATATTGTCCACAGAGATATAAAACCAGATAATTTATTTTTAATAAAACGTAACGACGGATACCATTTACAACTTTTTGATTTTGGTTGGGCAGTAGACGTTACAGATAGTTCACATATAACTCCGGTAGGACTTGGCGGAAAATTTAAAAACAAGAATGGTGTACTCGCAGATGCACCTGCAACTGCAAATACCCTAAAACTAATTTTTCATAGTTTTCAATTTTTTAATTCTATTTTTAAACAGTTACATGCATTGACTTTTATAGCAAAAAAGGATAGAAATGCGTATTTAAAAGCGTTAGGAAAAATCCAAATCGAAATCAATATTGCTTCGGTTCACTTGAGTCATCGTGATAAGCTACGGTTTCAGTATAAAAAAATTGTCGCTATCTTGGGAGAAAAACATGTGGAACGAGTAAAAAAAATAGTTAGGAAACTGAAAAAAAAGATGCAATATTAATTATTTCAAATGTTTCATTGCAAACTTATTATATGAGTAATAACTTGTTGGTATCCATCATAATTCCTTTGTATAATCGCGCGTTGCTGCTGCCCTATACACTAGAAAGTATTATTGGTCAGACTTATGAGAATTGGGAATGTATCATCGTTGATGATGGGTCGACTGACACAAGTATATGTGTGGTTGAGAACTTTAAAAAAAAGGATGTAAGATTTTATTTGTACGAAAGACCTGAAAATTTACCAAAGGGTGGTAACAGTTGTCGTAATTTTGGATTTGAAAAGAGTAGTGGTGATTTCATACAGTGGTTTGATAGTGATGATTTATTGTTGCCGGGAGCATTGGAAGAAAAATTAAATGCCTTCGAACGAGAAACTCAAATTGTATATAGCGGTTTTAAAACTTTTTCCGGGCAACCTTCCAATATTCTCTCAACGTATAATTGTTTGCCTACGGATAATGTTTTTTTGGACTACTTACTTGGTGGAGTTGTTTTGAATATTCCTTCTTTTATGTACCGGCGTTCTTTTGTGAGAACATTAAGGTTCTCAGAGCGGTTGACACGAGCGCAGGATTTAGACTTTGTTTTTAGGTGTATTTCTCAAAAGGATGCCAAAATAAAACAAATTCAAAAAGCACACTCTTTAGTTCGATTGCATGAGCAAACAATCACCTCACGATTCTCTAAATCGAAGATGATTGATTTAAATTCTGAAATAATCGTAAGAGAGTACATCTTTAATACCGCATTAAAATTTGAAAAGCCATATATTTTATATCCAGCTCAAAAATATATTAATACTTTAAAAAAGCTAATAGTAGCTGGTAAATTTGAATTGTTTAGAGAAAAGCTTAATCAAAATGAGAATATAAAAAATGGCTTAAAGAGAAGGTTGCTATTAATTGCAATTATTTATAAACTGACAAATAGAGGGTTGACTACTTTTAATAAAATTTTAAATAGAGAATATCAATGATTCCTATAAAACAAAAACATATTGGAATTTTGACTAGTTACTTCCCGTCTTCTTCTGAAACATTTGTCGTTAATCATGTAACAGGTTTAATAGATTTTGGTTTTAAAGTATCTATACTGGCAAGAAAGAAAGAGTCTATAGAGAAAACGAGCCAACCTTCCATCTTCCAAGAATATAATTTATTATCAAAAACACAACAATATCTGCCTGAAATTCCGTTAAATCGGTTTGATAAATTTTTTTTCATTTTAAAAAATTTATTCAAGAAATCCTATAATTTTTTTTCATTTTTTAAAATAGTTTTATTTAGAAAAGAGGGGTCATTTTCATTGCATTTAAAACAATGGTTTAACGTAATTAAATTTTCTCAATTTAATGAAATAAGTTTCTTTCAGGCACACTTTGGTATAAACTCTGAACACATTGCAACTATGCATGAATTGGGTGCGATAAATAAACCTTTTTCGGCCACTTTTCATGGGGTTGGTGGATATGCTCAAACTAAAGATATGCCAAACTTGAAAAAAAAATATGAATATCTTTTTAATAAGGCAGAGTTTATAACAGTAAATTCTAGATATTTAGCAAATAATCTCATTAATATTGGATGTGAAAAAAAGAAAATTCATATTATTCCTATAGGAGTCGACACCAAACTCTTCAAATTCAAAAATAGAATTGTCAGTAATGAGATAGAATTAGTTTCAGTAGGAAGACTTGTAGAGCTAAAAGGGCATATTTATGCTTTGGAGGCTGTCAAGATTTTGGTTGACAATGGTTATCAAGTTAATTATACAATAGTTGGAGAAGGAGATTTTGAATCCCAATTAAAATTAAAAATAGAATCCTTGTCGTTAACAAAAAATGTAAGTGTGGTTGGTAAGAAGAATCAAGATGAAATTATACAAATTTTTCACAATAGCGATATTTTTGTTTTTCCTTCAATAACAGATTCATCGGGAAGGGCAGAGGCTTTTGGTCTTGCATCTATTGAAGCGCAGGCTACAGGGTTGCCGGTAATTGCTTTTAATAGTGGTGGGATTATGGACACTATAGCAGACAATAAATCTGGGTTTTTAGTGCCTGAAAAAGATATTGTTAAATTAGCTTCGGCATTAGAAATATTAATCAATGATCCGGATAAACGCTATTTAATGGGCAAATATGCACGTTCTTGGATTGAGAAAAATTTTAATTTGGATAAAATTTTAGCAAAGAATATTGAGCTTGTCAATAAAATAAAAATAGAATGAATAGGATTACATTGATACAAGATATTTTAAATATAAAAAGAAACCCTAACTATCTAGAAATTGGAACTTATACAGGGATTTCTCTGCTGCCTGCAAAGGCATGGAATAAGATAGCTATAGATCCTAAATTTAAAATATCGAGAAAACGTAAGTTGAAATGGGCTTTAAAAAATACTACAAATTTGACAAATCGTTTTTTTGAGAAAACTAGCGATGCTTTTTTTGCTGAAAATAAAGCATATTTGAAAAAACGAGCACCATTCGATTTGATGTTTGTAGATGGGTTGCACACATTTAGGGCAAGTTTACAAGATGTACTCAATTGTTTGTCATATTTGGATAAAGATGGCATAGTGATGATGCATGATTGTTTTCCTCCCAACGAAGTTGCGGCTTTACCTGCAAATTCTTTTCAAGAGGTAAAAAATATGAAACTCGAAGGGTTCACTTTTGAGTGGTGTGGAGACGTATGGAAAACTATTTATTATCTCAAAAAAAAATATCCAAAAACCTTATTGGTTGATGTTGTAAATACAGATTATGGTTTAGGAATAGTGCGCTTCAATAAAAAAACTAATGAGAAATTTTCTATAGATGAAGTTTTATTCAAAGAGATTAATTGTTTAACATATAATGATTTAAAATCTAACCTTGACTGGATTTCACTTAAAGAAATACTGTGGGTTGAAAATGAATTGTTAAATTAAATTCATGAAAAAAGATAATGTATTTACTGTTATTGTTACTTATAACGGAATGAAATGGATAGAAGAGTGTATTTCTTCAGTATATAATGACAGTACCGTTATCGTTGTTGATAATGTTTCTAAGGACAAAACTGTTTCTTTAATTAAAGAGAAATTTCCTGCAGTAGTACTGCTTCAGCAAGAAGAAAATTTAGGTTTTGGGATTGGCAATAATGTAGGTATTGATTACGCTTTAAACAATGGGGCAGCACATGTATTGTTACTTAATCAAGATGCAAAAATGTCTAAAAAATCTTTGGATGTAATGGTTAGTTTTCAAAAACGCCATAGTGAATATGGTATTTTAAGTCCCATACATTGCGATTGGAATGGAGAATATCTCGAAAGATCATTTAGTAGGTACGTAGGATATGAGTTTAATCCACTGTTTTACAGCAATTTTATATTAGACAAAAAAAAACAAGATGTTTATGAGGTTCCTTTTATAGCTGCAGCTTGCTGGTTAATCAACCGTGAAACATTTGAAACTGTTGGAGGTTTTGATCCTATGTTCTTTTATTTAGGTGAGGATACCAATTATTGTCAACGAGTTTTGTTCCACGACTACAAAATTGCCGTGATGCCAGATACATTTGTCAATCACGATACAAAAGACCGTAAATACGAAGAAACTTTTTTTTATTCTGAAAAGTATTTTTATCAAAGTGATTATGCTGCTAAAAAAAAATATGGAGACGTCTCTCTAGAAACTTTTGAATCAAAATTTAAATACAAAAAAAGGCAGCTGTTTAAAGCTTTTTTATTTCAATGTATGATTGGTAATTTTAAATTAGCAAAAGGAGCTTTTTCAGAATACAAAAAATTTACAGCTCTCAAAGAAACTCTAATCAAGAGCAGGGCAAAAAATAAAACAAAAGGTTCTCATTATTTAAATCTCATATAAAATGAGGATTTTAATCGTTGCTTTACCAACAATACATACGTCAAGATGGTATTACCAGTTAGAGCAGGAGGGACACGAATTATATTTTTTTAATATTATGAAAAGAGAAATTCCAGACTCTTTTGTAAAAATGAATATTTTGGAATGGGAACACAGTGCTTTAGGAAATTGGACGTTAAAATCAGATAATAGGATTATAAAAAAAATAGGTAGACTTTTTTTAAGATCATTTTACGACAGTTTTAAAAAAGCGATTGACAATGTCCAACCAGATTTTGTACACTCATTAAATATGAATATGAGCTATACCATCATTCCATTTATGGAAGACCACCCAAACATACCTTGGGTTTGTAATACTTGGGGTAATGATATTTATTATTTCCAACATTTAACTGTCGCTGGTCAAAAAATAAAACGAATGCTCGCGCGACTGGATTATCTTTTTTCAGATACACAAAGAGATATTGAGCTCGCAAAACAAAATGGATTCAAAGGAAAAGTATTGGGAGTTTATCCTGGAGGTGGAGGCTATAAAATTCCTAACAAAATAAAGCCTGTAGAAGAAAGAGATACCATTATGCTTAAAGGATACGAGCATAGTTTTGGTAGAGCGCTAAATGTTCTCAATGCGATTGTGCAAAGTGAAGAACATACTAAAAAATATAAGATTTTTATTTTTAGCGCGCATCAACCGGTTGTTGAATTTGCATTAAAAATGCAAGAAATGGGATATAACATAGTTGTTAAAAGCACAAAGGATAATGTTCCTCATGAGGAAATTTTAAACATAATGCAACAAAGTATTTTGTACATAGGTAACAGCATATCAGATGGTATGCCGAATACCTTGCTCGAGGCTATTGTTTCTGGAGCATTCCCAATACAATCTAATCCAGGAGGCGCCACTGCCGAAATAATCAAAGACGGAGTGAACGGTTTTCTGATCAATGATCCAGAAGACACTCAAGAGATAGCAATGCACGTAAAAAATGCTTTGACAAATAAAAAGGTATTAGTTTCAGCGCAACATTTCAATAAAACAAAAATAGCTCCCAACTTATCTTTTGAAACTATTAAAACCCAAGTCATTGAAAAGTATCACTATTTAGAGGAAGAAATACTTGGTTCAATAAAATAAACAGAAATAATTTTATTTTAGCTGAAATTTGATTTTCACTTAAACCAATAGTTCTATAAACAAAATAGTTAACCTTTATACTTTCGGTTTTATTTGATGGAGTGAATGGGTGTTTTTGACTAATTGATTGTAAATTCGCTGCTATTCCTTTAAACATAAACAGATGATGCACTACAAGATTAAAATTTTCAAGAAGAAATTAAAAGGAGCTTTCGCTGCGTTTTCTGACAGTAGTTTTGAACGTAAATACCAAAGAGGCAACAGTGTTGAAAATGATAATTATTATAAAGCTGCAATTCTTAAAAACAAAGCAGAGGCATTAAAGGAAGTTAAAAGATTTGATGTCATTAATCACTGTTTGAAAAGCTTGAATAGAGAAACTACGTATTTAGAAATAGGAGTTAGATTTCCGGAAGCAAATTTTGATAAAATCAAAGCTTCATTTAAATATAGTGTGGATCCTGGTTTTGAAAATGCGTTAAATCCAGTGGATTTTAAACTCACCAGCGACCAGTTTTTCAATCAGCTTAAAAAAGGAGAATTATTATCCAGCGATATAAAATTTGATGTGATATTCATCGATGGACTGCATCTAGCCCATCAGGTGGATAAGGATATTGAAAACTCGCTTGCCTTTTTAAAAGAAGATGGATTTATTGTACTGCACGATTGTAATCCACCCACAGCATTTCATGCGAGAGAAAATCAGCCGTTTTCATTATCACCAGCGGGTAAATTTTGGAACGGAACTACTTGGAAAGGATTTTATAAGTATAGATTAAATGAAAAATTATATTCCTGTTGTGTAGATTCAGATTGGGGTATTGGGGTAATTAGTACATCTAAAAAGCTATACCCTAAACCAGAAATGGTCAATGAATTTTTTGAATATAATAGTATGGATGAAAATCGAACCCAGCAATTGGGACTTGTTTCTTTTGAAGAATTTAAAGCAATGATTGGATAAAAAGTGATTGGTATCTTTAACTGCTATTAATTGATAACACCTTATTTAAATTTTATGAACCATTTTCTATTAACCCGCTTTAACCTCAAAGTAGCATCGTGGAATAAGACAAGAAGTGGTCATAAAGTTTTAACTGAAGAATGGCTAGAACATCGGTTTTATCTTTTTGAAACCTTCACCCTTTCTTCAATATTGAACCAAACGACAAAAAACTTTAAATGGCTTATTTTTTTTGATATAAATACTCCAGAAAAATACAGAACAAGAGCTAAAATCAATTTTGAAAAGTATGATTTTATCGAAATCTTTTATATCGACGGAATAGAAAGTTTGATGCCCACATTAAAAGATTTTTTTGACCAAGAAAGCTATCAAAATAGAAAACTAATTACCACGCGGCTTGATAATGACGATGCACTTCACAAAAACTTTATTGCAACAGTACAAAAGCATTTTAAAGATAATACTGGGGTTTTAGATTTTGAAAATGGCTATCAGGGAGTTTTAAATTCAGGGAATACATTAGATGTAAGAAAGTATCATCACAAATTCAATCAATTTATTTCTTTTGCTGAAATTTCAGAAAAACCCATAACCGTTTTAGGCAAAATGCATACTGACTTTAAAACGTTTTCACCTCAAAAAATCGATAGAAAAAATCGGTATTGGTTAGAGATTATTCATGACATGAATAAAATAAATAATTCAAAAAGTAACTTGTATTCAGATTTAAAAATTGACTTACATGATTTTGGAATTAATAAAAGTGTTTTAAAAACGGTCGCATGTAATACACTTTTTTTCCGAAATATTGGCGTTTATTATAGATTGAAATTAAATGCTTTAAAGCGAACCATTAAATCTTTGATACATGGATAATTTAATATCTATCATAATCCCCACCTACAATCGCGCAGATTTGTTGTACGAAACGTTGGAAAGTTTTATCGGTCAAACACATGAAAATTGGGAATGTTTAATAGTCGATGATGGCTCCACAGATACCACCGTTGAGGTAATTAAAAACTATACGGTAAAAGACAAAAGATTTAAATTGTTGAGCAGACCACCCAACAGGCAAAAAGGCGCAAATGCCTGTCGCAATTATGGGTTTGAGCAGAGTAGTGGGGTATTCATTAATTGGTTTGATAGTGATGATATTGCGGCGCCTGAATTTCTTGAACAGAAATTACAATTACTAAAAAAACATCCCGAAATAGACATGGCTGCTTGCTATGGTGAACGATTTTATGATGATGGAAGAGAGAATACCTACATGAAACCAGTGGATAATAAAACCGATAATGAAATAGAAAACTATATTCTCCACGATTTTTGTTTTTACACAAACTCTCCATTATGGCGCAAAAGCAAACTTATAGAGAGTGCTGAGGTTTTTGATGAAGAAATGCACAGATCTCAAGAAAAAGATTTTCATTTTAGAATGTTGCTCAAAGGCTTTAAATACACTCGATTTATAGATAAGCCATTGTTTTTTAAAAGAGGCGATAACGAAAGTATCTCTACTAATGCTGGGACAAGCATTAAAGCAAAGCTTTCTGTTTTTAGATTAAGAGAAAAACAATTTGATTTAATAAATGCGACAGATAATCCATCAAAAAACAAATTACTTGAATATCTGTTTTATCGCCAAGCTGTAAATTATTATGATGTGATGGTTGCGCTAGATAATGTTGCCGATAAAAAAGCCTTTAGAGAAAAATGTTTCCCACAGTTGATTTCTATGGTGAAGCAAACGCATCTAGACAATAAGTTTGAGAAAAAACTTTTACTTGGAGATTTACTCCTGCGAATTTTTAAAAAAGGGTATAAATTTTTCTATTTCCCACAATTTGATCATAGAAGTTTTTAACTTGCGATAACAATTTGACCAATACCATACATGCGCATAGGCAGTAATCCTACAAAAGCAAATAAACAGCTTGTGACATCTTTTTATCACAGAGTTATTGTTCCTGTCTATATTCCAAATACAGAGGAGGATTATTTTAAGGAAGCATTCCCAATTTTAAAATATTGTCTTCAAAGTTTACTAAAAACAGTACACCAAAAAACTCGAGTTTCAATAATCAATAATGGTTGTTGCGATGACGTTACAACGTATTTAAAAGAGCTAAAAACTTCAAATGTAATTATAGACCAATTACTGGATAGCGATATTAATTTAGGGAAAATCAATGCGGTGTATAGTGCGGTTAAAAGTAATGTTGAGCCTTTGATTACAGTTACAGACGCAGATGTGCTTTTTCTCAATAATTGGCAGGAAGCAGTTGAAAAAGTTTTTATTGACTTCCCCAAAGCAGGCATGGTTGCTCCAGTTCCAGCTCCGGTTGCGTATAAAAGTAGTTTTGTAAATAGCACCTTCTATTATGGTTTTGTCAATCGATTATTTAAATTTGATACTGTTGTCAATCCAGACGCTCTTCAACAATTTCAAGAAAGTATTGGTACACAATTATTTAAGGGCATCCATTTTAAAAAATATCTCATTTTACAAAAAAGAGAGAAAAAAGCGGCAATGGGATGTGGCCATTTTGTGGTCACGATGCGATCACAGGTTTTTGAAAAAGCACCACCGCGTCCTTCTCAATTTAAAATTGGTGGTGAGTCGTTAAAGAAGTATATTGATGGGCCTAATGATGCTGCTGGATATTTACGTTTGGCAACGATGGATTGCTACGCAAGACATTTGGGCAATAAAGAAGAGCCTTGGATGAAGCCCATGTTTGATTCAATTGTTTCTTCAGATTCCTTCGGAAATGAGCAGGATATTGATTTTAAGGTCCAAGGAATTTCAAAATTTTCCCAAATATTAGGAAAAGTGGGTTATAAATTAATCATAAGAAACGATTTTTTAAGGCGAATATATTTCAGAAGTAAAGGAATGAATCATCCTGAATTTTAAAAATGCAAAGCGTAACAACCATCCTCATTTGTCAGTATCCCCTACCTTATAATAAGATAGCGAGTTGGACGACCATGTATAATCATTACTTGCGTAGTGGAGCGCACCCTTTTGATATTATTGTCTGTCCCGAGGGCGATGAAGAAGTGGAAGGAGTGCAATATTCTTATATTACACAGGTTGGTGCGATTGATAAAATCAAAAACAAGTTTGATAATAAAAGTAGGTTTAACGGCTATTTTGATGCGCTCAATGCAGTACTGAAAAAGGACGAAAAATACATTATTCAGGTCATAGATCACAGCGGTTTTATCATACCCCTCAATGAGTTTATTACTGAAAACTATAGTCGAAATAACTTTTACATACAATATTATTATCAAGGATTTGATATTATTTACAAAGACGAACGCGCGCAGCCATTTTTAAATGGAATTGACGAAATGTTCTTCTTGACTGCCTTGGCGTACGAGCATTATAAAAACTATTACGATGCATTGACAATGCGTTGCGGTGTCATGCATAATGCAACAAGTTCAAAACAATTTTACCGCCTTAATAGAGGTGCGAAAGATGTAGAAAAAAGTGATTTGAATATCACTGCAAAACTTGTATTTATTTGGTGCTCTCAGGACAGACCCAAAAAGGGGTTACACCTTATTCTAGATGTTTGGAAACGAATTTTTACTTCGGAAACCGAAATGCAATTACTCATTGTAGGTGTTGAAAAGGAAATTACGCAGCCCGGAGTACGTGTTATAGGGAGAGTTCCCAATCATATTTTGCCACAATATTATCAAGTTTCAGATTTTTATTTATTTCCATCCCTTTGGAAAGAAGGATTTGGAATCGTACTTGCCGAAGCACTCAAATGCGGGTGTTATTGTATTGCTTCCAACCAAGGAGGAATCCCAGAGGTTTTGGGCCACGGTAAGTATGGAAAAATTATAGAACACCCTAATTTTATTGATGAATGGGTGACTACTATAAACGAAAGTATTACAGAGTACAAAGCCAATAATTATGACAATCCGTATTACACCAAAGATTTTGAAACAATGTACGATATTAACGTTTGGCAAGAAAAAATGAATAGTAAAATTGCTGAGGCAAAATTAAATATAAGCTAATGTTAACTATTGCCGAAATAGGACAAGCACATGATGGCAGTTTAGGAATGTTACATGCATATATCGATGCTGTTGCAAAAACTGGTGTGGATGCCATTAAATTTCAAACCCACATCGCAGCTGCCGAAAGTAGCATCCACGAACCGTTTAGGGTACATTTTTCAAAACAGGACAAAACGCGTTTTGATTATTGGAAACGAATGGAATTTACGCAAGAACAGTGGATTGAAATAGGAAACCATTGTAAAGAAGTTGGCCTCATTTTTATGAGCAGCCCTTTTAGTAACGAAGCTGTAGATGTACTCGAAAAAGCAGGTGTGGAGCAATACAAAATAGGCAGTGGAGAAGTCAATAATTTTTTATTATTGAAAAAAGTAATTGCAACGAGAAAACCTATAATTATTTCGAGTGGGATGAGTTCTTTTGAGGAATTGGATGCTACTGTAAACTTTTTTAAATCGCATAAAGCTACCTATTCCATTTTGCAATGCACGACTAGTTATCCCACGCAACCCAGGCAATACGGGTTAAATGTAATTAAAGAATTAAAAGAAAGATACGGAGTTACGGTTGGTTTTTCAGACCATTCGGCAACAATAGCAGCGGGAATCGCGGCGGTTGCTTTAGGTGCTGAAATTTTAGAATTTCACGTGATTTTTGATAAAGCACAATTTGGACCCGATGTTTCTTCTTCCCTAACGATGACCGAAACAAAACAATTGGTACAAGGAGTAAAAGAAATTTCCGAAGCATTAAAATTTCCGATAGATAAAAAAGATAATTCAGATTTTAAAAACTTGAAATCTATTTTTGAAAAATCCTTGGCAATTAATAAAGATGTGAAAGAAGGTCATAGTATTACGTTTGATGACCTTGAAGCAAAAAAACCAAAAGGATTTGGAGTAGATGCGTCAAAATATGAAGAACTATTGGGTAAAAAAGTAGTAAAGAATATGCAACAATGGGATTTTATAAATGAAGATGATTATAAATAACTATGGCAGATAAACGAAAAATATGCGCAGTAATTACAGCACGTCCTTCGTATAGCAGGGTAAAAACGGCTTTGCTGGCCATAAAAAACCACCCAGAGTTAGAATTGCAATTGGTCATCGCTGGATCTGCATTATTAGACCGTTATGGAAATGCCATCAATTTTATTGAAAAAGATGGTTTTACCATTAACGAGAAAGTTTTTATGGTGCTTGAGGGTGAAAATAAAACCGCTATGGCAAAAACCACAGGGCTTGGAGTTATGGAACTCGCCAATGTGTTTTATAATTTACAACCGGATGCAGTTTTGACCATTGCAGATAGGTTTGAAACGATTGCAACTTCTATCGCTGCTGCGTATCAAAACATACCATTGATTCATCTACAAGGTGGAGAAGTTACGGGTAACATTGATGAAAAAGTACGTCACGCAAACACAAAATTAGCTGATATTCATTTGGTTACAAGCGAAGATGCTAGGGCTCGCGTTATAAAAATGGGAGAAGATGAGGAATATGTTTTTAACACGGGATGCCCCTCAATCGATCTCGCTGCAGCTGTTGAAGAATCAAAATCTTTGGATTTCAACCCTTTTGAAAAATATGGTGGCGTTGGAGGAACATTTCCTATCGAAGAGGGTTATTTGGTGGTGATGCAACACCCGGTGACAACCGAATATGACAAAGCAAAGGAAGATGTTCTCAAAACATTAAAAATTGTTGATGAGTTAAAGATTCCTACCTTTTGGTTTTGGCCCAATGTAGATGCTGGTGCAGACGGAACCTCAAACGGAATACGCAGTTACCGCGAAAAACACAATCCGCAACACATAAGGTTCTTTAAAAATATGGAGCCAATGGACTTTTTAAAACTATTAAAACAGAGTAAATGCCTTATAGGTAACAGTAGTGTTGGTATAAGAGAATGTTCGTATTTAGGTGTGCCAGTTGTCAATATAGGGACGCGACAAAATAGAAGACTTAGAGGTAAAAACATCATTGATGTAGGCTATGATGAAACTGAAATCAAAAAAGCCATCCAATCACAAATAAAAAATCCAAAGAACGAAAAAACTACGATATACGGAGACGGCAAAAGCGGAAAAAGGATTGCTGAAATTTTAGCTACGATTGAGCTCCGTTTTCATAAAACCATTACCTACTAATGAAAATATTAGGCATCATCCCTGCACGTGGCGGTAGCAAAGGTATTCTCAATAAAAACCGAAAGTTACTCGGCGGTATTCCATTATTGCAGTACACAACAACCGCTGCAAAGGGCGCAAAAATGCTTGATGAGTTAGTTTTTACTTCTGAGGACGACACGCTTATTGGGCTTGCAAGGGAGCAGGGTATTTCGGTGCCATTTAAAAGACCTGCACATTTAGCAACAGATACTGCTGGCTCTTTGGAAGTAGTTCAACATGCTATTTCGTTCTACGAAAATCAAGGTGTTTTTTTTGATGCGATTTGTTTATTACAAGTAACCACACCTTTTAGAAACGCTAAAATGATTGATGCCGCAATTGAAAGATTTAAAAAATCCAACTGTGATTCTCTCATTTCGGTACAAAAAGTTCCACACCAATTTAATCCACATTGGGTTTTTGAAGAGGTAAACGGGACTTTAAAAATTGCTACGGGAGAAAGTGAAATTATCAAACGTCGTCAAGAATTGCCAGACGCTTACATTAGAGATGGCGCCATTTATATTACAAAAACCGAAACATTGATGAGGTATAATTCTTTCTTCGGAAATAAGACAACTTTTATAGAGACCGATGCTTTAACATACGTAAACATTGACACCATGGAAGATTGGGAAAAAGCCGAAACAATTCTTAAGCTCTTGAAAAAATAGGATTATGCTATTCAACTCTTTTGAGTTTTTTATTTTTCTTCCCATAGTCTTTGTGCTATACTGGTTTGTATTCCAAAAAAAGCTGAGCGTTCAAAATGCATTGATTTTAGTTGCCAGTTATGTTTTTTATGGTTGGTGGGATTACCGTTTTTTGTCGCTCATTATCTTTAGTACATTAGTCGATTATGTGGTTGGGATATCACTCGAAAATGCGAGTAATGTAAGTAAAAGAAAAATGCTCTTAGGTTTAAGTGTAATCGTTAACTTGGGTTTATTGGGTGTTTTTAAATACTATAATTTTTTTGTTGAAAGTTGGATAGACGCTTGGGGAACTTTAGGGGTTTCAATGAGTGCTTCTACTTTAAAGATAATTCTCCCTGTTGGGATTTCTTTTTATACATTTCAAACGCTTAGTTATTCTATTGATGTCTATAGAAATAAATTAAAACCCTCTAGGAATTTTATTGCATTCGCTGCTTACGTTGCCTTTTTTCCGCAGTTGGTAGCAGGACCTATTGAGCGAGCTACTAGTTTACTTCCTCAGTTTTTAAAGAAAAGAAATTTTGATTACGAAGCATCGGTATTTGGAGTTCGGTTGATATTGTATGGTCTATTTAAAAAAATAGTGATCGCAGATAGTGTTGCTCCATTTGTAGACGATATATTTTTAAATTACCAAGACTACGGAAGCCCAATTATCATTTTGGGTGCTATTTTATTTGCGGTTCAGATTTATGGTGATTTTTCTGGGTATAGTGATATCGCTATTGGAGTTGCTAGGCTTTTTGGTTTTAACTTGATGTTCAACTTTAAATACCCTTATTTTTCAAGGAATATTGGTGAGTTTTGGAGAAGATGGCATATCTCACTTTCCACGTGGTTTAGAGATTATCTTTATATCCCTTTGGGTGGAAGTAGAGGGTCTACTATAATTCAATTAAGGAACATTTTTATTGTGTTTTTAGTGAGTGGTTTTTGGCATGGTGCAAATTGGACTTTTATTGCTTGGGGTGGTATCCACGCATTGTTTTTTGTCCCGCTTGCATTAATTGGTCAAAATCGTAAATATTTAGGAGGAATTTCAGAAAACGGCACATTTCCGAAGGTGTCAGAATTTTTTGCGATTTTAAAAACATTTGCGCTCGTTACCTTTGCGTGGATTTTCTTTAGAGCCGACTCTGTTGCCCATAGCTTAGATTATATAAAAAACATTTTTAAGACTGCACATTTCAATGTATTGTCCACTAGATTGACAGAAAATATTGATCTTAAAATTGTGCTGGCACTTGTGTTTATTTTTATTTTAATTGAGTGGTCCAGCAGAAATAGAGACATTTTTGTGGGGCCTTTTTTAAAGAACAATGCATTTTTTAGATACGGCCTGTACTTCTTTTTTGTGCTCACAATAATCTTGAGTATTGATAATGAAGCAAAAGGGTTTATATATTTTCAGTTTTAATATGAGAAATGTTTATTTTGAAATTTAATCAAAATATTAATCAGACCCCATTCGGTTTATCGTCTTTAAATTTATCAAATGAAGTTATTTATTAAAAAGCTTTTACTTGCTTCTTTAGGGTTATACGCGCTTTTATGGTGTTTGCAGCTTGTTGTGGATTTCGGATTGCGAAGAACTGATGTGGCATTATATGAAAATTGGAATGACATTTTAAATGGTACTATAAATGCCGAATTGTTAATTATGGGTTCTTCGCGGGCACTAAGGCATTTTGATCCACTGCTCATTGAGAAAAAAACAGGCTTCTCTGCCTATAACTTGGGGGGTATTAAATTAACTTTCGATATTCAAAAAATAAAGTATAACGCGTATTTACAAAACAATAAAAATCCTAAGATTGCGGTAATTAATGTTGATGTTAATTCTTTAAATTCTACGAAAGAGTTGTTTGCAAAAACGCAATATTTGCCCTATTATACTCTAGACAATTATTCTACATTAAAGGAGTTTGATAAAAATATTTTTCATGAATATGTTTTGCCAATGTACAAATACAGAGGTTTTTATGGAGCTATAAAAGATGGTTTGTTGTCTGCAGTTTTCATTATAAAACCTCATGATATTCATTATCCAAAAGGGTATCAACCTAAAGATTTAAACTGGGACCCCAATGCGATTTCCCGACTTAAAAAAGTGGCCCGTAAAGGTTTTGAGTTTGATATTATTTCTTTGAAAAATGGATTTGATATCCTTAAAAACCGAGTTTTTGAAATGAAAACTACTGGAATTGAAGTCTTTTTAATTTGGTCGCCCGAGCATATTGCTAGACAAGCCTACGAAGAGCCCAATCTGTCTATGGTAAGAAAATGGTACGAAGATTTTGCAAATAAAAATGATGGCGTTTATTTTATAGACTTTACGGGCGACCCTCTCTGTGCTAATACAGAATATCTATACGATACATTTCATCTTAATAAAAAAGGGGCAACACTTTTTACAAAGCGGGTGTCAGATTCCATTTTAAAATACAGTGAAAAATTCTAAAATTCTAAATGTATCTTTGTTTCACAACCATTTCAGCATAACTTGAAAAAAATTTTTATTTTTTGTCCAGATGGTACAGGTATTAAAAATTACTTGTACAGTGATGTTTTTAAAAGTGAAGAAGTAGATTTGACGCTCTTTCATAATTTTGACAATGATACTTTAGCACATATTTCAGCTGAAATTAAACTGGATAATACCATTCAAATTCCAAATTATAAAGAAAGTTATACCGAAAAATTTTTAAGAGAACTTATCCATTTATGCAGGATAAAGCATAATGCAAAAACACAAAATAATCCCACCATTTTAAAATTTTATAAACGTGGACACGCTTCTAAAAAACTAAAAATATTTTACGGCGCCATCGATATAGCAGCTAAAACTATTTCATCGTATAACCAAATTATAAAGTTAGAAGACAGGTATCAAAAAACACTTCGGAAAAATCCATTTTATCTTAAGATTTGTAAAATTCTAGAAGATAAAAAACCAGATGTTATTTTTTGCACACATCAACGAGCACTAAAAGCCCCTACTATTTTTGCCGCGGCACAGGATTTAAATATAAAATCGGCAACAGTAATTTACTCGTGGGATAACATACCGAAAGCACGGTTAGCATTGAAAGCTGACAAATACCTCGTTTGGTCCCCATTCATGAAAAAAGAATTAGAAACTTTTTATCCTGAAATTGAACCATCAAAAATAATTGTAACAGGAACTCCGCAATTTGAGTTTTACAAAAATGAAAAACACATTATTCCAAAACCAGAATTTTATAAAAAGTATGGTTTAGATGCCAATAAGAAAACAATTTGTTTTTCGGGCGATGATGTTAAAACTTCTCCTTACGACCCACAATATCTCAATGATGTAGCTTCAGCGATTGTAAATGAAAATAGACAGCATGACTATCAAATAGTTTTTAGAAGATGCCCTGTAGATGTTAGCGGTAGATACGACTGGGTAATTAAAAAATTCCCCAATCTCATTATTGAAATCCCCCCACTTTGGAACTATAATAATGATGTTTGGAGCGCTGTGTATCCCACAATTAATGATGTGAGTTTACTAGTTTCACTGGCTTTTTATGCTGATGTGGTTATTAATGTAGGGTCTACAATGGCGTTTGATTTTGCTATGTTTGACAAACCTTGCGTTTATATAAATTACGACCATGTTCTTGATTCCAATTGGTCTGTACAAACTATTTATAACTATCAGCATTTTAGAAGCATGCCTTCAAAAAAAGCAGTATTTTGGTTTAATAATAAGACTGAAATAATACAGGTTTTAGATAATGCCATTTCTGAAAATACTTCTGAAATCAACCAATGGTTTGATATTGTTGTGAAGGATGCAACAATGGCTTCCGAAAAAATAATTAAAAAAATTTTTTAATGCGTATCCTCTTTATTTCTCATGAATATCCATTATGGACGTCGGGCGGGGTAGGAAGTTTTCTTCAAACTTTTGGCAGGGCTTTAGTTAATAAAGGACATGAGGTACTCATTGTGGGCATGGGAGTTGTCGAGAAAGAGACTGTTTTAAATGATACTGGCATAACAATATATCGACTGCCTAAAAAAAAAGGGTTGTTTTCTAATGCATTGATATATGCAAAAGCTATTAGTAAAAAGATCAAACATTTAAATACAGAAAAAGCGATAGATGTTTTAGAGGCTTCTGAAATGGGACTTGCTTTAATCAACGTGCCAAAGAATATCAAAAAGGTAATAAGATTACATGGCGGGCATCACTTTTTTACCACATTTGAAAATCGTTCTACGGAGGCGAAAAAGGTTTTTTTAGAGAAGAACTCGTTTAAAAAAGCTGATGCATTTATAGCAGTTAGTGAATATGTGGCCGAGGTTACTTTCAGCAAAGTAAATTTAAATAATAGAACTTTAAAGATAATTTATAACCCTGTGGATACAACAAAATTTCCGCAGGTAGACTATTCTGAAACAATAAAAAATAGTTTGTTGTTTGTAGGTACTGTTTGTGAAAAAAAAGGAATAAGACAATTAGTACAAGCACTGCCTAAAATAATAGATAAAGTCCCAGAGACTACATTAACCATTGTGGGTAGAGATTGGTTTTATCCTGATGGCCGGTCTTATATAGAATACTTAAAAACACAAATTCCAAAAAAAATAGAAAGTGCAATAAATATAGTGGGACCTGTACCTCATGACGAAATTTACGGTTTTATAAAATTTGCTGAAATATGTGTTTACCCATCACACATGGAAGCAATGCCTATTGCTTGGCTGGAAGTTTTATCTTCAGGAAAACCATTTATAGGCAGTTCAATTGGCCCAGGATTTGAAGCTGTAACGCACAATAAAACTGGGTTACTGTGCGACCCTCATAATCCTGAAGATATTGCTGCAAAAGTTATTAAAATGTTGAAAAATAAAGAAGATGCAATTACCATGGGTAAAAACGCAAGGGAAGATGTGCTTTCCCGATTTGATATATTTGGATTAGTAGAGAAAAATATTAAATTTTACCAATCGCTATGAGGTTGTTCATTTCAGATTTGAAAAAATACAAGCGCTATTCTGGAAAGTCTGGCATTGTTTTAATGCTAACGCAACAAGGTTTGTGGGCGTTATTTATTTATAGGCTTAACAACTCAATATATACTTCAAAAACCCCTAAACCTATAAAAAAAATTCTCCTTCTTTTTTGCGTAATGAGTCAAAAATGGATTGAAATAGTGACCGGTATCTCAATTCCCTATTCAGTTATAGTAGGGAGAGAATTATATATTGGGCATTTTGGAAATATTATTATTAACGCAAATACGATTATTGGGGATAATTGTAATATTTCGCAAGGTGTTACCATTGGGGTAAGTGGAAGAGGACGAAAACGTGGTGTACCTGTTATAAAAAGCAACGTTTATATTGGCGCAAATGCAACTATCGCTGGAGCAATAACGGTTAATGATAATGCAGTTATTGGTGCCAACTCATTAGTTGTTAAGGATGTTGCACCAAGCACAACGGTTGTTGGAGTACCTGCTGAAATGATAAGTACAAATGACTCTAGTAATTATATATAATGAAATTACTCATCGTCACACTAGCTCCCACACTTAGAATAGGTAATAACTTCCAATCTTACGCACCTTATGTTAAAGAAATGAATTTATGGTTGGAGAAAATCGCAAACGTTACTATAGTGTCTCCTACAAATTATAAAGATATCTTGTTAACAGATGTTTTTGACCGAAAAGATATCGAAGTAAAAAGTATTCCTTTTCCTAAATTCAGCAATTTATTTTTTTCACTTAAATCTTTGATTTCTTTACCATTTATCATGTGGCGGCTACTTACTGAAATGAATAAAGCAGATCACATCCATTTGCGATGCCCAGGAAATATTGGTCTTTTGGGCTGCATTGCCCAAATTTTTTTCCCGTTAAAAACAAAGACTGCAAAATATGCCGGAAATTGGGATCCAAATGCGAAGCAACCTTTGAGCTATAGATTTCAAAAATGGCTGTTGTCAAATACTTTCTGGACTAAAAACATGCAAGTTTTAGTATATGGCGAATGGCCCAATCAATCAAAAAATATAAAACCCTTTTTTACAGCTTCTTATAGGGCTTCGGAAATTTCGAAGATTGATAAAAAGAGATTTCATGCTCCATTCAATTTTGTATTTGTGGGCAGTCTCGTTGAAGGGAAAAGGCCTTTGTACGCAATTCAATTATTAGAAAAATTAATAAAAAACGGAATCTTTTGCTCGCTGAAATTATATGGGGATGGAGTTAAACGACAAGAACTAGAACGTTACATTTCAGATAATAACCTTCAAAAACATATTATTTTGAAAGGAAATCAAAATGCCGAAACTTTAAAAAAGGCTTATCGAGAAAGCGATTTTTTAATACTTCCGTCAAAGTCTGAAGGATGGCCCAAAGTCGTTGCCGAAGCTATGTTTTGGGGGACTATTCCTATTGCAACGTCGATTTCCTGCGTGCCTTGGATGCTCGGGTTTGGGGAAAGAGGGATGCTGTTGGATTTAGATTTAGAGGTTGATAAAATAGCGTTGACAAAATTACTTTCAGATAAAGATGCTTTAAACGCTATGTCCCAAAAGGGCGAAAAATGGTCCCAAAAATATACACTGGATCTTTTTGAGTCCGAAATTAAAAAACTATTGTAATGAGAGTGTTACAATTAATAGATAGTCTTGAAGCAGGTGGGGCTGAGCGTGTGGCAGTAACTTTTGCAAATGCCCTTTCAAGTGAGATTGAGTTTAGTGCAATTGCAGTTACCCGAAAAGAAGGTATTTTAAAACAATCCATTTTAAAGGATATCCCTTATATATTTGTCGATAAAAAGGCAACTTTTGATTTAAGTGCGCTTAAACGTTTAAAGAAATTTGTCCAAAAAAACAATATTGATATTGTCCATGCACACACAACATCATACTTTTTTGCGAGCCTTTTGAAATTAACGATGCCAAGAATCAAAATAATTTGGCACGAGCATCAAGGAAATAGAGTTCGTTCTGGTAGAAAGGAAAACAGAGCACTTTATGGATGTTCAAAATTATTTTCAGGGATATTAACGGTAAATGAGCCATTAAAGATTTGGTGTGAGAAAAATTTGAGCACTTCAAAAGTGACTTATTTGCCTAATTTTGTTTCAGATTCTAACATTTCCGAAGAAAAAAAGAAACGTGAAAACGTGATTGTTTGTGTTGCTAATTTGAAAGCACCTAAAAATCATATCAATTTATTAAAGGCATTTAAGATTTTAAATGAAGAACATCCAGATTGGAAATTGAAGTTAATTGGTAAAGATTTTCGAGATGATTATTCAAGGGAATTGAAGGATTTTGTTGATTCGAACAGACTTGCCGATAGCGTGATTTTTAATGGAGTGGTCGCAAATGTTCCGGCTGTCCTCGATAATGCTTCAATAGGTGTTTTGTCTTCAAGAGATGAGGGCCTACCCATGGCGTTGTTAGAATATGGGACTTCCGGCTTGGCTGTGGTGTGCACAAATGTTGGGCAATGTCCTAAAGTTATTGGTACATTTGGTACCATAGTGGATAACGGTGATAGTTTTAAACTTGCAAATGCATTAATGAATTATGTAGAAAATGAAAACAGGCAGATGCAAGATGGACAATTATTTAAAAAACATATTATAAGTAATTATGGAGTGAGTACAGTGTTGCCCCAACTACTTGATTTTTATAAAAACACATAGTTATCAAACATATAAAAAAAATAACCTACGTTCAATTATTACTTTTGCATATTGCGATGGGACTTATTGTATTTATGGTTCAGGCCTCGGCAAAAATATTTTTGTTGGTCGCTATTCTTTATTTTTTATATCGCCTTTTTTCAAATTCAAATAGAAATAACGAGGCCTTGTTAGGGGCAGCTTATGTAATGGGATTTGAAGTTTTTTCACGTATGACGGGAGGTGCATTTACATATGAATTTGTAAAATATGCAGTAATATTATTTTTAGGGTTGGGTATGTTCTACACAGGATTCAAACTTAAATCTTGGCCGTATGTGATTTTTATTTTTTGTTTAATTCCAGGCATTTTTGTAGCATCTGTTACACTTGATTATGGTGCAAAAGTGGGGAATGCTGTAGGGTTTAATCTTAGTGGTCCTGCTTGTCTAGCAGTTAGTGCTTTATATTGTTATGAAAATAGAATCACCACTAAGCGATATCAAGAAATATTACTTGCTGCAATGTTTCCTATTATATCAATGACTACATATTTATATGTTTTTACACCAGATTTAAGGGATGCTATTAATGGAACAGCATCAAATTTTGCAGCATCTGGAGGGTTTGGTCCTAATCAAGTAGCAACGGTTCTAGGCTTGGCAATGTTTATTTTGTATTCAAGGTTGTTGGTTATTAAAAGTAATTTTTTAAACATTATAGATTTGGTTTTGTTGGCTGCAGTAAGTTATCGAGCTATTGCAACATTCTCAAGAGGTGGCGTTATAACTGCTGTGGTTTGTGCTCTTTTGTTTACTTATTTTTATTTTAAACGGGCACCAAAGGTTGAAAAGTCAAGATTGATTCCAAGGATTTTTACAATAATTGGTGTTATGACGGCTGTTTGGCTCATAGTCTCAATTTCTACTTCTGGGCTCATTGACAAACGGTACACTAATCAAAACGCAGCAGGAGTTTTAAAAGACGATATTACAACGGGCAGGTCAGAGCTCATTACTACAGAGCTAGAAGCGTTTGCAGAAAATCCAATTATTGGAATAGGAGTAGGGAAGGTCAAAGAATATAGATATGTTAATACGGGTGAACTTTCTGCAACACACAATGAGATAAGTAGAATGTTGTCCGAGCATGGAATACTGGGTATTGTAGGTCTATTAATTTTAATGTTCGCACCAATATTTCTTTGGCTCAAAAACAAGTCAAATTATTATTTAATCCCTTTTTTGTTCTTTTGGTTCGCCACGATTAACCATACCTCCATGCGCATTGCCGCTCCCGGTTTTATTTATGGACTTTGCCTAATAACCTTGCTACATGAAAAGAAGAATACTCTACGTAGGTAACAAAAGCGGTGTGGGCAATGCTACATTAACCACTATTGACACTTTGAGCAAACAACTGCAAAATGAAGGGTTTTCAGTCACAACTACATCTTCAAAAAAAAACAAAGCATGGCGGTTATTAGATATGTTACATACGGTTTATAAACACCGAAATGAGACAGACATTATACTAATTGATACATATAGCACACTCAACTTTAAATACGCTGTCGCAGTGGCGAGCTTATGCCGAAAACTCAACATCCCTTACATCCCCATTTTACACGGTGGAAATTTACCAGACCGACTTAAAAAAAGTCCAAAGGCGTCGGCAAAGTTATTTCAGAATGCAAAAATCAATATTGCGCCTTCTTCCTACTTGTTTGAAGCATTTAAAAAAGAGGGATATAAAAATATTACTCACATTCCTAATACCATCGAAATTGAAAATTATCCTTTTTTGCAGAGAGAAAATGTATCGGCAAGATTACTTTGGGTTCGTTCTTTTTCAAAAATTTACAATCCACAATTAGCACTAGATATATTAAGACAGCTCATTTCCGAAGAGATTCCAGCTACTCTAACTATGGTGGGGCCCGAAAAAGATGGAACATTGGCCTTATGTCGAGAATATGCTAAACAGTATAATTTACCAGTAAATTTTATGGGAAAACTAACGAAATCTGAGTGGATTGAAGTTTCAAAAAAGCATGATATTTTTATCAATACAACAAACTTCGACAATATGCCCGTGAGCGTTATCGAAGCTATGGCATTGGGACTGCCCGTCATTTCAACAAATGTGGGCGGATTGCCATTTCTTATTAAAAATAATGAAACGGGTGTATTAGTTGAACCAAATGACAAAGTACTGTTCGTTGCGGCCATAAAAGAGTTGCTTGAGAACAACGAAAAAGTAGTAGCGCTTTCTAAAAATGCACACCAATTTGCTGAACAATTTGACTGGAAACGAGTTAAGGAAAATTGGTTCACGGTACTAAAAGATTAATTGTTATTTTTGGTTTACCATATTAGCCCCAATGTCTAAAAAATCAAGTATCCATTTTGATATCTCTGAGCGTAAAGTTCTTTTACGTATTCTAGACATTGTGAGCGTGTTAGCTTTATTGTATGCCATAGGTCAAGTGTTTAATTTTGATTATTTTAAAATCAACTCTGTCCATTGGGTTTGGTCCATTGTTTTAGCATTTTACCTTACCATTTTTGCAACTATTTTTGAGTTATATAATCTGCAAAAAGCTAGCAAATTTGAAGTTGTAGTTCAAAATGTGATTCTTACATCATCGTTAACGGTACTGTTTTATTTACTAACCCCGTTTTTTACCCCAATGTTACCTGAAAATAGACTACAAATTGTCTATTTCTATATAGCAATAAACCTCGCGCTATTTATTTGGAGATACGCATACATTGTTCTCATTTCAGCACCTAGATTTAATAAACGAGTATTGTTGATTGCCAATGAAGAAGATGTTAATGTAATTATAGATTCGCTTCAAAAGAGTGACCCTAATTATCGTGTTGTTGGATTTGTGAGTACAAAAGAAGATTTAAAAAATCCTTTTCTAAGTCCGCATGTGAGAAAAATTAATCAGAAAGACACTGCAGAGAGTATTGCTGAAATGTTTATTTCTGAAATCGTTATAGCCACACCACAAGCAGAGGGTATGACCGTGCCATTGTACAACAAGCTCATTGCATTCCTCGAAAACGGGGTTCCCATTAGAGAATATACGCAAGTCTATGAGGAGATTACACATAGGGTGCCAGTGCAACACGTGGATAAGGATTTTTACCGCTATTTTCCTTTTAGCCGAAGCAATCAAAACAAGCTCTATTTATTTTTTCATCGTGTTTTAGACTTGTTTTTTTCTGTTTTGGGATTGGCATTTGGTCTCTTGATTTCACCAATTATTATCTTCGGAAATTTGCTGGGCAACAGAGGACCCATGTTCTACACACAAACCCGAATTGGTAAAAACGGAAAACATTTTAAAATCTATAAGTTAAGAAGCATGGTAACCGATGCAGAAAAGCACGGAGCGCAATTTGCCGAAATAGCGGATAGTAGAGTAACAAAATTCGGAAGGTTTCTTAGAAAGTCACGCTTTGATGAAATCCCACAATTTATCAATGTGATCAAAGGCGAAATGAGCGTCATTGGACCCCGACCCGAAAGACCTATTTTTGTTGAAAATCTTTCAGAAACAATTCCGTTTTATGAAGTGAGGCATATTGTAAAGCCTGGAGTTACCGGTTGGGCGCAGGTAAATGCAAAGTACGGAATGACACAAGAAGATGCACTCGAAAAGCTACAATACGATTTGTATTATATAAAACACCGCAGTATATTTCTAGACATCAGTATTGTAGTAAAAACATTGAGCACAATTATTTTCTTCCGCGGACAATGATACTTCATTTGGGCTGTTAGCTTGTTTTTATTGATAGCAAGCTTTGTAATTTTAGCTGAGGTAAAATCCAAAACAACACATAAAATTCAGGTCACATTTCCGAAGAAAAAATGATTATTCTACTTTATTGAATTTACCTAAATATCTAAACAAATAGATATAGCGAACTCCAAAAGCAAACAATAGTGGCAATAGCGCTATTGCAAAAATCTCTACTCCCGTAATCCAATGGAACGCCATTAATGCGAGCATTAATAATAAAAAAAACACATAACGGCGTAACCACTTTTTAGGAGTTTTACTGCCTATAAGTGTAAAGAATAGTAGGCTGAGCGGCATTGCCCAAAGCAGATTATAATTGCTTGCCGTTGCCGTATGATCTGTGCCAAACCACAGTAGTAATAGTAAAAACCCGACTAACCCCGTACTAAAAAACAATACACTATCCAGCCATCTCGTGCGCTTATTTTGTTTTATATCTTTAAAAGTAATGTAACAAATAGCTATAGCGATGAGCATAAAAACAAAAAGCGGGCTCGTAAAAAATGAGTTTGACTTTTCTTGTGGAGAAGCCTTGTAAACTGTCTTAGATTCTTTAACCAATGGCTTTTCGATACCATTTTCTGTAATGGTTGCGACACCAATTGCATCGTGTACAAACTCTGGTAAAAATTGGTGTTCCCAAGGAGTCGCTTTTCTGTCAATGACAGCTCCAAGCGCAATGTCAATACCCAAGCTTCCCCAACTGTTTCTGTTAAGCCGCTCTTGAATTAGCGTTCTAAACGTTTTCGGTTCAGAAACGTAACTATCATTAAAATTAAATTTGTTGCCTAAAACTTCAACAAGCACATCGCGTATTTTAGTCGCACAATTATCATAAAAGAAATCATATTTATAATTTCTGTTCATGGGTAAAAAATTGTTCTCTAAATAATCAAAAAGCGTGGCAACTTCTTCTGGATTTAAGTCGAGAACTTGCTCTTCAATAGTTCGTTCTTGACTTTCGTAATAAGTAAAAAAAGTATCGTGGTTTGATCTTCCCAAAGCATACGGCAATTTTCCGCGTGCAAATTTTAAATAGAAATTAGGGGTATCAAAATCAAACCTTCCGTAGTCATACACTACGTCAATATTGTTTGCAGCATCGGTGTATCTAAACGCATTATGTCCAAAAGAGTCATTCAAATTATCTCCAGGCCCCAACGTAATTACGCTAAATTGTGGTGCTTCTGAAATTAAACCAGATTGAGAATAAATGAATGAAAATGAAAATATAGTTATAAGAAAAAGTAACTTTTTCATGAAGTGTAAACGTTTTGAGTTTAGATTATCTAAAGATACTCAAATCCATTTTCAGCGAAAAAACATTAGAGTACAATGCTGGACTTTGATCACCAATATCGGTCAAAGCATAATCCACTTGGATTCCTTTATAGTTAAAACCAACACCAATGTTAGGCTGGAACCCAACAGAATCTTCACCATCTAATTGTTGAATATTTTGAAAATTACCAACTCCACCGCGTAGATAAATCATATCAATATATCCAAACTGTAATCCCAATGAAGGCGTAATACTCACCGATGAGCTTGAAATAATATCATTAGTTTGCGCAAAACGAATATTCATATCTACTTCTGCAAGGAAAGAATAGTCGTAGTGATATACAAATTTACGAGACATCCCAATTTGAAGTTTTGGGATTGTAATCTCAGTTGTTTCCGGTAAATCTTGGTTTTGTCCTTCCACGGCACCTTGAATTTCAGCAAACTTGGCTTCATCAATGGACCACGCATTGTATGTCGTTGTAATATCTCGCGCCATCAATCCAAAATTCCAATTTCCTCTTTTAAATTGCAATCCTGCATCAAGCCCAAAACCCCATGAAGAGGCAAAATCACCAATTATTCGTCGTACCACTTTTGCATTCACCCCCACATTTAATCCGTCCAAAGGCAATCGCTTGGCATACGAGAAAGTAAATGCATAATCTGCTGTTGAAAAAAGACTAATACGGTCATAGTTTATCTGTCCTTGGTCGTCGATTAATTGCGTGGTGTTTAAAATATCATCAACCCCAAAACGTATCACAGAAAGCGCAACCGCACTTTGATCGTCCAGTGGCATTGCGAAAGCAGCATAATCATAATTGGCAATATTTGCAAAATATGAAGCGTGCATCAACGCAAGTTCCTTATCCTCAAGATTGACAAGTCCCGCGGGATTCCAATAACCAGAATTTACATCTCCCGTTGAAGCCACTACAGCATTTGCCATACCAAATGCACCAGCATCAACCCCGATGTTTAAAAATTCGTTGGAGTATTTTCGCACCGTTTGCGCGGAGGCTATTACGGTAAAAAGGCAGATAAAAAGGGATAAAAATAAGTTATTCTTCAAGCTTAGAATTTTAGGCAAATATGGTACTATTTTACAAGATATTAAACTGTTATTTTGCACACATATTGTGCGCTACGGTAGTTAGACGAAAATACTTTGCTATTTTTACAAAACCACACTATTAAATTTTGTATGCTGTAATTCAAAAGTGGATTCTTTTAATTTCTGAAATATTAAAAACATGAAACAAATACCTAATATAATCACTTCGCTCAATCTTTTATGTGGCTGTGTCGCTATTATTTTTGCGGTATCGGGGGATTTGGTTTCGGCTTCATTCTTTGCTTTTGCAGGTATCTTCTTTGATTTTTTTGATGGGCTCGCTGCAAGAGCGCTCAACGCTCATAGCGAGGTTGGTTTACAATTGGATTCGTTGGCAGATATGATTACAAGTGGCGTAGTGCCAGGGGTTGTCATGGTGCAACTGTTAAGCCAAGCGTTAACGGGACATACGTTAAATATTATAAATGTTTTTGCCGAAGATGGCTGGAATACCTCCTTACTAAGTTATCTTCCATTTATAGGATTGTTAATTACCGTAGCATCTGCGTATCGTCTTGCAAAGTTTAATGTGGACACACGACAAACATCAAGTTTTATAGGATTGCCAACGCCTGCAAACACCTTACTTGTTTTAAGTTTACCACTCATTCTCGCATTTCAAAACACCACGCAAATTGAAGCAATCATACTCAACAAATGGTTATTGATAATTTTGACCTTGGTTAGTTGCATTCTCTTAAATGTCGAATTGCCACTTTTCGCATTAAAATTTAAAACGTGGGGCGTTAAGAAAAACAGTATTCGGTATGTGTTTTTGATTGTTTGTTTCGCCTTGATCATGTTGCTTAAATTTATTGCAATTCCAATAATTATTGCGTTGTATATTCTTATTTCACTCTTTTGGAAACCTTCAGAAGTTTAATATTTTAATTATAAACTCTTCTTTTTCTTCAAAAATGTAACAACCATTTAAAATTTCCGGAGGAAAATTGCTTCATAATTTCACAAGATTATAACACTAGATGTTAAACTAAATACAAACTCGATATAATATTTCGACTTTGCCTAAGTTAGGTTGTATCTTTATTTGAATCCAAAAAACAAATTAAGAAATGAGCGAAGTAAAAGCATACGGGGCAAAGAAAGAATCTGCAGATTTAGAATCGATGAAGATTGAAAGAAGAGATTTTACCAAAGATGATGTAGAAATTGATATTTTATATTGCGGTGTTTGTCATAGTGATATTCATCAAGTACAAAATGATTGGGGAGGGAGTGAGTATCCCGTAGTTCCCGGACACGAAATAATAGGAAAAGTAACTGCTGTTGGAAATAATGTAAGCGATTTTAAAGAAGGAGATTTAGTAGGAGTAGGGTGTATGGTAGATTCTTGCCAGACGTGCGATTCTTGTAAAAACGATTTGGAACAATTTTGTGAGAACGGTGCGACGATGACCTATAATGGAGAAGATAAACACTTAGGCGGACATACCTTTGGTGGCTATTCAGAAAAAGTGGTAGTAAATAAAGAATTTGTTTTACGAGTTCCCAAGAATATTGATACTGCAGCAGCTGCACCACTATTATGTGCAGGAATCACAACGTGGTCGCCGTTAAAAACGTGGGGAGTAAAAGAAGGAGATAAAGTGGGAGTGATCGGACTTGGTGGACTCGGGCACATGGGAGTAAAATTCGCACACGCATTGAAAGCTGAGACGGTTATGATTACAACATCTGAGTCGAAAACTGATGATGCTAAAAAACTGGGTGCAGATTCTGTTTTGATATCAAAGGATGAGGACGCCATGAAAGAACACAAAGGCACATTCGATTTTCTTTTGAATACCATTCCCGTAAGTCACGATGTAAACCCCTATTTAGAATTACTTAAAGTGGATGCAACAATGGTACTCGTTGGTGCTATTGAGCCATTAGAGGATGTTCACGGTGGTAATTTGATTAGGGGAAGAAAGAGACTTGCAGGCTCATTAATTGGTGGTATTAAAGAAACACAAGAGATGCTAGATTTTTGTGGAGAGAACAATGTTACCTGCGATATTGAGATGATTGATATTCAAGATATCAATACAGCTTTTGAAAGAGTAAAAGATAGCGACGTTAAATATCGTTTTGTTATTGATATGAAATCTCTAAAAGAGTCATAACACTTTGAGCCACGCAAAAGACGTGGCAAGAATATTAAACGTAAAGCCCCGTTATTTCAACAAAATAAAGGGTCTTTTTATTATTAGTTGTCTGGTTGAGCGCAGTCGAAACCTATTTTTAATAAATTTCCTAAACCTCGCTCTTAAAATCAAGCTTTTTCTTTCTCAGCTCAAAATTCTGTCCCAAATACACTTTACGTACCATTTCGTCACTCGCAAGTTCTTCTGGTTCTCCGTGTTTGAGGATGCTTCCTTCAAACATCAAGTACGTGCGGTCAGTAATGGCAAGGGTTTCTTGTACGTTATGATCAGTAATAAGAATGCCTATATTTTTATCTTTAAGTTGTGCCACGATGCGTTGAATATCTTCAACAGCAACAGGGTCAACCCCTGCAAAAGGTTCATCTAGTAAAATAAAATGTGGGTCTGTTGCGAGTGCGCGGGCAATTTCGGTACGGCGGCGTTCACCACCACTCAACAAATCACCTCTACTTTTTCGTATGTGTCCTAAACCAAATTCCTCAATAAGCGACTCCATTTTCATGAGCTGCTCTTTCTTTGAAAGTTTTGTCAATTGCAATACACTCAAAATATTATCTTCAATACTCAACTTTCTAAAAACCGAAGCTTCTTGCGCAAGATACCCAATTCCATTTTGCGCCCTTTTATACATGGGGAAGTTTGTAATATCTGTTCCTTCAAGATATATATTTCCACCATTGGGTTTTATCAGCCCAACAATCATATAAAAAGAAGTCGTTTTTCCAGCACCATTGGGACCAAGCAATCCCACGATTTCACCCTGATTTACTTCCACCGAAATTCCTTTCACCACCTTTCGGCCTTTGTACTGCTTCATTAAATTTTCGGCTCTTAATTTCATATTTATTTTCCGTGAAGACGGGAATCCCTATTTTTCTAGTTTGACTAAATCGATTAAACTCCTATTGTTATTGTAACAACGTTAAAAATACAGTTAATATTTCCGAAGCCCAAATTATCATTATTTCCATTAAATTTTTTTATGATTTTTTCAGTAATAGTAATTTCTGAAATAGGAAAAACGACGACTATGTTGTTTGATTTCGTTTAGCGTTTTGTCGTTCTAATCTCCGTTGTTTTCGAAGCACCCATTTTGAAATAAAAATACTTAATTCATATAAAATAAGGACGGGAACAGCTACGATTACTTGGCTGGCGATATCCGGGGGCGTAATAATTGCCGAAAGAATCAATACCAAAACCATGGCGTATTTACGATATTTTTTAAGAAATTCTGGAGTTACTATGCCTATTTTGGTCAAGAAATAAATAATGATGGGAAGTTCAAAAATAATTCCGCTAGCAAGCACAGATGCCCTTACCAATCCTGTATAATTTGATAAGTCAATATCATTAAATACTTGCTCGCTCACTTGATAGCTACCTAAAAAATTGATGGAAAGTGGCGTTACTACGTAGTACCCGAAGAGTACTCCACAAAAAAATAAAAACGAAGCCGAAAATATAAATCCACGACTTGTACGACGTTCATTTCCTTTCATTCCCGGGCTTATAAAACGCCAAAATTCCCATAAAATATAAGGGAACGCAACGATAAGACCAAGTGTGATAGATGTCCATATATGAGCAGAAAATTGCCCTGCCATCGTTCTACTCTGTATTCTAAAAGCTTGGTCTTGAAAACAAAAACTTTCTTCCAAACCCATTAGGTTAGATATTTTACAAAGTAATCTATAGGTAGGGAAATCTGGGTTTTTTGGACCGAATAATAAGGTGTCGAAAATAAAGCTCTTCATCAAAAAAACAACACATGCAACAATTACAACAGCAATTGTAGCGCGTATCAAGTGCCATCTCAATTCTTCAAGATGGTCCAAAAAGGACATTTCCTTTTCGGCTGTTTTTGTAGTTTTACCTATTTGTTTTTTCATTATAGTATCGCTGAAATACATTTCAGCATTAATAAAACTTAATATTGTCCTCCCCCATCCCCTCCAAGGCAGGGGGCTTTGGTATTTAAATTCCCCCTTCGTGGGTTCGTGGGGCTACTATATAATCCCTTCTTTTGTCAAATTATGAATATGAACCACACCAGCATATCTCCCATTTGTTTCTGCTAAAACTTGGGTTATACCGTTTGTGTCCATGACTTCCATAGCTTGTACGGCCATCGCATCATTGTCAATGGTTTTTGGGTTTTTACTCATAATATCTTTCGCAGTTAAACCTGCAAAACTATCGGTTGAAACAAGCATCCTCCTCAAATCACCATCGGTGATAATTCCAACGATTTTATCATTTTCAATGACAGCAGTCACGCCGAGCATTTTTTTACTGATTTCAAGAATGACTCCTTTAATATCTGTATCTGGCGCAACTTGAGGTTTTTCATTCAATTCCGTAAGGTTGCTCACTCTTAAATATAGCTGTTTTCCAAGCGAACCGCCTGGGTGAAACTTCGCAAAATCCTGACTCGAAAATCCGCGTAAGTCTAGCAAACTCATAGCCAGAGCATCGCCAATAACCAATTGGGCAGTGGTGCTAGACGTAGGCGCTAAGTTGTTGGGGCACGCTTCTTTCTCAACATACGCGTTCAAAATAAAATCTGATTGAATACCTAAAAAACTTTCGGTATTTGAGGTGATAGCAATTAATTTATTGCCAGCTGCTTTAATCAAAGGAACGAGAACTTTGATTTCTGGAGTATTTCCACTTTTTGAAATACAAATCACGCTATCATTTTCTTGCACCGTTCCAAGGTCGCCATGAATCGCATCTGCAGCATGCATAAAAATGGCAGGCGTTCCAGTAGAGTTCAAAGTAGCAACAATTTTTGTAGCTATATTCGCACTTTTTCCTATTCCAGTAACGATTACGCGTCCATTACTATTAAAAATATAATTTACAGCACCGGCAAAAGCTTTGTCCACTAATGGAATTAAATTTTTAATCGCCTGGCTTTCAGTTTCAATAGTTTTTCTTGCTACTGAAATGATACGGTCTTCGTTGTTCAAATTTTAGACTTTACAAAGTTTGCTACTCTTTTATTAATTACTATATTTAGTAATCGAAAAAAAACAAACTTTTAGTTACAAATTGATTTTAGCACGATAATAGATGTTGTGCTTTGAGCGTTACAAAATTACAATTGTAAATGAGTTAACGCAATTATTAAACACTAAATAATTTGAGCTGGTAAACACTGCTGGTTCAGTAAAAACAAACATATCGTGAGCGATACAGAATTATACGCATCACTTAAACATTTTTTTGGGTTCACCAAGTTCAAAGGATTACAAGAGCAAGTTGTAAAAAGCATACTCGATAAACAAAATACCTTTGTCATCATGCCTACGGGCGGTGGGAAATCCCTATGTTATCAACTCCCCGCTTTGATGCAAGAGGGTACTGCTATTGTAGTATCACCGTTGATTGCACTTATGAAAAACCAAGTAGACGCACTGCGATCACTTTCTTCGGAAGAAGGAATCGCACACGTCTTAAATTCGTCTCTTAACAAAACCGAAGTCAAACAAGTAAAGAGCGACATTTCTAACGGCATAACAAAACTGCTCTATGTCGCTCCAGAATCCCTTACCAAAGAAGAATATGTAGATTTTCTTCAAACTGAAAAGATATCATTTGTCGCCATTGATGAAGCACATTGCATTAGTGAATGGGGGCATGATTTTAGACCAGAATACCGAAACCTTAAAGCGATAATTCAGCGTATAGGCGATAACATACCAATCATTGGACTTACCGCAACAGCAACGCCAAAAGTGCAGGAGGATATTTTAAAGAATTTAGGAATGAGTGATGCCAATACTTTTAAAGCATCATTTAATCGACCTAATCTTTATTATGAAATTAGACCAAAAACAAAAAATGTTGATAGTGACATTACACGATTTGTAAAGGAACACGAAGGTAAAAGCGGTATAATTTATTGTCTCAGCCGAAAGCGCGTGGAAGAACTCGCGCAAATTTTACAAGTCAACGGTCTCAAAGCTGTGCCTTACCATGCGGGACTTGATGCAAAAACAAGAGTAAAACATCAAGATATGTTTTTGATGGAAGACGCAGATATTGTGGTTGCAACCATTGCATTCGGAATGGGAATTGATAAACCAGATGTGCGCTACGTGATTCATAATGATATCCCTAAAAGTATAGAAAGTTACTACCAAGAAACTGGTCGCGCGGGCCGTGATGGGGGAGAAGGCCATTGCCTTGCGTATTATAGTTACAAAGATATTGAGAAGCTCGAAAAATTTATGAGCGGAAAACCTGTTGCCGAACAGGAAATAGGTCACGCATTACTGCAAGAAGTAGTGGGCTTTGCCGAAACCTCTATGTCTCGTAGAAAATTTATACTTCATTATTTTGGAGAAGAATTTGACAATGAAACGGGAGAAGGTGGCGATATGGATGACAACATGCGTTATCCTAAGAAAAAACAAGAGGCAAAGAAAGAAGCACGAACATTGCTAGATGTTGTTGACCAAACCAACGAACAGTATAAAAGTAAAGAAATTGTAAATGTTCTTGTAGGTAAGGCAAATGCAATGATTAAATCGCATCGAACTGATCAAATTTCGGTGTTTGGCTGCGGAAAAGATAAAGATGCTTCCTACTGGATGGCATTATTGAGACAATTACTTGTTGCTGGATTTTTAAGAAAAGACATTGAAACGTATGGTGTCATAAAATTAACTGAGGAAGGAAAAGCATTTTTACTCAATCCAACCTCATTTATGATGACCGAAGACCACTCTTTCAAAGAAGCAAATGATGACTCTATCATTATTTCTCAAAAAGGCGGTGGTGCTGTAGCAGATGAAAATTTATTTAAGTTGTTAAAAGCAGAACTTAAAAAGACGGCAGATAAACTTAGCTTACCGCCATTTGTTATATTTCAAGAGCCATCCCTTGAAGATATGGCTCTAAAATATCCTATTACTATTGAAGAACTATCTAATGTTCACGGAGTGGGAGATGGGAAAGCAAAAAAATATGGAGCACCCTTCATAAAGTTAATCAAGCAATACGTTGCAGATAACGACATCGAGAGACCAGATGATTTTATTGTAAAATCAACCGGAAGTAATAGTGCAAACAAGCTCTATATTATTCAAAATGTAGATCGCAAATTGCCATTGACAGATATTGCAAATTCCAAAGGTCTTGAAATGCCCGAACTCATCAAAGAGATGGAAGCGATCGTTTTTAGTGGAACAAAGCTAAATATAAGTTATTGGATCGACGAAATTTTGGATGATGAACAGCAAGAAGAAATCCATGAATATTTTCTTGAAGCAGAAAGTGATAAAATAGAAGATGCCATGGAGGAATTTGATGGCGATTATGATCACGAAGAGCTTCGGCTATATAGACTTAAATTTATTAGTGAAGTCGGAAATTGAAAAAAAAGCGGAATGATAATTATCATTCCTCTTTTTTTTAAATCGCTATTTCAATTTGATTATGCAGTAAATCGTCCATTGTTTCTCGTTTCCGAATTAAATGAAATTCATCTTTGTGAAACAAAACTTCCGCAGGGCGATATCTCGAATTATAATTACTCGCCATGCTAAAACAATATGCACCAGCGTTTTGAATAGATAAAATATCTCCTTCTCTTATTTCTGAAATTTGTCTATTGGTAGCAAATGTGTCTGTTTCACAGATATAACCAACCACCGAATAAAAACGTTTTTTACCCTCAGGATTTGAAACATTTTTAATCACATGTTGCGAGCCATAAAGCATTGGGCGAATTAAATGGTTGAAACCACTATCTATCTGTGCAAAAACGGTTGAGGTTGTTTGCTTTATGACATTTACTTTCGCCAAAAACTGTCCAGATTTGCTCACTAAAAACTTTCCAGGTTCAAAAGCAAGGGTAAGCTCTTTGTTATGTTCAGTGCAAAAATCTATAAAACGTTTGCTCAATTTGTTCCCTAACTCTTCAATATCTGTTTCAACATCTCCTTCTTTATAGGGTACTTTAAAGCCACTGCCAAAATCTATAAATTCTAGTGATTCAAAATTAGTAGCTGCTTCAAATAATATTTCAGAAGCATAAATAAAAACATCAATATCTAGAATATCACTTCCTGTGTGCATGTGAATCCCGTTGATAACCATTTTTGTGTTTTCAACAATTCGCTTAATGTGCGGCATTTGGTGTATTGAAATTCCAAATTTACTATCAATATGCCCTACAGAAATATTGGTATTTCCACCAGCCATAACATGAGGATTGATACGTAAACAGACAGGATGGTTTGGATATTTCGAACCAAACTGCTCCAGAATACTCAAATTATCAATGTTTATTTGTACGCCTAAATCTTTAGCTACCTCTAGCTCTTCAAGCGATACGCCGTTGGGCGTATATATAATATCTATAGGGTCAAAGCCCGCGGTCAAGCCCAGTTTAACCTCTTGGATAGAAACAGTATCAAGTCCTGCTCCCAATTTTTTCATTAGTTTTAAAACCGAAATGTTAGACAGAGCTTTAACCGCGTAATAAAATTTTACCTGTTTGACCTTCTTAAATGCAGTTGATAAACGTTTATATTGCGACTCAATTTTTGAGGCGTCATAAACATAAAGGGGACTTCCGTGAGAAGCGACTGCTTGTAAAAGGTCTTTTTCTTTCATTTTGATTATAGATTAATTGACAAATGTAAGCGGTAAATTTAAAAGCGAGTTTAATGTAATCTTAATTTTTTCTGAAATGTTAGATCGCCTAAACATCTTAGGTTTACTTTAAGATGGTTTATCGAGATTGTTCAATAACAATTTTTTACCTTTGCACCTTCAAAAGTCAAGGCACAAAAGCAATGACGCAATTCTTTAAAAAACAGAACAATGCAAGACGGTATTTACGCAAAAATCACTACTGAAAAAGGCGAAATCTTAGGCCAATTAACCTATAAAAAAACTCCCGGAACGGTTGCCAATTTTGTGGCACTCGCAGAAGGAAATCTAGAAAATAAAGCAAAACCTCAAGGAACTAAATATTATGACGGACTCACATTTCACCGTGTAATTCCAAATTTCATGATTCAAGGGGGAGACCCTGCAGGTACAGGCGCAGGTGGTCCAGGGTATAAATTTGATGATGAATTTCACCCAGACTTAAAGCACGATAAGCCAGGAGTTTTTTCAATGGCAAATGCAGGTCCTGGAACAAACGGGAGTCAGTTTTTTATAACACACGTTCCTACAGATTGGTTGGATAACAAGCACACCGTTTTTGGTTATGTTGTTGAAGGACAAGATGTGGTAGATAGTGTTGCGCAAGGTGATACCATGAAAGTTGAAATTATAAGAGTAGGAGCAGATGCCGAAGCATTTAACGCCGTTGAAACCTTCAGAAAATTTACGGGTGCAAAAGCCGAGAGAGAAGCAGCAGCTAAAAAAGCACAAGAAAATGCAATGAAAGATTTAACTGCTGGTTTTGATAAAACAGATAGTGGGTTACATTATAAAATAATTCAGAAAGGGGATGGTGCAAAACCAACTTCTGGACAAACTGTTGCGGTACATTACAAAGGAATGTTACCAGATGGAACTACGTTCGATTCTTCATACAAGCGAGGTAACCCAATTGAATTTCCAGTAGGAATGGGTCATGTAATTGCTGGATGGGATGAAGGAATTTTAATGCTAAATAAAGGCGATAAAGCTCGTTTTGTAATTCCAAGTGATTTAGGATACGGAGCCCAAGGTGCGGGCGGTGTAATTCCTCCAAATGCTACTTTGGTTTTTGATGTAGAATTAATGGATATAAAAGGATAATAATTTTTTTATATATGAAAGCCTCCAATATTTGGAGGCTTTTTTTTTGAACTGAAATTTCAAATTAAAGTAAGTCTTTAAGAAAATACATTTCCGAAGCAATACTATTTCCATTTAATATTACAACCCATACTAGGTTTTTGGTCTTTGCGTTGCGGGCTGTTATTTAAAATAGCATCCATCGCTTCTCGTAAATCTCTACCATTTACAGGGATTCCATTACCAGGACGTGAATTATCGAGTTGACCTCTATACACTAGTTTTAAATCTTCATCAAAGAGATAGAAATCTGGTGTGCATGCAGCGTCATATTCTTTCGCCACTTCCTGTGTTTCGTCATAAAGATAAGGGAAAGGATATCCTTCTTCGCGTGCAGTTTTCCACATTTTTTCTGGACTGTCTTGTGGATACTTTTCCACATCATTACTGCTAATTGCTACAAAACCAAATCCCGTAACTCTGTAATCATTGCAAATACGAACCAGCTCCTCGTTTACGTGTTTTACAAAAGGACAATGGTTGCAAATAAACATGATTACTGTTCCCTTCTTTCCGCGCAAACTTTGTAGTGTTACGGCATTCATGGTTGTAACGTCGAGCAAGGCAAAATCTGGTGCAACGGTGCCCAATGGCAACATAGTTGAAGAAGTTAGGGACATAATCTTTTTTGCTATAAGTTGATTATAATATGTTAAAGTTACACTTTTAAAGCTGTTTTTAAGTGCTAAACATTTTATAAATTCTTTTACATTTTAACTCAGTAATGTATCTTTAAGGAAAACAACAATTATGGAAAATGGATATGATACAATGACGCAAGCGATTGAAGATTTGCAAAAAGAAGGTTACACAACAGATTTTAATCTTGTTGAAGAAGGGATAGAGTCTAAAAGTTTAAAAAAACAATGGAAAGCAGGCGAACTTGACGTAGTAAAATACTATCGGTTTGAAGGAATGACCAATCCCGGCGATAGTTCAATATTGTATGTGATTGAAACTAAAAGTAACGAAAAAGGTTTGTTGGTTGATAATTATAGCGCAAACGGAATTTCAATATCGCCAGAAATGCTCGAAAAATTGAAAATCACGCATGAAAAGTAACGAAATCTCGTGGTTCGATTTTGAAAAGGTGGACATGAGAGTGGGCACTATTATCGATGTCAATGATTTTCCCGAAGCGCGTAACCCCGCCTATCAATTGGAGATTGACTTCGGAAAAGAGCTGGGCATCAAAAAAACTTCTGCGCAAATAACAGTTTTATATTCCAAAGAAGATTTATTGGGCAGACAAATTGTTGCTGTTGTCAATTTTCCGAAGAAACAAATAGGGAAATTTATGAGCGAATGTTTGGTGCTCGGAGCCGTTGACGGGAAAAATGTAACTTTATTAAATCCCAATCTTAAAGTAGAAAATGGCTTGAAGATTTCCTAAGTATTTAAAGTTTAGTTTCATTTCTCAAATGAAAAAGACCAAATACGGGGCCTAAAAGTAAAATAAGAAAGAGGTATTGAGGTGGTACGATTTCAGAAAGAAATGCTACTAGTTGAATGCTGATAATAGAAATCGCAAACCCAATACAATTAACAATAGTCAAAGCAGAACCCTTTAAATGTGGAATTGCATTTTGTGCCACCATTGTAGAGAATAATGGCGAATCTGCAATTACCATAACTCCCCAAATCAATAGAAAAGTGATGAATATTCCCTCTTGTAATTGGAATACAAGGGGCAATAAAACACAACAAATTCCCGAGGCTAAGAGTGCATTTCGAGTCACTCTTTTAGTGCCAAAATGATTAGAAAAATACCCCGCCGCTACGCAACCCAAACTCCCAATTCCAATAACTGCAAATGACCATCCAGATACATGCAGTGTTTCTCCGTGTGCTTTGTTGAATGCTAAAAGTATGAAAGGAACAAACACCCAAAAAGCATATAACTCCCACATATGTCCAAAATAACCAAACGCAGCTTTTTTAAATTTCACATTGTTGAAAACCTCAAAAAACGCAGTCAATTTTAATCGTTGAGATTTTTTTCGATATGGGCCGTTGGGAACAAAAAAATATATTAATAATGCACCAAGTATTGAAAGTGCTGAGGTACTTATAATAATATATTCCCATTTAAAAGCCAGCCCAATACTTTTTAACCCATGCGGAAATGCGGTGCCAAGTACTAAAGCACCCACAAGAAACCCGAGCGATTTGCCCAATCCATTATCAAAATAATCTGCTGCTATTTTCATACCTACAGGATAAATACCTGCAAGGAAAAATCCGGTTCCAAATCTAAATAGCAGTAAGGTGTTTAAAGTATTTTGATGCCACAGAATACCAAAGTTGAAAAGTGCCGCAATAATCGCGGAGCCCATAAAAACTCTGGAAGGGGAAAATCTATCTGCGATGGTCAATGCTGCAAAACAGAGTGTTCCTACGATAAAACCAAATTGAACAGTAGAACTCAATAGCCCCAGTGAACTTTCAAAAATATTAAAATTTGAAACCAAATTACCCATTACCGAATTGCTCGCAAACCATAAAGAAGTACAGCAAAATTGTGCGATAACGATAATGGGTAAAATGTGTGATTTGATTTTTATTTCTTTCAAACGAGTATCTTATTGGAATATCACGAAGCTACTTAAATAATCGTAAAGGACATTCTTTTGAATTAGAATAGATGTTCATTAAAAAATTATAACACATAATTTTTACAAACTATCAAATTCAACAAATTCATATTCAGGCGATGCTTCAATGAGTTGACGAAGTATTGCGGCATGACCATTTCCCATTAAAACCATAATACGGTCCTGCGGATTATTTGAAATACCGATAACATTTCTGAAAATCCGTGCATTACGATTGTACCACCATATTGTTAAATAATCTGCTCCTTGATTGTTTTCATTTTTAAACCAACCGTCAAGATATGCACCATAACCATATTTATGTGATTCGGGCGAATTCATATATTTAAAATATTCTAATAAATTAGACTCTTTAGTCATTTTATCATTATACGAATACCAATCGTTATAGTTAGCTTCCATACTATTCTTGTAATCCCAGTTCAATTCGCCAATAACTTTGCCAAGTGAAATTGAATCTTGTACATACCAATCATTTGATAAAGCTCTTGCATCAACGCTATATAAGGTATCTAATTTTAATTCATTTGCTAAGCGCAAACCTATTTGAAATCGCTCATCCCGAGAATCACGATATTTCCCATCATTATATCCATTTAATTTTTCAGCAGCATTCCAATTTGGGAAGGCTTCAATAGCAATTTTTGTGGGATTAAATTTTTTAATGTATTCAACAAGTTCAGTAACCTCGGTTTTTTTTGGCTCCTTCAAAACATCAATTTTATCATTCTCTGTTGTTTTATGACCGTCGAGACCCGGGTAATCCATGTGGAAGCTTCCCACGACTAATACCTTTATCTTTTCCTTCGTAAAGAATTCTGATGGTCTTTTAAATTCTGTTCGTTTTATTGCACTGACTTTGGAGTTAGAAATTTCGGCTTTGCCATTTGAAGAGATTGAAGCTGTTTTGTCATTACAAGCTAAAATTGAAGTGATTACAAAAACGAGTATGAATATTTTTTTCATTTTTTTGAAATTTTAAGTGGTTATACTAAAGAGTTATTAAGAGTAAATATGTTACACTCTAACAAAAATTTCCTTTTTGAAAACTTTAAATCTCCTAATTTAAAAACTTTAACAATTTTTAAATAATTGATAATCAATTATTTAATATATTAAGCTACTTTGTTTTGCATAGTACTGTAACAAAAATGTTATTTGTCCGTCTATTAATTATACAACAACAACAAACTAAATATTATGAGAACATTAGACAGTAATAATTTGACAGAGAGAGTAGCGGGTTCAAAAGGACATGTATGGAATAGCAAGCGTCGTTACAGAAATTAATAGGTATTTACCGCAAAGCAAAATTTTAAACATATTTATAATTAGTAAAACCAACATATTATGAGAAATTCAAGAAATCAAAACCACGGAACAACAACAAGTAGAATCTCCATCTGGAATGAAAAAAGACGCTACGGTCTATCCATGTAGTTGCAGATTCAATAATCTAAAAAATAACCGCCATGAAATATTATAGAAATATTAAAATAAGAGAGCATCACTATTTACGTCCATTCGCGCAATGCTTAAATAGAATCCCTCGTAAACATTCAATAGACTCAAAATTAAATGTATTGTAAAAACATCCTATTTGAAATAGCCAACCACTGAAAACCGAATCTAATTTTTAAAGATTCGGTTTTCTTTTTTGGGTATATTTGGGTTTTAAACTGAAACGAATCCGAATGAAAAATTTAGTCGTATTTTTTTTACTTGCTATACTTGCAACAAGCTGTAAAAACGAAACAAAGACAGATAATCCCGTTACCAAAGCAGAAAATGTTTTTGAAGATTTTGAATGGGTTTTGGGCGATTGGATAAATATCAATACAGAGACGCGATCCTTTGAGCATTGGGAAAAAAGCAACGACGGAAGCCTTGTTGCATACAGCATAACACTCCGCGACCAAGACACCGTTTTTCACGAACAGATGAAAATGTATGAAGAGAATGGCACCCTTAATTTATATGTTGAAACCGTTGGCGATAATCCAAATCCAGTGGTTTTTACTCAAAAGCAAGATGCAACCCACCCATTTACTTTCGAGAATCCCAGAAATGAATTTCCCTCTCAAATAGTTTACACAAATCCAGAGCCTAAAAAAATCCATGCGTGGGTTGCTGGTTTTATTGATAGCGTGCCACAAAAACAAGAGTTTTATTTTGTTAGGGTGGAGGAGTAGGGAAAAAAGTTGATGATTTTATAGATTGAATGTTTAGGAGATACTAAGAATAATATACCCCTTCCTAGCAGCGAAGCTGCCCAACTTTCCTTTAAAAGGGAATGAATTAAAAATAAAACACAATTAGTTAAAAGCTCCCCTCCTTTTAAAGGAGGGGTGATTCAGCTTTGCTGAATCGGGGTGGTTAGGACATTCTCAAAATGTTTATCTTTAATGAATGAAACCCGAACAAATCCACAATAGAAAAGAACTTGAAATACGTCGTAGAATTTTAAGGAAAAATGGTACTCCAGCTGAAGCTTTTCTTTGGAAACAACTTCAAAAATCTCAGTTAAAGGGAAAGAAATTTAGAAGACAGCATAGTATTAAAAATTTTATTGTTGATTTTTATTGTCCGTCAGAAAAACTGATTGTAGAACTTGATGGTGAATATCACAATGAACCTGGACAAGTAGATTATGACATGTACAGGCAAGAAAAAATTGAAGAATTAGGGTTTAAAATTCTCAGATTTGAAAACAAAATGGTTTTCGATTATCTACCAAGCGTATTGAAGGAAATTGTAGATAATTTTAAGTATTGAAGTAACGTTGTAAAACCCTTCCGAGCAGCAAAGCTGCCCACCTTCCCTCCACGAGGGAAGGAGCTTATTTTTTCCAATTTTTAAGGACATTTGCATCCAAAAAATACGTCATTTTTAGTGACAAGGTTTGACTATTATAAGCGCTCGTTACATCTTTTAAATTTTCAAAATAACTGGAGCGCACATTGGTGTTAAACGCATAAGCACCCAGTTTATAACCCAAACTTATTTCGCTCGCAGGTGCAAATTGCCATCTCGCTACAAAATCAATGTTAAACTGATTAAAATTATCATCAAATTCATCTACGGAAATTTCTAAATCATTATCCATTAAATCTCCATTTTCCTGTAATGTAAATTGGTCATTGTAGTCCACTTGAATCCAATAATGACGAAGTCTCACATTCATACTCATTTTAGAGTTAATGCTATAATCCAGCTGAATCCTATTTACTAGTTCGTTGATGTTTCGCTGTCCAAAAATAATGTCGTTCTCTGTAGTTGTCAAAAATCCGGCATTTCCTTTTCGGTATTCGTAAGATTGCGCCAAGTAAGCGAACAAATGTTGTCCTATTCGGGCTCTAATTCCGTACCCTGTGATAAATTCAGAATCAAAAATTGGAGAGTTTAGGTAATTAACGAGCACCATATATCCTGCGGCCGAGAGCTTTTTATTACCATTGGTTTGATATTCCAAAAATGTTTCAGAGTAGGCGGGTCGTTTAAACGGCTGGTCTGGTGTTCTCGCTTCAAAAAAGTTTGTTCCATCTTCAACATAGGTGGCTTCCACAAAATAAGTATGATTGTTTTTTTTGAATGTTCCGTTGGTACCCATTTTATAATAAGCTAATTCCTTTTCAAAAAGTGTGTAGTAAAATCTACGATATATGTCTATAAAATGGCTGTATCTCGACAGACTTTTTTTAGGGTTATTTTGCGAATACCGCACATCTGCCCTAAAGGTTAATTGGTTGTTTCGGGACAGAAATCCAAAATCATTCGGGTCATAATTTTCATCGTACAAATTTGCTGAAACGCCGCCTGTCCAATTTCCGCTTACCTTTCCAAAATACACAAAATATTCATGCCCAAAAATGTCTTTCTCTTCAGAAATTTCTTTTTCATTGCTACTGAAATATTGCTGCGAAATAGACTTCTTAAATCGAAATGAATATGTACGGTCTTTATTATACAAAGTTCCTAATAATGCCGTGAGATTTGCATCATAAAAACTCCCATTCCTTAAAACCGAATTATTAATAAACGTAACAGATGAGTTGTTTTTCAACGCTTGGTCGAGCACAAGACTATTATAATTTGTAAAGGGATTTGTAATTTGTTTTCTGCTCTCCCCGGTTTCGGTGTTTAAAATTTCGGCCTCACTTTTCGCCGTAATACCATTGAGCAACCCTATTGAAAGTCCGCCGGCAGATTTACCCGTGAACTTGACTAAATTCAAAATATTTGCAGACACAGGGTTGCTCGTAATTTCTTCTACTTCGGAATTATTAATATTATTTTTATTGATAGGTTCGCCACCAATTCTTCTTGTGTATAGATAGTTTCCTTTGTCAAAAAGCTCTGTTCCTTCAACAAAAAATTGGCGGTTTTCATTAAACTTAATTTCAAAAGGAGTGAGATTAAAAATCTGGTCGTCACTCTGTGCTTGGCTAAAATCTGGTATCAAGGAAACATCCAGCGTGTACGCGTTGTTGTGTACATATTTTACATCCATCCCACCATTAAAAGATGTCTCATTTTTGCCGTCGGGGCTTTTTTCATTGACTGCCGAAACAAAGGGATAAAAAGATAAATTGAGGGGTGGTTGAATGGCCGGAAGTCCTGCGAGTTTCCCAAACTGATTTAAATATCCATCCACTTGCGGGTCAATGGGACTCCAAAAAGATTCCTCATTAAGTTTACTGGAAAATCTTTGAAAATTTATGCGAAAATTGCTCAAGTCTTCCTTCGGAAACCGAATGCTGTTAAATGGGATTCGTATTTCTACAATCCATTTATCGTCATAGATTTCAACAGCACTATCCCAAATTACATTAAAATTTCCGTAGCCATTGTTGCTGCTCAATTTTTCATCACTCTGTACTCCGGCAGCAGTGACCGAAAAATCGTATCCTTCTCGCGCTTTGCCAAATGGATCCATTTGCAGCCCAAAAAAATCTGAATTTCCTAAATCATCACGCGAGGTCAATTGGCGGTTGATTTCATTTTTATTTCCCACATATAATATAGCAGCGACATACAAAAAGCTTTGATTGTAAAGTATCGCAATCTCGCTTTTGCGCTGTGATGGTTTTCCGTTTTGTGGAAAGATTTGTATAAAGTTGCCCGGTTGTAAATGTTGTTGCCAGTCGGTTTCAGAAAGGTCGCCATCTATTTTGATATCGCTAGTTGTGGGATGGATATCAATTGTTTTTTGGGCAGAAATTTCCGAAGAAAATACTCCTATTATGATTGAAAGCACAATATATTTTGAAATGTAAAAAGAAATATTTTTCATCTTAGGTGGGTTGTTGTTATGGTGCAAATATGAATTGTAGCTTTGATGTTTTGAGTTAACACATTGGTTAAGATTAGGTTAACGTGTTTTTGTAAATTTTGAAACTGAATTAACAGTGTTGTGCGATTTCAGTGTTTACAAGGGTTTAGAGCGTTTTTAAGGTTAATGCAGGGTTAACGGTTGCATTTTTTTAGGGAATAGGCGTGTTGTTAGCTACTTTTGGGGTGTGGCGTTCAGGTTTTGAGCGCTTTATAAATCAATTATGAAAAATAAAACTACTTTATTAATTATTGCTGCAATTATTGCGGTGCTTGGGTTGTCTGCAATTCAAGGATATTTAATAAGTAATGCGTATCAATTGGAAAAGGACGTTTTTGTTAAGGAAACCAACGATGCGATGTCAAACATCCATAATAGAAAGGAGATTGAATTGCTCTTTGACAATATGAGTGAGGAACTGGAATATTATATTTCCGATTATAAAAATAAGCGTATTTCTAAAGGCGAAATTTTAGAGCGCTTAGCAATAGTATCTGATAGTTTAAACGGTTTACATCAAGTGCAGTACCAAGACGAAATTAAAAACATTGGGCTTGATTATGCTGTAAAATATAAAGAGAATATTACAAGTATTGTGGTTTTTGAAGCCAAGGAAGTGGATAGTATTTTACCTTCCCCTCTAATGAAAACAGCGTTTTTATTTGGTGAAAATTTTAATGAAGAAAATGCTATCGTTATTGGAAATTCAAGATTGTTTGATGAAAACGATTACATTTTGCAAACCGATGACGCCATAGTAACACGCACATTTGATTATGAAGTACGTTCGCAAAGACTCATTTTAATTGAGGACTATAAGTCGATTGTTTTTGGGAGAATGGCTTTGTTGCTAACGGCTAGTGCGATTATATTTTTAATTGTTGTTGCGCTATTTTATTATTCCATTAAAAATTTAATCACACAAAAAAAGACAAGCGAGATTAAAACCGATTTTATAAACAACATTACCCACGAGTTAAAAACGCCACTCGCCACGTTGAGCATAGCGACAAAAAGTTTAAAAAACGATGCGGTAAAAAACAACAAAGACGCTTTTGAGAATACGTTGAATATCGTAATTAGACAAAGCGACCGTTTGCAAAAATTAGTGGACCAAGTGATGACCAATAGTTTATCGTCAGAGTCTTTGATAATGCATAAAGAGCATGTTGTTGATAATACATATTTTAGTGAGCTTTTAGAAGATTTCAAACTCTCAACACAACACAATGACTTGACAATTGACAACCAAGTGTATCCACAAGAGGTAATGCTTCGTATTGATAAATTCCATTTTAATACGGCACTATTGAACATTCTTGAAAATGCTGTAAAATATGGCAAAGAAAAAACGCACATTATATTGAAAACCGAATTGCGAAACGGGAGTTATCACATTAGCATAAAGGATAATGGAATTGGAATTTCAGAAAAAAACAGAGCGCATCTTTTTGATAAATTTTACAGAGTAAGCGATGGTAACGTGCATGATGTAAAGGGTCTTGGGTTGGGATTGTATTATACGTTTCAAATTATAAAAGCTCACGGCGGTAGCATTAAAGTGGAAAGCGAATTGAATAAAGGGACGACGTTCAACATCAAAATACCTGTAAATTAATGGAAAAAAAGCACGTTTTATTGGCGGAGGACGATTTTGATTTTGGAAGTATTTTAAAACAATATCTGGAGATTCATGATTTTAAAGTGACTTGGGCGCACGACGGAAAAGAAGCTTTTTCAATTTTCAATTCTGAAACCGAACAACCCTTTGATATCTGTGTGTTTGATGTGATGATGCCCAAAATGGACGGCTTTACTTTAGCCGAAAAGGTAGTGGACAACAACCCAGAAATCCCATTTGTATTCTTGACGGCAAAAAAGATGAAGGAGGATAGGATTAAAGGATTAAAATTGGGAGCAGACGATTATATCATAAAGCCCTTTGAGGCAGATATACTCGTATTGAGATTGAATAATATTTTAAAACGTGTGCAACGAGTACAAGTGCAAATTAAGAAGTCGAGCAGTTTTGCCATCGGCGCTTATCATTTTGACCCAGTGAATCACAGTTTAAAATTAAAAAATACTGTACAGCGCATAACAGATAAGGAAGCGCAACTTATTCAGTTTCTGTACAGTAATAAAAATGAGTTGATCAAACGCGATGATCTGCTCATTAATGTGTGGGGAAATGACGATTTCTTCTCCGGCCGTAGCATGGATGTTTTTATAAGCCGGCTGCGCAAATATTTTAAAGAAGACCCAAACATTGTTATAGAAAGCACGCGTGGTGTAGGGTTGACTTTTAAAGTAAAGAGTGAAGAGTTATAAGAAAATAGCTCGCTCAAAAACTGAAAATTAATCTAAAAACCAAAGAGGATTACGTGATTTTAAATTTCGCTAAAGCGGAAAAGTAACAACACCAAAACCTCGAGAGCATATTATGAAAACAATTCTAAATTTAATAATAACAATTACAATAAGTTGCTTGGCAATAACTGTTGCCAAAGCACAAGTGCAACCGCCACAGCCACCAGCACCACCAAGTAACTCTGTGTCATCGCACAGCGATACAAAATCATCTACATCATACAATTATAGTGTAAATGATGATGACAAAGGGAGTGGTGGCAATGTATCCATTTCAACCAGTAGTAGTGATGATTCGTATTCCTTTAGATTGCGATACGATGGAAGCAAAGACGACCAAATCAAAAAGCTTTTGTATAAAGAAATGGGGACTAACAATCTAGAAAGCAAAGGCGGGAAAGACGTTTGGATAACCAATAGTGGAGGAGAAGAAGTGTACGAGATAAAGTTCAGTAAAGGAAAATTGAACATGGATGTTGACAAGGAAATAGCTTCTGAGACCATTACATCTAAAATAGAAGAGATTGGTAAATCCGTGCGTACTATTATTACCGGCAAAGACGAGGGTGACCGAGAAGCCGAAAGATTACAAAGAGAGGCAGACAGATTGAAACGTGATGCAGATAGAATGCGCAGGGAAGCAGATAGATTACAACAACAAGAACAGCGCAATATTGACCGTATTAAAAGAGAAGCAGATAGACTAGCACGCGAAGCAGCGCGTGCCGGCGATAATGCTAGAAGGAGTGGTGGTGTTAGCGAGGTTGTAAAACAACTTTTAAATGATAACAAAACGAGTTATGACGGAATTGAAAAAGGAACAGCTTGGGTTTTACCCAAGTTGCTTCCTTTATTTCGTAAACAGCTTTTGACAGACGGTTTAATTTCAAATGAAGATGAAATTAATATTTTGAATGAACAAAATGGTATGTATGTAAACGGTGTAAAAGTTTCAAATGCACAGATGGGTAATTATAACTCATTATTTAAAAAGCAAGGTATTCGAGGCGATTACTACTTTAGCCTCAACACATCTAGGAATAATATCGTGCTTCTTGACGATAACGCAAACATTGAAAGTATATTAGTTGCTCTGCGCAAGACGGGTGTGATTTCAAATAATTATGATAAACTCGTTTTAGAGATTAATGGGAATTCAGTCTTAAAAAATGGGGAGAGACTATCAGCATCTAATGTAAAATTAATCAATGAAATATTGATTTCAGAAAATGTAATCCCAGCTCCAGGTAAAACATTTGAAATTAAAGGTAAGGGTAATTATAGCCTCGGGTATAATTTAAGTAATGGTAGAGCCCATCTTGGAATGTGGCAGATGGGTAGGTAAATCTTTTAGACTTAAAAAAACTGTTCAATTATTTTCAGACTCAATCCATTTTATCGCGGCGTCAATAGTTGCTCCTTGAGTTAGGTTGTTTAAATCCAAAGGTTCTATAATTCTAATATGTGGATGTATTCCATCTTTGTGAACGGTCTTGTCTTTACTCATAAAATAGGCTTCCATTGGAGCTAAAATCCATTTATCCGATAAAACATACCAACCATTTGTGCTTGAGAGTCCTGCTGTTTTTTCACCAATTAAATTAATATTGTTTTGACCTTTGAGACTTGAAACCACAACCTCTCCAGAGCTTGCTGTAAATCTACTTGTAAGCACTGCAATTCTATTTTTGCTTTTTAACTCGGGACATTGTAATTTTTCTGGATAGTGCGCATATTCATTCTCTAAAAAAATTCCGTTTTTCAAAGACCATGAATTATTAAAATTTATACCATCTGTAGTATCTCCTCCCAAATTAGCATCTGGTATCAATTCACCCAGACCCGCCAGCATTGGGTGCATATTACCTCCAATATTACATCGTAAATCCAAAATCCATCCCATTGGATTCTTCGCTTTTAAAGAACAAATTACCTCTCTTATTTTTTCTCGAGCTTGTTTTATGTCCGCTTCTTGCATCATGCCAGTACCCACAATTTCAAGATAAGCTATTGTATTATTTTTTATCATTTTTCCTAGTACTTCATACGGTAGTTTTATTTTAGAAGTAGTAATTTTTCTCCATAAACTATCTTTAGGTATGCCGCCATTTTCTGGTGTGTAGCTATATGCAACTTTATAATCGTAAATCAACATTCCGTGGAAATCGCCTAGAGATTTGAACATGTGTTCGGTGGGTTTGCCAATTTTATCAATAGAATCAAATTGTTCCGAAATATGATACATTTCCTTTGAAAGAGTGTCCCAATCCATTTGAGAGGAATTATAAGCCTTTGATTTTGATAATCTAATTATTGAATCTAAAATAATTTTTGAGTTATTTTCCTTTTTTTCTGAAATTTGTTCGTCTTGGCTAAAGCCTTTGCAACCAATTAGTAGCAAAAACAAAATGCCATAAATATTAATCTTTCTCATTTTTAAAATTTATTCGTAAGTTGGAGGGGTTCCCTTTTTTATGGAGATAATTGCATCAAATCGACTTGTTGGTACAAACGAAATTACGCCACCATTTTCTAATTCATATCCATTTATTTTTTCAAATAGCCACTGAGTATTAGTGGTTTCTTCAACTTCAGAAAGAGGCAAAAAGCAAGTGCTCTTATTCGTGTCAAAAAGTATTTTTTCTATAGAATTATTCCCATCATTTTTAAAAGGAAACGTTTTCTGCGTCCAGAATTGATATATTTCGCCCTCATAGGAAAATAACCCTATGCTGTAATAATCATCTTTATATTTCTCTTTTAGAAAATTTCCCATCCAAATAGTTTCAGAAGTATCTTTGTTTTCATTTTCAATATGGCCATTGTGCGCCCAAATGATGAATTTTTTGGTGGGATGAACTTTAGTGAGTAACCAATCTAAATTTTCAAACATCAATTTATCTCTCAAAATGTAACCTTCATAACTATTTCCGAAGGGAATATCGACAGATTTGATAAACATATCTATGGTTCTATACATCACTTCAAAATCTAAAGCCGTTCGATTATGTTTTTGTGCTATTTCAATTTCATTGGTTTTTAAGATTTTTTTCAATTCTTTTGAGGTATTTATATATCGGTCTCTGTGATAATAATATCCTTCTTCATCACCATTTTGGTTAGCACCATATGATTTTTGATAGGAGTTCATCCGCACGTAAATACTATCGGCTAATTCTTTATTATAGGGTGAGATATACTCTTTTAATACGTAATGAAAATACGATGAAGAAACTTGCGTATCAAAACCTTCATAGTGCAGAGGGTTTTTAGTTTGCGCATTTGTTTTAAGATAGGAAAATAGGGTATCGGCCTCTTTCGCTGCAAAATTTCCAAAGACACTATTCTTCTTTATTTGTTCGGTAGTTAAAGTGTCCAAGTTTTTGTAGACAAAATAAATATCAGCAAGTCCACCTTCCATGGCAAGCACTTCAAAATCCATTTCAGCATGTAAATATTTTACAATTTCAGACTTCAGTGCGTAATAACTTCCTAAACCATGAGAGCTTTCACCGAGTGCTACAATGCGCTTGTTTCCTATTGCTTTTTTTAACACCTCAAAGTCAAAACCGGTCTCTGTTTGAAGCTCGTAGGTGTTATCATCTAGCCATTGTTTAGGATTCTTTTCTTGGGCGCATGCGATGGCTATGCTTCCTAAAATAATTATCATTACTGCGGAAATTGTTTTCATATCTTGACTTATTTTGTTAATACAAATATGAACAACTAAAGTTTGAAAACACCTGGTTTTACTAGGTTGTAAGTGCAAGAATACACATCTTGGACGTTTTTAAAGAGCGTCTAATTTCTTCTTATATGCTGAAGGAGTACATCCAGTCATTTTTTTAAACGTCGCATTAAAGGAAGATTTTGAACTGAATCCTGCAGTTTCGGCAAGAGTGACCAAGGTGTATTTCTTGGCTTCAGGAGTAGTTAAAAGTCGTTTAACTTTTTCAACTCTTTCAGTGTTCAAAAATTCAGAAAAATTCATAGAATGAATTTGATTGATGTATCTTGAAACTTCTTTCGGATTACAATTTATAGCATTAGAAAATTCTGCCAATGTGATGTTTGGATTTGTATAAATTTCAGCAACAAGACCCTTTTCTATTTTGTTTTTTATAGTCTGTAAATCTTTATCATTTGTACTTTTTATATCATTCAGTGAAACAAAGAATACATGCGGATTTGTAAAACCAACGAATCCTATCCAATAAATAAAAAGTGAATTGAGTATAAGCGTCACATAATAAAACCCAAAAGTTTCTTCACCTTGGTTGATTATCAAATCAATACTGTATAAGACAATATCTAGTGCTATAAGTCCAATAAAAACTTTGCTCAAAGTCTCTAACCATTTGCGATTTGCGAGATGTTTTTGTTTAGGAGGATTTTTTAAAACTTCTTTTTTTATAAACCGAAATGAAGCAATCCCTAACCCAAGAGAAAAGAATAAGATAAAAAACTCATGAATTCTGAAAAAATCTGAAGCAATGACAACCTGAGTAATTCGGAAAGAATTTTCACTCACCGCAATTGAAAACCAATAGATTCTCAGAAGAAAATAGACAATTGCAGGTGCTATTAAATACCATTCTTTTTTATGAAAAATAATTTCCTTTGAAATTGAATATTGATTTTTAATATAAAAATAAAAACCTACACCAATGAGCCATTTATAAGGAAACGGAAACATGTGTAATGGTCTATAATATGCAAACAAATTCATATCAAGAAAAGCATAAATAAGATTGTAAAAAGCTAAGGAGAAGAGAAACAAAAGAAAAAAATCTACACCTACGGGATTTTCTTTTCGTTTTTTATAGAGCAACCCACAGAGAATAAACCCTTGTATCGCCCCAAAAAGTATGAGGATATTTAATACGTTGTATTCTAAAGTCATAAAGAAAGCTACCAATCAAATATAGCATTATTTGATAAATGGATTAAACTTGCTGACTCAATTGCAGAGAATGGATTTTCGTTTTATGGTCCTTTAATATGAACATGAAACGATTAACATTTAGTTGTTTTCAAATGGACAATACATAGATAATTATCAGTTTTTTTAACCGTTAAACTTCCGCATCCATCATGTCTGTCACCACGTGGTAGCGAGGGTCATCAATGGCATCTTGGATAATACCGCTAAATTCTGGATTCCATTTAATCAACATTGCTTTGCAATCTGGGCTTAAATGAGTCAAAGTAACTTTTTTGCCCGCATCCATATATTTATTGGCAATATTGCGAAGTGCTTCAACACCAGAGTGGTCACCCACTTGCGATTCTATAAAGTCGATTTCAATATTTTCTGGGTCTGTAGCAAGGTCAAATTTACTGTTGAATGCAGTGGTGGAACCAAAGAAAAGTGGCCCCCAAATTTCATATACTTTAGTACCATCTGCTTTTATTCTTTTTCTTGCTCTAATCATTGTGGCACTTTTCCATGCAAAGCTTAACGCGCTCATAATTACACCAGCGATAACAGCAATAGCTAAATCCTGCCAAACGGTTATCGCAGATACGGCAATCAAAACAATGGCATCAGTCAATGGAATTTTATGCAAAATCCTAAAACTACTCCAGGCAAATGTGCCAATCACTACCATAAACATAACTCCCACAAGCGCTGCAATTGGGATTTGTTCTATCAAAGGAGCACCAAAAAGCACAAAGCATAATAGTGCAACTGCGGCAACAGCACCGGACAGACGGCCACGACCTCCCGAATTAATATTAATAATAGACTGCCCAATCATGGCGCATCCTCCCATACCTCCAAAGAGTCCGTTTAGGATATTAGCGCCACCTTGCGCCACACATTCACGGTTTCCGCTTCCACGGGTTTCGGTCATTTCGTCGATGAGGTTAAGTGTCATTAAAGATTCAATTAAGCCTACGGCAGCAAGAATTACAGCAGTTGAAAGAATCATACTCCAATTATCACCGATGGTGTAGAATAGCGTAAATATTTGGTCTTGGAACGTAGGAAGTCCGCCTTGTAAGCCTTCGCCACCACCATCTTTAATGAAAGACCCAACGGTTGAAACATCTACATTTCCGAAGATAACAATGGCAGCAACCACCGCAATAGCAGTTAACGCAGCAGGAATTTTTTTAGTGAGTTTAGGCAATCCAAACATTATCCCCATCGTCAATAAAACAAGCCCGAGCATCATCCATAAACTTGTACCGCTCATCCATTGCATTTCGCCATTTATATTTTCTTTAAAAAGTCCCATTTGAGACAGGAAAATCACAATGGCGAGCCCGTTTACAAATCCCATCATAACAGGGTGGGGAATGAGTCGCACGAATTTACCAAGACGCAGAACACCTGCAAGAATTTGAATTCCACCCACAAAAAGTAATGTGATAAATAGCCATTGCAACCCTAAATTTTCAATGGGCGCGGCAAGTGCGTCACCCACTTCGTTTCCTTTTTGAATAAGGTGAACCATCACTACAGCCATGGCGCCGGTTGCTCCACTTATCATTCCTGGACGACCCCCAAAAAGTGCTGTAACGATTCCCATCATAAAAGCACCATACAATCCTACAAGTGGGTCAATACCTGCTACAAAGGCAAATGCAACAGCTTCTGGAACAAGTGCAAGTGCAACAGTGAGTCCTGAAAGTATGTCGTTTTTAGGGTTTTGAGTAAAGTTTTTAATGGTCTTTTGAAGTAGCATATTTCAATTTTAAGAAGCGGCAAATATACCGCTTTGAAGTACTTTTAAAGGGCGAGCAGTAATTTTTTTCGATGAAAGTTTGTTTTTCCTACGATTATTTCCTACGTTTATCGCGTGAAATGAAACATAAAGTAAATTTCTGAGCCCCAGATATCACTAAAAAGAAACATTTGACACCACATAAAAAAGCCTTTTCATACTATGAAAAGGCTTTTTGTTTTTTGAAAAATTGATAGAATTATTTGTTCTTCAATGCATCTATCTTATCTGCGATTGTATTCGCTTCAGCATATTTTTTATCGCTTTCGGCTCTGTTTGTTGTTGAGAGTTTGTGATAATCATTCATTAGACTCTCGTATTTTTCTTGTAATTTTTCGATTTCGGTTTTCTTTTTGAATATTCCAAACATTAGTTTTTATTTTTAAGTGATTTCCAATTTTCGTCTGCGTTTTGTTTCAACATCATTGGATTTTCATCTAACCATTTCTGTTTTGTATCTGCAAATACTGTATCATAAAAGAGGTATAGTTTTCCATCTTCGATTAAAAAACTCTCGGGGTTGATATCTACTTTGCTATTGCTATCTCCAACTGCATATGCACAAAATCCGCCATATTGAGGTTCATACTTAGCAGGGTTTTTGTCAAACATAGCCTTATTTGAGGCATTCATAAATTTATAAGACGCGCCATTATATGTGCTTATGTATAAATCATTTCCTTCTGTTGCATTTCCCTCAAAATATTCTGTGACGTCATAGCCGTTTGCAATGAAACCTTTATTGTTCGTATTGATTGTTCCTTTGCTAGTTCCGCAACTTGATGCAAGAAATGCTATTGATACTAATAAAATTAAATTTTTCATAGTCTTAAAATTTTATTTCAAGGTAAACAAAACTATCATAGCATATTCTTTATGAAATGTTAATCAATTAAAAATGCCCCTTACAAATACATGAAGGAGCATTTTTAAAAATGGCATAATCCAGATTAATAACCGTCTGGACCGATTCCAAAGCAGTAGATACGCATATCGCCAGAAGTACTCATAATATTTTGAGCTTCTGTACCTTTAAGAATGGGAGCAAAAGCATAGTCACCTGGCTCAAGTTCTTGCTCAAAAACCATCTCGTACAAATCTTCTCCTATTTTTTTGAAAGTTGGAACAGTAATATATTCACTCATGTCTTTTTGTCCGCCCATTGCATATCCTTTTTGAACAAAACGGCGATATTTTTTACGTTTTTTCACAACATCTGCCTTTGTGATCAAAACAAGTTCAAACACATCTACTCCCGGGTCTGTTTTGATTATGAATGTAGGCATATTACCTTTTTCAAATCTAACATTAGAGTATTTATTGTCAAATATTGTTAGATAAGTGTTTACACCACCATAACCAAAACCTATAGCTCTTGATTCGTTCTTTGCAGATACACGTTCAAAATTTTTAACTTCCCCATCTTCCAAATAATAGGGTACAAATGTTTTTTCAACTTCTTGGGCTTGAATAAAACCCATTGACATTAGAAATAACAAATAGAATACATTTTTCATTTTTAGAATATTTATGATTTATATATTCCAAAACTAAGATTTCATAAAATGCTATGTAATAACCAATATTGGGTATTTTTACATCTCATTTCCGAAGAAAACAGCATTCATCAACAATTTATTTGTCCCAAACCAAAAAGCTCTAAAGTTTGTATTATCTGTAAAATAAATAACCTCACCTCTGCCTAAATTTCCCATTTTGAACATCGCTGTATTCTTTAAATCTTCCAGATTAGGCTGAGAAATATAACCGCTCATCAACGGATTTGAAGTATATTGTATGGGATTATTGTAGCTGTTCTTATCGGCTTCCATGAACAATGTAGAATTTCTGAACGTAGGTAACGTTTCATTTTTATAACCGAAAGCAATAGGGTGTGATCGGTCTATTTTAGTTTCAAAAATGGCACCTCCAATTACTTGAGCACCTCTATAATCTCCTCGTTGTTCAAAGCTAATGGCGGTCGCAGTGTCTTTTCGGGTTTTAAAATCTATTTTCAATAATTCATTTGAATCAAAAAAGCGACCTGCGTTTTTATAGCCAATCAACGTTCCTCCATTTTTAACCCAATCTTTGATTTTTTCGGCTTCGTTTTTACCAAGTCCGCTACCCCACGTCGTTGGCATAATGATGTCGGTATAGCGACTCAAATCGGTTCTGTTCAAAGTATTGACATCTAGTTTTGTGATAAGCATATCATAGCGCTGGTCAAATAAGTGCCAAATTTCGCCAGCATCGTAAGGATTCATGCCATCACCCACGAGTAGCGCGACTTTGGGCATTTCTATGGCTCTAAAATCATTACTACCCAAGTCAATACCCATTGTAGAACCTGTGGTCACTGGTGTAATGGTGACCTTTGTTTCTTCGGAAATTTGTCTTAATAACTCACCAATTTCTTCGGGTGACAGATCTTGGTTTTTGACTGGAATCATGATTGTTCCGTAGTCATATTTTGTGCCACCGCTAGTAAATGGAGCCATTCCCACGCTTGCTCTCAAGCCTTTACTTAAAATCATATTCAATGCTTTTGGCGTATAGTAATCGTGCCATTCCATCAAATACGCATATTGTGAAGTTGTTACCAATTTTGGAGCATTTCTCTTTAATTCTGAAATTTCAGCACCAGCATTATTTAGTGATGCATTTTTATCATAATCCAGATTAAAAGCTAATGGAAAAGTCCAAGCACTAATGTCATAAAACAAACTGTCTTGAAATGTTGTGCGCTTTTCAAACATCGCATTGATTAGACGATGCTGACGTTGATTTTTTGGAATTATGTAACTCGTACCTTTTTTGTAGTTCTTTCCGCTTGAGGAAAAGTCATCTTTAATCTCATGAAATTTAATACCATGTCTTTGTAAAATCTGCGCAAGTTCAAAAGCTTTTGATGGGTCTTTTTCATCACCAAAAACGATAGCGCCACCTTTTGATGCTTGACTAAAAGCATCTTTGTAAAATTGCTGTTGATATTTTAAGATTTTAGTTCGCATACCAACTGCCGCGTCTAAAGTTGAAAGCGCTGCCGTAAATTGATTATGTATGGTAAACGGAAATGTTAAAACACCGTTATCACTTTCCTGCGCATGACCTCGTGAAGAAGCCTGCTCGAAAAGAATCCCGATACTCCCATTTACGTCTGGAAATGTTGAGCCTTTTCCATAATAAAAATCATCGTAGTCTTCTTCGGTGTAATAAAAACTACCAATTTTATCCAAAGCTTTTGCATGATACTTCCCAATCTCGCCCGTTAAATCCTGATTTTGTTGTGGAGTCAATGGATGTGTTCTCGACGGAATTCCAGGTTGAAAAAAGAACGAACTGTTTGTTCCCATTTCGTGGTGATCCGTAAGGATATTTGGCATCCATTTATGGAAAGTTTCAATACGAACACGACTTTCTGGTAATTGTACTGGTAGCCAATCACGATTCATATCAAACCAATAATGGTTTGTGCGACCGCCTGGCCATACTTCATCATATTCTCTATCATTGGGGTCCGGATTTATATTTTTGCTTTTATGCATATTTGCCCAATAAGAAAAACGTTGAAGCCCGTCAGGATTATAGGATGGATCAAAAAGGATGATAACATTTTTTAACAATTCATCAATTTTTGGCCCTTGTGCTGCTGCTAAATAATACGCTACAGCAAGGGCAGCATTTGAGCCGCTTGGTTCATTTCCGTGGATAGAAAAACCTTGTTGAACAACAATGGGCATATTTGAAATTTCCATATTCCCACCATCTTTTGATGTCAAGTTTAAATGGTTTTTGCGAATGGTTTCAATATTAGCGTGGTTTGAGGGCGAGGTAATTGTTAGTAATAGTAAAGGTCTTCCTTCATAGGTCGTACCTCTATCTTCGATGGTAATTCGTTCACTAGACTCGGCTAAAGCCATCATATATTGCGTTAGTTTATCGTGTGTGACATGCCATTCTCCCACTTCGTGTTTAATGATATCTTTTGGCTTTGGAATACTTTGATTGTAAGTAACATCAGTGGGTAAATAGTAGGAGAGATCTACTGTTTCAATTTGCGCAACTGTGTTTGTGATGGTGATGATTGCAAGAAGGAATAGTATTTTTTTCATAGATATTGTCCCGCCCTAAGCGGGATAACTTTTAATTAGTGTGCTTTTTTGGCTGAATTCTAAAAATAAAAAAACCGCTACAATAAATGTAGCGGTTTCCATATTAGTTTGAGACTTTAACTATATATCGTCAAAATCAATGTCTGTAAAGTTTGAAGCAGCAGGTTGATCTAATGTTGATCCAGCAGATTCATCATCTTTTGGTGCCCCTGGTGCAGGATTTTCGTCACGTTTGTAATCCTTTTGGTGACGTTCGCTAATTACTTCTTCACCTTTTTCCTTAAGTACGTAATCAATCATTTCTTCTAAGCTGTCTCTAAACTCGTGGAAATCTTCTTTGTACAAATAAATTTTGTGCTTTTTGTAGTGAAAAGAACCATCGTCGTTGGTAAACTTTTTACTTTCTGTAATAGTTAAATAGTAATCTCCTGCCTTCGTGGCTCTTACATCAAAAAAATAAGTACGTCGTCCTGCGCGCATTACTTTACTAAAAATCTCTTCTTGCTCCATCGCGTAATTATCACTCATAATAATAGATATTGTTATTGGTTTTGTTCAAAAATCCTAAAAAAAAGTAAATACAGCAACTATAATTACATTTCTTTTTCGGTGAGTTGTTTTATGTATAATTGCTTGTAATATCCTTCTTTATTGACTAGCTCGTTATGAGTACCTTTTTGTATGATTTTTCCGTCCTCAAGAACGATTATCTTATCTGCATTGATAGCAGATGATACTCTATGACTCACAATAATGGTTGTTTTTTCTTCGGAAATTTTATGAAGATTATTTAAAATTTCTTCCTCGGTTTCCGTATCGACTGCTGAAAGACAATCATCGAACAACAGAATCTTTGGGTCTTTAATCAATGCCCTGGCGATAGATACACGTTGCTTTTGACCTCCGCTCAAAGTAATCCCCCGTTCACCTAAAATTGTATCATACCCTTTTGTGAAACCTATAATATTGTTATGTACCGAGGCCTTTGTCGCAGCGGCAATCACTTCTTCTTCGGTGGCATCTTCTTTTCCAAATTTTATATTATCTGCAATACTTTCTGAAAATAAAAAGGCGTCTTGAGGAACATAACCAATGGCACTCCGAAGACTTTTTAGGTGGATATCTTTAATTTCGGTGTTGTCAATTAATAGATTTCCATTCTCAACATCGTAGAGTCTTCCAATTAATTCCAGGATGGTTGATTTTCCCGAACCCGTATTTCCCACGATTGCTAAAGTTTCGCCAGGATTTACTTCAAAAGACACATTTTTAAGAGCAGTTATATTTGTGTCATCGTAGGTGAAAGATAAGTTTTTGAACTCAATTTTTCCTTTGACTAACATTTCCGAAGTACTTCTATTCTGTATGGCCGGTTCTGTCTTTAAAAATTCGTTGATACGTTTTTGAGATGCTTCTGCCTGCTGTACCATTGATGTAACCCAGCCCACAATAGCAACAGGCCACGTAAGCATATTGACGTAAAAAAGGAACTCGACAATGGTGCCAAGTTCGGCAATTTGCCCGCTGATGTAGCGTGTTCCACCTATGTAAATAACTAGGATATTGCTTACACCAATGAGGAGCATCATGAGCGGGAAAAAGAGTGCGTTTACTTTAACCAGATCGATGTTTTTTTGCTTGCTACCCTGAGATAGTTCAACGAATTCGTTATTTATTCTAGGTTCGATTCCGTATGCTTTGATAACGCCTATTCCGCTAAAACTTTCTTGAGTAAATGTGGTTAATTTAGAAAGATATTGTTGTACAATGGTGCTGCGTTTGTGGATTGCGATGCTCAATCGATAAACCATAATTGATAAGATGGGTAATGGAAGTACAGCAAATGCAGCGAGTACGGGCGCTTTGTAAAACATGTATGAAATAACCACGATAAACAGCGTAATTGTTGTGGTACTGTACATAATGGCCGGGCCAACGTACATGCGCACTTTTCCCACATCTTCACTAATACGGTTCATTAAATCTCCGGTTCGGTTTTGTTTGTAGAAGCCTAGCGATAGTTTTTGATAATGTTCGTAGATTTCATTTTTAAGGTCAAATTCTACTTTTCTGGAGACAATTATAATAGTCTGTCGCATAACAAAAGTAAAAAGAGCAGCGAGTAAGGTAGCGGCAAAAAGTAAAAGGATATTTTTCATTAATCCTGAAGTTACCAACGCCATATCAGTAATTTCGCCATTTATTTTTTGCTCAACGATATTTACGGAATCCCCAATTTTCATGGGAACAACCAATTTGAAAACCGCCGCAATCACTGTAATAACAAGCCCTAATAGCAAGCGCCCACGATATTTAATCAAATATTTATTGAGGAATCTTAATTCTTTCATACAACGGCAAAGATACGAGAGTATGGCAAATAGTGTATCGTTGAGTGGTTTATTGTTTTGGTTTTAAAAGGTTGTTTTTTTAGAATTAATTTTAACAAGGTTTCGCCGTTTTGTTTTACTTCGGAAATATGACTGAAACACCTATTAATTATTGCTGTTGTCACATTTCCGAAGTGATGAGAATTTCATTAGAAAGAATTTTTCAAAATAAATTTTATGATTCTTGGCTATTTAGAGCTTTGTCTTTATTGATGTTAGCTTTCATTAAGATTTCAAGTTATTAACAAATTCTCGTTTTAACTCTATTCGTTTTGTGGAATGTTCAGTATTCTACTACTTTTGCACGTCCTTTTTGAGGATATGAAAAATAGAAAACTATGCAATCTGAAATTTTATCAACAAAAGATTTATATAAAGTAGCTCCAGTTTTTGGACAACTTTCATTTGATAACCACGAGCAAATCGTTTTTTGTAACGACAGCGAGACGGGTTTGAAAGCCATCATTGGGATACACAATACTACGCTAGGGCCTGCGCTTGGAGGTACGAGAATGTATCAATACAATAGTGAGTGGGAAGCTTTGAACGACGTATTGCGCTTGTCTCGAGGGATGAGTTTTAAGTCGGCCATCACAGGATTGAATTTAGGGGGTGGAAAAGCGGTTATTATTGGTGACGCTAAAACTCAAAAAACGCCAGAATTGATGTTGAAATTTGGTGAATTTGTGCATTCATTGAACGGAAAATACATTACTGCAGAGGATGTGGGAATGACCACTGCAGATATGGATCTTGTGCGTACAGTGACTCCTTATGTTACCGGAATTAGTGAAGATAAAGGTGGGGCAGGAAATCCTTCTCCAATTACTGCGTATGGAGTTTTTATGGGAATGAAAGCTGCGGCGAAATATAAATTTGGTAGCGATGACCTTGAAAATAAAGTAATCTATGTCGAGGGAATTGGTAATGTGGGAGAAGCCTTGGTTGAGCATTTGAGCAATGAAGGTGCGAGAGTAATGATTGCAGATATTAATCAAGCGCGCCTAGAAGAAGTAAGAGATAAATACAATGTAGAAATTTATGGTGGAAGCAATCTTCACGCCGAAGAAATGGATATCTACGCACCATGTGCCATGGGGGCAACTGTAAACGATACCACGATTCCTCAGTTAAAAGCTAAAGTAATTGCTGGAGCTGCAAACAATCAACTGGCCGAAGAAAATAAACACGGAATGCTATTGAGAGAAAGAGGTATTGTGTATGCGCCGGATTTCTTGATTAACGCTGGAGGAATTATCAATGTGTATGCAGAGTTAGAGAACTACGGAAGACAAGAAATCATCCGTAAGACCGAAAACATATATAATACGACTTTAGAGATTTTGAAAAATGCTGAAAAGAATAATGTAACTACACATTCGGCGGCATTAGCTATTGCGCAATCAAGAATTGATGCAAGAAAAGCTGAAAAAGGGTAGACTATTTTTAAAAAACAATATCTTTGCACCGCACTAAAATTTAGTGCGGTTTTTTATTAAATAAGTTCTTTCAAACTATGCTAACAAGAAGACACATAAGGGTAAAAGTAATGCAGAGCATCTATGCTTTTAACCAAAGTGAAAATCCAGATCTGGACAAACAGGAAAAATTTATGTTTTACAGCATCGACCAAATGCTGGATTTATATGCATTGTCACTACAATTGTTAGTTGAAATGCGCGATGCCGAAGCAAAATTTCTTGTAAAGTCACAAAAAAAGCACCTGGCTACTTCCGAAGAAAAAAATTACAGCAAAGCCTTTATTGATAATAAAGTGATTGAACTCATTGCAGAAAACGAAGACCTTGCCACGTACATAAAAAACAAAAAACTCAATTACTGGAAACAAGATGACGAGTATGTTGCCATATTGTTGAAAGATCTACGCCAGCGAGATTTTTACAAAGAATACCTTTCACTTTCTGAAGTGAGCTATAAGCAAGATCAGGATTTTGTTTCAAAGCTCTTTAAAAAGGTAATAGCGCCCAACGAGAAATATTACGATTATATAGAAGATAAACGATTGACGTGGGTGGATGATTTTCCAATTGTCAATACAGCCATCGCGAAAATGTTGGGTAAAATTTCAGATAAAAATGAAAGTAGTATTGTGATGCCCAGTCTTTATAAAGATGAAGATGACCGTCAATACGCGTTGGATTTACTCAGAAAAGTGATTCTAAAAGATAATGTGCTGAGTGAAGCAATCGAAGGAAAAACACCCAATTGGGATAAAGAACGTATTGCTGAAATGGACATGATTATTTTAAAGTTGGGAATTTCAGAATTTTTATATTTTCCATCCATCCCTGTCAGAGCTACAATCAATGAGTATTTGGAAATAGCGAAGGAATATTCAACCCCAAAAAGTAGCATATTCATCAACGGAATTTTGGACAAATTGGTCAAGGAATTTGAGGCCTCACAAAAAATTCATAAAATTGGTCGCGGGTTACGCTAGTCATAAATTTTTAAGTACTTTTGTACCTCTTAAAAATAAATTTATTTAACCATAATTTAATACCTATGAAAAATTCAATTTTAATGGTCGCTGTAATGGCTCTATTGGCATTCACATCTTGTAAAGATAACGCAGCAGACAAAGTAAGTGAGACAAATGTAACTGCAGCTGCTGACCGTGATGCAAAAGCTGGTGAATATCCGGTAATGACTTTTGACGAAAAGCAATATGATTTTGGTGAAATAGCACAAGGAACAGCTGTTGAGCACATCTTCAAATTTACAAATACAGGAACAAGTAACTTAGTAATCGTTGACGCAAAAAGTAGCTGTGGTTGTACTGTACCATCATTTACTGATAAGCCAGTTGCTCCAGGAGAGTCAGGTGAGTTGTTAGTTAAATTTAACGGTAGCGGTAAAAACCAAGTTAGTAAAACCGTAACAGTTACTGCAAATACTGCAGCTGGAAAAGAAACTTTGTTGATTAAAGCTTTCGTTCAGCCTAAAGAAGGAGCAGCAGCAGTACCAGCAACTAAGTAATTAGATACTAAATAAAGATTCCCCATAATTATGGAACAGTTCCTTCCCTTAATTTTACTCTTTGGAGTTATGTATTTTTTCTTGATAAGACCTTCTATGCAGAAGCAAAAGAAAGAAAAGAAGTATATTCAAGAGATAAAATCTGGTGATAAAGTAGTTACTAAAAGTGGGTTGCACGGTAAAATATTGAGTCTTAATGACGACGGAACGTGTATTATAGAATCTGGCGCAGGTAAAATGAAGTTTGAACGTTCAGCACTTTCAATGGAGTTGAGCCAAAAGCAAAATATACCGCCCAAAGAAAATAAGCTTATCCAAAAAAAGTAGTTTGGTAAGTATGTTAAAGAAAAACCTTCAGTTGAAAGCTGAAGGTTTTTTTATGCGCTATAATTTATAGTTAAGTGTTTTAAGCTTACGCGAAAATGTGCTAGAGATTATTTATGTGTTCTTTAAATTTGACTTAAAGATTTAATGGGGAAATACATTTATTTGATTTTTAAATTTTATGATTTAAAAACCACTGTATTCCAATGATGGTTTTAGCATCTCGGAATTGATTATTTTCTAACGTATCAATTAAATCATTAGTTTTAATCTTGATTAATTCAATATCCTCATTTTCATATTTCATTCCTCCACCGTCAAAAACCTTGTCTGATAAGTTTACTTCAGAATAATAAAGGAAAACTCTTTCTGATGTTCCACCAGGTGAAACAAAGAATGAATTTATAAATTCAAGTTGAGTTATTTTATATCCAATTTCCTCTTCAACTTCTTTTCTAGCTCTTTTCTTAGGGTTATCATTTGTCTCTAATGTTCCGGCAGTTAGCTCGAGTATCCAACCGTCCTCTTCCTTTATTGTGGGATATCTAAATTGATTTGTAAATAATAACGTATCAGTATCCTTTTCATAAATTAAAATTGCTACAGAATCTCCTCTTTCAAAACAAAGTCTGTCAATTTCAATGGTATTAGAGTCAAACGAATCGTGTTCAATTTTTGCTTTTTTAATTTTAAAAAAATTGTCAAAAACAGTTTCTTCTTTTATTATTCTGTATTTCATTGCGCTGTAAATTATTTGTATGGCCTTATTCCTCCTCAGCCACCAACTGCGCAATATTCACGATTACTTCAATTGCTTTTTGCATAGATTCCACGGGTACATATTCAAATCTTCCGTGGAAATTATGACCGCCTGCAAATATGTTGGGGCAGGGTAGTCCCATAAAACTTAATTGCGAACCATCTGTGCCACCGCGTATAGGTTTAATTAATGGTGTGATGCCAGCTTGTTTCATAGCTTTTTCAGCAATATCAACAATGTGCATTACAGGTTCAATCTTTTCGCGCATGTTAAAATATTGGTCTTTTATTTCAACAGTAACCAATTCTTTTTCAAATTGTTGGTTGAGTTCATCTGCCAGCTTTTGCATCATTTCTTTTCTGGCTTCAAAATGACCTTTGTCATGATCACGAATAATGTACTGTAGTTTTGTACTATCCACTTCTCCTTTTACGCTGTATAAATGAAAAAAGCCTTCTCGGTCACTCGTGTGTTCTGGCGTTTCCAATCGCGGGAGTGAGTTTATATAATCTGTAGCGATGTACATACTATTGACCATTTTTCCTTTGGCATAGCCTGGGTGAACTATTTTACCTTCAATGGTAACAACGGCTCCAGCTGCGTTGAAATTTTCATATTCAAGTTCACCTACTTGGCTTCCGTCCATGGTGTATGCCCAATCTGCACCAAATTTCACCACATCAAATTTATGCGCGCCTCGTCCTATTTCTTCATCTGGCGTAAAACCTATGCGGATTTTCCCATGTTTTATTTCAGGGTGATTCACTAAATATTCCATGGCCGAAATAATTTCGGCAATACCGGCTTTGTCATCGGCGCCCAATAAAGTAGTTCCGTCTGTGGTAATAATAGTTTGTCCTTTATATTGTAAAAGGTCTTCAAAATAGTCCGGCGATAGAATGATGTTTTGTTCTTTGTTTAATATGATATCATTTCCGTCATAATTTTCAATAATTTGAGGTTTAACGTTTTTTCCTGTAAAATCTGGTGTGGTATCAAAATGGGAGATAAATCCAATCACAGGTACCGTGTGTTCCACATTGCTGGGCAGTGTTGCCATAATATATGCGTTCGCATCAATAGTAACATCTTCTAGTCCAATTTGCTTTAACTCTTCCACAAGTGCATTCGCTAAATCCCACTGTTTTGCGCTACTAGGCGTAGTGTCACTTTCCGGGTCGCTTTCTGTATCGACGGTTACATAGCTAATAAATCTCTTAATAAGTTTGTCTTTTTCTATCATAATAGTACTCGCGGAGGCGTGTATTTTTAGTTAAACATCAAGTTACAAAATAAACATAATCGTTACTTTTTATGTTGCGTTATCTAATTAATTTCAGAAATATTTTATTCGTATTTTTGCATTCATATTTCAACCGTATGTACAAAACACTTGTTCGCCCGCTACTCTTCAATTTTGACCCTGAAAAAGTACATTATGCGACATTTAATATGATTAAGGTTGCTCATACGTTAGGTTTTGGGGGTCTATTCAGAAATATATTCCAAATTAAAAATCCGAAATTAGAAAGAGAACTTTTCGGTTTAAAGTTTTCAAATCCTGTGGGATTGGCTGCCGGATTTGATAAAAATGCGGTTCTTTATAATGAGTTGGCAAACTTTGGTTTTGGGTTTATTGAAATTGGTACTGTCACTCCCAAAGGGCAAGAGGGAAATCCTAAAAAAAGATTGTTTCGGTTGCAAGACGATAAAGCGATTATCAACCGAATGGGTTTCAATAATGAAGGGCTCGATGCTGCAATATTTCAGCTGAAGAAAAACAAAGGTAAGCTCATCATTGGCGGAAATATAGGTAAAAATACACAAACACTTCCAGAAAATTATACCGCAGATTACTTGACATGTTTTAATGCGCTGCATCCGTATGTGGATTATTTTGTGCTGAATGTAAGTTGCCCAAACGTGGGAAGCCACGCAAAATTGAACGATAAAGATTATTTGGAAGAATTGATCGGGGCGGTGCAAGAAGCCAATAAAATGTTTAAAAAACAGAAACCGATTCTACTCAAAATTGCTCCCGATTTAAACGATGTACAATTGGATGAAATTGTTGAATTGGTTTTAGAAACCAAACTCGACGGAGTAATTGCTAGCAATACATCTACAGATAGAAGTGGACTTAAAGCCTCAGAAGAAAGGCTTAAAGAAATAGGTAATGGAGGATTGAGCGGTCAACCCATTAAAAATAAAAGTACGCGAGTAATAAAATATCTTGCCGATAAAAGTAACAAAGCGTTCCCAATTATTGGTGTAGGAGGCATTCACAGTGCAGCCGATGCGCTTGAAAAGCTAGATGCTGGTGCAGATTTAATCCAAATTTATACAGGCTTTATATATGAAGGACCGAGTCTTATTAAAGATATTAATAAGGCATTGTTAGCGAAGTAGAAATTTAAACACTATTTCCAGAATGCTCGAATCCCTTTTTTCATTCTCTCTCGCAACAATCGCGCTTGCCATTTCTCCCGGACCAGATAATATTTATGTGCTCACGCAATCTTTGGTCAATGGCACAAAAAGCGGTATTGCAACAACGGCTGGTTTGATAAGTGGTTGCATCGTTCACACGAGTTTTTTGGCATTTGGAATTTCAGCAGTAATAACAGCATCAGACAATTTGTTTTATGGGATTAAAATTCTTGGTGCTTTGTATTTACTTTATTTGGCGTACAAGGTTTTTAAGAGTGATGCATCGATAGATATGACTACGAATGCGCCTAAAAAATCGTATTGGTCGTTATTTAAGCAAGGTGTGATTATGAATCTTCTCAACCCAAAAGTGATGATTTTTTTCCTCGCTTTCTTTCCAGGTTTTCTTTGGAATCCCGGAGGGAATACGGTGAGCCAATTCTATATTTTGGGTATCACATTTATGGCGATGAGTTTTATTGTTTTTAGTTTAATCGCTTTGCTCGCTGGAAAGATTTCAATCTATTTAAAAGAAAATAATAATGTTGGGTTTGTAATGAAATGGTTGCAGATTGTTGTTTTTGTGGGGATAGCGGTGTTTATACTATTGTAGAAGAATTAATTAATTTCAGTTGCGGTATTTGGTTGAGCGCAGTGGAAGCCTTGATGAGAAAAATGCATTTCAAAAAATCTATTCCAACCTAAAACCCACGTTTAAAATCTCCTTATCTTTACGCTAATGCAAAAAGTAAAAATTATAGAATGTCCTCGCGACGCTATGCAGGGGATAAAGGATTGGATTCCAACGGAAAAGAAAGTGCAATACATACAATCGTTATTGCGCTGTGGCTTTGATACGATTGATTTTGGAAGTTTTGTCTCACCCAAGGCCATCCCTCAAATGGTGGATACAGCCGAAGTTTTATCGCAACTTGACTTGTCTTCCACAAAAAGTAAATTACTTGCCATTATTGCAAATGTGAGAGGGGCAGAAGCAGCTGTTGAGCATGAAGAGATAAAATATTTAGGATATCCTTTTTCGATTTCAGAAAATTTTCAAATGCGTAATACCCATAAAACAATAGCGCAGTCTATTGAAACGCTTCAGGAAATATTGAATATTGCCGATGCAAGAAATAAAGAAGTAGTGACCTATTTGTCTATGGGATTTGGAAATCCGTACGGCGACCCTTGGAATGTTGATATCGTTGGCGAATGGGCAGAAAAGTTGGACGGGATGGGAGTAAAAATCTTATCGTTGAGTGATACCGTGGGTACATCAACGCCCGAAATTATTGACTATCTTTTTTCAAACTTGATAGATAAATATCCTAAGATAGAGTTTGGCGCACATTTACACACAACACCAACCACATGGCATGAAAAAATAGACGCGGCTTACAATGCAGGCTGTCGTAGATTTGACGGCGCGATTCAAGGATTTGGCGGTTGTCCAATGGCAAAAGATGAACTCACAGGAAATATGCCAACCGAAAAAATGCTAAGCTATTTTAACACTGTAAAAGCACCCAATGACATTAAAACAATGAGTTTTGAGAGTGCCCATAACGAGGCTAGCAAAATCTTTAATTTATATCATTAATTAGAAGTTTTATTATGCGGACTTATTAATGCTGAAATGAGTTCACTTTCCATTACTGAAATGTTATTCTCATTACTATTTCTTCTGAAATGAAACCATAAAATATTTAGAAATGAATTTGTTTAAAACATCTGAATTCAAAAAAACTCACTTAAGAGCCAAAACTTCAATTGGAGATAATTCTGTTAGCGATATTATAAAATCAATTTTTCTGCTTTCTTCTTTTTTCATTCTTCTAAACAGTTGTAAATCGACTAAAATTTCCGAAGTAAAAAGTAATGACCTCACTACCATTAAATTAATCCAAGTCAACGATGTGTATGAAATTGCTCCTTTGAGTGATGGGCAATATGGTGGGATGGCACGTGTGGCGCATATTAGCGACTCTATCAAAAAGCAATTCCCGAACAGCTATCTAGTCATGGCTGGCGATTTTTTAAATCCGTCACTATTGGGAACGCTCAAAGTGGACGGCAAGCGAGTAAAGGGAAAACAGATGATTGAAGTGATGAATGCAATGAAATTTGACTTGGCTACCTTTGGAAATCACGAATTTGATTTAAGCGAAGAAGAATTGCAAGAACGCTTAAATGAATCTGATTTTGAATGGATTTCGGCAAATGTATTTCAGAAAAAAGGAGACAATATTAAAAGTTTTTATAGAGTTAAAAACGGCGACTCTATTAGAATACCCGAAACCATTTTTTACGACATTGAGATAGGAGAGGAGTATCCCTTACGCATGGGTTTTTATAGCGTAACTGTAGACTCAAATCCCGTGGAATATGTGTATTATGCAGATTATGCGCTAGAAGCGCGCAGTGCATACACCGCTTTGCAACAGTCAAATAGCGATATCATTATAGGTTTGACTCATCTTGAAATCGGTGAAGATATTTTGGTGGCAGAGGATTTAACGGAAACCGATTTAATCATGGGCGGTCACGAACATACAAATATGAAGGTGCCCGCGGGAAACACCTACATAACAAAGGCAGATGCAAACGCCAAAACCATTTATGTACATACGTTAACGTATAACAAAAAAACGGAGCAGTTAACGAAGGATTCGCAGTTGGTTGAAATCAACGAAAAAGTACCGTCATTGCCCAAAGTAAAAACAATAGTGGATAGATGGGAAGCTATTTTAAATACAGAAATAAAACAAGTCATTGACAACCCAGACGAAATTATTTATACCACAAAAATTCCTCTTGATGCAACCGATACATCCGGAAGAAGTATGCAAACAAATGTGGGCAACATTATTACCGAAGCTATGGCAAAGTCATTTGATAAACCCGCTGAGATAGCTTTGGTCAATGGGGGTTCTTTTCGCTTGGACGATAAATTAATGGGCGATATTGCGAGCATCGATATTTTTAGGATTTTGCCTTTCGGCGGAAATGTGCAGCGCGTTGAGATGACGGGAACTTTATTAAAAGAGGTGCTGGATTATGGAGAAATAAGTTCGGGCACCGGAGCTTATCTACAGCGTTATAAGGTTTCAAAAAGTGACAAAGGCGAATGGTTGATACATTCAAAACCTTTACAATTGGATACCATTTATACTGTTGCAATTAGTGATTTTCTATTAAAAGGATTTGACATTCCTTTTTTGACCGACAAACATCCTGGAATTAAAAGTGTTTATATTCCAAAAACTACAGAACCTGCAAGCGATATAAGGAAGGCCGTCATCACATTTATGAAAACATTATAAATTATTTCTTACTATTAATTAGAACTATTCTAAATAATAATTACTTTTGTCTCTTAAATTTTGAAACTATGAAATTTCTAAAATATTTTTTGATTCTCGCATTGGCAGCATTTGTTATTATGCAATTTATCAGACCTGAAAAAAACCAGAGTGGGTACGAAACTGTAGCCCATTTTGAAAAAGATGCTGCTGTCTCTCCAACACTTGCCGAGGTTTTTAAAACCAACTGCTACGATTGTCATAGTGACCAAACAGTGTATCCTTGGTATTCAGAGATTGCTCCAGCTTCGTTTTGGTTAGAAGATCACATTGCTGATGGGAAGAAGCATTTTAATGTTTCAGCATGGGAGTCGTATTCAGCTAAAAAGAAAGACCACAAACTAGATGAATTGATAGAATTTGTTGAAGATGGCGAAATGCCACTTGACAGTTATACGTGGCTTCACGGAGATTTAACAGATGCCGAAACAAAGTTAATATTAGGCTGGGCACAACTGCAAAGAGTGAAGTACCAAAGGGAAATGGCGCAGATGTCAAAATAACAAGACGTATAAATTTTAATAAGACATTCAAAACTTTCAAGTTTCATTAAAATGAAATTTGAAAGTTTTTTTTATGTATTTAATTGAAAAACAATCGGGTATAAATTTAACATTAAGTTTATCTAGATTTAATCTAAATAAACTTGTCCGATTGAACAATGGTATTTATTTTTGCACCTGAAATGAACAAACTATTTATATTCAGTCTAAATAAAAATCAATGAAAAAGCTTTTATCCCTCTCACTCATCATTGCAGCCACTTTTGCTTCTTGCGATAAAAATGATGACGGTACAATACTATTAAATGATGTTGTTGAAGCACCAGCAACATATACTTTTACAAGAAACAATCAATCTACCGTTTCTTTTTCTGGACAAACTACACGCATTTTAATGGCACAAGAAACAACATCTGCATTTACAGATTTTGACAATGCTACTGAAGCTTCTATATTAGCCATGTTTGCACATCAAGAAGGTGCAAACGATTTTAGTGATGCAGATTTAAATGCTTCAGATAAAAGCTTAAGAAGTAAAGTTGCCGCTTCCCAAGATTTCTTTAATTCAAATACGACCGAAGCTGCTTTGATCAAAAACACCTTTGATGGATATATTTCTGGTCAAGTAAATGAAGTATTTCCAAATCAAAACACTTTGGCTGAGCCAGGCATAGCAGGTCAAATTGCTGATGGAAGTAGAACACGTTATGTAAACGGTAACGGATTAGAATATAATCAAGCATTTGCAAAAAGCCTTATTGGAGCGTTAATGATGGACCAAATGCTCAATAATTATTTAGGAACTGCTGTGCTTGATGAAGCAGATAATAGAGAGAATAACGACAATGATATTCTGGACGGAGAAAATGTATATACTGCCATGGAGCACAAATGGGATGAGGCCTACGGGTACATTTACGGAACTTCTGCAGACCCATCAAATCCAAACCTAACCATTGGAGAAGACGATAGATTTTTAAATGAATATACAGGTCGTGTAAATGATGATCCAGATTTTAATACAATTGCCGCAGAAATATTTGAAGCTTTTAAATTGGGTCGTGCAGCAATCGTTGCGAAGAACTACGAAGTTCGTGATGCACAAGCGGCTATCATCCGCCAGAAAATTTCTGAAGTAATCGCTATTCGCGGAATTTTCTACTTGCAAAACGGAAAAAACAAAATTGTTGAAGGAAATCAAACAGGTGCATTCCACGCCCTTTCGGAAGCGTACGGATTTGTTTACAGCCTCCGTTTTACCAGAGATACTCAAAGTAACGAATCTCTTTTTAGCAGAACTGAAGTGGATGACCTTTTAGCACAATTGGTGGATGAAACCAATAATGGTTTTTGGACGTTAACACCGGCTACAATCGATTCTATTTCCGAAGCCATCGCAGCAAAATTTGACTTTACCGTGGCACAAGCGGCAAGTACAAATTAAAGATTTGTTTTTTATGTGAAGGTAACTGCGTTGAATTTCAAGCAGTTGCTTTTATTAAATTTTAAAAAAGTTTATATGAAATATTTTAAAGCATACCTTTTAATCGCCCTATTTATAGCGGTTTCTTGCGATACCGATGACGGTGCAAGCGACCAAAATCCAGGGGCAAATGACAACTTTGATAGGGGTGCCATGTTGGTACATTGGGCAGATAACTTTATCATTCCTGCGTACACAGATTTTGATGCAAAAGCTTTGGCGCTTGACGCGAGTGTGGACAATTTTAATACAGCTCCTTCTATAGCTACTTTAGCACAACTTCGTGAGGATTGGTTAACGGCATATCGCTCTTTTCAAAAAGTTTCTATGTTTGAAATAGGCAAAGCCGAAATGTTAAACGTTAGAAACCGAATCAATATTTATCCTACCAATTCCCAAGAAATTGAAGATTTAATTTCGCAAGGCTCTTGGAATTTTGAATTACCTTCTACCGTTGATGCACAAGGATTTCCCGCAATGGATTATTTATTAAACGGATCTGGAACAGATCAAGAAACAATCAACAAATACATTACGGATGCCAATGCAGAAAACTATAGAGCATACTTAAAATCACTTTCAGAAAATATTAAAAGCCTAGCAAACCAAGTACTGGTAGATTGGAATTCAAATTTCAGAAACACATATATTACCAATACAAGTTCATCAGCTTCAGGTGCTGTTGATCAAACGGTAAACGCCTTTATATTTTATTACGAAAAATCGTTGAGAGCGGGTAAAGTAGGTATTCCGGCAGGTGTTTTTTCCGCAAATCCTTTGCCTCAAAATGTCGAAGCATTTTATAAGAAAGATATTTCAAAGCAATTACTACAAGACGCACTAAAAGCTACGCGTGATTTTTTCAACGGAAACGGAACAACATCAGGCCCAAGTTTAAAAGCATATCTCGATGCATTAAACGTAGTTAAAAACGGAAGCGATTTGAGCACATTGATAGACAATCAATTTACAGCGGCAAATAGTCAAATTTCAAATCTTTCAAATAATTTTGTAGAACAGATAGCGCAAGACAACAGTCAAATGACCGCAACGTATGATGAGCTGCAACGCAATGTCATTTTGATGAAGGTGGATATGCTGCAGGCATTGAGCATCAATATTAATTATGTCGACGCAGACGGAGATTAATAGATTGTAAATATCAAAGCGCTCAACACATATTTAAACACACAAATAAAGGCTGCCCCGTTGGCAGTCTTTCGTATTTGTTTTGGGTTGATGATGGTGTACAGCATGGTCCGGTTTTGGGCTAACGGTTGGATACAAGAACTCTATATAGACCCGCCGTTTCATTTTAAATACTTTGGCTTTGAATGGGTGCAATCTCTTGGCATATACAATTATGCACTCTTTATTATCTGCGGAATCGCTGCGCTTTGTGTCGCGTTGGGATACAAATATAGAATAGCGATTATTGTGTTCTTTTTGAGTTTTACGTATATCGAACTCATTGACAAAACCACCTATCTCAACCATTATTATTTTATAAGCTGTATGGCATTTTTGATGCTGTTTTTGCCAGCAAATGTTTATTTTTCCATAGACGCTTATCGTAATGCCAAACGCAATTTTTCAACCGTACCTCGCTGGACTATTGATGTTATAAAAGCACTACTTTTTATCGTTTATTTTTATGCTGGATTGGCTAAATTGAACAGCGATTGGTTGCTTGAAGCCATGCCATTAAAGATTTGGCTACCTTCAAAATATGATATTCCTTTCTTCGGAAATGTGCTGCAACAAGAGTGGCTTCATTATGCATTTAGTTGGGGTGGAATGCTTTACGATTTATTGATACCTTTTCTGCTTTTATACAAACCCACTAGAAAAATAGCGTTTTTTTTAGTGATTGTTTTTCATGTAATGACGCGCGTGTTGTTTCCTATTGGGGTGTTTCCATTTGTGATGATTGTGAGCGCATTGATATTTTTTGACGCATCTTTTCATCAAAAAATTATCAACGGAATTTCTAAATTATTTAAAATTTCCGAAGTCAAAATTCAACAATTTTCATCCTCACGAGCATATCATTTTGGGTCTAAAATTTCAATCATTATTGTGGGATTATTTCTCGTTATTCAAGTGCTTTTACCATGGCGGTATTTGGCATATCCCAATGAGCTTTTTTGGACCGAAGAAGGCTATCGCTTTTCGTGGCGCGTCATGTTGATGGAAAAAGCGGGATACGCTCAATTTAAAGTAAAGGACACAAAGACAGGAAAACAATTTCTCGTAAATAATGCAGATTTCTTATCGCCATTTCAAGAAAAGCAAATGAGCACACAGCCCGATTTTATACTGCAATATGCTCATTTTTTGGGTGAACATTTTGAGTCGCAAGGCATTGAAAACGTTGGGGTTTTTGTAGAAAGTTACGTCGCGCTTAATGGGCGATTGAGTCAGCCGTATGTTGACCCACAGGTTAATTTGATGGAAGTGAAAGAAACATTTAAACCTAGAGATTTTTTGTTGCCGTTTGGCGATGAGATTAAGGGATTTTAATAATTACAAATAAGTGAGCATGTTTAGCCAATTTATTAAAAATACAGTACTACTATTTCTATTCGCATATTCGGTGACAGGAATAGCACAATTTCAATTGTCGGGAACAGTGATTTCTCAAGATGGAGCTTCGGGGATTGAAGGTGCTGAGGTGTATGTAACCCAATTGGGTATTTCTGAAACGACAGATGTTTCGGGTACGTTTAATTTCAGCAATATTCCTGCAGGTAATTATCAACTCGTCGCTTTTTCTTTGGAATTTGAAGTTGTGGAAATAATGCTCACCATTTCCGAAGACAAAAACGTGACTATTGAATTACCCTTGCTTGGAGAACAACTTTCTGAAGTTTTAATAACAAAACGCAAAGAACGCATTTTTGCGCTCCGGCAGTTAAAAGAAGTGGAGGGAACAGCTATTTACGCAGGTAAAAAATCTGAGGTTGTTCTCGTTGAAAATCTTATTGCAAACCTCGCGAGTGGTAATGCACGCCAAATTTATTCGCAAGTCGTGGGGCTCAATATTTACGAAAATAACGATGCTGGATTGCAGTTAAATATTGGCGGTCGTGGTTTGAATCCCAACAGAAGTGCTAATTTTAATACGAGGCAAAATGGGTATGATATTTCGGCAGATGTTTTGGGGTATCCCGAAAGTTATTACACCCCCCCCGCAGAGGCGATTGAGTCTATTGAAGTAGTGCGCGGTGCAGCTTCTTTACAGTACGGGACTCAGTTTGGTGGCTTGATAAACTTTAAATTAAAGCAACCCGAAAAAGATAAAAAAATAGTTTGGACATCCCGCCAATCCTTAGGGAGTAACGATTTGTTTACGAGCTTTAATAGTGTGAGCGGTACCGTTGGCAAGGTGGGTTATTATTCGTATTTCAATTATAAAAAAGGGAGTGATTTTAGACCCAATTCTCAGTTTGATTCGTATAATGCATTTTCGCATGTGGATTACAGTTTTTCTGAAAAAACGAACTTGGCTTTTGAGTTTAGTTTTTTGGATTATTTGGCACAACAACCAGGAGGATTGACCGATGCCCAATTTGAAGCTGACCCTACATTTAGCAATAGAACAAGAAATTGGTTTGACGTTAATTGGAAATTATACTCGTTGCGTTTGGAGCATGAAATTTCAGAAAAAACAGATTTTAGTCTCAACCTCTTTGCCTTAAATGCATCGCGAAAATCGGTTGGTTTTAGAGAAAATAGAGTTTCACAAAATGATAATCTCGAAGCACCGCGCGAACTTATTGTCGGAAATTTTAATAACTGGGGAGCTGAAGCGCGCGTATTGACACGCTATAATTTATTTGAAAAAGAGAGTACATTATTATTGGGAACAAAATATTATCAATCCAATAATAGCGAACGGCAAGGTCCGGGAAGTAATGGGACGGATGCCAACTTTGATTTCGCCGATGCCGAATATCCAGATTATACGCGCCAGAGTGACTTTACATTCCCAAATTTGAATTTTGCATTTTTTGGCGAAAACATTTTTAAACTATCAGATAAATTTTCAGTGACTCCCGGTTTTAGGGTTGAATATATAAAGACACAAAGCGAAGGTGAATACAAAAATATTATTTTGGACTTGGCTGGAAATCCAATTACAAATGAGACGTTACCGGACAACCGAGAATTTGATAGAAGCTTTGTTTTATTTGGCGTTGGTCTCAGTTATAAAATGAACTCTGCAACCGAGCTCTACGGAAATATTAGCCAGAATTATCGCTCGGTTACGTTCAACGATATCCGCATTGTCAATCCCTCATTTAGGGTTGATCCAAATATTACGGACGAGCAAGGATATACTTTTGATTTGGGCGTGCGTGGAAGGTTTAAAAAATATCTTTCTTATGATATTGGCGCCTTTTTATTGAGTTATCAAGATAGGTTGGGGGTAATCGTGAGAGAAGTAAGCGACATTCAAGAAGAACGCTTTCGTGGCAATATAGGCGATGCAATTACGTACGGTGTTGAAAGTTTTATCGATTGGAATATTTGGGAAACGGTTTCAGAAAATAAAGATTTTAGGTTGAACGCATTTGTTAACTTGGCAGTTACCGAAAGCGAATACATTTCATCTGAAGAAACAAATGTAGAAGGAAAAGAAGTAGAGTTTATCCCAAAGATTAACTTGAAAACGGGTGTTGGCTTTGGCTACAAAAACTTTTTAGGAAGCCTTCAATACACCTATTTATCCAAACAATTTACAGATGCTACAAATTCACCCCGCGACCTCCAAAGTCAGAGCGGTATTATTGGCGAAATCCCAGCCTACGATATACTCGACCTATCTTTATCGTACACGTATCATCGTTTTAAATTAGAAACTGGTATCAATAATTTGCTAGATAATAGTTATTTTACACGTCGCGCAACGGGATACCCCGGGCCTGGAATTTTACCAAGCCAGCCCAGAACTTGGTATGCATTGTTGCAGTTTAAGTTGGATTAGAAAAATTGATTTTGAGTAATTGATTTATAATTTTTTCTTCGGAAATTTTAAATGGATTAAATCGGTTCAAATAGAATACGTAATTCTGAAGTCATATTTCATAAATCTTAATTAATAATAGTACCTTTGCACGCAATTATATACTAACGACTTTCATTACTTCAGAAAGTAAATACTAATTGCAATGACCGCACACGAAAACAAAATTTTAGGAGAGGGATTAACCTACGACGACGTCCTTTTAGTTCCCGCTTTTTCTGAAGTTCTACCGAGAGAAGTTTCAATCAAAACAAAATTTTCAAGAAATATTACATTGAATGTGCCTATCGTTTCCGCAGCGATGGATACAGTGACCGAAAGTGCCATGGCTATTGCTATTGCTCGTGAAGGAGGAATTGGTGTTTTGCATAAAAATATGACCATCAAGCAACAAGCGGCCGAAGTACGTAAAGTAAAACGTGCCGAAAGCGGCATGATTCAAGACCCGGTGACACTCAAAAAAGATAATACTGTTGGCGATGCACAGAAAACAATGCGCGAATACAGCATTGGCGGAATTCCAATCATCGATGAAAAAGGGTTGCTCATTGGTATTGTTACCAATAGAGACTTACGTTTTGAAAAAGATTACGACCGTAAGTTGAGCGATATAATGACTACGAAAAATCTGGTTACAGTTGCCGAAGGAACTTCTTTAAAAGAAGCTGAGCTCATTCTACAAAAAAATAAAATCGAAAAATTACCAGTGGTTGATGATGCGGGAAAACTCCTCGGATTAATCACATTTAGAGATATCACAAAACTAACACTCAAGCCCATTGCAAACAAAGATACTTTTGGTCGTTTGCGAGTTGCAGCGGCTTTAGGAGTTACTGCAGATGCTGTAGAACGAGCTGAGGCTCTCGTAAATGCACAAGTAGATGCGGTAATTATTGACACCGCTCACGGTCATACCAAAGGTGTGGTAATGGTATTAAAAGAAGTAAAGAAAAAATTTCCAAACCTTGACGTTGTTGTAGGAAACATTGCAACCGCAGATGCTGCAAAATACTTAGTTGAAGCAGGTGCAGATGCTGTAAAAGTGGGCATAGGACCAGGGTCAATATGTACAACGCGCGTAGTTGCCGGAGTTGGATTTCCGCAGTTCTCAGCTGTACTGGAAGTGGCTGCTGCCATCAAGGGAAGTGGCGTGCCGGTAATTGCAGATGGAGGAATACGTTACACAGGTGATATCCCTAAAGCAATTGCGGCGGGCGCAGATTCTGTGATGCTAGGTTCACTGTTGGCAGGAACTAAAGAGTCTCCAGGTGAAACCATCATTTACGAAGGAAGAAAATTTAAATCGTATCGTGGAATGGGTTCTGTCGAGGCGATGAAGCAAGGCTCGAAAGACAGATATTTTCAAGATGTGGAGGACGATATTAAAAAATTGGTACCAGAAGGTATTGTAGGTCGTGTGCCTTATAAAGGGGAGCTTGTTGAAAGTATGACGCAGTTTATTGGAGGTTTGAGAGCGGGAATGGGGTATTGTGGGTCAAAGGATATTGAGACGTTGAAAGAAACGGGGCGTTTTGTAAAGATAACCGCAAGCGGAATCAATGAAAGTCATCCGCATGATGTGACAATAACTAAAGAGTCGCCTAATTATAGTAGGTAGGTTTTCTTCGGAAATATTAAATATTAAAAAAGCCAATCTAATATGAATTGGCTTTTTTTTTGTAGGAAATGGTGTAAGTATTAGTGATTTATATCAGGTGTTGTAGCAAGTACTTTTTCAGAATAAGCTTTCTGGATATTTCTCAATTTCCTTTTCTTCTTGTTCATTTTTGGCTTGTTGCAATTGTTTTATTATCGATTTTGTTTCTCTGAATTGTTGAGCCTCTATTGTTTTTATGAAATCTACCTCTTTTTCAAATTTTTCTATTATTACTTTTTCAATTTCGTCTAATGTTACTCTAAAATACTCTTTTCTATAATTTACTTTGTTGATGCGTCTATCCTCAAATTCTCTATGCAAAAGATTCTCAAGTTCAGGTGCGTTTTCTGAATAAATCATAGCGTGTAAGTCAAATGTAAATGGAACGGAAGCATCTCCCAATTCTTTAACTCTGTCCATTGGTTCAAGTCTTCTTGTCATTCCAATTTTATAAACATTATCTCCGAATGAACCAAGATTGGATATTATGTAAACGTGTCCAGATTTAGTCTCTTGGGCTCTTGAAATAGCTCTTTCTTTAGCTTCGTGAGCTTCTTTTAAATTTTGCTCTAACTGGGCGATTTGTAAATTAAGTTCCTCTAATTGCTCTCCGCTGACCAAACCTAAATCCTTTCTTGCACGTTCTAAAGCTTTTTGGTAACGTTGTTCTTCAATTTCTGCATCTTTTCTTGCTCTTTCAAATTCTCTTTGTGCTCTTTCTTCTTCTCGCTGTTCTTCTCTTATTGCTCTTGCTTCTTCTTTTTCTTGATGTTTTTTGTGAGCTAATTCATAGACTAAATGAAGTTCGTCCAATTTTAGCTTTAGGTACTTTTCTGTGATTAAAGTATTGTTAGATTGACCGAGTTTATTAATTGCGTTGTAGGCTTTTGTTATACGCTCTTCAAAGCGCTTGATATTATTCCAACGGACTTTTGAAATCAAAGCGTCGCATTCTCCATTAAATGCTCTCAAAGTCAAATTAATATATCTACTCGTCATTATTTCGCCTTGTTTTCGGCTATTACCGACAACCCATTCCGTGTTGCAAACACAAGCATTTCCACCTTTTATTAGTTGCTTTTGTCTTGTAACTATTTGGATAATTCGCTCTTGATATTTTTCTGAAGTATCTAAATCAAAAATCGGTTCGTAAATTCCAAGTTCGACAAACTCTAAATCATTTTGGTAAAGTCTTATGTCTTTTTCTAATTCTTTATAAATTGATTTTGCATCGATAAACTTTCCATTTAATTCACTCGTTCTTAATTGAATAGCTGAAAGTTCTTCATTTTTTAATTCTATTTCTTTCTCAATAGAAACAACGCCACTAAATCTTTGTAAGTCAGAATTCAGTTTATTGTTTTCCTCAAACTTTGCTGTTAATTCTAAACTCTTTTTGTCTATTTCAGAATTAAGCTTTGATTTTGCTTTTTTACTTTGGTTTAGCACAATAAATAGTGCAATTCCTAAAGCTAAAATTATGATTATTAGTACTATTGTCATTGATTAGTTCGATTTTTCTTGTATTTGCTACAACGGCTCTGTATAAAAACAGTAGGGCTGAAAATGTGCGCAAACCATTCGGTTGAACACAAGCCGAATTTTTAAATTTCTATGTTTATTTTTTCTTTTAAAGCTAGCCAAATTTAAAAATTTGGCGAACTCGCAAATGTGCCCGAACCTTTTTGTTTAGCCACTAATTGCCCTATTGTTTTTATACTTTGTTGCCCACAGTTTACATCGGCATTATTAATCAAATTCCCACCTTCCATCAATTAGTCTAACAACAAATGGCGTGGTTGCCAAACAGCCTCCGATCCCAAAATCTATTACAGCAATATTGTATTCTTTATTGAAAATTGGTTTTGACATAAAAAATAGGTCTGGATATTTTTCATAAAAATTTACTCGTGCTTTTTCACTACTCCCATAACTAAATATTATATCAAATTCTTTTCTTAAAACGACATTCAGGTCCTTCCGCAATAATTTTTCGTCAATTATTAATTCTTCCGAAAATCCAATTATACTATCGTAGTCACTTTCTTTTTGTAGATTTAACTTTTCAAATATAACCTGCTTAAATTCTTCATCAGTTAAAAACTCCTGTGCGTCGAATGTCTTTTCCCCTTTCCTTGGTTCTACAATATTTTGACAGTAAAAAAAACTTGTATTTTCATCAGTTATGTCGTTTAGCAATTTAGTGGTTTTTTCAGAGTATAATTCTGATGTAGTTTTTTTATTAATTTCATTATCGGCATCGTTGCATCCACTAATAAAAATTAGTCCGAATAGAACAAATGATATTTTAATTACTGATTTCATAAATTGTGGGCAACACGTTATAAAATACAATGTATGCATTATATACGGAACAATAAACCGGTTATCAACAGTTAAGTGTGCGTGTTTGCAGGATTTTTATTTGTTAGAATTATACAATTGCCCGCGATTGGGTTTCAGGCGTTCTCTTAAATCATTTACATGCTCTTCATCAACAACCATATATGCAATATGGTGCATACCGGTCAATTTTTCTACGTCGCAGAGCGTGTTTTCAAGGCCTTCGGTTTGAGCGAATTCATTGAGGTGAATTACATGGTGCGCAGCTATTTGCGAAGCATTGGGGCCTTTGAAATCCCAAATCATTTTTATTCTTTTACTCATTTTTTATGTATTCTGTTACCCTTTTTCTTCGGTTGGTTCTATTTGTTTTCTTGAACAGATGTGCCGTTTTCTACAAAGTTTTTAAAATCGTTCAAATATTTCTTTGATTGTTTTTTAAATGCTCCGGGCATTAAAAACCCCATAGCTTTCATCATAAAATTTTTAAAGATAAACTCAGATTCGCTATGCCATTGTGTGGTGTGTTCATCAATGACGGTGAAATAATTTTTTTGGATATTGTCAACCGATTTGGTGTTGTAGCTTGCATGGAATTCAGACGGAAAATCATTTTTTATAACGGTTTCGGTCATGACCATTTCGCTTTTCCCCATTTTGTAGCGTAGTTTCATTTGTGCACCGGTTGTGCCGGGTTCTTTTCCATGTATTAATTCATAACCAATCAATCCGCGTTGCCAGTGTTTCATGTTTTCGGGATTATCTAGTTTTTTTATGACTTCGGAAATTGGTTTTTCAATGATTACTATAGTCTCGTATTTCATGTTTTTAAAGGTTGGTTGTCTTGTAAATATATTTAAAATTTCAGAAGAAGATAAACTAATTAGCGTGCTTTAACGTTACTGTATCTCATTTGTGTAAAGCGGTTAAATTGTTATTTTTGCAGCACAAAAAATTGTTTCTGTTTACTTTAAAACTTGCTATGAAAAAAAACGTAATTCTTTTAGTTTTACTTGCTACTATTTTTGGTGCTCAGGCGCAGAAAAATAAGGATGTTTTGATGACGATTAACGGTAAACCCGTTTATAGTCAAGAATTTATTAATGTTTATAACAAGAACTTGGATCTTGTTAAAGATGAGTCGCAAAAATCTGTTGATGGGTATTTAGATTTGTTTATAGATTACAAACTCAAGGTTGCAGAGGCGTATGCTCAAGGTTTGCATAAGGAGACAAATTACAAATTAGAATTTGAAAAATACCGCGACCAGTTATCACGAAATTATATATACGACACTAAAGTTACCGAGGACCTCGCAATTGAGGCATATAATAGATCAAAGGAAGAAATAGATGCAGATCATATTTTGGTTCGCGTGGGTTATGATGATTCTCCTCAAGATACGTTAGCGGCTTACAATAAAATTAGTGAAGCGCGCACAAAGGCTCTTGCGGGCCAAGATTTTAAAAAATTAGTTGCCGAATATTCAGAGGAGCCGGGTGCTGCAAAACGTGGAGGTGCGTTAGGTTATTTTACTGCATTTTCAATGGTGTATCCTTTTGAGAGTATGGCATACAAGACTCCTGAGGGTGAAATTTCAGAAATAGTTAGAACTAGTTTTGGATATCATATTTTAAAAATTAACGATAGAAGGCCATCGAGCGACCCTATTTTGGTTTCTCACATAATGATTGCAGTTAAAGATGGAAACGATGATGATGCTAAAAAGAGAATAAATGAAATTTATCAATTATTACAACAAGGAAATGATTTTGAATCGTTAGCTAAAGAATTTTCAGATGATAAAAGTTCAGGAGTGAAAGGGGGGCGTTTAAAACAATTTAAGCGCGGCCAGTTAAGATCTTCCGAATTTGAAAATGCTGCTTACGAGTTAAAGAATATAGGTGAGATTTCTAAGCCTATTAAAACAAATTTTGGATGGCATGTTATTCGACTTGAAGAGCGTTTCGCCCCTCAAACTTATGAAGAGCAAAAGGAGGAATTAATGAAGAAGATTGAACGTGGTGATAGATCAAAAGTTGTTGAATCCTCCGTAAACAAAAAAATTAAAGAAAAATATAGTGTGGTACAGACAGATTATATGAATGATTTGAAAAACCATATTTCAGACAGTATTTTAAAGAAAAAATGGGAATTGGATACTTTGTTAGGCGCTAGAAATAAAGTGTTGTTTACAATAGGTGGAGATAAAACCTATTATTATAACGATTTTTTAAACTATGCTGCTAGACGTCAAATGGCAATAAAAGGCAAAGAATCTAAAGAGCAAATAATCAAAAATTTTTATGATCGTTTTGAAACACAAGAGTTAAGCGAATATTTCAAACAAAAACTAGAAGAGGAAAACCCGGAGTATGCTGCAGTCATCACTGAGTACAGAGATGGACTTTTAATATTTGATGTAATGCAAAAAAATGTATGGGAAAAAGCAGCGAACGATTCTATAGGTTCAAGAAAATATTTTAATATAGTTGCTTCAAATTACCAATGGAAAGAACGCGTAAAAGGTGTTGAGATTTCAGGAAATGATAAAGCGGTAGTATCACAGGCAAAACAGATGCTTGAAGATGGGGAAACTCCAGAAAAGGTTAAAGAGGTTTTGAATAAGGGAGGAAAAGTAAATCTATTGATTACAGAAAGACAGTATGAAAAAGGAGATACGATGTTACCAGCCGATTTTAAATTTGAAAACGGACTGAGTGATATTTTTCAAGTAGGAAATTCATACCGTCTATTGAAAGTCGAAGAAGTTTTACCTGCCGGTCAGCAGACCTTTGAAGAAGTTAAAGGGAAGGTTTTAAGTGGATACCAAACTGTAGTTGAAAAAGAATGGATGGACAGTTTACGTGATAAATATGAGGTTAAGGTGAATAAAAAACAACTTAAAAAAGTAAAGAAGCAAGTTAAAAATTAGTGAGAATATTCCTGAGTATAGTGGTTATTGTTTTTCTTTTTACCGCCTGCGATTTTTTTAACAGCGCAAGTAAAGAGGAACCGGTTGCGCGTATTAATAATACGTATTTATATAAAAAGGATATTGAAGGACTCATTAATGAAACTACCTCAAAAGAAGATAGTACAATCATTATCAATAATTATATTAATCGGTGGGCTACACAGCAATTATTGATTAATCAGGCAAACATCAATCTGCCCGTTGAGCAACTGGCAACTTATAACAGGCTAGTTGAGGATTATAAAAATGACTTGCTCACAGAAGCCTACAAAGGTGCTGTAGCAAGTAAACAGCTGGATAGTGTGATTTCTGAGAAGGAATATAGTTCCTATTATGAAAGTAATAAGGAAAATTTTAGACTTAAAGAATCACTTTATAAATTGCGTTATTTGCACTTAAATAAAAAATTTGCTAATATTTCTGAAACGAAACAACAATTTAATCGTTTTAATAAAGAAGATAAATTAGCACTAAGTAATGCAAGCCTTCAATTTAAATCGCAAAATTTGAATGATTCGGTTTGGGTTAAAAAAGAAGCATTATTGAAGCAGTTGCCCGTCATTCAAATGCAGAATGAGTCGGTTTTAAATAAATCACAATTTTCACAATTAGAAGATTCATTAGGGGTATATTTGATAAAAATAAATGGCGTTCTTGAACCCAATGATATTGCGCCTTTAGCCTATATAAAACCAACAATAACTCAAATTATTTTGAGCAAAAGAAAGTTGGAATTGATTAAAAAATTAGAAAGAGATATTACAAAAGATGCTATTAAAAACAAAAAATTTGAAATTTACACACCTCAATAAACTTGCAATCGCTATTATTTTTTTAATCCAGTCTTTTGCTTATGCCCAAGAGGTAATCCAAGTGGACAGTACTGGTGTTGCAAAAGAGTCTGGATTGATTATTGAAACCACTACAAAAAATATTAAAGACACCCTTGTTCCTTTTAAAAGATTTAAGGCTGAAGGAGTTGCCGCAGTCGTTGGAGAATATGTGATTCTTGATAGCGATATTGATAAGAGCTATCTAGAATTTGAGCAAAATGGAGTTTCGACTGCAGAAATTACTCGATGCCAACTCTTAGGGAAATTGATGGAAGATAAATTGTACATCCATCAAGCACGTGTAGATAGTATTCTTGTAAGTGATACTGAAATTAACCCACAAGTTGACCAACTGGTAGAATATATGGTTGGGGAGTTAGGAAGTGAAGAAAAAGTAGTTGCCTATTATAGAAAGGATAATATTACTGATCTTAAAAACGACCTGCTGAAAGCAAAAAAGGAAATTGAACTTGCTAATAGAATGCAAGCTAAAGTAGTTGAGAATGCAGAGGTGACTCCAGAGGAAGTACGTCAATTTTTTTACAATATTCCAGAGGAGGAACGTCCTGTATTTAGTGCTGAAGTCGAAATAGCACAAATTGTAATCGAGCCAGAAGTTTCAAAAGAAGCAAAGCAAGCAGTAATTGACAGACTCAATGAGTTTAGGACAGATATTGTTGAAAACGGAGCTAGTTTTGCAACAAAAGCAGTTTTGTATTCTAAAGATGGAGCTGCTGCAACGGGAGGATTATTGCCAAGCTTTAGAAGAGGTGACCCTTATGCAAAAGAGTTTAAAGATGTTGCTTTTTCATTGTTGGAAGGAGAGGTGAGTGAACCTTTTGAAACAGATTTTGGATTTCATATTCTTAAAGTAGATAAAATTAGAGGTCAGGAAGTTGACGTGAGACACATCATTTTATTCCCTGAATTATCTCAGGAAACGATTGATTTCGCAAAAAAGAAAGCTGAGGATATTAGAGAAGCCATTGTTAACGATAGTATTTCTTTTCGAGATGCAGCAATTCAATATTCTGATGAAAAAGCAACTCGAAATAATGGTGGACAATTAGTAAATCCATCAAATCAAGATACAAGGTTCGATTTGACTAAAATGGATCCGTCTCTTGGTGCACAGGTTTATAATTTAAAAGAAGGCGAAGTTTCAAAAATCTTGATTGATCAAGATAGGACCGGAAAGAAGACCTTCAAATTTTTAACAGTTTTAAAAAGATACGACGAGCATCCTGCCGATTTCGTAAAAGACTACGAAAAAATTAAGGAACTTGCATTGCGCCAAAAGCAAATCAATACAATTGAAAAGTGGCAAAACAAGAAGATAATGGACACTTATATTAGTGTCGATAAAGATTATCAAGATTGCGAATTTGCCAGCAATTGGACTAAAAAATTAAAGTAAACCTATGTCAGACGTAGCAGCAGTAAATCAACTTGTATCAAAATATGATGCCTTACGGCAAGAAATAAAAAAAGTAATTGTTGGTCAAGACGCAGTCGTTGAACAGGTTTTACTATCCGTTTTTTCTGGAGGACATGCTTTACTAATAGGTGTTCCTGGTCTTGCCAAAACTCTACTTGTAAATACCGTTTCACAGGCGCTCGGGCTACAATTTAAAAGAATACAGTTTACGCCAGATTTGATGCCAAGTGATATTCTTGGTTCCGAAATATTAGACGAAAATAGAACTTTCAAATTCATTAAAGGCCCCATATTTTCAAATATCATTCTCGCGGATGAGATCAACCGTACTCCTCCTAAAACGCAGGCCGCATTGCTTGAAGCTATGCAGGAACGTTCGGTAACTGTTGCGGGGCAAAATTATAAATTAGATTTACCTTATTTTGTTTTAGCAACCCAAAACCCAATTGAGCAAGAAGGAACTTATCCTTTGCCAGAAGCTCAATTGGACCGTTTTATGTTCGCAATCAATCTTGATTATCCTTCTTTTGCCGAAGAAGTAGAAGTGGTAAAAAGCACAACTGCAGGCAAAGCCGAAACGGTTAATTCATTATTCAGCGCGCAGGAAATTATAGATTTTCAACAATTGATTCGTCGCATTCCTGTGGCAGATAATGTAATTGAGTATGCCGTAACATTGGTGGGAAAAACAAGACCAAAAAGTCAAGCAGCACCTGAGTTAGTGAAAAAATATATTGATTGGGGAGCAGGACCTCGTGCCTCTCAAAATCTTATTCTTGCTGCAAAAACTAATGCTGCGTTGCAAGGCAAATTCTCACCGGATATTGCTGATGTTCAAAAAGTGGCCATAGGAATCCTAAGACATAGAATGATTAAAAATTACAAAGCAGAAGCCGAAGGACTTTCTATCGAAGAGATTATCACAAGTTTGTTTTAAGGTTATTTAAATTATTTTATTAAAGTTTCTGTTTTAGCAGAGTCGAAAATTATTTTAAGAGAATAAGCCCTTTATTTGTAACTTTATTTTTGATAAATCCATCTTCATGAAAAATCTACAAATTCAATACAAACTTGCTTTGCTTGGGGCAATCCTCATACTCGTTGGAGCCTTCTTCAAAATAATGCATCTAGGTGTAGGCTTTTTACAGTCGCCATTAATCTTAGGAACTGGTACAATTATTTTATTTATTGGTGTTTTAATCGCCATTTTCAAAGCCTTCAAAAAGTAATTTCGGCAAAGTATTTCGGAAATTGGACGCATATTAAATTGAATCTGCTTCGGTTGAAATTTCTTTGATATTTTCTTTTATTTGTGAATTTTCATGAATTCTGAATTGTCAAATTAATAATTTCAGCAACCTAAAATTGATATATTGTTACATTTCCGAAGTAAAAATCACTAAACCTTGAATTATTGTTATAGATTTCCTAAATATGTTAGGTTATTTTTAAATTATTTCTATTTTTAGTACCTTCGCAAGGCTTGTGATTAAAGCGATTACAAGTATTTATACATATAAAACTAAAACCAAAAGAACATGGCATTTGATATAGACATGATAAAAAAAGTGTATGCCCAGATGGCTGAACGTGTGGACAAAGCACGTGAAGTTGTAGGGAGACCCTTAACACTTTCTGAAAAAATATTATACAACCACTTATGGGACGGAATGCCATCAAAGGCTTTCGCTAGAGGAAAGGATTATGTGGACTTTGCGCCAGATCGTATTGCATGTCAAGATGCTACGGCTCAAATGGCATTATTGCAGTTTATGCAAGCAGGAAAAAAGAATGTTGCCGTGCCTACGACTGTGCACTGTGATCACTTGATTCAAGCAAAACAGGGAGCAAAGCAAGATTTAAAAAGAGCGAACGAAACCAGTAATGAAGTATTTGATTTCTTGGGTTCGGTTTCTAATAAATACGGAATTGGTTTTTGGGCACCAGGCGCAGGAATTATTCATCAAGTGGTTTTGGAAAATTATGCATTCCCAGGTGGAATGATGATTGGTACGGATAGTCACACTGTAAATGCAGGTGGTTTAGGAATGATTGCCATTGGAGTTGGTGGAGCAGATGCTGTTGATGTTATGGCTGGAATGGCTTGGGAATTAAAATTTCCGAAGTTAATCGGAGTCAAATTAACAGGAAAATTAAGTGGATGGACGGCACCAAAAGATGTGATCTTAAAGGTTGCTGAAATTTTAACTGCAAAAGGAGGAACAGGAGCTGTTGTTGAATATTTTGGACCTGGGGCGACGTCAATGTCTTGTACCGGAAAAGGAACAATTTGTAACATGGGAGCAGAGATTGGAGCTACAACGTCAACCTTTGGTTATGATGACTCAATGGAGCGTTATTTACGTGCTACAGATCGTGCCGATGTTGCAGATGCAGCAAACAAAGTAAGACCTTACTTGACGGCAGATAAAGAAGTTTACGAAAATCCAGAAACGTATTTTGACCAAGTTATTGAAATTAACTTATCGGAATTAGGACCCCTTTTAAATGGACCTTTTACGCCAGACCTTTCAACTAAAGTAGGAAAGGACATGACCGAAAAGGCAACAAAGAATGATTGGCCAATGCAAGTAGAGTGGAGTTTGATAGGTTCTTGTACAAATTCATCATATGAGGATTTATCGAGAGCGTCATCTGTTGCACAACAAGCATTGGATAAAGGACTAAAATTAAAAACATCCTTGGGTATCAACCCAGGGTCTGAACAAGTCCGTTATACAACAGAACGTGATGGAATTTTAGGGGTTTTTGAAAAATTGGGGTCCACGATTTTCACAAATGCATGTGGTCCATGTATTGGACAATGGGCTCGTTATGAAGATCCAAAAAATGCACCAAAGAATAGTATTGTACATTCCTTTAACCGAAATTTTGCAAAACGTGCTGATGGTAACCCAAATACACACGCTTTTGTAGCTTCGCCAGAGTTGACTGCAGCGATTGCACTTTCTGGTAGATTGGATTTTAACCCAATGACAGATACGCTTCTTACAGAAGATGGAAAAGAAGTAAAACTAGATGAGCCAACAGGATGGGAATTGCCACCAAAAGGATTTGAAGTAGAAGAAAATGGATATGTTGCGCCACATGAAGATGGTAGCGGAGTACAAATAAAAGTAAGCGACTCAAGTGAGCGTTTACAATTATTGACCCCATTTACACCTATTAAAGACAGCGACCTTCAAGGAATGAAGTTGTTGATCAAAGCATTTGGAAAATGTACGACAGACCACATTTCTATGGCTGGACCTTGGTTACGTTTTAGAGGGCACCTTGACAATATTTCGAATAACTGTTTGATTGGTGCTGTTAATGCATTTGGAAAGAAAACCAACTTTGTGAAAAGCCAATTGACCGGTGAATACGGAGGAGTGCCAGATACACAACGTGAATACAAAAAAGCAGGAATTTATACGGTAGTTGTAGGTGATCACAATTACGGTGAAGGTTCATCCAGAGAGCATGCTGCAATGGAGCCTCGTCACTTAGGCGTTGCTGCGGTAATCGTAAAGAGTTTTGCGCGTATTCACGAAACGAACTTAAAAAAGCAAGGAATGCTTGGTTTGACATTTGCTAATGAAGCAGATTACGATTTAATCCAAGAAGATGATACGTTCAACTTTATTGATATTAAAGACTTCAAGCCTGATACTCCGTTAACCGTTGAAATCGTTCATGCTGATGGAAGTAAAGACACCATTAAAGTGAATCATACCTATAACGCAGCACAAATTTTGTGGTACAGAAAAGGAAGCGCATTGAACTTGATAAAAGAACAAAACGCTGCTTAATTGTATCTTCGGAAATATTAAAGTAAAAGGCCCGCAGTTATGTGGGCTTTTTTATGCTGCAAACAGAAACTGAATTTATAAATTTCATGAAATATTTAAAAAAACACTGGGGGAATATTATATTTCTATTGGTTTTGGGATTGGTGCTAATTCCACAAACGAGAATGCCCATTCAGGTATTTGTGCAACGGATTTTTTCTTTTAGTCCTTCGGAAATTTCCGAAGATCAAAGAATCGTCGTTGAAGATTATAATTGGAAATTAGAAACGCTCGACGGAAATTTTAAAAACCTTTCAGAATCAAAAAATAGGGTTTTGCTGATTAACCTTTGGGCAACCTGGTGTCCACCTTGTATTGCCGAAATGCCTTCGCTCCAAAGACTTTATGATGATTATGGTGATAGGGTTGATTTCTATTTTATTTCCGCAGAAAAACCTGAGAAGCTTAAAAAATTTATGAAAGAAAAGGGATATACATTTCCGGTATTTATTCAAAAGCAAGAAGCACCTTTGGATTTCAATTCAAATTCATTGCCTACAACATACTTGCTTTCTAAAAATGGGGAACTGCTTATTGAAAAAGTTGGCGCCGCTGCGTGGGATAATGATGCTGTGAAAAAGCTTTTGGATACAGAGATTAATCGTTAGTTATTCTCTTTAATAGTTTGCTTTTCGTAATAGTACTCCATTACTACAAATACCGTAAATAGCATCCCTAAATTATAAATGAGGTCTTCGATGGGGATGGTAAAAAGACGAATGCCTAAATTTTCGTCATTATTGTACCATACAACATGTTCTTCTGTAAAACTTCCAGTTAAAGTGCCATTCACTAAGAAAAATGGAATTAAAATAACGAGATATGTGGGGAGGAATTTTTGAAGCAAACGCGGTTTGTAATTATTTGCTACCCCTAATAAAATCAATGCATAGATGAAATTAATGAGAGTGTACCATTTGTCATAATTATACCAAAGTGTAATAATCAAAATACACAGCAGAGTGACGTTTATGATGGAAGTTGTTCTTTTAGGAAAAGCTAAATTGGGAAAAAAGTAATTTATTGAATAATGCGTAAACAAGCAAGCATAAGGAATACAGATAAAAAACAGCCATTCTTCAATAGGGAGGTTTAAAAATTTGTAACCGGTAATATAGTCGTCGTTAAAACCCCATATTTTATTATTTGTAAAGATAATGTCCCATGGAATGAAGAAAGCCATCATTACCGCAATGCCAAGAAATAGTCCGCGCCACTTTTTGTAAAATGCAAATTTTGGGTAGAAACTAAATAAAAAAGGAACGATAAAAGAACCTATATTTAAATAGAGGTAGAGGTATTTCATTCCTTTATTTTTTGAAATACTTCATAGGTGGAACCAGCATTCCAAAACATTCTCCTTTGTCTTTACCTAAATGTTTATGATGCATTTTATGCGCTCTGCGAATACCTTTTGCGTACCAATTATTAGCGTTTCTAAACAATTTAAAACGCTGGTGTATAAAAATATCGTGCACCATAAAATAAGCAACCCCGTAGGAAAAAATTCCAAGTCCAATGGGAAGTCCAGCCCAAAAACCATAGTACTGCCAACCTATAAAACAGCCAATACTCACGGCTGCATAAAATATAAAGAAAAAGTCATTTCGTTCCCACCAACTATTGTGGTCTTTGTGATGGTGATCTTTATGCAGACTCCATAAAAACCCGTGCATCACATATTTATGCGTCGCCCACGCCATAAATTCCATGATTAGAAACGTTGTTGCATAAATTAATATCCAGTAAACTGCGGTCATATTTTGGTATTCAATTTTTATTTAATGTGTCTTCGGAAATTTCAATTTTTTGAAAGAATTTTATCTAACTAGCTTCAATTGATATTTGACATAGCTGCGAGTGAGTAATCCAAATTTTTCATAATTTGGAACTCTAATGCGCGTATTTTTAATTTCTAAAGCAGGCGTATTTTGTAGTTTTTTCAAAAGTCGACGGTAGTAGCGATATGCCATAAATACTCCAAACTTAGCTTCAGCAGGAAGCATTAATATACCCTCGTACCCTTTTTTGAAATCTGCTTCAATATCACTTATTATTTCTTGTTTTGAAATTTCATCTAAAGCTTCAAGATTTGTATTTGGAAAATACGTGCGGCTCAATCCTTCAAAATCCTCTTTCAAATCTCTTAAAAAATTCACTTTTTGAAATGCTGAACCCAATGCCATTGCATACTCTCTTAACTCGTCATATTTTTCAAAATCTCCTTTAACAAAAACTTTAAGGCACATAAGCCCAACAACATCTGCGGAACCGTAAATGTAATTGTTATATTCTTCTTCTGTTTTATAGATACTTTTTGAAAGGTCTAAACGCATACTATTCATAAATGCATCAATTGAAGTTCTATCTATTGTGTATTTGTGGACGGTTTCCTGAAATGAATTTAAGATTGGGTTGAGGCTTATTTTTTCTTCTAGTGCGTGTTTTAAATCTGCTTCAAATCTATTAAAGAGAGTTTCTTTGTCATAATTGTGAAAAGAATCTACAATTTCATCAGCGAATCTTACAAATCCATAAATATTATAAATATCCTGCCTAATGCTGGGTGCGAGCATTTTTGTAGACATAGAAAACGACGTGCTATATGTTGTCGTTACCTTTTGGCTACATTCTCTAGATACAATGTCAAATAGTTGTTTCAAAATACTAGTTGTTTTTTTCTATAAGTCCAGCTACTAATTTTCCAGAAATAAGCGACGGTGGAACTCCGGGTCCAGGAACACTTAATTGTCCTGTAAAATATAAATTTTTCACTTTTTTGCTTTTTAATTTTGGTCTTAAAAAAGCGGTTTGTAAAAGTGTATTTGCCAATCCGTATGCATTGCCTTTATAGGAGTTGTAATCTTCAATAAAGTCATTGATACAAAAAGACTCCTTAAATATAACATGTTTTTTGACTTCTTGGCTTGTTAAACGTTCAAAACGCGTCATAATTTTTTCATAAAACTTCTCCCGAAGTTCTGGGGTATCTTCAAGTCCAGGTGCTAAAGGAATTAAGAATATTCCTGCTTCTTTTCCTTTAGGTGCAGCATTTTCATCTGTCTTTGATGGAAAACTTGCATAAAATAAAGGGTCTTCGGGCCAAGCGGGAGTATCGTATATTTCTTGAGAATGCTTTTCAAAATCAACATCAAAGAATAGTGTGTGGTGATCTACATTTTCAATTTTTTTATCAAAACCTACATAAAATAAAAGGGATGAGGGTGCAAATGTTTTACGTTCCCAATAAGCTTCAGAATATTGTCTAAATTTTTGAGGTAGTAACGTTTCAGTATGATGGTAATCTGCCCCGCTTAAAACAATGTCACTCTTAATTATTTCATTATCTATTTTTACTGCGGAAGCTTCACCATTTTCCACAATTATTTCTGAAACGTTTTGATTTGTTTTGATTATTACGCCTAAACTTTCGGCAAGTTCTTTCATACCATTGATGACAGAATACATGCCGTCCACAGGATGAAATGTGCCGAGTCCAAAATCGGCATAATTCATAAAACTGTAAAAAGCAGGCGTATTTGATGGCTTGGCGCCTAGAAACAATGCTGGAAATTCAAGGATTGAAACCAATCGCGGATTTGAAAATTCTTTGCGCACTTCCTTGCTAATGGTGCTAAAAAACTGCCCAACCTTTTTCATTGTTGCTGTAGTGACTAACTCCAACGGTGATACTCCAGGTCTATATACCAAATCTTTAATGGCAATATTATAATTGTCTAATGCTTCTGCCATAAACTTTTTAAGTTTAATAGCGCTTCCTTTTTCTTCGGCTTCGAAGGCATTGCAAATTTTTTCTAGGGTGTCTTCAATGGTAATGAAATCATTATTTCCGAAATAAACACTGTATGCAGGGTTTAATTTAATGAGTTGATAGTAATCAGATGGTACTTTTCCGAAGTCATTAAAAAAGCGCTCAAAAACATCTGGCATCCAGTACCACGTTGGGCCAATATCAAACGTAAATCCGTCTTTTTTAAATTGCCGAGCACGACCGCCCACTGTTTGGTTTTTTTCGTATATAGTTACATTATTCCCTGCTTTAGCTAAATATGAAGCAGCAGCTAAAGACGAAAATCCAGAACCTATGATGGAGATTTTTTTATTCATTTTGTTTAACAAATTTATCTAAAAAATTAAACAAAACATATACGAACAAAAATTAATATGCATTTTTTATTTCGGTTACTTTTGAAGTAAACTCATTAAATGTGCGAATAGGATAAATATTCTTTTGAATTTTAGCATCATCAATACATCTTGCCCTTGGGCCCATTATCCATAATGAAGTGCCAGTTTTTATCTTTGTCAAATCATGAAATTTTTCTAAATATGAGTGCATTTCTTCCATAGAGGGTTGCAACGTCATATATGATACGAAGACAACCTTCTTAACAGTGTTTAATTGCAATGGCAAGCTTTCAAGGGGTGTGTTGGGGCCAAGATAAATGGTGTTAAAACCAGCTTTTTCCAATTCAAAATTTGTATAGAGTAATCCCAAATCATGCATCTCATTTGGTGGAGCAAAAAGGCAAAAAGTAATTTCATCATTGCTGCTTGGATGGTATTCCCTTTGGTTTTCAATATGCAGGATTGTTTTTCTTTTAATGAGTTCTGCAATAAAGCGCTCGTGGCTAATATCTATTGTATTTGTATGCCAAAGAATTCCTATTTCTTCTAAGAAAGGGACGAAAACTTCAAAAAATAATTTTCTAAAACCGAGTTCAGCCAAAAGTGATTGATACGTATTATTGAAAAGTTGGGCATCAAAATTTAGCATCGCATTTTTAAAACTTGTAAGTGCAAATTTATTATGATTATTACCTGCTGAGTTTGCTATTATTTTTTTAATTTCTTGATTTTCGTACTCGGCAATTTTTGAAATTTTATGACCTTCTTCATATAGAAAAGTGATGTCTAATAATCTTTTAAGATTATCAAGATCATATTGCCTAATATTAGTATCGCTCCTGTCCGGATTTAGCAGATGATAGCGCTTTTCCCAAATTCTAATTGTATGCGCTTTGACACCGCTGAGATTCTCAAGGTCTTTGATGCTAAATTGCGTTTTGATACTCATGGGAGTAGAAATTTAATAAGGACGCCAAATTACAAAAAAACAACATTGTATTAAAGTTGACGCGATTATGACTTAAAGGTAATGCTTTTAAAAATTATCTAATAAAGTATGTACTATAATAAAAAAGCAAAGAACTGGTTTTGCTCTTTGCTTTCAAAAATGTACCCGGAATGGGACTTGAACCCACACGCAACTAGTGCACACGGCCCTCAACCGTGCCTGTCTACCAATTCCAGCACCCGGGTATTTGGTATTTTATTTCTATTGTATTTCTCTTCGGAAATTAGCTGGCGGCAAATATAGAAATTTTGAGGTGTATGTAAGATGAAATATTACTTTTTTGAAATTATTACAAAAAAAAGCCTCGTCAAATGACAAGGCTGCTAAAATGTGACCAGTCTGGGGCTCGAACCCAGGACCACCTCCTTAAAAGGGAGGTGCTCTACCAACTGAGCTAACTGGTCATTATTTTAAAGAACTCTAACAAAGGTTACTCTGTTAGCGGGTGCAAATATAATAGCATTTAATTTATATTTCAAAACATTTGTAATTAAATTTGAACTTTATTTGTAACCTCTTAAATTACAATAATAACCAAGGCGCTTTTTATGAAGATTATTTTATTGGGATATATGGGAAGTGGTAAATCTAGCGTAGGAAAATCCTTATCGCGGGTTATAAATGTCCCATTTTTTGATTTGGACGCTGTTATTGAAGAGAAATTAAAAATGTCAATTTCTGAAATTTTTAAAGTAAAGGGTGAAATATATTTCAGAAAAACGGAAGAGGAAATTCTTAAAGAGCTACTGAAAAAAAATCAAAAAATGATTGTCGCACTTGGCGGAGGAACGCCTTGCTATGGGACAATAATGAACGAATTAAATGAAATGGATACTGTTGAGCTAATTTATTTGAAAGCATCTGTCCAAGAATTGACAACTAGATTGTGGACAGAAAAGCAACATCGGCCTATGATTGCTCACTTAAAAGACAGCATTGAATTGGATGATTTTATTAGAAAACATCTTTTTGAGAGAAATTTTTATTACAATCAAGCAACAATTAAAATAGATACTGACGGATATAATATTTCAGAAATCACTCAAAAAATTGTGGTAACATTATTCTAAGACCGCTCTGTCATTATTCTTCTCAAAAATAACAGCAACATTTTCATTGATTGATGTTGAAAGAGAAATTCCTTTATAGTCTGCTTTTACGGGATATTTTTTGTGATTTCTATCAACTAATACCGCCGTTTTAAATTGCTTTAACGGAACATTTAAAAAGTGTTTTACTCCATAAATCAAGGTCGTTCCTGAATGCAAAACATCATCAACCAAGAGCAGTGATTTGTTTTTGTATATTTCAGAATCCAGCGATGTTGTAATAGGGTTTGTAGGGTTCTTTTTATCAATCTTAACTTCACAAAGTAATACCGATATTGGTGAAATTTTCTCAACCTGTTTCTTTAATTTTTCTGCTAGAATGTAACCATTGCTTTTGATGCCAGCGATTATAATTTCTTTTTCATTGACGTTCGCTTCATAAATTTGGTAGGCAATACGCTTTAATTTATGAGCGATTTCAGTTTTATTAAGAATTGTTGTGGTCTCAGAAGTCATTATGTAGCGGTTATAAATTCAAAGATACTAATTTGTGATTTCTTATTCTTCGCCATCTGTATATTGGGTGATGTCGCGGCGATCTTTTTTAGTGGGGCGTCCAATGCCCTTTTTTCGATAGTAACTTTTTGAATATTGAAGTAAATCCTGGTTTTCAAAAGCAGATGCTGGCGTTGTGTCCTTTCTGTAAATATCAACCAGTTTGGCGCCAAGCCTACTTGGAGGTAGGTCAAGTACAATCAAAGAGTAATTGATTTGATTTTTTCTAACTGTAAGATTGTCTCCCGGATAGACGTCTCTTGATGGCTTGATTGAAGCATTGTTAATCTTGACTGCTCCTTTTTTGCACGCTGTTGCGGCAATGTTGCGGCTTTTAAAGTAGCGTAAGCACCATAAATATTTATCAACCCTCATATAAAAAAATCAAATTCTGCGTTAAATATAAAAGCAAAAATAGCTGAAAATTGTATCTTGCGCACTTAAAATAAACATTGTGAAAAAATTGAAATTTATACTACCAGTTTTCGCCATATTTTCAATAATTGTCGCTTCGTGCGGAAATGATGATGAAGGAGACGACGGCTTTATCCCTGCACGTGATCGTGCTGAGGAATTAATAGCGTCAACAGCTGAAGTAGAAGAATACTTGCAAACCCACTTTTATAATTATGAGGAATTTGCAGCTCCACCTGCGGGTTTCGATTATAAAATTAAATTTGATACGATTGCTGGAGAAAACGCAAATAAAACCAAGTTGATTGACCAAGTTGATTTTAAGATGGTAAAAGATAGAGTTACAGATGGAGTGGAGTATAAACTCTATTACTTAAAAGTAATTCAAGGAGAAGGTGAAAGACCTAACTTTCCAGATATTGCTAGAATTACCTACGAAGGAATATATTATCAAGTAGAACCAGAGGGTGAAGGAGGGATAAATAGAACTAAAAGTGAGTTATTTGATAGTTCTGTAGTTCCGGTAAGATTTGATCTAACACAATTGGTAAATGGATTGCAAGATGCATTAATTGAATTTAATGCATCAACCGGATTTGTTATTGACCCTAGTGGTACAGTTGAATATGAGGGTTATGGGATTGGTGCTGTCTTTGTTCAAAGTGGTTTAGGTTATTATGTAAACCCTCCAACAAATTCTAATATTCCAGTATATTCTCAACTTATCTTCTCGTTCCAATTATTAGAGACCGAAATAGGTGATCAAGATAATGATGGTATTCCTTCTTTTATGGAAGATTTAAATAACAATGGTCTTGAAGAAGATGATGATACAGATGCTGATACTATCCCCAATTTTCTTGATGCGGATGACGATGGTGACAGAAGACCAACAAGAGATGAGATTATTATCAACGCAGACGGCACAATCACATTTCCAGATACCGATGGAGATGGGGTTCCAGATCACTTAGATGCAGATAGTTAATCAAAAAATATAATTTGTAAAATGCCTTTTCATTGTAGAAAAGGCATTTTTTTTTAACTTTTTTGTGATTTTTCTCTCTTCGGAAATACTAATGGGTTGTAATATGATTTAAATGCAAGAAACAGACGACTTTGCCGAGACTATTTTAAAGCACCAAGCCTTATTGTATAAGGTTTCCCGAATCTACGTGGATAATTCCGAAGACCAAAAAGACTTATTCCAAGAAATAGTATTCCAATTATATAAATCTTTTCCCAATTTCAAAGGGAATTCAAAAGTGACAACTTGGATGTACCGCGTGGCAATGAACACGGCGATAGGGTATCTTAACAAATCAAAAAAGCAAATCACAACAGCAAGTGATTTTGAGTTCCCCGAAATTATTGACGATCAAGACCATGTCATGCATAGACAAATAGATTTAATGTATCAATACATCAAAGAATTAAATGTTATTGAAAAGGGAATTATCCTATTGTATTTAGAGGACAAAAGTCACGAAGAAATTGCCGAGATAACAGGGTTTACAAAGACAAATGTGGGAACTAGAATAGGAAGGATTAAGCTGAAATTAAAAGAAAACATCAAAGGATAAAATCATGGAATTAGAAAATTTAAAATTAAACTGGGAAGCCATGAGCCAAAGAGTGGCACATTTAGAATTAATCAATAAAAAAAACATTATGGAAATGACAAAACAGCGGTACAAGAATAAATTTAGCCATTTATTTAAATATGAATTTATTGGTAGTGTAGTCTGTTATATAGCAGCAATCGTTATCATGTTTAACTTTTATAAATTAAACACACCACTTTATTTAGCATGTGGAATTTTTATTTGTATTTTTCTAATCGTTGTTCCATTTTTAACAATTAGAAATCTTAACAAAATAAAGTCAATTCCGCTTGGAGAAAGTGATTACAAAACAACATTAACTCAATTTGAGAGAGCCAAGCATACCATGCTCAAAACACAACAATATGCAATTCCAGCTGGAATAGTTGGCTTTTTAGCAAGCTTGCCAGTGTTTAGCCTAATGATGGGGAATGAAAATTTTATAGAAAATTTTAATACTACCCGAATTATCTCTTTGAGTATCGTATTTGTTTTTATGATTATTTTCTCAAGATGGGGCTATAAAAAATACAAGCAAGTAGCAAATAGTGCTGAAAATATTTTAAGAGAGTTAGACGAGTGACTTCAGTTTTTTTAAAACTAAAAAAGGGTGGATTTTGAAAACAATCAAAGTCCACCCTTAAAATTTCCGAAGAGATTATTTTACAATGTAAATTTATTGTTGTTCACAAAGAAAATACTGTTTGCTATAAATAGCTTCCCGTTTTCCCAAAATGATCTAAAAAGCACATCGTCAACTAGATAAATTATACTACCGCCACCCATTCGTGCTTCACCAAAAATCATAGAGTTCTTCAATTTTTCTTTTGCAGATTTCCCAGAAAAGCCAGAGACGCTAACAGCATCATCTTTAATATAGCCCACATTGTACCCATCTTCTAAAAATTGGTATGAAGTTGAACCTTGCTTTAAACTATAATACGTGTCGCCATACCCAAAAGCCATCGGGTGCGAGGGGTCAAGTGTAACTTTGTAAATACTTCCTGTGATAAAATTGTCAACGCTCTCGCGTTCTCGCTGATCATAAGGGATCAGGTTTCCTTTAGGTGTGTTTGCAACATCTTCTTTTTTGTCTTCTTCGTTATTTTTTAAATCAAATCCATCTTTGCCCTCAAAACTTCTTCCAGCAGCTCCAATGGCGATTACCTTTCCGCCGCCTCTAATCCACTGTTGTAATCCTTTCAAAGTATCTTCGTTCAGCATTTTGCTATACCATCCTTCTGGCATGACAAGAACGTTATATTTTGCTAATGTTCTCATATTAAAGTCATCTGTGTCAATATGAGTCACTGGATAGTTGAGTTGGGTCTCAAAAAAGTGCCAAGTTGCTCCATAGCTCAAAGATGAAACGCCATCACCTCGCAACATTGCGATTTTTGGTGCATTTATCATCTTTACATCTGGTGAACCAAAATCGGTGAGCGTGTCTCCAAAACTTGTATTTGAAGCATATAAAGAACGATTGTGTTTTAATGCGATTTCATTAAGCATTTTATTAAAATCTGGATTGTTTCGACTGTCACTTTTTGTAATAATTAAACTTCCTCGGTCAAAATCATTCCCAACAAAACGAAGTTTCTTTTCAGAAAAACGCACATTGATGCCCTCTTGTAAAAGTTCTGATAAGAAAGCCGCATCCTGTATTGAATTCCATTTTGCAATATATCCAGCGGCATTATTATTCGTATTTAACGTTGCCTTATTCATGTTCTTAGGAGAAGCACTCACTAGGGTTTCACTGGCAACACCATCAAGTCCATAAGCATACGGAATATTCCATGCTGTAATATCGTACGTTAATGGCTCACTCAATTTTGCGTCAGGCTCAAATAATACTTTTACCATTTTCCCTTTAGGTTGGTTTGTACTCACAACCAAAGCGCCATCGCTGTTCATAGTACCTTTTTCAGCAACACCAAACTTATAGCCGGTCACGTTTCCGCCGTTAGAAAAACCATATTTTATTTCGTGCTTGTCCAATAATTTGGTGAGTGATTCTATTTTGTCCGGAGTCCCGTTCAAAACAAAACTCTTGTATTTTAAAGCATCGTTTTTGAAGAATTTTTTAAACTCACTATTTAATTGAGAAACGTTTTTTGAGCCCATTTCAACCGTTGAAAGTCCTGTGGTTGTGTGATGGGCAACACGGTCCACAAGTGTTAATTCAAAACCTTCGTCGGTGTCAATGCCCAAACCTGCACGCCCGTGACCCGCCTGTTCATAGGTCATCCCGATGGCTCCCATAAAAGTAGGGTAGGTGTCACCGTAACTTGGATATAATAAATCAAAGCGCTCACGGGTAAAAAACAACCAACCTTCAGCATCAAAATATTTCGCATGATTTTTACCTATTTGTGTTTGAAAATCACGTTGAAAAGGGGTGATGATTTCATGGAAAGGTTCCGCAGCTGGAGCAAAATAATAAGGTTCGTTGATGCCCTGTTCGTGAAAATCTACGTGAATATGCGGCATCCATGTATTGTAAACTTTTAAACGTTGTTGCGTTTCCACTTGCGTTGCCCACGCCCAATCTCTATTTAAATCAAAAAGATAATGGTTGGGTCTTCCGCCGGGCCATGGCTCGTTGTGTTCCGCTGCGTTTTGGTCTTTATTATAAGGTGTGTTTTTTACTTGATTGTACCAATTTGCGTAGCGGTCGCGCCCGTCTGGATTGACACATGGATCAATAATGACCACGGTATTTGCAAGCCATTCTTGTTTTTTTGTAATCAATTCGTACAAGGTTCCCATCGCAGCTTCTGTACTGGAAGCCTCATTTCCGTGAACATTATAACTTAGCCACACAATAGCTTTGTCTGGAGTTGCAGTACCTTCTGCGAGTCCAATATTTTTTAGATTATTTGTGCGAATAGTCTCAATATCCATCATGTTTTGAGGTGATGAAACTATTGCATACGTAAGTGGTCTGCGCTCATTGGTTTTGCCGTATCGTGTGTACGTCACCATATTGCTATTCTCAGCAACATGCTCAAAATAGTCCACTACATCTGCATGTCGCGTAAATTGAGTTCCTAATTCGTACCCTAAAAATTCGGCTGGAGATTGTAGTTGAGCGGAAACCGAAATAGTAATAAAAAGCAGTAATAAGCTTACAATTCTTGTCATAGTAAAATTTTATAAATCGATGCTAAAGATACCCTAAATTTAAAAATCTCAACTCCTAAGATTAAAATCCTCAAATTTTAATGGTGTTAATTTTTGCTTAAAAATGGCTTCGGAAATTTTAATTATCAATTAAAGGTTATTTTTGAATATAAAACCCAAAGATCCAGCATGCCCAAAACTAAGATTCCGTATCAAAAAACTGGTTATTTCACAAAAGCAATGTGCGACTATCTCAATCAAGATAAAACACTTGCAAATTTCTACGGAAACTTCCCTGCCATTGAGAATTTTAAAAATCAAATTGACCTAAAAAAACACTCTTTTTCTTCGGAAATGAGACAGCTTTTAACCCAACAATTAAAAGAACAATATAAAGGAGTTGAAATTTCAGAAAATACACTGAATAATATCGATTCGTTAGCATCCCAAACAACTTTTACAGTAACCACGGGACATCAACTTAATTTGTTTACGGGTCCGTTGTATTTTTTGTACAAAATATTTTCGGTAATTAATCTTTCCGAAGTATTAAAAGAAGCCTACCCGGAAAACGATTTTGTCCCTATTTATTGGATGGCAACAGAAGATCACGATTTTGACGAAATCAATTATTTCAATTTTGAAGGAAAGAAAATAGCGTGGAATAGAAAAGACGGGGGAGCCGTGGGAGCGCTTTCCACAGAAGGTCTTGAAGATGTTTTGAAAGTGGTTGAAAAGGAGTTTGGACAAAGTGAAAACGGAAAAAAATTGTCGCAATTATTTGAAGATGCTTATGTTAACCACAAAACGTTAACAGCGGCAACACGATATTTAGGAAACGAATTGTTCAAAGAATACGGTCTTGTCATCGTGGATGGAAATGACGCCCAACTTAAAAAAGCATTTATCCCTTATGCTGAAAAGGAACTTACCGAAAATCTATCTTTCAAAAAAGTAACCGAAACTACGGAGCGATTGATAACAGCTGGATACGGCGAACAAGTGCACGCTCGGGAAATCAATTTATTTTATTTAAAAGAAGGATTGCGGGAACGAATCGTTGAAATCGATGGAAGTTTTCAAGTTCTTGAAACGGATTTGAATTTTACCAAAGAAGAACTATTAAAAGAACTTCAAAATCATCCAGATCGATTTTCGCCAAATGCTTTATTGAGGCCTTTGTTTCAAGAAGTAATTTTGCCCAATTTATGTTACACCGGCGGTGGTGGCGAATTGGCGTATTGGTTTCAGTTAAAAGATTATTTTGAATCGGTTGAGGTGCCATTCCCGATTTTGTTGCTTCGGAATTCTGCACTTTTGGTACCTTCAAAAATTTCAGAAAAACTTCAAAAAATGGATATTGAAATAAGCGAACTATTTAAAAAGCAACACCAACTCCAAACAGATTTTACGAAGAAAATTTCTGAAGTGAATATTGATTTTTCCAGTCAGCGTGAGCATTTAAAAAATCAGTTTAAATCTATGTACGAGCTTGCAAAAAAAACCGATGCTTCATTTATAGGGGCAGTGGGGGCGCAAGAAACAAAACAGTTAAAAGGACTTGATAATTTAGAAAAAAGATTACTAAAAGCACAAAAAAGAAAATTGGCTGACCAGCTCGAGAGACTTACTAAAATTCAAAATGAACTTTTTCCAAAACAATCGTTACAAGAGCGAAATGCTAATTTCTCCCAATTTTATCTGGAATATGGCGATGAATTATTTTCAGAATTAAAGCTACATTTAAAACCGCTCGACCTTTCATTTTCAATCATTGAGTTTTAAAAATCCACTCTGTCGTAAAGAAGCAAGCGTTGCTTTAAGTGGTTTATCTCTTGTTGTAATGCATCCATTTTTTCCTGCAAATTTATGATGACATCAATGCCCTCAGGATTGACATCGAGTTCTTGGTGCAACCTTATTATTTTTTCAACCGTATCAATATTTTCAATGTGAATACAAGGTCGCGTTTCAACGACAGTTATTGTGATCAGCCCGATTTCGTGAAAATTGTTGAATAACGTTTCGGTAATATTATATTGTTTGCACAAATGTGTGACTTCGATAAATTGTGTAGTGTCCATTATGAATTCAATTTTGCGAGTTCTTGAAACAGTTCTTTTTCTTTTTCTGAAATTTTCTCCGGTATTTTAACCTCGTATGTGATATAGAAATTTCCGAAGCTTCCTTCCTTTTTATATACAGGAAATCCTTTTCCTTTTAACTTTACCTGGGCACCGTTTTGAGTTCCGGGTTTAACGTTCAGTTTTACTTTACTTTGGAACGTGTTGACTGTAATTTCGCCGCCCAAAATAGCAGTATATAAATCTAGTGAAACAGTGCTATAAAGGTCTTCTTTAATTCTTTTAAAGGTTGTATTGTTTATAACATTGAAGGTTATTAGTAAATCTCCTTTAGGTCCGCCACCAGCGCCTTCTCCGCCATAACCCTTAATACGAATAGTTTGTCCGTCTTCAACCCCAGAAGGAATGGTCAATCTTATTTTTTTGCCATTGACGGTCAATGTTTGCTTTTGTGACTCGTAGATATCCGTCAGGTTTAATTGCAAAGTTGCGTTGAAATCTTGCCCTTTAAATTGTGCAGCACGCCTGTAGCCGCCACGCTGATTTCCACCACCAAACATCGACTCAAAAAAATCTGAGTATCCCGAAGCATCGTCATCAAAGCCTTCAAAACCTCTAGAGCTGCCTTGTTGCGATTGCTGGTATTGTTGACTTTGTTTTGCTCGTTCTATATCGTCTGCATGTTTCCAGTCTTTTCCGTATTGGTCATATTTTTTTCGGCTTTCCTCATTGCTAAGGACTTCGTTTGCCTCGTTGATTTCTTGAAATTTTTTCTGAGCCTCAGGGTCGTTAGTGTTAACATCTGGGTGATACTTTCGTGCTAGTCTTCGGTAGGCTTTTTTGATAGCCTTTTGGTCTGCTGTTTTGTCAATTTCTAATATTTTGTAATAATCTATAAAAGCCATTGTTTTAATTTTTTACAAGGTCGCTAGGCGACTATTTTCTATATAATTACCGTATAATAATTTGTAGTGAACCTTTCGTTCTATGCTTTTGATTACTTCGGTAGCGAAGTCCCTTTCATATGCGCTCCCCATCATATTCAATCCGCCCGGACTAAAAACATTTATCTCCATTAATTTGTTCCCAACAATATCAATCCCCACTAAGAACATCCCGTCTTGGACTAATTTAGGTCTAACGATTTCAGCCAATTCTAACATTTGGTCCGTTATTTTTACTTTGTCTGGTCTTCCGCCCGCATGAATATTACTGCGGATATCGCCTTCTGCGTTAACTCTTTGAATTGCGGCATATTCGCCATCAACTATTAAAGGGTTTCCGTTCATCAAAATCATTCTGGTGTCACCATCTTTCGCTGCGGGTAAATATTCTTGAGCAATAACATAACCATCGCGACTGATGGCTTCAACTGTTTGCGTGAGATTGTGTTCATTTTTTTTATCCATCATGAAAATGTCTTTTCCACCAGAACCTTGCAGCGGTTTTAGAATCATTTTTTGTTTTTGACTCTTAAAGAATTCTTTTATCTCTTTGATATCTCTACTTATTACAGTTTCGGGCCTTAATATTTCAGGAAAATGTTGAAAGTACATTTTATTAACTGCACTAGCTAAACTATTGGGATGATTTAAAACTATTACATTATTCCTTACTGCAATTTCTCCAAAAATATAAGCCGCATTTTGCGCCCATTGGCGATCACCGATTTCATCACTTGGGTCATTTCTGAGATATAATACGTCAAGCTCAGAAGAATTGATAGGGGTTAATTCTTTTTCTTGAATTGCTTTAAAATACGTTTCCTGACTTTTAAAATTTCGGTCATTAATTGTCTTGCACCGTGCTGAAATAGTGCCATCAGCACCATACCCAAGCTCGCCAACGCCAATGTAATAAATGTCGTGACCGCGTTTGTAAGCGGCAAAGCCCATGGTGGGGGTTGAGTATTTTGCCAGCTCTGTTGCATGGTCATTAATTATAAATGCGAGTTTCATATTTTCTTAGTTTAATAATTGTGTTAGGGTAATACCCGTTCTTAAATTTTTTAATCGATCTTGGACAGTTGATCTTTCTAGAAATCTTGGTAACACTGGTTTTTTGAGTACATTTCTGTGTATCAATTCTTCAATAAGTTCTACGTGGTTGGTGTTAAATTTACCAGCGTATAGTGTTTCTAATTTACCTCCTTTTTTAAGGTATTCCATAATATCCATTAGCCCTGCTAAATAAACGGCATCTTTTGTAAGACCCCCACCGCGATAAATTCGCATGGTGATATAATATGCTGTTTTCTCTGGGAAATAGTGCGTATTTTTTAACACGTTAAAGGTTTCGATAAATGTTGCTCCCATTACCAAATTGTTCGCAGCAACAACCCTCCCTGCCAATAAGCGAAGACGATTAACGGTGAGCCCATCTACAAGATATTCGGCTAATACGGCAAGTCCTTCTTGCAATTGGTCATATCCAGCAAATCCAGCATACATTTGTTTAAAAGGTTGGCTTTTCCCGTTACAGTAAGTTAATATATGAGTAGCGATTTCATGTTGAATGAGTGCATCGCATCGATTGGGGTCCATGGAGAGGCCGTCACTTATTAGTAAATCGGTTTCAGAAACCATAATTCCAGATACGTCACTTCTAATTTTTATTGATAATTTTAACTTCGGAAATTTTTCTTGATAGAAATCGATTTCCTTTTGTGCGTGTACAGCAAAATCATGGCATGAAAATTTTTCTATCTCAATTGGGCTATCTCCTTTGGGAAATGATTTTAAAATTTCCTCTGCACCGTCCAACACTTTTTCATCAATAGCTCCATAAAGACTTTCACCAACAAATCTAAAATTATCTGTGCCTCGCTCTTCAAGCATGGTCAATTGCTTTTCAATTTCCAATCGTTTATCTCTAAGAATATAAGCGAGCGTTGGGTCATCCACCTTTTCTAAAGGGATGTCGTATAGTTTTCTTTTTTCTCTTTCGGGATCAAGTGCAATCAATCTATAATTGAAAGAAGGCTCAATGGTAAAATTTGATTTTCTAAAAGCTTCCCATTCTTGAGCGGCATTTACAGGTGTAGTACGCAATAAAAAGGACATGCCTTCGCTGATTTCTGCAAGAGTTGTATCTGCGTCTTGTGTGATTTGGTCGAGATTTGTTTTTCCGAACATTAAATAATGGTCAAATGGATTTGAAGTTTGTACCCTTATAAATTCGTAAACCGTACGTTTTATAATTTCAGAAAGCTGCGATACAAATTTGCGATAGAAAATAGAATATACTTGATTTTCTTCGGGTCTTTGATAAATGGTTGGAACTGCAATTCCTAAAATGAGGCTTCCAGATTCTTTAGTTTCTTCCAATGCTAACAAAGGTTCCAGTCTGTCTGGATGCCTATCGTGAGTGTCCGACACAACAGCTGAAATTTCAGGATATATATTTCGAAGATTTTCTATACCATCAACAAGCGATTTAACAGTTGCGGGAGCTTTACCAGCAGGACACGAAATTTCAAACTCTGCTCCGTGGTCTTTTCTCACCGGCCATATTTCAATAATCAAAAAAGAGTTGAGTTGTTTTGAAACGCTCGTTGCAATACATTCGAGCAGGTTACTAATATTTACATCGTCTTTTACAATTAAATAGGATGCTTGCGTTCTTAGTAATCCTGCAAAAAAAACATCTGGTTTTTTATACCGATAGACGCAAATGTAGGGGAGTACTTTGTCAATATGCAGAACACCATTTTCTGGCAATTTTCTATTAATGGGCACTTGTTCTGCAATATCCCCACAAAGCGTTTCGATAAATTCTTCTGAAATTTCTGAAATCATAAACACTAAAATTAACGATTTTATTAGGGCTGACGTAACATTGAAAAGAGATTAGCAAATGTTTAACTAAGCAGAAGTGAGGTTTTATTCTGTAATGTTTGTGCTTTCTGAAATTTCAGAAAAAAAATAGATTTAGTTCTAATAACTAAAAGTTACAATTAACAATTGCTGTTCACAAAAGGATGAAATTTTTCACGTGTCATAACTTCAAAAAAATAATAAATACCCTATTTTTGGGGATGCAAAACAACGTCCTCATTTTAGACTTCGGGTCACAATATACACAACTCATTGCCAGACGAGTAAGAGAGTTGAACATCTACTGCGAGATTCATCCTTTTAACAAAGTCCCTCAAGACTTATCAAGTTTTAAGGCCGTTATTTTATCGGGTAGTCCATTTTCGGTGCGAGCTGAAGATGCACCACATCCAGATTTGTCAAATATCAAAGGTAAAAAAACAATGCTTGCCATATGTTATGGTGCACAATATCTAGCTCATTTTAATGGCGGAAGCGTTCAACCCTCTAACATTAGAGAATACGGCCGGGCAAAATTGAACTTGATAAAAGATGCGGAGCCATTATTTAAAGATATCAAAGAAGGAACACAAGTGTGGATGAGCCACAGTGATACTATTGCTGAGCTTCCTGAAAGAGGTGTGCGATTGGCAAGTACTGTTGATGTTGCTAACGCTGCGTACAGAATTGATGGGGAAGAAACCTATGCAATTCAATTTCACCCAGAAGTATATCACACAACAGATGGCAAACAATTGCTGGAAAACTTCCTTGTGCACATGGCGAAGGTAGAACAGAGTTGGACACCAGCGGCTTTCGTAGATATTACCGTTGCCGAATTAAAAGAAAAAATAGGCAACGACAAAGTTGTATTAGGATTGAGTGGTGGCGTAGATAGTACAGTGGCGTCCATTTTATTGCACAAAGCTATTGGGAAAAATCTTTATTGCATTTTTGTGAATAACGGCTTGTTGCGCAAAGACGAATTTGACAGCGTGCTTCACCAATATAAAGACATGGGATTGAATGTAAAAGGAGTTGATGCTTCGGCACGTTTCTTGGATGCCCTCAAAGGAGTGAGTGACCCAGAGGCAAAACGTAAGGCAATTGGGAACGCTTTTATCGAAGTTTTTGATGATGAAGCTACCTCGATTACTGGCGTTACTTTTTTAGCGCAAGGAACTATTTATCCAGATGTTATTGAAAGCGTTTCGGCTACCGGAGGACCATCTGCAACGATTAAATCACACCATAACGTAGGTGGATTGCCAGATTTTATGAAGCTCAAAATAGTAGAGCCTTTACGTATGTTGTTCAAAGATGAAGTTCGAAGAGTAGGAGCAGAGATGGGTATTCATAAAGAATTATTGGGGCGTCATCCTTTTCCTGGACCTGGACTTGCCATCAGGATTCTTGGAGATATCACTGCCGAAAAAGTACGCATCCTGCAAGAAGTAGATGCCATATTTATCAACGGACTCCGTAAGTGGGATTTATACGATAAAGTATGGCAGGCAGGGGCAATTTTACTGCCCGTAAATAGCGTGGGTGTAATGGGCGATGAGCGTACTTACGAAAAAGTGGTGGCCTTGCGAGCGGTTGAGAGCACAGATGGAATGACGGCAGATTGGGTAAATTTACCGTACGAATTTTTGCAAGAAACGAGCAATCATATAATAAACCGTGTCAAAGGCGTTAATAGAGTAGTGTATGACATAAGTAGCAAGCCGCCGGCAACGATTGAGTGGGAATAATTCAGGAATAATAATCTCTTCGGAAATTTTAAAACCTGATAATTTTCTAGCTGAAACTTAAATGGTTTTAATTATTTGCACCCTTGAAATTTCCGAAGCGAAACAGCATAGGGTTGAATTAAAATATTTTAGAATTTTGACTTCTGAATTTAAAAAAATAAAGATGAAATATATTTTTTACGTTTTTTTTGCAATGCTCACGTTGAGTTGCGGTGCGGTTGCGCAAGAAGATTTCCAGACACATACGGTGCAAGAAAAGGAAACCCTTACCAGTATTGCTAAGGATTATGGAATAACAGTAGCCGATATTAAACGCCTAAATCCATCTGTTGGAAACAATCTGCCTCGCTACTCGCAATTAGTTCTACCAGCCCGCGCCAAAAAAGCGGAACAGAATACCGAAAAATTTGAGACCCACAAAGTACGCCGTAAAGAAACGTTGTTTAGCATTTCGCAGGAGTATGATGTGAGTATTGAAGATATTAAGCGCTATAATAAGGAGTTGTATTCAGAGGGGTTAAAGAAAGGGCAGAAGATTAGAATTCCCATATTTGATAAAACAAAACCTGTAATTGTAGAGTCGAAGCCAGTTATTACTAGTATTGGAGGTGTTACATCTACACTAGAGACGTTAACGAGCCATACAGTACAACCGCAAGAAACACGTTATGGAATTGCAAGAATGTATGGGATTACCCTCGAGCAATTAGAAAGTATCAATCCACATATTGGTGATGAGGGTTTAGCGCTTGGCGAAATATTAAATGTACCGGCTGAAACTATTATGTCATCTGCAATCCCTGAAGAAGGTTTTATGTTCTATAAAGTGTTGCCCAAAGAAGGTTTTTATAGATTAAAAGTAAAGACAGGATTGACCGAAGAAGAAATTGTTGACTTGAATCCGTATGCTAAGGATGGTCTAAAAGAAGGAATGATTTTAAAACTACCAACGACCGCATCTGCTGAAGTTTCTGGCCAGGCTAGAACAGCCGACCTTGAGAAAATGATTTCAAATAAGGATGCTAAGAAAGTTGCTGTTTTATTACCTTTTAGATTGAATAAAGTGGAAGGTGATAGCGATGAGGCTAAAGAAGATATTGTTACGAAAGATGGTATCATGCGATTAGCGTTAGATTTTTATAGTGGCGTATTAATGGCAACAGAGTTCGCGAAAGACAAAGGATTTTCAGTTCAACTAGATGTTTTTGATACAGAGTTTAGTGATAGTAAAGTAGCCAATATTATTTCTTCAAGAGATTTTGAATCTTATGATGCGGTGATTGGACCACTACGTCAAAAAAATGTGGAGAAAGCCGCGGCACTATTAAAAAATGGAAAAGTTCCGGTATTTTCACCGTTGAGCAATCGTGATATTAAAATTTCAAAAAATGTGTTTCAGACGTTGCCGAGTGAAGACATGATGGAAGAGGAAATGATACAGTATATTGAAGAGCGAGTTGGTGACCGTAATTTGATTATTATTTCAGACTCAAAAAGGGCGGCTCAAAAAGGAAAGTTGTTGGCAAAATTCCCAAATGCAAAAACGGCTTCACCGCGCAAGGAAGGGTTTTTGTATGTGCAGGATATTCAAAAACAAATCAATGCAAATAAAGAAAATTGGGTGATTTTAGAATCGGCTGATCCCATCATTGTAAGTAACGTAGTGGGTGTTTTAAATGGAATGCCTATGGACTATAAATTACGTTTATTCACGCTCGATAAAAATGACGCTTATGAGTACAGCGATGTGTCAAATATGAATTTAGCCAAATTGAAATTCACATTTCCGTCGGTTAATAAGAGCTATGATTATAATGACAAAACACCATTTTTGGTCAGTTATAAAAATAAATATGGAGTGCTGCCTAATAGATATGCAGTGCGTGGATTTGATGTAACGTATGATGTGTTGCTTCGACTAGCCTCTGCGGATGATGTTTATGAAGCAACTGAAAATGATTTCCAAACGGAATATGTTGAGAACAAATTCCGATACTCAAAAAAGTTTTTGTCGGGCTACGTTAATAATGCCGTTTATATTATTAAGTACAAGGATAACCTCCAGTTTGAAGTTTTAAAATAATTGAAAACCCTCCTCTTTGGACAATTAACATGAGCACATCAAAAGTTACATATTTAGGAAATTTGCGCTGTGAGAACATGCACTTAAAATCTGGTAACACCTTTGTCACAGATGCTCCAATAGATAATAATGGTAAAGGAGAAGCTTTTTCACCTACCGATACCGTTGCGACCGGACTCGCAAATTGCATGTTGACTATGATGGGTATCAAAGCAAATACAATGGATGTCGTTCTAGACGGCGCAACGGCAATGGTTACAAAAACAATGTCCGCAAATCCTCGCAGGATTTCTAAAATTGAGGTTGAACTTAATATGCCTAAAGGAGTGGATTCTAAATCTCAAAAAATCTTAGAGAACACAGCAAATACCTGCCCAGTTCATTATAGTTTGCATCCCGATATTGAGAAAGTGATTACTTTTAATTGGGCTTAAAATTTCTGCTATGCTTGAAATTAAACGCACCGATTCAAAAAATGCAGATTTTAAAAAATTGGTATCAAAATTGGATGCATATCTTGCCGTAACAGATGGTGATGACCATGCATTTTACGACCAGTTTAATAGCATAAAGTCGCTGAAAAATGTAATAGTTATTTACGCAAATAATGAGGCGGTAGCATGTGGAGCTATTAAAAAATTTGACGAAACCAGCATGGAAATAAAACGAATGTTTACTTCGGAAATGCAACGGGGTAAGGGCTTTGCAACAATTGTTTTGAAAGAGTTGGAAAATTGGAGTACAGAATTAGGCTTTAAAAATTGCGTCCTAGAAACAGGAATACGTCAAACCGAAGCAGTCAAACTTTATGAAAAGTGTGGCTATGTTAAAATACCAAATTATGGTCAGTACGAAGGAATTGTTGATAGTATTTGTTTTAAGAAAGAGCTCAATAAATAGCAAAAAAGCTACGTTATCATATTTATGAAAATAATCGCATCTATATTTATTCTTGTTACTACGATTTTCAATTTTCAAAATGAGACTGAGAAAATAGAGTGGCGAGAAGGAGAACGTTTAACGTGGGCAGATTTTAAGGGTGTTCCTGAGAATGTTGCCGGCTTTGTTGCCAGTACAAATAGTGGAATTTCCTTTAGCTACGGCATGCAATCAACCAATGGCGTTATGGAAATCACCTATGATATTAACACCTATTTTTATCCTGAAGCATCTTGGTATAAAATAGAAAGCGCCAATAATCATATTTTATCACACGAACAGGGACATTTTGATATTTCAGAATTATTTGCTCGAAAACTGCGCCGTCAATTTGAGGCATTGGATAAAGACGAAACCTTCAAAGAAAAAGCGAGAAAAATCTATCGAGAGAATGAAAAAATTAGGGTGGCTTTTCAAAATGAGTTTGATAAAGAGACAGACCATTCAAAAAACATTTCAGAAGAAAAAAAATGGGAAGCCTATATCGCCGAACAATTAAAAGAATATAATGACTGGCGAAAAAAATAAACCCTTGGGCCCAGCGCCCGAACATCTCACGCGACTCGCGAATTACAAAATGCCGTTTGGTAAATATAAAGGCAGCTACTTGGTCAATATTCCCGAACCTTATTATGTTTGGTTCAAACAAAAAGGATTTCCTAAAAGTACACTGGGTAATCTATTACAAGAAATGTATGAGATAAAATTAAATGGTTTAGAAGATTTAATACGACCGCTCATAAAAAGATAATCACATCTCAATTCTGCTATCTTTTTGTATTTCAGAAGCTTGCCTTTTTGGTCAAAATCCAAAATTATTAAATCTGTAATTTATTTCAATTTTTTTGTCAATTTTGAAGCAACTATTCGCTAAATCCTGCATCTTTATAACATAGTTTAAAGAATAGCGATGATTTTAATAGTACGTTCGGTTTCAAAATGGTATCCAGAATTATTTTTGGTGTGTGCCGTTTTGTTGTATTGGATTTTTACTGCTACACTAATCAATCCTATCGCAATTATACTCATCACTGCTCTCAACGCACAATTAGTTATCAAGAATAAAAGCTTTGGAATTTTACTCGCCGCGGTTTTTATGTTGCTTTCGGTATTTATGACATTTGCACTTTTTACTGAAGTCTTGCAAATTGAATCATTCATTCCTCAAGGTTTAAGAATGCTAGTCGCTGGAGTTTCTCTATTTTCATTTACCGGATATTTTGGCTTGGCCTTACTTCAAAAAAATATCGCTTATAGACCAGAGCGTCTTTCTATCGAGAACGATTAAAGAACTTTTGATTGCGTCGGAAATTTTTTAAAATGTAAGCTTTTTCAACTCATTTAAATTTTAAGATGGAATGATTCATTCCATTAATATTTCCGAAGAAAAGCTCATTGCGAATAAATATTCTATTTTCAGTTTCCCACTTTTCTAAATTCCCAAAACATTACCCAATTTCAATTCGTTCTGTGACTTAAATAATCTGTACCTTTGCATCCCGTATAAACACTTCAGTAAAGTTTCATGGACACTACAAAATACATCTTCGTAACGGGCGGGGTTTCATCATCATTAGGAAAAGGAATTATAGCTGCATCACTTGCTAAGTTGTTGCAAGCGAGAGGGTACCGTGTTACGATTCAAAAATTGGATCCATACATTAACGTAGACCCAGGAACATTAAATCCTTACGAACACGGAGAATGTTATGTGACCGATGACGGTGCCGAAACCGATTTAGATTTAGGCCACTACGAGCGTTTTTTAAATGTTCCTACCTCACAAGCAAATAACGTAACGACCGGACGCATTTATCAAAGCGTTATCCAAAAAGAACGCCGCGGCGAATTTTTGGGCAAAACGGTACAAGTAGTTCCTCATATTACAAACGAAATTAAAGAACGCATCCAAATCCTTGGAAAGAGTGGCGATTATGATATTGTTATTACTGAAATAGGTGGAACTGTTGGTGATATTGAGTCGTTGCCATATATTGAAAGTGTGCGTCAATTAAAATGGGAATTGGGCGATGACAATGCATTGGTGATTCATTTAACATTGATTCCATATTTATCTGCCGCGGGTGAGTTGAAAACAAAACCTACGCAACACTCTGTAAAAACCTTAATGGAAAGTGGGATACGGGCAGATATTTTAGTGTGTAGAACAGAGCACGAACTTTCTGATGATTTGCGAAAAAAATTAGCGCTTTTCTGTAATGTGCGAAAAGAAGCCGTGATACAATCTATTGATGCATCGACGATTTATGATGTTCCAAATTTGATGCTTGAAGAAGGACTGGACACAGTTACTTTGAAGAAATTAAATTTGAAGGATGATTCTGTACCCGATTTAGACCGTTGGAACGAATTTTTGAAACGTCACAAAAATCCGAAAGGAGAAGTGACCATTGGCTTGATAGGTAAATATGTAGAATTGCAGGATAGCTATAAATCAATTTTGGAATCGTTTATTCACGCTGGTGCAGAAAATGAAGTCAAGGTTAATGTTGAATCCATTCACTCAGAATATATCAACGCGAAAACAGTTGAGGGAAAATTTAAAGGACTTGATGCTGTGCTTGTTGCGCCTGGATTTGGAGAAAGAGGAATTGAAGGAAAAATTGAAGCAGTGCGTTATGCGCGTGAACATAAATTACCATTTTTAGGCATTTGTCTTGGAATGCAAATGGCGGTGATTGAGTATTCCAGAAATGTATTGGGATTGAAAAATGCCAATTCTGTTGAGATGGATGAAAACACCCCGGACCCAGTGATTAGTTTAATGGAAGAGCAAAAAACCATTATTGACAAAGGTGGAACCATGCGATTGGGCTCGTGGAAATGCCAATTAATGCCCAACAGTATTGTTAAAAACATCTACGGAAATGAGTTGATCGAAGAACGCCACCGCCATAGATTTGAATATAACAATGCCTATAGAGAAAAATTAGAAGCTGCCGGAATGAAAACTGCCGGTGTCAATCCAGAAACAGGACTCGTTGAAATCGTAGAGATTGAAGATCATCCTTGGTTTGTAGGTGTTCAATATCACCCAGAATATAAAAGTACCGTTGCAAATCCACATCCCTTGTTTGTGAGTTTGGTAAAAGCAGCGCACGAATTTTCGAAGAATAAGTAAGACAATATGTCGCAATCAAATTTTAGGATAGATTGTTGACAAAAGAAAAAATAGTTTCAGCAATATTTCTGAAATTTTAAACAACCGCCAATTTCGGCACAACCAAAACTCTTTAGTTTCAAACAAGAGAGCGATTAAAAATTAAACTGCAATTGCAGCTTTGAGCATGGAAGAAAAGAAATTTGACTTAAACACGTGGATAGGATTTTTATTAATTGGAGGAATCTTTATTTGGATGCTCTATTTACAAAAGCCTAGCGAAGAAGAACTAGCTGCTGAAAAAGCTAAAATAGAAGCAGAACAAGCCTCCGCAGAAGAAGCAGCAAAAAAACCAGAAACCGACATTACACTCACCGAAGCAACTGCCGAAATGAATGTCGCTAATGACTCTTTGGGATTGGTAAATCTTCAAAACAAATTGGGTTCGTTTGCGTATTCAGGAACTTTGCCTTCAGCTAAAGAAGGAAATACTGTGGTTGAAAATGATGTATTATTTTTAGAAGTAAGTAATAGAGGTGGTTTTATTAAAGAGGCTCGCTTAAAGCAACACAAAACGTTTGATTCTATTCCTGTTTATTTAGTAAAAGATGGAAACTCATCTTTAAATTTTCAATTTTCAGCGGACAATCGTTTGTTGAATACAGAGGAGTTGTTTTTTGAACCTCAACTTTCAAAAAATGGTGAAAACCAAGTTTTGACAATGCGTTTAAAGACTTCGGCATCCGCTTATCTAGAATATAAATATGAGTTGATTCCTGGGGAATATATGACAAATTTCAGTATTAAAAGTCAAGGGCTTGAAAATGTGATTAATACAAGTCAGCCCATGTATCTTGACTGGAAATTAAAAGGATACCGTCACGCAAAAAGTATTTCGTATGAAAACAGATATTCAAGATTGACTTACGAATATGAAGGCGATAAACATTCAAAATTAGACCCAACGGGTGAGGATTCTGAGGTAGAAGTGGACGTAAATTGGTTGAATTTCCGTCAGCATTTCTTTAGCTCTATGCTATTAACAAACACGTCTTTTAAAGAAGTTGCGCTTAGCTCGATTGACTTAGTGCAAGATGAAGAAATTGATACAGTGTACACAAAACAGTATGGTGCAAAAATGTTGATTGAGCCAAAAGGTGGCGCCGTTGCTCAAAATATGAATCTTTATTTTGGACCCACAGATTATCAAATATTCAAAAAATACGACCGTAATCTTGACGAAGCAATGCCATTGGGTTGGGGTATTTTTGGGATGATAAACAAATATATTATTATTCCATTGTTCGGTCTTTTGAGTGGCTGGTTGCCAGCTGGTATCGCCATTATCTTAATGACTATTTTAATCAAACTCGCGCTGTCTCCTGTTCAATACAAGCAATATGTAGCACAAGCAAAGATGAAGGTGTTAAAACCAGAAATCGATGCTATTAAAGAAAAGCACGGTGATAACAAAATGAAGATTCAGCAGGAAACAATGAAACTTCAAAATATAGCCGGGGCGAGTCCGCTCAAGGGTTGTTTGCCTGCTTTATTGCAAATACCAGTGTTCTATGCTTTGTTTACATTTTTCCCCACAGCATTTGATTTAAGACAGAAGAGCTTTTTATGGGCAGATGATTTATCAAGCTATGATACTATTGCCGAATTACCATTTAATATTCCATTTTATGGTGATCACGTTAGTTTGTTCCCTATTCTCGCTTCACTTGCCATATTTGTTTACATGACAATGACGATGGGACAAAGTATGCAAGCGCAACAACAGCCGGGAATGCCCAATATGAAATTTTTAATGTATCTGTCTCCTTTATTTATGTTAGTTTTCTTCAACAACTATGCGAGTGGGTTATCGTTGTATTACTTTATTTCAAACTTGATTACCATAGGTATTATGCTAGTGATTAAAAACTTTATCATTGATGAAGATAGAATTCACGCACAGATACAAGTGAATAAGGCCAAGCCAAAAAAGCAGAGTAAGTTCAGCAAAAAGATGGAAGATATGATGAAGCAAGCGGAGCAGCAAAAGAAGGCTGGAAAGAAATAATAGTGGCATTAATTTTGAAAAATGACTTTCATATTCAATACGAATTCAATTATTACGTTTTAGAAATATGAGAACAACAATTTTTTATCTTTTAATGAGTATTTTTTCGATGGGTTACATTTCCGCGCAAAGCGAAATTAACCAGATGGATGCTAACGGAGAGCGTCACGGTATTTGGAAAAAGAAATTCCCAAAGAGCGACCAATTGCGTTACGAAGGAAAATTCAACCACGGAAAAGAAACAGGACTTTTCAAATTTTACTGTGAGGAATGTGGTAAAAATCCAATGGCTACAAAGGATTTTATTGGAGATGACATTGCGAATGTAAAGTACTTTACCATTAAAGGAAAATTAGTGAGTGAAGGCCAAATGAAAGGTAAAGACCGTATAGGGGAGTGGCTGTACTACCATGAAAAAGGCAATAAAGTAATGTCTCGTGAAATGTATGTGGACGGAAAGCTCGAAGGCCTTAAAACAACCTATTACGGCAATGACGCAATCACAGAAACCATCATGTATAAAAATGGTTTGATGAACGGCCCAAACAATCACTACTCTTATGACAATGTGCTCTTAAAAGAACTCAATTATGTGAATGACAAACTCCATGGTCCCGCAGTATATTATGATGCGCGAGGTCAAAAATTGCTAGAAGGACAATATAAAAATGGGAGAAAAGATGGTGTTTGGAAAACCTATAAAGATGGAAAACTTGAAAAAGAAGAAAACGTTTCCAAAACCCTTATTAAAAGGTAGCAAGGGTTAAAAGCAAAAGTCAAAAAATTATAAATTAAAAATCCCAAAATTCTAAAATGATTTTTGGGATTTTTAATTTTGTATAATATTCTCACGTCTCACGTCTCACGTCTCACGTCTCACGTCTCACGTCTTGCTTCTTGCTTCTTTTTAAAGTATTTTTACATCATTGATTATGGAAAACAAAAAAACAGTTGTAGTTGGTCTTAGTGGCGGTGTAGATTCTAGTGTTGCGGCTTATCTTTTAAAGGAGCAAGGCTATGATGTTATTGGGCTATTTATGAAAAATTGGCACGATGACTCGGTGACCATTAGTGAAGAATGTCCTTGGTTAGAGGATAGTAATGACGCAATGTTGGTGGCTCAAAAATTAGGTATTCCCTTTCAAACAATAGATTTGAGTGAGCAATACCAAGAGCGTATTGTTGATTATATGTTTCGGGAATATAAAATGGGACGCACCCCTAATCCAGACGTACTTTGTAATCGCGAAATTAAGTTTGATGTTTTTATGAAAATAGCATTAAACTTGGGAGCTGATTATGTCGCAACTGGACATTATTGCCGAAAAGGTGAGACAACTATTAAGGATCACTTTGGAAATGATAAAAAAATATACAGTCTGTTAGCGGGAAAAGACCCTAATAAAGACCAGAGTTATTTTTTATGCCAATTATCGCAGGAACAACTCGCTAAAACGTTATTTCCCATAGGCGAAATTTTAAAACCTGATGTGCGTAAAATCGCCGCAGAGCAAGATTTGGTTACTGCCGAAAAGAGAGACTCACAAGGTCTTTGTTTCATCGGAAAAGTAAGGCTTCCCGAATTTTTACAACAGCAATTAGCACCAAAAAAAGGAGTGATTGTTGAAATACCTTCAGATTTACCGAAATTTAAAAGAGAAAAAAAAGATTTTGATTCACAAATTTCAGAATTGAAATACATTTCAAAAAAAAATGAATACCATTTATCGGATGGTAAAGAAGTGGGTACGCATGACGGGGCACATTATTTTACCAACGGTCAACGTAAGGGTTTGGCAGTTGGCGGGACTAAAGAACCACTGTTCGTTATCGCAACAGATGTAAACGAAAATGTTATTTATACAGGTCAAGGAAAAAACCACCCGGGATTGTATCGTAGCGGATTGTTTGTAAAAAATGATGAGGTACATTGGATCCGCGAGGATTTAAAAATCGCCGAAGATGAAACGATGGAAGTGATGGCACGTATTAGGTACCGTCAAGTTTTGGAAAAAGCGACTTTGCATCAAACATCAACGGGACTTTATGTTATCTTTGATAATCCTCAGTCTGCTATAACTGAGGGCCAGTTTGTTGCATGGTACGATGGTGACGAATGTTTAGGGAGTGGCGTTATATCTTAAAAAAAATATTATGAAAAAATTACTTTTAATTGCTGTTTTATGTATTTTCCAATTGGCAATCGGCCAAGAAGATGCACTTGTTTTCTTCAATGAAAAACCCAACGTGGCAGCATCGTTGGCAAATCCTATTTCAATTTTAACGCAAGACGCAATTGATAGAAAGCAACTCCACGGAACGCCCATTGACGAGCGTGATGTTCCTGTTGATGAAAGTTATATCGATACTGTCGAAGCGCAACCTGGTATTACTGTGTACGCAAAATCAAAATGGATGAACAGTGTGTATGTGCGAGGTTCACAGTCACAAATTGATGCGTTGTTAGATTTATCTTTTGTTAGTGATGTAGAATATATGGACAAGAGTCTCAATTTCGCTCCTGGCGGAAATGGAACTGCACCAGATAAATTTGCCATAGAAAATGAAACCAACCGAATAAATTATGATTACGGTGCCGCTTTAAATCAAACTGAAATGATATCAGTCGATTTTTTACACCAACAAGATTTTACAGGCGAAGGAATGGTGGTCGCAGTTTTGGATAGTGGCTTTCCAGGTGTTTTTTCAAATCCGGCATTTGCAGATGCCATTAATGAAGATAGAATTATTGATACTTACGATTTTGTAACCCGTCAAGTAAATGCAGATGGTTCTGGTAATCATGGTTCTAAAACATTTAGTGATATCGCCGGATTGCTCGATGGTCAATTTGTAGGTACAGCACCTCAAGCTTCTTATTATTTATATGTTACTGAGGAAGGTGGCGCAGAGAATCCTGTTGAAGAAGCTTACTGGGTTGAAGCTTTGGAACGTGCAGATAGTTTAGGGGTTGACGTTATTAATACTTCATTGGGCTATCAGGATTTTGATGACTCATCTTATAATCATCAGTACGAAGACTTAGATGGGCAGACCACTATTTCTGCAAGAGGAGCAAACCATGCTTTAGATAAAGGTCTGTTGTTAGTTACGAGTGCGGGAAACGATGGAAATGGATTTGGACACGTAGCAACTCCAGCAGATTCTCCTGGTGTATTTAGCGTGGGTGCAGTTGATGATGGTGGAAATTATGCATCCTTTAGTTCTTACGGTCCCACATTTGACGGCCGTATCAAGCCAGATGTTATGGCGCAAGGACAATCGGCAGCCGTGATTGATCAAAATGGAAATATTGATTTCAATAATGGAACGTCTTTTAGTTCTCCAATTATGGCGGGAGCAATAGCGAGTCTATGGCAATCAAAACCGGAAGCTACAAACGTGCAAATTATGCAAATAGTTAGAGAGGCGTCACACCTATTTAATAGCCCAACAGACCAAATGGGTTATGGAATTCCCAATTTTGAAGATGCTTATAATGCATTACAAGTATTGGGTGTGGAAGACCAAATGCTCGCTTCGCAATTCGCAATGTATCCCAATCCAGCTATAAATTCTATTTCATTTTCAATTCCATCATTTGTGATAAAAGCAAATGTAGAAATCTTTACAATTACAGGGCAACAAGTAATGACTTCGGAAATTTCTGCTACGAATAATACTATTAATATTGATAATCTTGTCAGCGGAATGTACGTTGCGAGAGTAATTTCAGAAGATATTTCAAACACATTTAAATTGATTAAAAAGTAATGCCCAATAGAGTTACCCAACTTTTTAAAATTAAATATCCGTTAATCCAAGCGGGAATGATTTGGAACAGTGGTTGGCGTCTTGCTAGTGCCGTAAGTAATGCAGGAGGTCTTGGTATCATTGGAGCAGGCTCTATGTACCCCGAAGTTTTAAGAGAGCACATTATAAAATGTAAAGCTGCAACAGACAAGCCATTTGGTGTTAATGTGCCTATGTTGTACCCCAACATTGAGGAAATTATTCAAATTATTATTGAAGAAGGTGTAATAATTGTTTTTACTTCTGCAGGAAATCCAAAAACATATACGGCGCGTTTAAAAGAAAATGAGATTACCGTTGTGCACGTAGTAAGCAGTGTAAAATTTGCTTTAAAAGCACAAGAAGCGGGAGTGGATGCAGTAGTTGCTGAAGGTTTTGAAGCTGGTGGTCATAATGGCCGCGATGAGACTACAACGCTCACTTTGATTCCTATGGTAAAAGAGCAACTAGATATTCCATTGATTGCAGCTGGGGGAATAGCTACTGGACAAGCTATGCTTGCAGCAATGGTGCTAGGAGCAGACGGTGTACAAGTGGGAAGCAGATTTGTAGCAAGTGAAGAATCCAGCGCCCATATTAATTTTAAGGAAATGGTTGTGGCGGCTAAAGAAGGCGATACCGAGCTTACATTAAAAGAACTTGCTCCCGTGAGACTGCTAAAAAATAAATTCTATCAAGACGTTAAAGAATTATATAAAACGGCTCCTACTGCTGAAGCTTTAAATAAATTGCTAGGGAAGCGAAGATCAAAACGAGGTATGTTTGAAGGCGATCTTGTTGAAGGTGAGCTAGAAATTGGTCAAATTGCAGGATTAATCCATGAAATAAAACCAGCAGCAACAATAGTCCAGGAGATAATTGAAGATTTTGAAAAGGCAAAAATTCTTGTAAGGTCTCTTTGAAATATATTTTAACGTTTTAAAAATGTGAATATTAGATTTTTATCTATAATTATTGCTGTTTACCGAAAATAAGGAAATTTAAAGAATGTAATATTTTTCCTACAATTTAAATTTTCTATACTTGCTATATCAAAATAGTATAGATGGATATTTTCTCTTTTAATTTTCAGTTATTTATCATAGTTTCGGTTTTAGTTATTTGTATAGCCTATATCATACATGTGGTATATAGGATAAAGATGGCAAGGTTACTTGGAGATAAATTAGAAAATAAGAATGTTTTCTATAAAATGATTGTTACTCTCTTCTTAACTAATTTGCCAAAATAATCAATCGCTCATTTAATTACAGTATCGGGTAAAATCAGTCAAATCTCGATTTTTCAAAACAGCCGAAAAATTTAAATCAGCTGCCGCTGGACAAGCCTGAGATAAAAAGTCGGCTTCTGAAATTTCGTCATTATATTCTACCATAAATACAGCTTTTCCTAAGGTGATGTAAGGCGTTAAGTCATTATAAAAATCATCGATAAAAGCATCTTCGGCTAAAAACCAATCAAATTCATCTTTCATATCAGCAACTAATTCCTCTGCGTTTTTTTGTCCTATGCTCAATTGTCTATTATGAGCTTGTTCTATTAAATATCTTGAATATGCAGCGCAGTCTGCTTCGGTTAAATTAAAGCCTGTATTGTTTTGATAGCCGTTAATGTTATCTGGCTCAAAACCGTCAAAACCTTTCGCTTTTATCATATTAAGTCTTGCTTCCATAATTGGAGCAAGCAGTTCTATTTCTCTAATATCTAACCAGTTTTCATCTTCAAAACCATCGTAGATATTACCAATTACACTTTCAGGAAATGCAATAGCATCATCTCTGAAATTTTCTACGCTTCCTACAGAAATATAAGCAATTACCGTTTTTCCTTGCGCTTTTAAATTAGCAACAAGTTCAGGAGTGGCTGAAAAAGCATCTATGTCAATTACATCAGCATCTGTGGTATATGTATCAAGTAATTCATCCAAGCGCCATTCAAATGTTTTTCCCGGTGGAATTATAAAACTAGAATTTTCCATTGGAATTATAGTATCGTCGTTGTCATCATCATTACAGCTTAGTGCGCTGAAAATAAATAAATAGCAAAGTAAAATTTGACATATTTTTTTCATAGTAAGTTAGTTTTTGAAAGCGTATCAAATATAGAACATATTGACATTTAAAAAATTTATATTACATTTAAGCAATTAACTAACTTATTTAAAATTGGTATTCTTCCTCATTATACTTTTTTTTATTACATGTATACTAGGTATGTATACAATTTTTGTCATTGATAAAATCACTGCATTCCGCCAAAGAGGAAAGAACTTATCTAAAAAAAACTTTTTCTATTCTTTCGTGTCAAAGAATTTTATAAAAGATTTACCCCAATAATTTTCCCATTCTTTAGCGATTAATATTTATGAGGTATCTTTGCCCAAAAGACAAAAATGCCACTAAACAATAACGATATTTTCAAGAAATTAAGAGTTGCTCATAAATTGAGAGATGATGATATTATAAAAATTCTTGAGTTGGTTGATTTTAAAGTGAGCAAGGCTGAATTAGGGGCTTTTTTCAGAAATGAGAATCATCCCAAATATATGGAGTGCGGTGATCAAATACTACGCAACTTTTTAAACGGACTAATCATTCATCTTCGAGGCCCTATGCCTCCCAAGAAACCAGCAATACCATCTAATTTGAAAAAATAATTTTTGAACTTCGGAAATTTCAGAGGTTGATTTTATTGTTTTCAATTTAAAATTATTCTCTACCAAAAGGTCTTTAAAATAAGAGTGCTTTGATGTGGCACATTTTCGCGGAAGCTAAAGAATATAAAATTTTGTTTATAACACCGCATCTGTGATTAGTCAAAGTGAATGACATTTATTATTTTTGCACATCTTTTAAGATAGTGTTTGCTATCATTTAGTAATTAACAACCCTTTTCAAGGAAATCATATGAATTTACACGAATATCAAGGCAAGGAAGTATTAAGTAGTTTTGGCGTTACCATTCAACGTGGTATCGTTGCGCAAACTCCAGAAGAAGCAGTTGAAGCAGCTAAAAAACTAACCGAAGAAACAGGCACAGGATGGCACGTTATCAAAGCACAGGTGCATGCCGGTGGTCGTGGTAAAGGTGGCGGTGTAAAACTGGCAAAAAACCTTGAAGAGGTAAAAAATATTGCAAATGATATTATTGGGATGAACCTTATTACACCTCAAACAAGTGCTGAGGGTAAAAAAGTGCACCAAGTATTAGTTGCCGAAGATGTATACTATCCTGGAGATAGCGAACCAGAAGAATTTTATATAAGTGTTCTTTTAAATCGTGTCACCGGAAAAAACATGGTCATGTATTCTACTGAAGGTGGAATGGATATTGAAACCGTTGCAGAGGAAACTCCGCATTTAATTTTTAATGAGGAGATTGATCCTGCAACAGGATTACTTCCATTTCAAGCTAGAAAAATTGCATTCAACTTAGGGTTGAGCGGACAAGCTTTTAAAGGCATGACAAAATTTGTTACTGCGCTTGTAAAGGCTTATGAGTCTAGCGATTCTTCAATGTTTGAAATCAATCCCGTATTAAAAACGAGCGATGATAAAATTATCGCAGTTGACGCAAAAGTGAGTATTGATGATAATGCGTTATTCCGTCACAAAGATTATGAAGCAATGCGTGACCTTCGCGAAGAAAACCCGGTGGAGGTTGAAGCAAGAGCGGTAGGCTTAAATTATGTGGATCTTGACGGAAATGTGGGATGTATGGTTAATGGTGCCGGACTTGCAATGGCGACAATGGACTTAATCAAACAAGCGGGTGGAGAGCCAGCAAACTTTCTTGACGTAGGAGGTACAGCAGATGCTGAACGAGTGGAAGCTGCTTTTAATTTGATTTTAAAAGACCCAGCCGTAAAAGCTATTTTAGTAAATATCTTTGGTGGTATCGTTCGTTGTGATCGTGTGGCGCAAGGTATTGTTGATGCTTACAAAAATATGGGGACAATAAATGTGCCTATTATTGTTCGTCTACAAGGAACTAATGCAGACATCGCAAAAGAATTAATTGACAATAGTGGCCTCGATGTACAGAGCGCAATTGAGTTCCAAGAAGCCGCAGATAAAGTACAAGCAGTATTGTCTTAATAATTCTGAAACATATTTTTAAGAGCCTTGAATTCATTTATTCAAGGCTTTTTTTATATTTATAAAATGAATAAAGAAAACCAAGCATTAATAAGCGATTTGATAGTTATCGCAAAAGCCGACGATAAAATTGACGAAGCAGAATATGATTTTATCCACCGTATCGCTGAAAAAATGCACGTTTCAGCAAAAGAAGTAAACGACCTATTTCACGAGCCGTTGCCGTCAACTAAAATTCCCACTGAAATGGGTAGAATCACACATTTCTATAAATTGGTTTTAATAATGAATATTGATGATGAAACCCACGAAAGTGAGATTACTGCAATTAAACAATTCGGTTTAAAAATGGGCATTCGACAAGGTGTTGTAAACCAAATGCTTTTAAAGTTTGCCGAGGGTCAAAAAACTATCCCTTCAGAAGATATTTTGAAAATTTTTAAAACCTATTACAATTAGTTTTGTATCGGCAGATTCATGATGGCTTTAAAATCTCTTTCATTGCCAAAAGCGTGTTTTGCATCTTCTTTTAAGGCTTTAATTTCCTCATTAATAATTTCTATATACTCATTTTGCTCTGCGTTTTGATTTAATAAGTAACCCAGCATCCAGAGTAATTTTTGAACTATAATAGGGTCGTGCTTTGTATAGGTGCGCAACGAAGCCATAGAATAGTATAACAATTCTTCAAATGAAACTACGGCAATCTTAGCATACACAGCCTCGTCTTTTACAATCACACCATTATCTTTCTTTCGCATTCTAATTGTAAAAAGCTCTGTCAAATAATCAATGGCGTTAATTGCAGTTCCTGGGTCATTGATTCCCGGAGACATTGCTTTCACTGCTATTTCGGTTATTTGTTTGAACGCTAAGATGTAATTGTCTTCAACAAGTTCGCCCCGTGAAAAGTTGAAATTAGCCAAAAGTCTTTTCAGTTTTTCTTCTGAAATTTCTCTACTTGTATAAATGAATGGAACATGGCTAAGCACAAAGAAGCCTTTAGGTATGGTAATATAAATTTGTATATCCTCATCTTTACAGAACGAAATGACATTTGAAATTGAAATATTTTGAAAATAGCCACTTCTTCTTGTCGAATAAGAATACCAGTTTTTACTATCGGGAAACGTACTTTTTAGTCGGTCAGAACTTTCATCTTCTAAACAAATAACTTCTTCAAGACGTTTTTTAGATTTCGAATAAATATCATCAAGTATGTTATTGATTTGTATCCTTTGCGAAATGTTATGAATAAAATAAATAAAAGCTCCTAAGCAGATAATGGTAAGCAAAATCCCTATTAAAATGGACATACCCGGTAAAGTGTATTTCTCGTCATCTGGCTCAATAGAGAAGAGCGTAAAAATAAAATAGATGATGGTCGCTAAATACGTTCCTAAAATTAATTGATGAATTTTATCAGAAATCAAACCTGGCAACAATCTTGGAGAAAAATTACTTGATGCTTGGCTAAGCAATAACATAACCATTGAAAAACTGAACACCATCATTGAGATAATTCCTCCTACGCAGGTACTCATTACCGTCAATGCGGTATCACCATCTTGAAGCATTAATCGCGGAAAAGTTTCGAGAATCATTTTTGACACTCCATTTTCTTCAAGAAGCATCATAGAGAAGGATAATATAAATCCTCCCAATGCTAATAATGTAGGGTAAAAAGCGATTTTCCCTTCAATAGTATTAAAAAAACTTAGGGTGCGGTTGTATAGTTTAATCATAGGTATTATTCTATGCTTTAAAAATACCTAGAATAATACCTATTTGTCTTAAAGTTCCCTTAAATAAAATTGCACTACATTTATTTTGTATAACTTTAATTAAAAGTTTAAGTACAAGTTGTTAAGAACCTGTGGTTTTCGATAATCCACTCTTTTAGAACGTTAATAATCGATATTATATGTATTGATAAAATGTGATAATTGCGATATTTGCAAAAGTTTAATAAAGAAATGTAGAGTACTTTATTAATAGAAAACTTTATTTAAGAAAATGGCTGGGGAATTTCATAATTGAAATTTAATTTGGTTAGTTAGTTGAAAGATCACACGTCACCCGGCCGCGTGTGATTATTTTTTTGTCAAAATTTAACTAGTTCTACCGCGCCTTCTCCTACCTCCAGAGCTTCTTTCGACATTTCTTTGTAAGCTATTTTTATCTCTTTTATTGTTGTTTTTTTCTTCTGAAATTGAACTAGAATTTCTGTTGTTTCTCTTTTCCGAAGAATCACTTATACGATTCCCATCATCTTCTTCTTTCATTTTACGAGAACCTCTATCATTTTTTTGGTCAACAAAAGAACTGTTTTCACTATCGCTAACGGCTTCTTGAAGTCCAGAAATTTCAGCAGGGGTTAAATCGCGCCATTTGCCAATGGGTAAGTCGCCCAATTCAATATTCATTATGCGAATGCGCTTCAATTCTAAAACTTCGAACCCTAAATATTCGCACATACGCCGTATCTGTCTGTTCAATCCTTGGATTAAAATAATTCTAAATACAAATCGGCTCACGCGTTCTACCTCACATTTTTTTGTAGTGGTTTCCAGTTCATCAAGTGGGATTCCGTTGCGCATTTTATGAAGAAACTCGTCCGTAATATGGCGATCGGTTTTTACAATATATTCTTTTTCATGTCGATTACCTGCGCGTAGAATCTTGTTTACAATATCGCCGTCATTCGTCATCAACAACAATCCTTCACTGGGCTTGTCAAGACGACCCACATGAAAAATACGTTCGCTGTGATTAATAAAATCGACTACATTTCCTTTCACTCTTCGGTCAGTCGTACAGGTAATACCCACGGGTTTGTTAAGTGCGATATAAACTAGATTGTCATTCTTTGTAATCAATTTGCCATCCACTTCAATCCTGTCGCCGGGCATTGCGCGGTCTCCGAGAGTCATCACTTCGCCATTTATGGTAACCCTACCACGTTCAATGAGTACATCAGCTTGCCGCCTAGAGCAGTAGCCGCTATCACTAATTGCCTTGTTGAGTCTTATAGAATCTGGGTGATTTGCCATGATACAAAGATACTATTTGACTTTCGTTAAACCTATATTAAATCATATACTTGAAATTTCTGTTTGTTGTAATTTGCAACAAACAATCTACACTATGGCGATTTTAGGATCAATAATAAAAGGAGCAATCGATTTGCGCGGTACATTAACTTCGGAAACGTCACCACGAGAAGAGCAGCGTGATGTTTTGACTAAATTGCTGGAGACTGCAAAGAATACATCCTTTGGGAAATATTACGCTTTTACAAAAATTTTAGATTCCGAAGAAATCCAAAAATCATTCAGTAATGCAATTCCATTTCATGATTACAATAAAATGAAAGATGAATGGTGGTGTAGAGTCATTGACGGCCTAGAAGATATTTCATGGCCGGGAAAACCTTCATATTTTGCATTGAGTAGTGGCACCACGGGTAAAGAAAGTAAAAGAATCCCTGTTACAGATGCAATGATTGACGCCATAAAAAATGCAGGTGTACAGCAAGTTGGTGCTCTTTATAATTTTGATTTAGAGCCCGATTTTTTTGAAAAAGAAATTATGATGCTCGGGAGTTCCACAGATCTTGAGAAGAGAGGCGAATTCTTAGAAGGAGAAATTAGTGGGATTACGGCGAGCAATATTCCATTTTGGTTTAAGGGATATTACAAACCGGGAGAAGATATTGCTAAAATTGCTGATTGGGATGAGCGCGTTCAAACTATTGCCGAAAGGGCAAAAACGTGGGATATTGGTGCACTCAGTGGAATCCCTTCTTGGATGGAATTGATGATGAAAAAGGTGATTGAATATCACAATGCGGAAACCATTCACGATGTGTGGCCTAACTTGCAAGTTTATACAAGTGGGGGAGTTGCATTCAAGCCCTATGAGAAAAGTTTTGATTTAATTTTATCAAAACCCATTACAGTAATTGATACCTATTTAGCTTCTGAAGGTTTTATTGCATTTCAGCAAAGACCGGAAACGACTTCGATGAAATTAGTAACCGATGGCGGAATATATTTCGAGTTTGTTCCTTTTAAACCAGAATATATTCTAGAAGATGGTTCCTTGTCAAATGATGCACCTTCTTTAACATTAGATGAAGTTGAATTGGATCAAGATTACGCATTGGTCATTAGTACTGTTGCAGGAGCGTGGCGTTATTTAATAGGGGACACGATTGCTTTTACAGATATTGAACGTGCCGAAATAATCATAACGGGAAGGACAAAGTTTTTCTTAAATGTTGTAGGTTCTCAACTTTCAGTAAATAAAATGGATGTTGCGCTTCGGGAAATGGAGGAACAATTTGACATTGAAATTCCTGAATTCACCTTGGCAGCAGTAAATATTGATGGCGATTTTTATCACCATTGGTATTTGGGAACAGAGGCAAAAATAGACCCCGTTAAAATTTCAGAAGCACTTGATGACGCTTTGAAAGGTGCTAATAAAAACTATAAAGTAGCGAGAAGTAAAGCACTAAAAGGGGTTAAGGTTACAACTGTATCTCCCAATGTTTTTTACGACTGGAATGCAAGTAATAAGAAAAAGGGTGGGCAGGTAAAAATGGCCAGAGTAATGGACGAGGAGAAATTTAAAGAGTGGGAAACGTTTGTTAAAAGTGTTTAATTATACTCCTTTAATAAATGCATTACTTCTTCTGGTGACATATATAATCTGCGTAATTTAGCTTTGTATTTTTCTGAAATGTTGGCATGATCAAGAATAAAATTCTTCGTTTTTAAAATATAGTCTCCCATACCATGTACGATTGCAAAAGTATCTGCTGCACGCTCTACTTCTTGAATATGGGCGCCAGAAAACAAATACTTAAATCCAAAAATAATCATCCCTACATTCGATCTACTTCGATAATCCATAACGTGTCCAAGCTCGTGTCCAAGCCAGCCAATCATTACATCGCTGGGGACATCTTCAATAGAAAGTTGTTCATTTTCAATTTGGATTTTTCGACTAATTTTTATTCGGTAGCTTCTCTTTTTTTTATTTCTGAAAAAACTACCAAACGTTGGCTGCGCCTGCATTGTAGATTTTTTAATATTGTCTTTAAATTCAAAAGTGATTTCAGTTTCGGCTAGCTCGGGGTAATGTGAGAGAGCGACAAGAGCTTCTTTTTTTATACTTTCTGGGATTATTTTATTAGTAAGATTTATTTTTTCTTGTGCTATCATAGAAAGGGGAAAGTAAAGCAATATAAAAATATAGTGTGTTAAGGGCATTGTAAATTTTTTCTCGAGTTGATGTTTTGGTATTTTCTTTATTCATTTAAAGTATTCAACTGCAACCAAACATTTGCTTGTTTTTAAATTTCCTCTTTACAAATTCGACCATCTATTGTAACCAATTCGTCATTTGGTAATTTAAAATTGGAGGTATAGTAAAAACAGTTTTTTTCAATGTACTTTTTAGTGACGTAAATACCTCCGTTTTCATTTATAAATTTTGAAGCAGGATCTTGATCACTTTTTGATTCATCTAATTTCATTATATAGGTACATTCATCAATCCATTCAAGATTTAAATGTAAAGCTTCATCGATGCCATAATATTCAATTTGATTATTGCCAGTTCTACTCATTTCAAATCGGATATCAGCCCCATTCATAGTTGATTCAATGAAAAAACTCCCTTCTCTAAAATCCTCACATTCTAAGTTTTGTCCGAAAATTCCAATAGGAATGGTTAGAAATATAAGTGTTATAATATTGCTTGTTTTCATAATTATTCTGTTTCCACCTGTTTTTGAAGTAGTTTTATTTTATCGCGCAATTTTGCTGCCATCATAAAGTCTAATTCTTTGGCAGCTTTTTCCATGGCTTTGCGTGTGTCTCTTATTTTCTTTTCAATCTGCGGCTTTGTTAAATATTGATCTTCTGGTTCAGCAGCGCTTAAAGTCTCAGCAGTTTCAAAAGTATATGCTTCTTGTTTTGATTTTGTCAACGCATTTTCAAAACTCTTTTTAATAGCCGTTGGAGTGATGTTGTTTTCTTTGTTGTACGCTATTTGTTTCTCTCTTCTATATTCTGTTGCATCAATGGTTGCTTGCATGCTTTTGGTAATTTTATCAGCATACATAATTGCCTTTCCATTTAAATTTCGGGCGGCACGTCCCACCGTTTGCGTCAAAGAACGATTGCTTCTCAAAAACCCTTCTTTGTCAGCATCGAGAATGGCAACGAGCGAAACCTCTGGTAAATCAAGCCCTTCTCTCAATAAATTTACACCTACAAGTACGTCGTACAGACCAAGGCGTAAATCCTGCATAATTTGAACGCGTTCAAGGGTGTCAACATCGCTATGAATATAATTAACTCTAATATTTACTCGCGAAAGATATTTCGTCAATTCTTCCGCCATCCTTTTTGTTAGTGTTGTCACTAAAATACGCTCATCTTTTTCAATGCGCAGTTGCATTTCTTCAATGAGGTCATCAATTTGATTGAGGCTAGGTCGCACTTCAATAGGCGGGTCCAATAACCCCGTTGGGCGAATAATCTGTTCAATGTAAACTCCATCTGTCTTTTCTAATTCATAATCTGCGGGAGTTGCGCTTACGTAAATTACTTGATTTTGCATGGCCTCAAATTCCTCAAACTTTAATGGTCTATTATCCATTGCGGCAGGCAATCTAAAACCATATTCAACGAGATTTTCTTTACGTGATCTATCACCGCCATACATAGCACCCACTTGCGGAATCATCACGTGACTTTCATCGACAATCATCAAATAATCATCTGGAAAAAAGTCCAATAAACAGAAAGGTCTCGTTCCTGGCAATCGTCCGTCGAGATAGCGCGAGTAATTTTCTATCCCGCTACAGTAGCCTAACTCTCTGATCATTTCTAAATCAAAATTAGTACGTTCGTCCAGTCGCTTTGCTTCAAGATGTTTTCCTATCTCTTTAAAATAATCCACTTGATTCACAAGATCATCTTGTATTTCTCTAATAGCACCTTGCAGCACATCTGGTGATGTCACAAACATATTTGCTGGATAAATATTTAGACGGTCATATTTTTCAATCACGTTATTATTGAGTGGATCAAATGCTTCAATTTCTTCCACTTCGTCGCCAAAAAAATGTATTCTAAACGCGTGGTCAGCATACCCCGGAAATACATCCACGGTGTCTCCTTTTATTCTAAAACGCCCATGGTTAAAATCTGCTTCGGTTCTTGAATAAAGACTTTGCACAAGACGGTGCAATAATTTTGTACGGGAAATAATTTGATTTTTTTGAAGACTGATTACGTTCTTCTGAAATTCAGCAGGATTACCAATTCCGTATAAACACGAAACCGATGCGACTACAATAACATCACGCCTTCCCGAAAGTAGGGAAGAGGTGGTGCTTAATCGCATAACCTCAATTTCTTCGTTTATCGAAAGGTCTTTTTCAATGTAGGTTCCACTTGTTGGGATGAAAGCTTCGGGTTGATAATAATCGTAATACGAAACAAAATATTCAACGGCATTGTTCGGAAAAAACATTTTGAACTCTTGGTATAATTGAGCTGCCAGCGTTTTGTTGTGTGCTAACACCAAGGTAGGTTTTTGAACTTCTTGAATTACATTTGCAATAGTAAACGTCTTTCCACTTCCCGTAACTCCTAATAAGGTTTGGTATTTTTCGTCGGAATTGATTCCCGAAACCAATGATTTTATCGCTGTTGGTTGGTCGCCGGTAGGTTTAAATTCAGATTCAAGTTTAAATTTCATAGCACATTTCAGTAATCCGTAAAGTTACTAAATTTAGCTTCGGAAATTGGGTGTTATCCATTTCCGAAGCCTTAAAATTGTATTAAAGTTTAACTTTTTTAAAGTAAAATATTCCCGAAGAAATCACTGTTTACTTACTAATCAAGTATAACAAAAAACTTACCACCCGCCGAAATGTTTAAGCCTGTAGTTGTTCCCTCTCGCTCACGATAATCTTCGATATCAAAAAAATAATCATCGTCATAATCATAAAATGAAGAGGTTTCTGGATTGACGAGATTGGTGTACGTATTTGTTCTTGAACGAACGCCAAGACCCACATAGAAATTGAGCCCCACAGATTTTCCGAAAGGAATAAAAACGCCGTATAATAAGTTTGTACCAATTTTTTCGCGCTGATAATCTGCTTGGTCATAACGAATGGTGAACCCGTCCTCATTTCTGAAATTACTAAAATTTATCACGGAGTTTTGATTGAAGTAAAAAGGCTCTATCGAAATATAATGATTGACCCGTTTGGAAGGGTTTAAAATATAATACACTTGTGCTCTGGCTTCAAAAATGGAAAAGTCTTCTTGATCGTCGTATTGGGCAATGGTGACTGTCGTCTCATCAGAGCCAAGACCAATTTCACCACCTATTTTCAACGATTTGCTCAAAGGATGAATATACCCTAAGCGGTAGCGAGGATTGGCAATGTAGAATGGTGAGAATATTTCAAAAGTAATATAGGCGTCGTCTGCATTTGGAAACCTTTCTAGTTTGTTACTTCGCTGTGCATTAGCACAAATGCTTGTCAATAAAATGACGGCAATTAACAAATTTTTCATTTTCTTTTTTTGTGTAAAACTAGAAGAATAGTTGAATTCATCTTGAAATCTGAAGAAACTTTTTTTTAACGATTTCAATTAAACCATACCGCATAGCGCTGTCTTCGTAAATCCAAGGCTAAGGCTTCTTCCATTTTAAGTGCTTCTGCTCTGGTTTTGACTGGGGCTATGTGATTGTATAAACTGGGCCTAAGATACATGCCATATTTTTCAACAATATTTGAAGAGAGCTTATGACCTTTTTTATTTCTGAAACCGGTTTTATGTTGGGTAAATCGTTCTTTGGGAGTCTTACTCGTCATTCCCACATATAAACATTGTAGCACACCATTAAATTGCGGATTTGCATTCCGGAATTTTGCGTTTTCAGTAAAAACTCTTTTGGATAATTCTATTACGTATATCTGATAAGGCATTTTGCTGAAATGTAAAATCGTAGATTTTTCTACTACACATTTAATAATTGATATACACCCAACCTGTAAATGCATCTGGATATTGTTCGTCATTTAAGTAGAGCACGTAAAAGTATGTGCCCACAGGGACTAATGTTGAATCAAAAAGCAAACCAGTATTGGGAATCCCATCCCAAAAACCATCTTCGTGCGTGCCTTCAAAAATGAGATTTCCTTCTCGGCTGTACAGTCTTAGTTCGAAATTTTTAAAAATATTGAGTAGTCCAGATATTTCAAATTCATCATTAATGTTGTCGTTGTTGGGCGAAAATCCTTGGGGAATAAAGGGTGGGCAATTTTCAGTAATCACCATAAACGAAGCTATTGTGAAACAAATTTCGGTATCAAGCCTTACAAAAATTGTTTGTACGCCACCGCTACTTTGATATTCGGCAGGAATTTCAATAGGGAATTGATTTGCGATTGCATTGTCTGCAGATGTAAAGTAGTTGATGATATCTTCATCGTTCGTAGAAATTAAATCATCTTGAACGGTTAAATCAAAAATAGCCGAACCGAATCCCACGTTACAAGCTGTTAAATTTGGAAGATCTGTAATTGCTGGTATTGACTCAAACATAACCATGCTCGTAAATTCATTGTTTGTTTCGTCAAGTTCCTCAACAATACTTGTTCCGTCTCCCGCATCATCAACTATGGCGAGAATTATAAAGGTATCTGGTATTGTTTCATCAAGGGAAATAGTAACATTTCCAACTTCGCTACCGCCAATGGGAATGTCATTTTGAGTCATTGATTGTCCTACTAAAACACTATCAATATAAAAAGCAATGGGTGTAGCGGCTGGCAAACTAGCCGTACCTAGGGTATTAAAAACGGTGTAATCAAAGTTAAAATCCCGACCTCTGCAAGCGATTAAATTATCTATAAGTTCTATGGTTGCATCTGGAAGTGGGCAGATGATGACTTCTACTGTGAAACTATCTGTTATGTTACATTCGGTATTATCTGCGCGTACATAAATAGTTTGCGGGTTGTCTGTATTCTCAAAATTTTCAGGGTCTGTTATAGGGTTTATGTTGTTTGTGGCGTCATCCTGCGTTAAGTGGAATGTTACAATAAGATTAGGGGCCACTTGACTTAGCGCATCGTTTAAATCAAAAAGTTCTATGCCCACGGCATCACAGCGTTCTAAGTCTTTCAGTGCGTTAAGATTGGGGAAGACAAGTAAATGATAATCTAATGTAAAATTGTTATTGTCCTCATTGATTTCATTGACTGTGCTGGCGCCCGAGCCATTATCATCTACAGCTGCTCGAAGAACAAAATCGGCACCCAGATTTTCTGGGATGTTCAAATCAATACTGCCAGATTCTTGTCCGCCAATGGGTATAATTGTAGTTGTTTCAGCTTGCCCTACTAGCGTATTATTCGCATAAAAAGCAATGGGTGTATTTGCAGGCAGCTCATCGGTGCTATTTACATTGTAAACGGTGTAATCAAGTGTTATATCTCGATTGCCGCAAACCAATCCTCCCACAGTATCATCAATTGTAATGGTAGCATCTGGCAATTCAGAATTTAAAACTGTGACCACATTATTGATCATCACAAAATCCTGCCCCGAAGTTAGACTAATCAAAGCGCTCGTATCGCCTGGGCTAATGTTGTTTTCAATGGAATACGTGTCAATATCCATATTATAAATATTGCTTTGATTGGTAAAACTATTGGTTCCATTAAAGGCATTGTCTGCTGGGTTTAGTGGTGGGTTGCTAATTAAGTTTCCATTAATGAGCAATGTTTCCATCACTGCTAGCGACTGATCACCTTCCCATGCGGTAAAGCCAATGCGAGCGCCAATATTATCTAAAACATTTAAATTATCAAGCTGAATATCTAAACTGTTATTTGTTGATGAAACACTCTCCAACCCATCAAAAATGCTTACTTGGTTTAAGGGTAGCGTAGCATCTTCATAAATTACGGTAACTGCCCAACCTGCAAAATTTGTAGTATTTCCACAATACGCTGCTATAATATCTGTAAGGTCTAACTCAGATAATGTGTATGTTCCGTTTCCGCTTGCGGCAACGATAGAAGTCACATCTGCAAAGGCTGCAAAATAAACTAACTCATCGCTTAGACTATCACTAAAAGTACGTTGCGATGTTACTTGCGTCCCATTAAAATTTACTTGCAAATCTCCTCGTCCTGAGCCTGCCCAATAAAGATACGCGGCAACCAAGCTTTGACCCGGTTGCAATGCGAAAGGTGCGCTACTAGAGGTCAATATCTCACATGGAGTAGGGGGGACAGCTCCCGTGTTTTCACCGGTATTCAATGTGTTTCCAAAAGCGAGATAGTCATACTGCCCATTAAATTGTTGAAACAACGACACGTCTTGTGCTTCGGAAATTCCTATTGTACAAAAGGATAGTAAGAAAAAAATAAAATAGTGAGATTTCATAGTGGCAATGTTACTGATAAATATAGGCATTTTTGAGTTTAGCAAAAAAATCTATCGAACCTAAGGATTGCGCGGTTAAGACCTCAATTTTTAACTTCCCAAGTATAATGAAATACGGCAGTATCTTTTACCCATCCCAATCGTTCGTACAATTTTTGAGCAGGATTATCAGTGTCCGTTTCAAGCGTAAGCCCTCGGGCATTTTTTTCAATGGCAAATTCTTTAGCACGATTCATCAAATTTTCAGCAACACCTTTTTTTCTGAAATGTGTAGCAACAAACAAATCATTCAAAATATAAGTACGTTGCATTGCAACCGATGAAAAACTTGGATATAACTGCGTAAATCCCATTCCTTCGCCATTGTCAAAAATTGCCAAAAATATCACCGAATCATTTTCTTGAAACCGTTGTGTTAAAAATTGCTTGGTAGCAAAGACACTTGAAGCTTGTTTATAGAACACTCTATACTCATTGAAGAGTGGAGCCAATTGGTCTAAGTTTTCAACAGTAGCTTTAATGATTTTCATATTGATAGAATTGTCTGAATTGATTGAGCATAAAACTACTATAAATTTAAACGCAACAACCACAACATTTATCAAAAAGACTAGTGTTGCGATTGTTTAATATTTCCGAAGAAATTATTTACAAATATTTAATAACGATCATCATTCGTTTCTTCTTCTGCTCCATCAAATAGCCTTTTGAAGAAACCTTCGGTACTGTCGTTTTCTTTTTTTGCCTCGCGATTTTCTTTGCGTTCTTCGCGTCTTTTCTGTCGTCGTTCTTTTGGGGTTAGATTTTTATCGTCATTGAAAGCGTCATTAAATTCTATGCTATTATCTGTCTCTCCTTTAAATGCATCAAACCACCCGTTCTTAAAGATGTTTCCTATTGTTGGCCAAACTCCTGCTTTTACATCATTTAAATCTCCCTCGATAGGAACTTGGGTGGCTACTGTATCTGTCCCTTGATTTTTTAATACGAATTTAAAAAAACCAACAAACCCTTCCCAAAGTGTTTCCAAAAATCCATCTTCTTTTCCAATTAATTTTGAATTTTTAATCATAGGTTTTACATAACCTTTCAGATATCCGTCTGCAATTGCTATTTCGCTATAAAGATTAAAAGTCCCACTCTCAAAATCTAATCCCGAATAGTAACTCGTCATATCATTGAGTGCACTAGCATTTGAGTTTTCTAATGAAAAAGCGAGGTCCATATCTGGTACCTCTTTAATGATATTCATATTTCCGTCGAGCTTCACATTTCCGCCACCAAAAGAAACTCCCGTGGCTGTGACTGGAGAGGGCAAAACGCGTTCTTTCTCAATTACATTACGAAGGTTGTCCGCAGTAAGTGTTACTTTTTCAATAGATAAATCAATATTTGGCTCAGCCGAAAGCTGCACAAAAGACACTTTGCCATCATATACTTCAAAGTGATTTATTTCTAACGGAACAATATCAGTCAATGCTTTTGTCCAGTCCTCAACGTCTGCTTCTCCTTCGGGTGGAGTGGTTTGTTGGTCCTCAAAAACATAGATTACTTCTGGGCTGTTCATGGTAATTTCGGCAACAATTTTACCTTTAAAGAGTGATTTCCATTCTATAGATATGTCGTTCTTCGGAAAATTTAGAAATTTGACTTGCGTTTCAGCATCAATTTTATTGAGATACATTCCATTAATTCCGTACGCTCCGCGGTACAACGAAATAGTGACATCATCTACTTGTCCATAATATCCTGGGATATTTGCAAGTACTTTATTTATGTGGTCTTTTACATAATAAGGCAAATAAATTCTTGCCGCAATTAAAACTATTAGCAGTATAATAGGAAATGTGTACCGTTTCTTTTTATACGCTTTACGTTTCTTCTTTGGTGTTTTTTCGTCTGCCATAGCAGACAAATTTCTACGTTTTGGTGTTGATTGTCAGTTAACGAAGTCATAAAATAAAAGAGTCATTTAGAAGTTTCTAAATCCAATTTTTAGCATTTGAGATATAAAAAAAACCGCAACATTTATCGAAAGACTAGTGTTGCGGTTGTTTAAAATTTCCGAAGAAATTATACTACTAATAATACGTATAACGTCTTACTTTTGAAATGTGCTTTGCAAGTCTAATTACTTGATGGCTGTAGCCATATTCGTTATCGTACCAAACATAAAGCACGCAGTTTTTTCCATCTTTTGCCACAATGGTTGCATTGCTGTCAAAAATTGATGGTGCTGAAGAACCAACAATGTCGCTAGAAACTAACTCATTATTCAACGAGTATTGAATTTGCTCTACCAAATCACCTTCCAACGCATATTTCTTCATCGTAGCATTCAAAGCATCAACAGATGTTTCTCGCTCTAATTCGAGTTTTAAAATAGCAAGAGAACCATTAGGAACAGGAACACGAATTGCATTTGAAGTCAACTTCCCTTCGAAAGAAGGTAGTGCTTTTGAAACAGCTTGTCCTGCACCAGTTTCGGTAATTACCATATTTAGTGCTGCTGCGCGACCACGACGGTATTTGCTGTGCATGTTATCGACTAAATTCTGATCGTTTGTATAGGCGTGGATGGTTTCCAAATGTCCTTGAACAACACCAAAACTATCTTCAATCGCTTTTAAAACAGGAGTTATCGCATTTGTAGTACACGATGCCGCAGAAAAAATATCGATTTCGTCGGGATTATTTTCTAAGTGGTTTACACCGTGAACAATGTTAGGAATTCCTTTTCCGGGCGCGGTCAATAAAACTTTTGAAGCACCTTTAGGAACTAAATGGCGTTGCAGTGCTTCCTTGTCTCTAAAAGCACCTGTATTATCAATAATCAATGCATCGTTGATTCCATAATCTGTATAGTTGATATCTTCTGGGCCATTTGCTGAAATGATATGTACCGTCGTTCCATTGATCACCAATGCTTTATTTTCAAGATCAACACGAACTGTTCCAGGAAAATCTCCATGAACAGAATCGTATTGTAGCAATGATGCTCTTTTTTCTAAAACGGTTTGGTCAACTTTTCCTCTTGTTACAATCGCACGCAGTCGCATCTGGCTTCCTTTACCAGTTCTCGTCATTAACTCACGCGCTAATAAACGACCAATACGCCCAAAACCATATAACACAACATCCTTAGGTGCGATTGCTGTTTTATCTTTTGCACCTTTCAATCTATCCGAAACAAATGCCAATGCATTTGCATGTTGATTATCTTCTAAATGATATTCATACGTCAACTTACCAATGTCCAATTTTGACGGTGGAAGATCAAGCGTTTTAATCGCCTGTGCAATTTCAACTGAATCAAATATTGAAATTGGCTTTTGAACAAACTCTCCAGCATATTCGTGAAGATTTAAAATTTCGCTCACATTGCGGTCGATAAGTTGGTTTCTGAATAAAACCAATTCGATAGACTTATCATACCATAAATCGCTTATAATATTGATAAAAGCTACCGTTGCTTTACGGCGATCTGTTTGAAAGGACAGTTCTTTTTCATAAACGTCATCAAAACTCATAGTTGTGTTGTTTTTAGATTTCCGCAGTAGCGAAAATGGTTGTTTAAATTTTGCGCAAAAATAGTCAAACTAAAACGTTTTCGTTTGTTAAATAATGCAAAAAAAGAGTCTAGAATTTTAGTTTCTAGACTCTTTGGTGGTAATTCATTTTATAAAATTATTACCTAAATATAAACGAATGCGTTTCACCTTTTTTGTTAACGAAAGTCAATTTTAAAGGGTCACTTTTTCTACGATTATTCAATATTTTTTTAACATCGTCAATATCTTTGGTGTCGTAATCATCTATTTGCACAATAATGTTTCCTTCCATTTTGTATCTCGCAACATCTTCGGTCAAGGCTCTGGTGATTTCTACACCGTGTTTGAGACCATATTTTTGAAGGTCTGCCATATTTGCTTTTCGCACTTCAACGCCAACATCTGGAATTTCAAGGGTTTCTAATTTAATTAATGTAACTGGAATCGTTTTTTCATCTCCATCTCTAATAACGGTCACATCTACAATGTCATTGGGTCTTTTAGCTCCCAAATACCCCGTCAAATCTGAGAATTTTGTAACGGACAATCCATCCAGTTTTTTAATGACATCGCCTTTTTTAATGCCACCGCGGTCTGCACCACTTCCAGATTCTACACTGCCAACGTAAACACCTTCGGTATCATTTACTCCATAATACTCTGCTCTTGCCGAGTCTAGATTTCCCCCTGAAATTCCTAAAATAGCCCGTTGCACATTTCCGAATTCCATAATGTCTTCGGTCACTTTTCGTGCAATGTTTGAAGGAACGGCGAAGGAATAGCCAACGTAAGAACCCGTTTCAGAAGTAATGGCAGTATTAATGCCTATTAATTCTCCTCGTGTGTTTACCAAAGCGCCTCCACTGTTTCCACGATTTACGGCAGCATCAGTTTGAATAAAGGACTGCGCATTTCCGTCAAGTTCATTTAAATCTCTTGCTTTTGCACTTACAATCCCAGCAGTTACTGTTGAGGTCAATCGAAACGGATTTCCTACCGCAAGTACCCATTCTCCTACTTTTACAGTATCACTGTCGCTAAATGTTATAAATGGCAACTCGGTTCCAGCGTCAATCTTTACGAGCGCGATATCGGTTTTTGGGTCGGTACCAATTAACTCTGCTGGATATGTTGAATTATTATTGAGGGTGATTTCTATTTGTGAAGCACCTTCAATTACGTGGTTGTTTGTAATGATATAGCCGTCTGGCGTAATAATAACGCCACTACCACTACCAATCAATTCGCGAGGTTGTCCTCCACCACGAAGAAATTCATGGATATTTGTAGGTTGCCTACTTATGGTTTTATTGATAACGTGCACTACAGAATTCACCGTAGCTTCTGCCGCTACAGTGAAATCTATCATTGTCGTCGGTGTGCTATCAGAAAAATTTGTAGCGGTATAATTTATTGGAGATTCGGTTTGAGAAGTTGCCAATTGTAAAGGTGCATCCTTCTCTAGTAATTTGTAGCCGCCTAAGGTCGCTGCCCCGGCAAAAAGTGCTACTGCAAATAAGCGCATGGTCTGTTTCATAAATTCAAAATTTTAATTACTAATTGATAACTATACTTATGACGAAAATATTTTCAAAATATTACGTTTTTAACGTCCATTTAACTACTGGGTAATGTCGCTCACAGAAATGGCTTTTACTATATTTGCCATCGTGGAACTTACATTTTATAAATATCAAGGGACGGGAAACGATTTTATACTTGTAGATAATCGTCAGCACATATTTCCCAAAAATGATACCAAATTGGTCGCTCGATTATGTGACAGAAAATTTGGCATAGGAGCAGATGGGCTCATTTTACTCGAGAATCATACTACACTAGATTTTAAAATGGTCTATTATAATTCCGACGGAAACGAAAGTACTATGTGCGGAAATGGCGGGAGATGCATTGTCCATTTTGCGGCATTTCTAGAAATTATAAATAGAAGCGCCAAGTTTGAAGCTATTGACGGTTTGCATACTGCGGAAATATCCAACGGAAATGTATCATTACAAATGGCAAATGTTACTGAAATTTCTAACAACCAAAACTTCAGCTTTTTAAACACCGGCTCGCCACATCACGTTCAAATGGTCACTAATATTGATACTTTTGATGTCGTTTCCGAAGGAAGAAAAATTAGAAATAATACCTACGGAAAAGAGGGAGCCAATGTGAATTTTGTTGAAAAAGAAAGCGAGAGTGTTTTTAGAGTACGCACCTACGAAAGAGGTGTTGAAGATGAAACTTTGTCATGTGGAACAGGCGTTACAGCGGTTGCCATTGCAATGCACGCCGCAGGCAAAACAGCTACAAAAGGAATTACACTAAAAACCCCCGGCGGACTTTTAAAAGTCTCTTTTGAGGTTGAAGGAAATGGATATAAAAATGTATCATTAACTGGTCCTGCAATGCAGGTTTTTAATGGTACGATTGTCATCTAATTTAAACTATGTAGTCATCTAACTTTAAAATAAATGATATATGGATAAGGATTTAGAGAATTTACTGAATGCTAAAAACATTCAAATCAAGAAACTTCAAGAAATAGTAAAAAAAGCTATAGATGATGAAAATTTGATTACTAATAACCTTTTAAACCCACCAAAAGAGTTACTCACCAAAGGGCAAAGTATATCCGATAAAGTCGCAAAATTTGGAGGTAGTTGGGCATTCATTATTTCCTTCTTTGTAATTTTGGTTATTTGGATTTTGTTTAACACGCTAACTCCATTAAAGGATAATTTTGATCCCTATCCTTTCATCTTAATGAACCTCATCCTTTCTTGTATTGCGGCACTGCAAGCACCCATTATTATGATGAGTCAAAACCGGCAAGAAGAGAAAGACAGAAAACGCGGTGAGAATGATTACCTCATTAACCTAAAAGCTGAATTAGAAATAAATGCGTTGAATCAAAAAATTGACTTAATTTTAGAAGAACAGATACAATCATTATTTGAAAGTCAGGCAGCACAATTAGAAATCTTAAAAAAGCTTGAGAAGAAATTATGATAAAATCACTTTTTACAGATTTTAGAACTGCTGTTATAATAGGAATAATAATAGCAATAACAATAGTTATAGCATATTCATTCAGGTTTTTGGCTGAAAAATATATAAACAAACTTGTTTTAACTAAGCATATAGATCCTACAAGTTATGTTTTTGCCAAGAAAGTAGTTACTGCAATTATTTATGTAATTGGTATTTCATTCGCACTTGTGCAAATACCTGAAATGAAAATTGTAGGTCATTCGTTGTTGGCTGGTGCAGGTATTTTATCTCTAGTGGCAGGTTTAGCTTCACAACAAGCTCTAAGCAACATTATGAGTGGGTTTTTAATAGTTATGTTCAAACCTTTTAAAATTAATGACAGAATTACTTTTAACCAAAATTATACTGGTATTGTAGAAGAAATCAATTTACGACAAGTCGTTCTTAGGGATTTTGAAAATAATCGTGTTATCGTACCCAACTCGGTTATTAGCACCCAAGTAGTTGTTAATGCAAATTTGATTGAAACTAAAGTCTGTAAGATGATAGAAATTGGGGTTGGGTATGATTCAGATTTAGGTAAAGCTCTCAAAATAATGGAAGAGGAAATAATAAACCACCCACTTCATATAGATAACAGAACACCTGAAGACATGCAAAATAATTTACCTGAAGTGGTTTCTAGAGTTGTGGCATTAGGTAACTCTTCTGTAACACTAAAGGCCTGGGCGTATTCTGATTCCGCCTCAAATGGATTTATAATGTATTGCGATTTATTACGCTCAATCAAAGAAAGATTTGATGCAGAAAATATAGAGATACCTTATAATTACCAAAATATAATTATAAAAAAAACAGAATAAAAGTAGAAAATAATAATTGCTATAAGTGGTTGCACTTCCACAACGTATCATTCACAAAAATTTAATGCAAATCAAAGGAACACATATCAACTTAAGATTACTTGAACCAAGTGATTTAGCGTTTTTAGAAATGGTTGAAAACGATGTTTCACTTTGGGAATTGAGCAATACCGTTGCCCCTTTTAGTATTGAAGTTTTAAAAGAGTATATTTCAAACGCGCAACAAGATATTTTTGAGGCGCAGCAGTTACGACTGGTCATTACCACCAAAGAAAATAATGCATTAGGATTTATAGATTTGTTCGATTTTGAACCTTTGCATCACAGAGTGGGAGTAGGGATTTTGATTTACAATAAAGAGAATAGAGGGAAAGGGTACGCCAAGGAAAGTTTGAATTTGGTTTGTAAATATGCTTTTGAAAAACTAGAAGCACACCAAATATTTGCCAATATTACAGACGATAATCAAGCGAGTATAGCAATGTTTAAAAATGCCGGATTTGAAAAAACAGGAACAAAAATAGACTGGATAAAAACGAAGAATGGATTTAAGAATGAGTCGATATTTCAGTTATTTAAAATGATGAGTGCCCAGAATTAACGAAATACCAAATTAAAAACTATGTACTTTAAAAAAATACTTCTTGCCATTGCGCTCATTGGTCTCGTAGCGATGGCTGCATTTTCATACTATGTGTATATCAATATATTTGTGCCCAATACAGCGTTCAATAATGAAGAAGCACACGTATATATTGAAACAGGTGCCAATTTTAATGACGTAAAAGAAGAATTAGAACCCCTCATAGAAAACATGGAAACCTTTGAAACTGTTGCCAACCGCAAAGGATATTCAAATAATATAAAGGCGGGTCATTATATCATCAAAAAAGGGAGTAATAACAACGAGATTATTAATTCCATACGTACGGGAAATGTACCTATTTTAGTCAAGTTCAACAATCAAGAACGTTTGGAAGACCTCGCGGGTCATTTGTCAAACCAAATTGAGGCAGACAGCGTTTCGTTATATAAGGCATTTAGTGATGCTGCTTTTTTAAAGAAATCTGGTTTTAACAATAACACCGCACTTGGTATGTTTGTTCCAAATACGTACGAGGTTTACTGGAATACTTCGGCAGAGAATTTTAGAGATAAAATGCTTGCTGAGTATAATGCTTTTTGGACGCCACAGCGCAACGAAAAAGCTGAAAATCTAGGATTGACCAGAGATCAAATTATGGCACTTGCGGCCATAGTTCAAAAGGAAACGGCCAAAATAGAAGAACGCCCGCGGGTTGCTGGTGTGTATATCAACCGCATTAAAAAAGGAATGCCGTTGCAAGCAGACCCGACCGTAATTTATGCCAAAAAGAAGACCGAAAACAATTTTAACCAAATCATAAAGCGTGTTCTTTACAAAGACCTCGAAATAGATTCGCCTTACAATACCTATAAATATGCGGGTGTTCCTCCAGGACCCATTGCCATGCCGGATGTGACTTCGATTGATGGTGTTTTAAATTACGAAAATCACGACTATTATTATTTTGTCGCAGATGTAACAAATTTTGGTTACCATAAATTTGCTTCAACCTTAACACAGCACAATCGGAATAAAAGTGAATATGTGGCGTGGGTCAATAAAAATGGTATTAATAGATAGTTTAAAAAATTACAGCATAAATACCGAAGAATATTTTTTTAACACAAGCCGAAATGTTAATCGCATTTAAGATTCTTTTTCTTTATTGAAATAGCTTTATCAATAACTTTTTTAGAGTTCCTTGCGTGAAACATTGAAACTAAACAAATCGATGTGAATTTTTTTTCTTCGGAAATATGCGTCAATTGACCACCGAAACTGTCTTTTCAACGGTGGAATTCTAAACTAAAATTCCTGTCGACTTTATACTTTCCTTTATTCTACGAAACTCGAGAAGATTTCTTTGTGGGAATTTCCTTCTCTCTAGGTTTCGGTTAATTTGTTGATAACTATGTATATAACGAAATTTCCTATTTGAATAAGCTGTTTGATTTCTATTTAATTTCGTTTTAGAAAAATGATTTATAAATCCTGATTTTGGGTTAAGAAATATTTAACATGTTGAAAATCAAATTTATAAAAAATGTTGTATCTTTGCGCGCTGAAAAATAGTGTGAGAAATTTCTCGCCAAAATAATTTTCTATGAAAAAGAACATTCTTTTAAGTACAGTAATTATGCTAGCTACATTTTTTGTTATGTCTAGTTTTGGTACAAAAAAAGCTGTGAACTTAGCACATTATAAAATTGCTGATAACGCTTATTTCTACAATGTACCTACTGAAATTGAACAATCACTTTTCATTTCAGAAGAATTAAACCCTACGTTTTCTCTTTTTCTTGGTAAGACCTATGTAGGTTTTAAAGAGGCTCTTGGTTTTAAAGAATCTAGAGGAGATTATGGTACGATTAATCAATTTGGTTATTTAGGAAAATATCAATTTGCAAAATCGACTTTATCAATGATAGGGATTGATAATCCAACGGGTTTCATAAAAGACAGTAAATTGCAAGAAAAAGCTTTTGCTGCTCATACGTCAAGAAACAAGTGGATTTTGCGAAGAGACATTAAAAGGTTTAAAGGCAAATACATCAACGGCGTTAAAGTGACGGAATCTGGAATTCTTGCAGCAGCACACCTCGCTGGAGCAGGAAATGTTAAGAAATATCTTCGAAGCGGTGGTGCTTATAATTTTGAGGATGCCTTTGGTACGACCATTGGATATTATCTTAAAAAGTTTTCGGGCTACGATACATCGCACATTAAAGCTAATAAACAAGCAACGGTGATATAATTTTATTTTATTGCTGAATGATAAATAAGGTGGGTCTTTTATGAAGGTCCACCTTTATTCTTTTCCACTCTGTCGCGGTGGCGGTTCTTATGTATTCGGTGGGCAAAGTAATGTCGCACGCCACACAAATGCTAGTATTTCCTTGTAATGTGTTATGAAGACTTTCCAGCATTTGATTATTGCGATAAGGAGTTTCGATAAATAATTGCGACTGATTTTCTTGCTGACTTCTCTTTTCTAATCTTTTTATTTCGCTTTTCCTTTCGCCTTTATCGATTGGTAGATATCCGTTAAATGCAAAATTTTGACCATTGAAACCGCTTGCCATCATCGCCATTAAAATAGAAGATGGGCCAACCAACGGCACTACTTTAATCCCTTTTGTATGTGCATAAGCAACAACATTTGCTCCGGGGTCTGCAATGCCAGGGCAACCAGCGTCGCTAATAACACCAACATCGTGTCCTTCAAGACAAGGTTGAAGCATGTTTGGGATATCTTCAGAATTGGTAAACTTGTTGATTTCTTCAATCTTTAAACTATTTTGGTTCTTTTTTGAATCAACACTTTTAATAAATCGACGCGCGCTTTTTTCATGCTCTACAATGTAATATTCAATATGCTCCACTGCTTTTTTTACTAACAATGGTAGTACTTCAAATGGAGGAGTGTCACCCAATGTGCAGGGAATGAGGTAGAGGTTTCCTTTATCGCTTTTCATAGTTTGTTAATTAGAAATGGGAACTTCAATATAGGCAAAAAAATAATGTTGCTAATCGATTAGAACTGTAATCGATTGGCAACATTGTTCAATTTTTCTAAATTAAATATTCAAATTTAGTTCGTATGCTATTGGACAATCAATTTTTTGACTATCACATTTCCGCTTTGCGTTTTAATATTTAAAAAATAGATACCACTGGCAAAATCTTCAATTGATATTTCTTTTTGTGAAGTTTGTACCGTTTCAGAAAAAAGAACACTTCCCTTGATATCTGAAATTGTAATACGTTCCATAATATCATTCGAAACGTTAATAGTAACTTTATTGTTAGCTGGGTTAGGATATATTGAAACTGTAGCGGTTTCATTGTCATTTACTTCTAAAATCACTTCGCCTTTTACTTTACTGATGGATCCGTTGAGATTTACAATGTACAATTCTTTGTTTACATCCTCTCCAAATGCAACCCAAGTGCCTGAAAAATTACCCTGGTTTATGTAGGCATCATTACCATCAATAGTGGATATCATTCCGTCAATATCTGCAAATATATAAACGTTTTGAAGGTCTTGGTAAATAGATCCACGATAGACATAACCTCCTACAACAGAACCGCCAGCACTCCAATTGTAATCAAAAACAGGAAATGTTAACTCGTTCATGGGAGGGCAATTTGCTGTGTTAAAAGGAGAATTTCCTTCATAACATCTCCACCCATAATTAAGACCGGCTTCGGTTAAACTAGCTCTATTTACTTCTTCTTTAGCATTTTGGCCCACATCGCCAATCCAAATATTGTTCGTAGTAGCATCAATGGAGAATCTAAATGGATTTCTCAATCCTAGTGCCCATATTTCATCTCTAGAAGTTGTGCTGCCTATAAATGGATTGTCCGCAGGGATGCTATAATTATTCCCTCCGTTAGGATTGTCAATGTCAATTCTAAGCAGTTTGCCAAGAAGTAATCCTAGATTTTGTGCGTTATTGTCAGTATCGCCTCCACCTCCGCCATCTCCTAGAGCTATGTATAAAAATCCATCTTCTGGCCCAAAAGCTATGGACCCTCCATTGTGGTTAGAGGCAGGTTGAGCAACATTTAAAATTGGTAATCCAGAGTTTGGGTCTGCAACATCTGGATTTGAGCTGCTTACTGAATATCTGGATATTTGAGTGTCGCCAGCAGTATCTGAATAATGCACAAAGAAAAATCCGTTGGTTTCATAATCGGGATGAAAAGCAAGTCCCAATAACCCGCGTTCGCTGTTAGTGCTCACGAGTGATTGTATGTCCAAAAAAGGAGTTGCATTCGTATTTCCGTTAAGGTCAAGAATTTTGATAACTCCACCTTTTTCAACAACAAACAAACGGTCGTCTCCTGCATTTTGTAAGTCCAATGGAAAGGAAAAACCACCGGCAAAAGTTTCTAATGAAATTTCTTGAGCTTGAAGGCTTAAGTGAAAACTAAAACCGAAGAGTATAAAAATAAAGGGGATAAGTAATTTTTTCATAGTTGTAATTTTTTATGGAAGATAGTTAAAAAGGAAATACCAAAAAATTAAAGTCTACTCACAATTTTCTCACAAGCCTTATTTAGCATATCAAATACATCATCAAAACCGCTGTCTCCGCCATAATAAGGGTCTGGAACATCAACGTTTTCACCAGGAAACAATTCGTCAAGGATTCTTTGCACTTTGTTAATTTCATCTTGGGAGTTGGCGCGCTTTATAACATCTCGATAATTGCTATTATCCATTACAAAAATGTGGTCGTAGATTTCGAAATCATATTCTGAAAATTGTTTACCACGTTGGTCGGTAATGTCAATTCCGTTTTTTGCTGCTACGGCAATGCTTCGTGGGTCTGGCAAACTGCCCACGTGCCAACCGCCCGTTCCAGCTGAAGATACTTCAAATTTATCAAGGTCAATCATGCTTTTTAAGATGCCTTCTGCGAGTGGGGAACGGCAGATGTTGCCAAGGCACACCATTAGTATTTTTGTTTTCAATATTTTCGTTTTTAAAATTTCCGAAGTAAAATTAAAAATCCCACTCGAAAGCAGGATTTAAATATTATTAAATGGTTAACTTTTTCTGAAGGTCTTCCACGTATTTTCTAAACTGTTTATCAGTACTCGAAAGATTATCTACTGTTTTACAGGCATGTAATACCGTAGCGTGATCGCGCTGCCCAATTTGAGAGCCAATGGAGGCAAGGGATGCTTTTGTAAATTTCTTCGCAAAAAACATTGCAAGTTGTCTCGCTTGTACAATGTGACGCTTGCGGGTTTTTGATTGTAACGTTTCAACATCCATTTGAAAGTAATCGCTCACTACTTTTTGAATGTAGTCAATAGATACTTCTCGCTTGGTGTGTTTAACGTAATTATCAACAATCTTTTTGGCAAGGTCAATCGTGATTTCTTTCTTGTTGAATGAAGAATGCGCAATCAATGAAATGATAGCACCCTCTAGTTCACGAATGTTTGTCTTGATGTTATTCGCTAAAAACTCAACGATATCATCTGGCATTTCAACACCATCACGATATAATTTATTTTTTATAATCGCTACGCGGGTTTCATAATCTGGGTGGTTTAACTCAGCCGATAATCCCCATTTAAAACGAGATAAAAGTCGTTGTTCAATGTCAATCATATCAACGGGTGCCTTGTCGCTCGTAAGAATGACTTGACGTCCATTTTGATGTAAATGATTGAAGATATGGAAAAATACATCTTGCGTTCCAGCTTTCCCAGACAACAATTGAATATCATCCACAATCAACACATCAATCACTTGATAGAAATGTATAAAGTCGTTACGATTGTTTTTTTGAACAGACTCGCTATACTGTTGTACAAATTTCTCTGCGGAAATGTATAACACCGTTTTCTCCGGATACTTATCTTTAATATCAACACCAATGGCATGCGCCAAATGCGTTTTACCAAGACCTACACCGCCAAAAACTAAAAGTGGGTTAAAAGAGGTGCCTCCTGGCTTATTGGCCACTGCAATACCTGCAGAACGCGCCAAGCGGTTAGATTCTCCTTCAAGAAAACTTTCAAAATTATAATTGGGGTTAAGTTGTGATTCGATTTTTACATTTCGAATTCCTGGAATAACAAACGGGTTTTTAAGCTCTGGACTCTTGTTTTTAAGAGGGACATCAACATTTTGTGATGCTTGAGTATTACTTCTGTTTGAACTGGGAATTCTCTCGGTAAAGGGTTGTTTATTTCCGTAGGTGTTTTCCATACGAATAACATAAACCAATTTTGCAGTAGCGCCAAGTTCTTTGGTCAAGGCAACTTTTAATAGTTTAACATAATGCTCTTCAAGCCACTCATAAAAAAATTTGCTCGGTACTTGTATGCTTAATGCATTATCGGCAAGTTTTACTGCTTTAATGGGTTCAAACCAAGTTTTGTATGCCTGAGTGGTAATATTGTCCTCGATAAAAGCGAGGCAATTATTCCAAACGGTTGCAGCAGTATTACTCATAATTTTTGTTAGAATTGTATAGTTAATTGGTTGTTATCAGAAATGAAGAAAGTTGGAATTTTCTGCCGGATTTCTGATGATACAAATATGTGAACAAATAAGTGAAAAAAAAAGCCAAATCAGTATTGAATTTCCGGTTTTTTTTTCGCATACTTAAATGAAATAACACTTCCTTTAAAAGTAACCTTTTTTATTAAAAGATATTGTGAAAGAAACGTCGACAAAATTAAGAGTAAGATATAATGAAACCGATAAAATGGGTATTGTTTATCATGCCAACTACGCTCAATATTTTGAACAGGGAAGAACCGAATGGTTAAGGAATATAGGCTTTTCTTATAGATGGATGGAAGAGAGCGGAGTACATTTGCCAGTAATCAACTTGAACATAAATTACAAGCAACCTGCATATTATGATGATGAAATAACCATCGTGACAAAAATAAAGAAAATTCCTACGTACAGAATTGAATTTCACTACGAAATTTTCAATCAAAATGACCTGCTTTTGGTCACGGGAGAGACAACACTTGTGTTTGTAAATTCGGTAACGAATAAGCTTATGAAAGCACCCCAATATCTGTTGGATAAAATAGCTTAAAAGTTGAACAAAACGTAATTTTTTTCGTTATTCATTTTTTGGTTTTTTGATTTCTACTTTATACGTATTCTCAAAAATTTCAAAAATGCGTTGCGCTTCTTTTTTTCTTACTGAAATTTCAATTTCACAAGACAATTCCATTTTTTGATGTTCAATCTTGAGATTTTCATCTTTGATAATCCGCATGACGGTATTCATTTCGGGATATTCAAATTTCAGAATAAATTGTTCGTTGATGGTCATTTTTTTAATTTTTGAAGCCTCTAATGCTAATTGAGCACTTGTTTTATAGGCTTGTATCAAACCGCCAACGCCTAATTTTGTGCCACCAAAATACCGCACCGAAACAACTAAAATATTTGTCACATCATAAGCCTGCAATTGTCCGTAAATTGGCATTCCGGCGCTATTATTGGGTTCGCCGTCATCATTTGCTCTATAGTGTTCATATTCTTGTCCCAGTTGCCACGCGTAGCAAAAATGTCTTGCTGTGTGGTGCTTTTTCTTTAAGTCTTCCAGCGCATCTCTTATTTCATCCTCAGTTGTTACGGGAAATGCATATCCATAAAACTTACTTCCTTTCTCCTTAAAGAGCGTCTCTTTGCCAGCTTTTAAAATGGTATGGTAGGTATCTCGTGTTTCACTCATAAAAATTGTCCTAAGGCTACTAAAAAGATACTGATGATGGCAAGAATAATCCCGGCCCAATTTTTAGGGAGTAATTTTTCACCGAAAAGTAAAATCCCAACCAGTGTTGAAAGCATTACAATCCCCACATTGTTTATGGTAAAAATGCCAGAACTGTCAAATAAACCGGAACGTAACGCTTTGACCAAAAAGTAGATAGAAAAGTAATTGGGTATTCCTAAAACAATCCCACCAAGTATGTTTTTAAATTGAAATTTTGCACCTCCAACAATTCCTTTAATGCTAATAACTGTAATACCAATGATTGCAGCTGCTGCAAAAATAGTTGAAGAAAAAATGGATATATCTCCATCGGCCACAAAACTATCTTCTAGATATTTTATACTTGTATCTATGATTCCGCTTCCCAAAAAAACCAAAATGGGAAAAATTAAATTTTTTCTTTTTACGACAAGTCCGTCGCTATTTTTAATCGAAGCAAGATAAACAGCAACCAGCGCGAGGATCATTCCTATACCTTTATATATACCCAAGGATTCTCTGTAGTAAATCAAACCAAAAAGTATGGGAATCACCAAGCTCATCTTTGTTGCCACCGAAACCACAGAAAGTCCACTCCGTTGGGTTGTCACTGCCATCAAATTAAATACAATAATAAAAAGTGCACCAAGACCCAATGTGTAATAAAACCAGTCATAGTTTGGGATTTCGGTAATCGGAATTGCTTTTCCGTAAGCGACAATTCCGCAAGTACATGCGACTATATAATTGACTACGATTGCGTGTAACGTGTTAATTTTAAAACGCGCAAAAAGTTTGAATATCACAAAAATCAAAGTCGATGCGAGGATGCTTAAAGCTAAATATATCATAGACTGTGATTTTTAAAATGTATCAATTCATCATTTTTAATATTCATTTTCTCAATAACCTTTCCTTGTAATATGGGTGCAGGAGTTCCATTTTTAAAGATGCTTTTTCCTTTAAAAACAAATGCTTCATCCCAGAGATTGACATCAATAAAAGATTGAATCGTTCTCATGCCGCCTTCGATAATCACACTTTGAATTTCATGTTTGTAAAGAATAGTGCAAATTTGACTAGGAATATCTTCTGAAATTTTAATAGGTTCGTACAATAGATGTCCATCATGCTTTTTAGGCTTTTCGCAGAGTACGATGGTTTTTATAGTTCCATCATAAATTGAAGCCGTTTCTGGAATTTTTAATTCGGTGTCTATGACCACTCGCACAGGAGAGTACCCTTTCCAATCGCGTGCTGTCAAACTTGGATTGTCTTCTAAAACGGTTGTGGTGCCCACTAAAATGGATTGCTCCTCTGTACGCATTTTGTGGGTTAATTGTCTCGACAGCTCATTTGTAATCCAAACAGGTGCTTGCTCTTTTCGCGAAACTGGTGCTATAAAACCATCTGCCGTTTCCGCCCATTTTAAAATAATAAAAGGTCTTTTTTTATTCTGAAATGTGAAAAACCGTTTATTAAGTTCATCACATTCGGTTTCTAGAATCCCTATAATTACTTCGCAACCTGCTTCGATTAATTTTTTAATGCCACGACCGGCAACTTTCGGATTTGGATCCGTACTTCCAATGACCACTTTTTTAATCCCTTTGGCAATGATTAAATCGGCGCAAGGTGGCGTTTTTCCAAAATGGCTACAAGGCTCCAAACTCACATATATGGTGGCTTCACTAAAAATGTTTTCGAGACTGCTCTTTTCCGAAGTCAACCTCATTTCAGCATTCTTTATAGCATGTACCTCGGCATGAGGACTCCCGGCTTTATAGTGCCAGCCCTCGCCAATGATGACATTGTTGTGAACAATCACGCTTCCAACTAACGGGTTGGGGTACGTTGTTCCCAATCCATTTTTAGCAAGTTGGATGCAACGGGACATGTATTTTTCGTGTATTTTCACAGTTCAAAAATACAATGATTTAGGCTTATGGCAGATGCTATCATACGACCAATTCAAAAAAAAGATAATCCCCACATAGCAAAGGTGATACGCAAGGTGCTCGTGGATTTAGGGGTGCCCAAAGTGGGAACTGCGTATTCAGATGCTGCCTTAGATTGCATGTTTGAAACCTATAAAAAGGAGCGCGCGGCCTATTTTGTCGTGGAAGAAGCGGGTAAAATTATTGGCGGGGCAGGCGTGGCGCAACTCGATAATTATGACGGGAATGTTTGCGAACTTCAAAAAATGTATTATCTCGAAGAAGCGCGTGGCAGAGGCATTGGAACGAAAATGATGAGGCTATGTTTACAAACAGCAAAGGATCTTGGTTTTGAAAAATGCTATCTCGAAACGATGACGTATATGGAAGCCGCACAAAAATTATACAAACGCAGCGGCTTTGAATATCTTGATGGGCCATTGGGGGATACAGGTCATTTTTCGTGCCCCGTCCAAATGCTTCGAAATCTTTAAAATGAAATTACAAGAACTTCAAATACATTTTAAAAAAAACCTCGCGGGACAATATCCCGATGAAGAAATACAGAGTTTTTTCTCTTGGCTTTCTTCGGAAATTTTAAACTATTCACGCTTTGAGGTTTCATTGAAAAAAATGGAAGTTATTCCAGAAGAAAAGCTGCTTGCTTTTGAAGATGCACTTTTGAAGTTAAAAGAAAACACGCCCATACAATATATAATAGGACACACCGAATTTTACGGGCTACCTTTTAAAGTGAATAAACACACCCTCATCCCAAGACCGGAAACCGAAGAACTCGTCGAGTGGATTCTTACTTCTGAAATTTCTACAAATCCAACTTCAATCGAAATTTTAGATATCGGAACTGGCTCAGGCTGTATTGCAATTTCATTGGCGAAGAATTTAGAATTTGGAAAGGTTTCGGCAATTGATATTTCAGAAGAAGCACTGAAAATTGCGGAATCTAATTCTGTTTTAAATAAGGTCAAAGTAGATTTTATGCAAATGGATATTCTTAAAACTGGCTCATTTCCGCAGAGATATGATGTGATTGTTTCCAATCCGCCGTATGTGCGAAATTTAGAAAAAGAAATGATGCAGGACAATGTGCTGCGTTACGAACCCGAGGGTGCATTATTCGTGACCAACGAAGACCCGCTCGTTTTTTACCGTGTTATCGCTAGCTTGGCAAAAACACATTTGACCGAAAATGGTCAACTTTATTTTGAGATAAATGAGTATCTTGGAAAAGAGACGCGGAAGATGATTGAAAATGAGGGTTTTGAGAGCGTTGAAATTAAAAAAGATATATTTGGCAAAGACCGCATGTTGCGATGTTCCATTAAAAATTAAGGTTATGAATGATTTAAAAAATATCTGTGTTTTCTGCGGAAGTAGTGATGGGAATGACACCCAAATCACAAAAGTTGCCGCCCAATTGGGGAAATCATTTGCCGAGCAAAATATCGCGTTGGTGTACGGTGCGGCAAAGATAGGAGTGATGGGCACAATCGCTCAAAATTGTTTGGATGCTAACGGAAAAGTAATTGGTATCATCCCAGAATTTTTAAAATTAAAAGAAGTCGTCCATCTTGGGTTGACCGAGTTGCATACCACTCAAAATATGCACGAAAGAAAAATGATGATGCAGGAAATGAGTGATGGGTTTATCACATTGCCCGGCGGCTTTGGAACACTTGAAGAATTATTTGAGGTCATTACGTGGGGGCAATTGGGATTACATTCAAAGCCCATTGGTCTGCTCAATATCAATGGTTTTTATGAAGATATGATTAGACTTTTAGAAACGATGGTCAAGCGCGGATTTCTAAGTATGACTAATTATGAGCTGTTACAAGTCGATGATGATGTGGATAGATTACTCCAAAAAATGCGCAACTTCAAAGCACCCGAAGTTCCACAATGGTTAAAGCCAGATAGGACTTAAAACGGTATTCTTCATTAACACTTGTTAATAAAAATGCAATGAAATGGCACGGGACTAAAATCCTTGTACCATTTTGTTATTTATCTTTGTTTTTATGAGTAAAACTGCAAATACTGTTTGGAATAGTTGCTTAGAGTTTATCAAAGAGAACATTTCTTCTCAAGCCTACAATACATGGTTTGAGCCCATTAAAGCGGTAAAAATCCATGAAAAAACTTTAACTATTCAGGTACCAAGTAAATTTTTTTATGAATGGATTGAGGAGCATTACTCGAAATTATTAAAAGTTGCATTAACCAAAGAACTTGGTGATGAAGGAAAATTGGTATATGTTATTCGTATGGAAAATACCTATGGAAATAAGCAACCATTTACAGAACGAATACCAAGTTCTAATAGAACGAATGTAGGGTTATCTCAAAACACACAAACTCCAATTGAGAATAAGTCTCTAGATTTAAAAAACCCTTTTATTATTGCTGGAATCCGTAACCTGAAAATAGAATCACAACTTAATCCCAATTATAACTTTGAGAGTTTTCTTGAAGGAGAATCTAACCGCTTGGCCCGTTCTGCAGGTATTGCGGTGTCAAATAAGCCAGGAGGAACTTCTTTCAATCCGTTATTTGTATTCGGTGGCGTTGGATTAGGTAAGACACATTTAGCCCATGCGATTGGTGTAAATATTAAAGATAAATATCCGGAGAAAACGGTGTTATACATTTCCGCAGAGAAATTTGTTCAACAATATAGCGAGTCTGTTCAAAAGAACAATCGTAACGACTTTATACATTTCTATCAAGTGATTGACGTGTTGATTATGGATGATATTCAATTGTTGTCTGGAAAAGCGGGAACGCAAGATGTATTTTTCCATATTTTCAACCATTTACATCAAAATGGCCGTCAAATTATCATAACTAGTGATAAGTCGCCAGTTGATATGATTGATATAGAGCAACGACTTTTATCACGCTTTAAATGGGGGTTGTCTGCTGAATTAAATCATCCAGATTATGAAACCCGCGTAGCGATTATAAAAAATAAATTATATCGTGATGGTGTTGAAGTGCCAGATGATATCGTTGAGTTTTTAGCGAATAACATCAAGACAAATATTCGTGAATTAGAAGGTGCCATTATTTCATTGATTGCTCATTCATCGTTCAACAAAAGAGAAATTACTATAAATTTAGCAAAAAAAGTAATAGATAATTATGTAAAAAATTCTGAAAGAATATTTCATGATTCAATTAAAATGCCCAAGATTTTGAGGAATGCATTTTTAAAATATCTAATTAGTTTTGATGACTACGTGAAAGAAACTAAAGGGCCGTCTATCGATTTTAGAATCATCAAAACTCAAGAAGGTATCGATTTCGAAATGACTCTTTATGGTGATTCCGATATTGAAAGTATAAAGGGATATCTTGATGAATATATTGACTTAGCTAAGCATGATGAAATCAATTTGAAAGATAAAATTGTCATTAAAGAATTGAAGAAAGAAATTGCTTTTTTAGAAGTTAAATACAATGCTCAGGTTAGCCAATTCAGAACTGACCTAGAAATTGCTGACTTTAAAAATTCATATTTAGAGGATGTAAATAGAGAATTGAGAACCTTGTTTTTATCCCCGTATATGGTTCCAATAAATATAAGTTTAACTCAAAATCAGGAGCAACATCAAGAACAGGAAATAGAAGTTCTATTCGCTTTCGAGGAAAAAGAAATTTGTGACATTCAAGATGCTTTTGATGACATAAAAAAAAGTATTACAGACATAGACCTACGTAGAGAGGCTGAGATAATACAAAATGAGTTAGATACTTTTTCGGAGGAGAATATTGAAGAGGCAAAAAATGGGAAATTTAAAAACAAATTTAGACGTTTTTTTTCAAGTCTTAAAAGAGGCTTTGAACGTATGAAATGGACTAATGAGGCCCTAGAGAGTTTTGTTAAGGGTAAAGATACATTGCTCAAGTTTGCAGAATATATAGGAGTGGATATTAAAGAGGTCATTGAGTTAATAATAAAATCTTTATCATAGATCAAGTATGACTACGGAAGAAAAAATAAAGACACTTCGCAATGAACTTCGCGAACATAATTACAACTATTATGTGCTCGATAATCCCACCATCGAGGATTATGATTTTGATATAAAATTAAAGGAACTACAGGCGCTCGAAACAGCACACCCGGAATTTTATGATGCCAATTCTCCCACCTTGCGCGTAGGCGGTGAAGTGACAAAGAATTTTGATACTATAAAGCACGAATACCGCATGTATTCTTTGGATAACAGCTATTCAAAAGAAGACCTCGAAGACTGGGAAAATAGAATCAAAAAACAAGTGGATGGTGTTGTAGAATTTGCTTGTGAACTCAAATACGACGGGGCGTCGATGAGTTTGACTTATGAAGAAGGAACGTTAGTAAAAGCCGTTACGCGCGGTGACGGTTTTCAAGGAGATAATGTTACGACCAATATAAAAACAATCAAATCTGTCCCCTTAAAATTAAAAGGAGATTTTCCTCCGAAATTTGAAATACGTGGCGAAATCGTACTACCATTTGACGGATTTATAAAAATGAACGAGGAGCGAGAAGCCGCTGGAGAAGAACCCTACAGAAACCCCCGAAACACAGCTTCCGGAAGTTTAAAATTACAGGATAGTAGTGAGGTGGCTCGACGACCTTTAGAATGTTTGATGTATAGTTTGGTTGGTGAAAAATTACCGGTAAAAACCCAAATGGAAGGCCTTAAAAAAGCAACCGAATGGGGTTTTAAAGTCCCACCAATTGCTAAACTTGCCAGAAGCGTTGATGAGGTTCTAAAATTTGTAAATTATTGGGATATCCATCGTCACGAATTGCCTTATGAAACTGACGGCGTCGTTGTTAAAGTAAACAATTTACAGCAACAAGAGGAACTCGGTTATACAGCAAAATCGCCGCGTTGGGCGATGGCTTATAAGTTTAAGGCGGAGCAAGTGAGTACCGTTTTAAATGAAATAACCTATCAAGTGGGGCGTACGGGAGCCATTACACCCGTTGCCAATTTAGAACCCGTTGAGCTGGCCGGTACCACCGTAAAACGTGCTTCATTATACAATGCAGACCAAATTGAGAAATTGGACATCCGCGAAGGAGATACCGTATATGTTGAAAAAGGAGGGGAGATTATTCCTAAAATTATTGGTGTAGAATTTGAAGAGCGTCCTGCAAATTCTACACCTACAAAATACATTGAACAGTGTCCCGAATGTGCGACTGCATTGGTGAGAACAGAAGGCGATGCCAAGCATTATTGCCCGAATGAAGAGGGATGTCCACCGCAGATTATTGGTCGCATTCAGCATTTTATTTCAAGAAAAGCGATGGATATTGAAGGCCTTGGTGGGGAAACAGTTGCTTTGTTAGTGGAGAATAATTTAATTTCAAATTATGCGGATTTATACGATTTAAAAGTAGAGCAGCTTTTGCCTTTAGAACGAATGGCGCAAAAAAGTGCCGAGAACTTAGTTGCGGGAGTTGCTGCTTCAAAAGAAGTGCCTTTTGAGCGTGTTCTTTTTGCTTTGGGAATTCGCTTTGTGGGAGAAACTGTGGCAAAAAAATTGGCCAAACACTTTAAAAGTATTGACGTATTGATGGCTGCGACTGAGGAACAACTTATCGCCGTAGATGAAATAGGGGAGCGCATTGCGCAAAGTGTGGTTGCTTTTTTTACTTCGGAAAAGAGCTCCGATTTATTTACCGAAGCTTCCAAAACAGGAGAAATTAATAGAAAAATTGTCGAAAGATTAAGAAATGCCGGCGTTCAATTACAAATTAGCGAAGCCGAATTGGCAAATCAAACAGATACTTTGGGCGGTAATATTTTTGTGGTTTCAGGTGTATTTGCAAAAGTTTCCCGTACAGAATTAAAAAAGTTGATTGAAGATAATGGCGGTAAGGTTTCCGGGAGTATTTCTGGGAAGACAAATTATGTAGTTGCTGGTGAAAATATGGGGCCAAGCAAATTGGCAAAAGCCGAAACGTTAGGAATTTCAATCATTAGTGAAGATGAATTTTTAACAATGGTGGGGCTGTAGAAATGTGTTTTATAAAATTTCAGAAATTCCCTCAAGAAAAATCTTAATTTTGTAAACCATTTAATCCAGCGAATGTTCAAAAATCTACGCCTTAAAAATTTAAAAAAGCAAATTGACAAGCCAGTCTTAAGTAGAGATGCTTCAGAACGTAACGGAAAAATTAAAACGTTGGCTTTTTTATACAATGGCGATAGAGTAAAGGATGTTTCTGAAATGAAAAAGATTGGAAGTGCGCTTAAAATTTCCGAAGAAAACATTACTTATTTATCTTTTGTAACGTTTGATAAAAAAAATTCGTCATTGACGCGTGAACAATTCACGAATAAAGATTTTACGTGGCGGGGAGAATTAAAACGAAAGGAAGTCAAAGATTTTGTAAATTCGAGTTTTGACGCATTGATTTGTTTTCAAAATGGGAGTCATGAATTTATAGATGTTGTAGCAGCAAAAAGTAGTGCGAAATTTAAAATAGGACTTACAAATAGTGATGAGCGCGTTTATGATTTGATGGTTTCTGTGGAAACAAAAGATGGTGACAAAGTCGCTCAAGAAATTAAAAAGTACCTTAAAATTTTAGGGAAATTAAGTTGAATTAAAAACCGCGATTGCGGATAGTAATATGAAAGAATTAATAGGGACAGGAGTTGCATTGATTACCCCATTTACTTCAAATTTTGAAGTGGATGTTGAAGGATTAAAGCGAGTGGTTCAGTATCAAATAGACAACGGTATAGAGTATCTTGTGGTGCTGGGCACTACGGGAGAAAGCGTTACGTTAAGCAAGCAAGAAAAGCAACTCGTTATTGACACGGTTGTTGAAACCAATGCTGGAAAATTACCTTTGGTTTTGGGAATTGGCGGCAACAATACTGCGGCCGTTTTAGAAGAGTTTAAAAGTACAAATTTAGATGCTTTTGCTGCTGTTCTTTCGGTTTCTCCAATGTATAATAAGCCAACGCAGGAAGGGATTTATCAGCATTTTGCGGCAATCGCGAACTCATCTTCAAAGCCTATTATTTTATATAATGTTCCAGGAAGAACTTCAAGCAATATGGAGCCGCGCACGGTAGCTAGATTGGCAAACGATTTTGATAATATTATTGCCATAAAAGAAGCGAAAGGCGACTTGGTACAAGCGATGGAAATGATACATCAAACACCCGATGATTTTCTGGTTATTAGTGGAGACGATATGATTGCTTTGCCCATGGTTCTTGCGGGAGGTGCGGGAGTGATTTCGGTGATTGGGGAAGGTTTTCCAGAGCAGTTTTCAAACATGATTCGTTTAGGGTTACAACGTGATGTGGATGCTGCCTATAAAATACATTATGACATGGCGCCATGCATCAACTATATTTTTGCGGAGGGTAATCCTGCTGGGATTAAAAGTGTTTTTAAGTCAAAAGACATTTGTGGAGACACTGTAAGGCTCCCGTTAGTGGGGGTTGGCGAGCAATTGAGGAAAGATATTGAGGCCTTTGTTCTCTCTCAATCTTAATACTGAAATTTTAAACAAAAGCTATCTTGATTTTTATGTTGTATTTCCGCTTTGAGCACAACAATAGAAGCCAATAATATGTTTTTGTAATCTCTTTAATTTAACTACTTTTGCACGATGTTTTTTAGACAAATGAAATTATACTTTTTGCCCTTACTTTTCACGGTGCTATTTTTTGCATCATGTAGTGAATATCAAAACGTTTTAAAGGGTGATGATACCACTGCAAAATTTGAAATGGCAGACTCGCTTTATCAAATTGGTAAGACAGGAAAATATAAAAAATCCTTACGATTGATGGAGCAGATTGTGCCATTGTATCGTGGGAAACCCCAAGCAGAAAAGTTGATGTATATGTATGCAAATACATTTTATGTTTTAGAGGATTATTTTGTGGCAGGGTATCAATTTGAACGTTTTGAGACTTCATATCCTCAAAGTGATAGTGTAGAAAGAGCAGCATATAAAAGTGCGAAAAGCTACTACGAGTTATCACCACGGTATTCGTTGGATCAAAAAGACACTAGAAAAGCTCTTGAAAAGTTACAGGCGTATGTCAATAAATATCCCAATTCAAATTTTAGAGAGGAGTCAAATGCTCTTGTAAAGGAGTTGCGTGAAAAATTAGAAAAGAAAGATATTGAAACAGCCGACCAGTATTTATTGATTGGAAAGCAAATAGGTAGTTTTAAACCTGCCATCGATGCTTACGAAAATTTTATAAGTGACCATCCAGGTTCAATTTATAGAGAACAGGCATTTCTAGGTAGATTTGAAGCAGCATATAATAGAGCAATCAATAGTATTCCATCAGTAGTTGAAGAGCGTTTGATTACAGCAAAAGGATATTATACACAATATTTAAAATATTACAAGGAAGGTGAAATGAAAGCGGAGGCTGATGCAATTTTAGCAGAAGTTGATAAGCTTTTGAGCACATACGATACAACAACAACTTCAGAAAATTAAGATTATGGCAGATATAAAAAATAGCGAAGCACCGTTAAGTACTACAACCATTGACAAAAACAAAGTTGATGCGGCTACGAACAACATTTATGAGGCAATTTCAATTATCTCAAAAAGAGCAAATCAAATTAATGGCGACATTAAAAAAGAGCTTTTGGAGAAACTTGACGAATTTGCTACTTACAACGAAAGTCTTGAAGAGATTTTTGAAAACAAAGAGCAAATCGAAGTTTCAAAATTCTACGAAAAATTACCTAAGCCACACTCTCTTGCAGTACAAGAATGGTTAGATGATAAAATCTACTACAGAAATACTGCAGACGAAGATATAGCACAATAAAAAAATGTCAGTCTTAAGCGGAAAAAACATATTGCTTGGCGTTACAGCCGGTATTGCCGCTTACAAGGCTAGTTTTTTAGTGCGATTGTTGGTAAAAGCAGGGGCAGACGTAAAGGTTGTAATGACCCCAACGGCAAAAGATTTTGTTACCCCATTAACGCTTTCCGCGCTTTCAAAAAATGAAGTTTTTTCTTCGTTCACCAATGAAGAAGATGATACTGCCCAATGGAATAACCATGTTGAGTTAGCCCTTTGGGCAGACTTGTTTATTATCGCTCCTGCGACAGCGAATACGCTTTCAAAAATGGCACACGGCACCTGCGATAACATTCTGTTAGCCGTGTATCTTTCTGCAAAATGTCCCGTGTATTATGCTCCTGCGATGGACTTGGATATGTACAAACACCCTTCCACTAAAAATACGTTTGATACGTTAGATGGCTACGGAAATATTAGAATAGAAGCTACTCACGGTGAATTGGCTAGCGGATTGATAGGACAAGGGAGAATGGCAGAACCCGAAACTATCGTAAGTTTTATAGAAGCCGAAATTTCTAAAAATTTACCTTTAAGAGGAAAAAAAATACTCATCACTGCAGGTCCCACTTTTGAAGCAATTGATCCTGTAAGGTTTATTGGCAATCATTCTAGCGGAAAAATGGGATGTGCCATTGCTGCCGAAGCTGCAAAAATAGGTGCTGAGGTTGTTTTGGTATTAGGGCCCTCTTCTGTTGCTGTTGATGAAAATTTGATGAAAGTTGTTAGAGTGACTTCGGCTGCTGAAATGTATGAGGCAGTCCATAATGATGTGGCAGATAGTGATGTTGCTATTTTTAGTGCAGCAGTGGCAGATTATCGCCCCATTCATATTTCCGAAGAAAAAATAAAGAAGAAAGAAGGTGAGGGAATGACCATCGAGTTAGAACGAACGCAGGATATTTTAGCTTCCGTAGGAAAAATAAAAACCTCTCAATTTTTAGTTGGTTTTGCCCTTGAAACGCAGAATGAAATTGAAAATGCAAAAAAGAAACTTGAAAAAAAGAATTTAGACTTAATTGTATTAAATTCGCTAAGAGACAAAGGTGCAGGTTTTAAAGCCGACACCAACAAAGTGACATTTATAGAAAAAGGCAATAAAGTGACCTCTTTTGATGTTAAATCAAAGCAAGAAGTTGCAAAAGACATTTTAGAACATATTAGGACAAAGATAGATGCGTAAATTTTTATATTTCATAGGATTGTTAGTAACGGTTTCAACGAGTATGGCTCAAGAGTTAAATGCAGTTGTAACGGTAAACTCAGAACAAGCAGGGGGAAATACAAATCTTCAAATTTTTAGAACATTACAGCAACAGTTAACAGAGTTTATCAATACACAACAATGGACTACGGAGGAATATAAAAACCAAGAGCGTATTGACTGTAATTTTACGTTGATTGTTACTTCGTATGATGGTGATTCATTTAGTGGTTCATTGCAAGTACAGGCTTCTCGACCGGTTTTTAACTCCACATATAATACATCAACCTATAATTATAATGACAAACAGGTTAGTTTTAATTATAAAGAATTTGAGCCGTTGGTTTTCAATATCAATCAGTTTAATTCAAACTTAATTTCGATTATAACCTATCACATCTACACCATTATTGGTCTTGATGCTAGTACGTTTGAGTTAAATGGCGGAGACCCTTATCACGAAGTGGCAAAGCAAATTATTAACACCGCTTCTTCAAGTAGTTTTGCTGGTTGGAAATCTACGGATGGGACACAATCCCGTTATAGATTTAACGATGCAATGGTAAGTCCTGTCTATAAAGAATTCCACACGGCTATGTACGAATATCACAGATTGGGAATGGATGAAATGGCAGAGGATCCATTAGCGGCAAAAACAAGTATTGCAAAGGCGCTGCAAACTCTAAAAAGCATTAATGATAGGCGTCCTAATTCATACTTACTACGTACGTTTTTTGATGCAAAAGTAGATGAGATTAAAACAATATATAGTGGTGGCCCTGCAATGGATACAGTTGATATTGTTGAATCTCTTAACAGAATGGCGCCAACGAGACGTTCTTCTTGGGCAGAAATTAGATAATCTGTTCTACAATAAATTTCATAGTATCACGGCATTTTTATCTTAAAAATTCTTTTTGTGATTTTAAGTCTTTCCATAAAAAACTACGCATTAATTGAGGACATTCGTGTTGGACTTGATGACGGTTTGACGATTATCACAGGCGAAACCGGTGCTGGAAAATCAATTTTACTTGGAGCACTTGCCCTATTAATGGGGAAACGTGCAGACAGTACGAGCGTAAAAGACGCAACTTTAAAATGCGTTGTTGAGGGCGAATTTGCATTGAAGAATTATGATTTATCCAATGTTTTTTCCGAAAACGATTTGGATTACGACGACAACACTATTATACGTAGAGAAATTTTACCAAGTGGTAAATCTCGCGCATTTGTGAACGATACTCCAGTAAGTTTGGCGCAACTGCAAGCGCTTGGTGAGCATCTTGTGGACATCCACAGTCAAAATGAGACACGGTCATTTGCGAGTGAGGAATTTCAGCTTGAAGTGCTCGATGCGCTTGGTGGTAACTTCCCGGTTTTGAAGAACTACGAAAATGTGCTATCTGAATATAATGATGTCTCAAAAGTACTTGACGCGCAAATCCAACTTAAAAATGAAGCTTTAAAAGAGCTGGACTACAATACATTTTTACAAAACGAACTCGCCGAAGCAAATCTTTCAAAACTCAATCAAGAAGAATTGGAAGACACCTTCAATACACTTGATAATGCTGAAACTATTGAGGCATCTTTCGCATCATTGATGCAACTTTTTTCTCATGAAGAAATTGGGACCATCGAGACTGCAAAGGAGGCGAGGAGTTTTATTAATAAAATTTCAGCATTCACAGAAAATTATAAAGAAATTTATGAGCGCCTTAATAGTGTTGTCATAGAACTTGAAGATATTTATGAAGCCGCCGAACGTGCTTCGCAAAAAGTGGAAGCAGACCCTAGCGAGTTGGCTACTATTAATGATAGATTGCAAGTGCTTTATAAACTTCAACAAAAGCATAATGTTAACACTGTTGAAGATCTTATTGCTATTGAAACCGAGCTGTCTTCAAAAATAGATACAACATTACACCTTGATACAATTATCGAGAAGTTGACAATCAAAAAAGAGTCTCTTTACAATGAACTTAAAACCCTAGCTGAACAATTACATACTGCCAGAAAAAAAGCGGTTTCGAAGTTATTGGAAAAGCTAAAAGTATATCTTGACATGCTTGGATTACCCAATGCACAATTTGAATTTGATATTAAAAAAGTCGGTAATTTTAGATTTAATGGTGCGGATTCTTTGCAAGTTAATTTTACAGCAAATAAAGGAAGTTCTTTAGGGGCAATTAAAAAGGTGGCTTCGGGTGGAGAAATGAGTAGAATTATGCTTTCGGTAAAGGCTGTGCTTGCAAAGTATAAAAAATTGCCCACCTTAGTTTTTGATGAAATTGACACAGGTGTTTCAGGAGAAATCGCATTAAAAATGGCTGCGATTATGGGTGAAATGAGCAAAGAAATGCAATTGATCAGTATTACTCACCTTCCGCAGATAGCTTCAAAAGGAGCGCAACATATTAAAGTTTTTAAAGAAGATATTAATAATAAAACGGTAACTCAAATGAAACAACTTACCGATGAAGAGCGCATTGTGGAAATTGCTCAAATGATTAGCGGAAATAAAATTACAGATACAGCATTAGCGAATGCACGCGAGTTACTCAATTAATTAAAAGTAATAGTATATTTACAGTACAATAAACGATAACCTTACCATAAATTAAAATCAATCAACCATGTCATATAACTTACTAAAAGGAAAAAGAGGAATTATTTTTGGAGCATTGGATTCTCAATCCATCGCTTGGAAAACAGCCGAGCGTGTTCACGAAGAAGGCGGTACTTTTGTTTTGACAAATGCGCCTATTGCTTTAAGAATGGGGACAATTAACGAATTAGCAGAAAAAACCGGTTCACAAGTTATTCCAGCTGATGCTACCTCAATGGAAGATTTAGAGAATTTAGTAGAAAAGGCAATGGAAGTTTTAGGAGGTAAAATTGATTTCGTTTTACACTCTATTGGGATGTCTGTTAACGTAAGAAAAGGAAACCATTACACGAGTCAAAATTATGACTATACGCATAAAGGTTGGGATGTTTCAGCCGTTTCATTTCATAAAACCATGAGCGTTCTTTATAACAAAGATGCGATGACAGAGTGGGGAAGTATTATAGCCTTGACCTATATGGCAGCGCAACGTGTTTTTCCAGATTACAATGATATGGCAGATAATAAGGCCTATTTAGAGTCAATTGCTAGAAGTTTTGGTTATTTCTTCGGAAAGGACAAAAAAGTACGAGTGAATACAATTTCGCAGTCACCCACACCTACGACTGCCGGTCAAGGAGTAAAAGGGTTTGATGGGTTTATAGCCTATGCTGAAAAGATGAGTCCTTTGGGAAATGCAACTGCAGAAGACTGTGCAAATTACACCATAGCAATGTTTAGCGATTTAACAAAAAGAGTGACTCTTCAAAATTTATATAATGACGGCGGTTTTTCAAATATGGGCGTAAGTGATGCAGTAATGAGCGCATTTGTTAATGAATAGATATATCTTAAATTTCTTAAAAACCCCGATAGTCTATTAAGATTATCGGGGTTTTTTTATACAATGAACATTAATTGTCGTTAAAAGATGTAAATCATCGAAAAACATTTTTTGGATGTATTATTTTAGATACATTTAAGAAATTATTAACTAATTGTAAACTATTATGAAAAAAATTACATTATTATGGTGCGCATTGTTTTCCGTTATGGGGATGATGTATGCACAAACTCCTAGCGAGATGGCTGAGATTACCGCCTATCAAAACTCGCAGGCCATTAACAACTCGAGGAGTATTCAAGAAATACTGTCTATTTATGATGGTATGGATAAGAGTGGTCATGATTATTCTGATGCGCTTTTGAATCAAGAAGAACAAGCAATGCTGAAGTCGTATCTAAAAAATACGAATAGGTCGGTTTTAGCTGACTTTATTCCAACTGCAGGAGCGACTGAAACATTTAATTTAGCTGTTGGGGATCACTTTTTCGATCCAGGTGGGCCAGGAGGAAGTTCTACTGGAGGTACTCCAGGAAATTATCCTAACTGTGGTTGTATTACGACTACTACTTTAAATGGGCCAACTGAAATCCAATTTTTAGACTTTAGCGTTTTTGCTACTTTTGATTGGTTAATTATTTATGATGGTACAGATACTACTGGACCAGAATTATATAACAATTTTACAGGGGGTGCAAATCAAGGTGATATTACCTTGGCCGATATGATTGCTTCTAATGGTTCTGCCTCTTTTGTTGGAACTTCTGGAAGTATGACTTTCGAATTTAGAGCTTCTGCTGTTGTAGATTATGGTGGTTGGGATGTAGAAGTTATTTCTGATGGCGGACCACCACCACCAGCTGGTGCTTCAATAGCAAATGTTTTGAACTTAAGAGCTTCTTGTACTAATGATTTTGGAACTTTTGGTGTTGATGGACCTTATACAATTGCATCAGCAGGTATCAATGCAAATTCAATTTTTGCGGGTGATTTTGATAATAACGACGTTTTGTATGCTTTTGACAATACAACGCAAAATTTAATTACAATCGACCCAGCAACCGGTATGGGTACTGATGTAGGTCCAACACTTAATAATAATGGTGAAGCACTTACAGCATTAGGTTGGAATGAGTCAGATACTACTATGTATGCCATGACCATGAATACACCTACAGGTGGACCAAATTCAGCTACAGTTTATACAGTAGACTTGGCGACTGGAGAATTAACAGTAGTGGCTAATGCACTGACACCGAATGGAGATGAGTTATTTGCTTGGTTGGCTATTGACAATGATGGTAATGCTTATGCTCTCGACTTAGTGTCAGACAGTTTATATTCTATTGATTTAGCGGATGCCTCGTCGGCTTTAATTGGCTCTCTTGGCTTTACTCCTAATATCAACTTTGCGCAAGATGCAGATTTTGATCCTGAGACGGGTGTCCTATATGCTGGTGTTTATACAGGTGGTGGAACAAATCAATGGTCGTCCATTGATACAACTACTGGTCTAGCAACACAACTTGGGTCAGTAAATATGGATTGTGCCGAACTTGGAGTTGTAGCGATTCTTGGAGAAAATACTGGTGGAGGTATGTTAAACCAATGGACAGTTAATGTACAAGGACCTCCTTTTGGAGATGAAGTATCATGGGAGTTGAGAGACAATACAGGAGCTGTTATATTATCAGGAGGGCCTTATGGTGCTGTTGCTTATGATGACACTCAAATGGTAGATACAATGAACGAGCCATTAGAATTTTTCATTGAATCTGAAGGAGCCTTTGGTAATAATACACCTACTTATACAGTTTCATGTAGCGGAAATGTTATTATAACAGGAACTCTTGCCGGTGGAGAGACATCGACAACACCTGGTTTAGAATGTAGTGGTGTTGTAGTACCATCTAATGATTTTTGTGAAAATGCTATTGAGGTGGCATGTGGTGATGTAATTGCTGGTGATACTAGTGATGACACAGATTCTGGTGGAAATGCTGCTCCGGATGAATTCTATAAATATACTGGAGATGGTATTCCTTTAAATGTTACTTTATCTTTATGTGATGGCGGAACAGCGTATGACTCTTTAATTAGAGTTTTCACTGACTGTACATTAGCTACTGAGGTTGCAAATAATGATGATAGTTGTGGTTTACAATCAGAATTAGAATTTGAATCTGATGGTGTTTCTACCTATTATATCATGATTGAAGGATTTGGAAATAACTCTGGAGCATTTAGCTTAGCAGTTACTTGCGCATCTTTAGTAGAGAATGACCTTTGTGAAAATGCTATCTCTCTTGAATGTGGGGATTCAGTAACTGGAACTACTACAGGAGCACTTCCTGATAATGATGTTGCAGGCGTAGACTGTGGAACAACGATTACGTCACCAGGTGTATGGTATGTTTTTGATGATACAAGTGGTCTTTCAGGTGACATTACGGCTACTTTATGTAATGGAACTGACTTTGATAGTAAAATATCTGTATTCACAGGTGATTGTAATGCATTAGTTTGTTTAGATGGAAATGATGATGATTGTGGATTACAATCTACAGTAACATTCCCAACGGATGGAGCTACTACATTTTATATTTTAGTACATGGTTTTGGAGCTGGTACAGGAAACTTTACTTTAGATGTAACGTGTATGCCAACGCCTCCACCAAACGATATGATTGCAAATTCAATTGACGTTGATGAAATAGGTTTCCCTTACACGGACCCAGCAGTAGCGATGCCAGCAGCAACGCTAGAAGCAGGTGATCCAGCAGATTGTTCAATTAATGGTTCAGCTGGAGTTTGGTATAACTTCGTATCAGCGGGTAATGGAACTGCAACTGCTTCTATTACATCTCCAAGTGGTGCAAGCGCAGTAATTTTCTATAGCGCTCCAGATGAGAATGCTTCTGAAACTGACCTAGTTCATGTTGATCAATTTGATAACCAATGTCTTGGTGGAACAAGTGCTACTATTGCCACTACTGCAGGTCAAGCGTATTACTTATTTGTTGTTAATAGTGGAGCTGTAACAGACATCGTAATTGATGGAACATTACTTGGAACAGATGAGAATGCAATCGAAGGATTTGTATTTTATCCTAACCCAGCAAATGATAAATTGAACATTAATGCTCAAAATACAATTGATAGCGTAAGTCTATACAATATATTAGGGCAAACAGTTCTTAATCAAAATGTGGGAGCAACATCTTCACAATTAGATGTTTCTTCATTATCAACAGGTACTTATGTAATGAAAGTATCAGTTGACGGTGTAATAGGAACTTATAAAGTGATTAAACAGTAATTTTTTTTCATACCTAGTGAAAGACCGTCTCAAGTAATATTGAGGCGGTTTTTTTATGTAAATTTGTGAGATGCAACGTGACTATTCATTTATAATTCCAGTATTCAATAGACCTCAAGAAATACAAGAGTTATTGATGAGTTTTGCTGAAATGTCAACTAAAATACCTTTTGAAGTTGTTATTGTCGAAGATGGTTCCACCATTGACTCTCATAAAGTTGTAAAGTCGTTTGAAGATTCTTTAAACATAAATTATCATCAAAAACAAAATACAGGACCGGGAGATTCTAGAAATGTAGGAATGCAAATCGCAAAAGGTAGTTACTTTATTATTCTAGATTCAGATTGTATTGTGCCTAAAGAATATCTTCAAGTTGTAGATTCATTTTTGAATAGCGATTATGTTGATTGCTATGGAGGTGCGGACGCCGCACATAACGAATTTTCTCCACTTCAAAAGGCGATTAATTATGTAATGACATCATTCCTTACGACAGGAGGAATAAGAGGTAGTAAAATGGCTGTACAAAAATTTGAACCCAGAAGTTTCAATATGGGAATTTCAAAAGATGTTTTTAAAGCGACTAATGGATTTGCAAAAATTCATCCAGGTGAAGACCCAGACTTATCACAAAGAATTAAAAAATTAGGATTTAAAACTGCATTTATCCCAAATGCATTTGTGTACCATAAACGCCGTATTTCTTGGGATAAATTTTACACTCAAGTAAATAAATTTGGTTTGGTGAGACCTATCCTTAATATGTGGCACCCTAAGGCAGCGAAACTTACATTCTGGTTTCCCACCTTATTTATAGTCTTTGTAATTGCTTCAGTTATTTCTTTAATTTTATTTCATTATATATTGATAGCACCTTTGCTATTATATATTTTGATTGTATTTATGGATTCAGCAGTTAAAAATAAAAGTCTTTATATAGGGTTATTGACAATACGTGCTTTGTTTGTTCAGTTTTTTGGGTATGGGCGCGGTTTTTTAATTTCAACATACTATATTGGATGGCTCAAGCGGGATCCAGAAAAAAAATTTCCGCAGTTATTTTTCAAATAAAACTATAGCAATATCAAATCATATTTCAGAAATACAAAAATTAAGGCATTCTTGTTCTTTTTGCTATTATCCACTATTTTTTGGGTACTCACAAAATTTTCAAGAAAAGATGTTTCTGAGATAGAGGCAAACATTGCGTATGTAAATGTACCGAGCAATAAAATACTTGCCGAAGACAATCTAAAATCACTCACGTTTGAATTACAAGCAAATAGGTTTGAGGCGCTTTATTACAATGTGAAAACGCCAATAATTAGTGTTGATGTCGCTGCTTATTTAAATGGTTCGAAAAACAAATCTATTGTTGATAAGGCGAGTTTGACAGGGTTGATATCCAATCAAGTCAATAAAAATTTAACTGTGCGAAATGTGTCGGTCAATCAACTTGAAATTAAATTGGTTAATGTTGATAGCAAAAAAGTGCCCGTAATCGCTAGTACCTCTCTAACCTTTAAAAATGGATTTGATGAAGTGGGAGAGCCAATAATTAAACCAGATTCTATTTTGTTGAGAGGGCCAAGAAAATTGCTGGATAGTATTTCTGAAATTTCTACCATTGAATTTAAACGAGATGAAATCGAAAAATCGTTGAAAGTAAAAATTCCTTTAATTGGAATACCTTCTAGAGATATCCAAATGGTGGATACAGAGGTGATTTATTCATTGAAAGTGGAAGAGTTTTCCCAAAAAATCGTGACACTTCCGGTTAAACTAATCAATGCACCTGCAACAGAAACAATAAAATTAATACCTAATAAAGTTGAAATAGACTTCGCGGTTTCGCTTAGTCTTTTCAATGATATTTCAGCAAATGACTTTGAAGTGATTTGTGATTATGCAAAGCGAAATGCTGATGAAAATTTTATGATTCCTGAGATTGTTAAATCTCCTGAGGGAATAAAAGATGCAGTTCTTACGACAAAAAAAATCGATTTTTTGATATTCAAATGAAAATCATTGGACTTACAGGTGGGATTGGGAGCGGTAAATCTACCGTTGTAAAAATGTTTAAGTCTTTAGGCGTGCCCATTTATATTGCTGATGATGAAGCAAAAAAATTATTGGCAAAATCAAAAGTCATTAAACGAAAAGTGATTGCATTGCTGGGTGATGATGCCTACACTAAAGATGGCCCTAACAAACCTTATATTGCTTCAAAGATTTTTAATGACTCTCATTTGTTAGCAGAAATGAATGGTATCATTCACCCCAAAGTTGCTACACATTTTAAGCGCTGGGTTTCAAAACAAAAGGGGAGGTATTGTATTAAAGAGGCCGCGGTGCTTTTTGAAAATGATGGTTATAAAAAATGTGATGCTACTATTTTAGTAACTGCGCCAGAAAAACTACGCATACAGCGTGTCATGGCAAGGGATGGTGTTGCTAAAGAGCAAGTTCTTGAAAGGATGAAAAACCAATGGGAAGACGAAAAAAAACTAAAACTTGCCAACTTCGTTATTGAAAATATTGATATTGAAATGACTAAAAAACTCGTTTACAATCTTCATAAAAAGATTACTAATTTGTTTTGTTAACATTTGGTTAAACAGCTAAGTCCCTAAATGTTAAAATCTTACTTTTGGGTATGGATAAAAAGCTTTTTGGCTTACTAATAGCACTGATGACCCTGGCATTACTGGGGATTATTTTCGTTCAGTGGTATTGGATATCTAATTCTTACAAAAGTAAAGAGAGTCAATTCGTTACAACAGTGCACCAAGTTCTCTTAGATACCGCAGATGAGATTGAATTACGTGAAGCAGAAAAATATTTTGAGCTGTATAATGACTTATTGAAAGAATCTGAAAATCCTGAAAGTATCACCTTTAGTGAATTAATTTATAGAATAGGAAACGGAAAGGGGAATGATGCACATTTATTTTCAGATGGAATTCTCGAAGAAGATTTCAAGTTGTCATCTAGTTTTTTGGATACCGATGTAGATAGTATTCTTTTTAAAAAGATTACTACTAAAAAAATTAAAACCAGAGTTACCAAAGGGATTGATGGAGTAAAGAATAAAATTGCAAAGACTGAAACATTTAGTCGCTTAAAGCCTTATGAAAGAGCTCGTTTTGAGAATGCTTTTTCAAATATTTCAGCAAAAATCCCTATTCATAGGAGAGTTACTGCTAACGACATAAAATCTATTATAAAGGACGAATTAGCACTGAGAGGCATAAATTCAGATTTTCAATTTGCAGTTTATAGTAATGATTTAGCTACTAAAGTAAGAACACAGCGTTTTGACTTGAATCCAGAAACGACATTTAAGGTTTCGCTTTTCGAAAATGAAGATTTAAATGTAGGGTATCAACTTTACGTTAATTTTTACGAGCAGGAAAAAGATATTTTTGGTTCTTTAATAGGGATGACAATTTTATCGCTTCTTTTTACAGGTGTTATTTTTGTGGCATTTTATTCAGCGCTTTCACAATTGTTTAAGCAGAGACAGATTTCGCAGATTAAAAATGATTTCATTAATAATATGACTCATGAGTTTAAAACGCCTATAGCCACGATTAATTTAGCTTTAGATGCGATAAACAATCCTAAAGTTAAGGCTAGTGAAGAGTTTACGAGTAAGTATTTGAGAATGATACGTGATGAAAATCAGAGAATGCATGAGCAGGTTGAAAATGTTCTAAGAATATCTAAGCTTGATAAAAATGAGCTTGATTTGCCTAAAGAGCGATACGACCTACACGATTTGATTGAAGATTCAATATCTCATATTGAATTGATTGTTGAAGATAGGGGAGGGTATATAAATTCTCATTTAGGGGCGTTGCAGACAAATATTCTTGTGAATGAATCGCACATGACAAATGTGATTGTGAATATACTTGATAACGCAGTGAAATATTCAGAGGATGCACCAAAGATTGATATTTATACTGAAAATGTTAATAATTTTGTAGTTCTCAAAATAAGAGATCAAGGAATGGGAATGTCAAAATCTGCGGTAAAGAAAATATTTGAAAAATTTTATAGAGTACCCACAGGGGATATTCATAACGTAAAAGGTCACGGATTAGGGTTATCTTACGTTAAAAGAATTCTTGATGACCACGACGCCCAAGTGAGCGTTGAAAGCGATCAAGGAAAAGGAAGCACATTTATAATTAAATTACACTTAATATCATAATATATGGAAACTGAAAACAAAAAAATTCTGTTAGTAGAAGATGATCCCAATTTTGGAACTGTCCTAAAAGATTACCTTGCTATGAACGACTACAATGTCACGCATGCAAAAAATGGTATGGAAGGTTTTGAAAAATTCAAGAAAGACGATTATGACTTGTGTATTCTTGATGTAATGATGCCTTACAAAGATGGTTTCACGCTCGCTAAGGAAATACGAGAAAAAAACGAAGAAGTTCCTATCATTTTCTTAACTGCAAAAGCAATGAAAGAAGATGTATTAAAGGGCTATAAAGTAGGTGCAGATGATTACCTAAATAAACCATTTGACAGCGAAGTGCTATTGATGAAAATTAAAGCAATTATTCAAAGAAAAGCAACAGATTCAATAGCTGATAGCAAGCAATTTGAATTTGAAGTGGGTAATTTCTTCTTGAATTCTAAGCTACGTTTCTTGTCTTACAAAAAAGAAGATCCGGTAAAATTATCACCAAAAGAAAACGAATTATTACGTTTACTTGCACTTCATAAAAACGATTTAATGCCAAGAGAGTTGGCACTTACCAAAATTTGGAGAGATGACAACTATTTTACATCACGTAGTATGGACGTTTATATCGCCAAACTAAGAAAATATTTGAGCCTTGATGATGATGTTGAGATTATCAATATTCATGGTGAAGGATTCCGTCTCGTCGTGAAGAGCGAGGTAGATAACTAAAAGCGAAGATATTTAGTGTAGATAACGCCCTTTTTAGGGCGTTTTTTTATGTATTGTTGCAATTACTTCTGAAATATCTACCTCATAATCAAACCATTCTATTTCTTGATTTTTTTTAAACCAAGTACCTTGCCGTTTGGCGAATCTGCGCGTGTTTTTTTTGATTTCTTCAATGGCTTTTTCTTTTGTTAAATTTCCGTCGAAAAACTGAAACAACTCTCTATAACCAACAGTTTGTAGCGCATTCAAGTCTTTATGCTCTAATAGACTTTTTGCTTCATCAATCAATCCACCATCAATCATCAAATCTACCCTGCGATTGATACGGTCATATATTATAGATCTTTCAGCATTTAAACCGATAAAAATAGTATCGAAATCTCTATTATTTTTATTTTGATTTAAAAATGACGAGTAGGGTTTTCCAGAGCTTCTGTAGACTTCTAAAGCTCTAATAACACGTCTAGGATTATGAATATCGATGGAGTTAAATTGGGAGGGGTCAACGTGTTCTAATTCGGTTTGTAATTTTTTAAGGCCATTCTCTGTGAGCTCTGCATTGAGCGCGTCTCGTACTTCTTTATTTATCTTCGGAAATGTATCAAGACCTTTCACCAATGCATCTACATACAAACCTGAGCCTCCTACCATTACTACGACGGAATGCTCTTTAAATAATTCGGATAGTTTGAGCAATGCCTCTCTTTCAAAATCACCTACGGTATAGGTTTCAAAAATACTTTTATGTTGAATGAAATGGTGCGGCACTTCGCTAAGCTCTTCGGTAGAAGGAACTGCTGTTCCAATTCTCATTTCTTTATAAAATTGCCTGGAATCGGCACTTAAAATTTCAGTAGAAAAAGCCTTTGCAATCTCAATGGCGAGTGCTGTTTTACCTATTGCTGTCGCACCCACAACGCAGACTAATAATGGTCTTTTTTTCATTCCTCAGTAATATCTTCCGGGTGCAAATGATTTCCGCAGCGATGACAGTAATCTGCATCGTCTCTGTGCTTTTGTGCGCCACAATTTCTACAAAGTTGGGTGTTTACATGCACATAGTTTGGATCATTTAAATCCTCTTTCTTTGTGCTTTTTACATATTCGGCACTCACTATTCCCGTTGGAACCGCGATAATGCCGTACCCCATAATCATAATAACTGCAGCGATAAATTGGCCTAAGGGAGTAATAGGTGCGATGTCTCCAAAACCTACGGTGGTTAGGGTAACAATACACCAATAAACGCTAACGGGAATGCTTACAAAACCGCTTTCTTCTCCTTCAACCAGATACATGAGTGTACCCGCGATGATAGCAATAATTAATACGGCAAATAAGAAAACAAGTATTTTTGGGCGACTATCCTTTAACGCTTTGGTTAATTTATTGGCTTCACCTATGTAACGCGTAATTTTTAAAATCCTAAAAACTCTAAGCAATCGCAAAGCTCGCACAGCTAATAATACGTTTGAACCAACTAAAATGAACGATAAATACAAAGGAATTGTAGATAGGAAATCTATAATACCGTAAAAACTAAAAATATAAATCGACGGTTTTTTAACGGTAATGATACGTGCAATATATTCAAAAGTGAAAAAGATAGTGATTACCCACTCGCCATAATATAGCCAATCGTATAAATAGGGTGGGAGGCCTTTGACGCTTTCGACCATCACAAAAATAACGCTAACAACAATGAGTATAAGCAATACAACATCAAATAATTTGCCCAACGGAGTGTCAGCCTCATAGATGATGGTGTATAGTTTATTACGCCAACCGTTATTTATTCTTTTACCCACAAAATTTATTTAGAGTTAAATGTACTCAAGTTAATACTATTTGGCAGTGTCAGGTTTCAAATTTACAGTTTTTATCACCTTATTTTTTCTTAGATACGTTTGAATAATATGCTGTGAGTCGCGATTATTTTGCATAGGGCGGATGATAGATTTCAAGATTTCAGGGTTGTTTATTTGATAATTCAGATTATAAAAACCAAAACCTTTAAACTTTCCATCCTCTATTAAGATTACAGAACGTTCCTCAATATCACGCCCTCTATCAATAATGAGCATGTGCTTATCAGCATAACTGTATTCATCAAGAAATTCTTGAACGCGTACATTGTAATGCTCTGGAGACTCTTCTTGAACACAAGCCCCTTCGCATTCTTTGATTCCGTAGTTAAAACAACTTCCAGTGGTAGAATGAAAACCACCGAGTCTTTGGCAAAGCCTGTATTTGTTGATAATATTTTCAAGATTGTTTTTCGCAGATTGATAATTAGAAAATGTAGTGATTGCTTTTTTACGAGCGTCTGCCTTTTCAATCTTTAAATTTATATAGCCCAATTCATCCACAAAAGACCCCAACTGATAATTAAATACCGTCTTCCGTAACGCACGGTTGTACTTTGGTCTGTGTTTTTTTATTTCGTCACTTTCTTGTAATAGTGCAATAAGTTCGTTTCCCGTTTTTTCAAAAGTAACAGCACTCACGGCCAGTTGCATGGCTTTTGACTTTCTATTATCGCTGGTAAAATGCTGCGTTAGTCTTTTCTTTATATTTTTACTCTTGCCTATGTAGATGATATCTCCCTCATCATTGTGCATATAATACACACCAATTTCAGAAGGGGTTTTTTGGATAATGTCTAAAAGTTTTGTGTCAATCTGTTTCTTGGGGTCTTTCTTTACAAATTGCTTCACGATTTCTTTATTCGTGTCTTTTACCAAGAGCATTTTAAATAACTCAACAGTAGCCTTTGCATCGCCTTGGGCGCGATGTCTATCGCTCAATGGTATTCCCAACGACCGTACTAATTTACCTAAACTATAGGACGGCATATCTGGAATTAAATTTTTTGCCAACTCTACCGTACACAGCGTGTCTTTTTCAAAATTGTAACCCAATCTGTCAAACTCTGTCGTTAAAATACGGTTGTCAAATTTGGCGTTGTGTGCAACAAGAACAGCACCATCCGTAATTTCAATTATGCGTTTTGCAACTTCATAAAACTTGGGTGCATTGCGTAGCATCTCACTATTGATTCCTGTGAGATTGACCACAAAAGGTTGTATGGACCGCTCTGGGTTTATCAAACTTGCAAATTGGTCGACCACTTTTGTACCGTCAAAACGATAAATGGCGATTTCGGTAATGCCCTCTTCATTAAATTTCCCTCCCGTGGTTTCTATATCTAAAATTGCGTATTCCAATAGTATTCCTCCTAATCTAAATTTTAATTTCGTTCTCCAAAAATGGAACTTCCTATACGCACCATCGTACTTCCGTTTTCAATGGCGAGCTTATAATCGCCGCTCATTCCCATGCTCAATATTTTTAATGCTGGATATTCACTTCGGAAATTATCAAAAAATGTTTTTAATCTTTTAAATTCTGAAGCTACCTGACTTTCATCATCTGTAAATGTAGCCATTCCCATGAGTCCTACGACCGAAACATTTTCTAATTTCTTAAATTCTTCCGAAGCTAATATTTCCGAAGCCATGGAAGATTCCATTCCAAACTTGCTATCCTCTTCGGCAATTTTTATTTGAAGTAAACACGCAATGGTGCGGTCGTTTTTCTTTGCTTGTTTATTGATTTCTTTGAGCAGTTTTAAACTATCCACGGCATGAATTAAACTTACAAAAGGCGCCATATATTTTACCTTGTTACGTTGCACGTGGCCAATCATGTGCCACTCAATATCCTTGGGCATTTGCTCCCATTTCGATTCCATTTCCTGAATCTTATTCTCACCAAATACCCTCTGTCCAGCTTTATAAGCTTCCATCAAGTCTTCAATGGGTTTGGTTTTTGAAACTGCAACAAGCGTTACATCTTCAGGCAATTCAGTGTTGTATTTTTTTATGTTTTCTGAAATTTCAGACATTAAGTTTTTGTTTTATTGTTCCGCACATTGCCCAAATCTAATGGGAAAGCACGCTCTTTTTTTAATCAATTTTATACTTTGCTACCGTTTAAAGACTACCAACTATTTCACTCAAAACTCATAAATAGTCACGCCGCTTCTTAGTTTTGGTTCTATGTAGGTGCTTTTTGGTGGCATTTTTAATCCTTGGTCTGCAATCTGTCTCATTTCCGAAGTTGTGACGGGGAGTAATCCAAATCCGACGGCAAATTCTCCCTTGTCAACAGCACTTTTTATGAAAGCCAAATCGTTTTTTCCATGTGCATAATCAATGCGTTTGTCGTTGCGAACATCGTGGATACCCAAAATGGGTTTTAGGACGGTAGTGTATAAAATGTGTGTGTCCAGCGCGTCCAGGGCATTGTCTATTTTATACGAATCTTTCCTGAGATACAACGAATAAAAATCGCCGTCAAGATACATGCTGAAATGATGTTTTTTTGAAGGTTTGTAATATTCCTGACCTCTATTTTCAATTCGGAAAATCGTGTCCAACTGTATTAAAAATTCTTCTTTTTTAAGTCCGTTTAAATCTGAAATGAGTCTGTTAAATTCATAGATTTTTAAATCACTTTCGGGAATTAAATAACTCATAAAAAAGTTATATGCTTCTTCGCCTGTGTGTTTTTTATTTTCTTCTTTTAATTTTTTCGCCAACAAATAAGATGATGAACTGCGGTGATGGCCATCTGCGATGTATAATATTTTCATTTCAGAAAAAAGGGCAGAAATTTCAGAAATCAAACCTTTATCTGCTACGGGCCATAAATAGTGGGTGTCGCGGTAGGTGGTAGTGAATTCGTACTCAGCTCTTGTTTCCATCACTTTTGAGATAATCTTTTCCAACGTGTCATTATCGGGATAGGTGAGGAGTACGGGTTCAGCATTAAATCCCACTGTTTTGAGATACTCCACAAAAATAGTCTCTTTATATTCTAAAGTGTCTTCGTGTTTTTTAATGATGTCATCTTCATAATCCTGCGCGCTCGCCGCGGCAACAATACCGTTGAATTCGAGTCCGTCGCGATTGACAATTTTATAAATATAAAAGCAAGGTGTTTCATCTTGTATGAAATATTCGTCCTCTTTAAATTCTTGATATCGATTACGAACCAACTTATAACGCTGCGCACCACTTGTTACTTGCTGATATTTATATCCCGGATTCACAATGTGCAAAAATGAAAACGGATTGTCCCGGAGCCTAGCTTCTACTTGTTCTGGCCTATAGCTGTCATAAGACCTCGCAGCAATAAGACTTACCTTATCTCGCGTGGGACGTACTGCTCTAAATGGAATTATTTTTGCCAAATGTTGTTATTTCTTTTTATGTTTTCTATAATACTTTTTTAAATATTTAAGTTCTTTTTTTTCAACGCCAGCGATTGGATTATTTCTGTTGCATAAAGTTGTTGAGATGTTATCTCCTAATCCGTTTGCATATACGAGGTATGTTTGCCCTAAAGTAAACTCATAACCACAGCTCGCACTATCTGCATAAGATTTTACCTTAATCGTTTTTGTATCAGGCACACCTTTATATTGTTTTACAACCTCAAATGTGTAATTGATTTCTTCAAATGAAGAGCGTATTTCAGAATTATTTTCCTTTTCTATGTTGACAACGAGACCAGAAAAAATATAAGAGCCTCTTTCAAAACTCTCGGCAACTTTTTCTTTCAAAGAATTAGATTCTTCAGCACAAGTACATGCAATTGATTGCTGAAATATTAATCCTATAGCAAATACGAGTAGTAATTTTAACTTGTTCATAATTAGGTTTTTAGAGTTTATAATTATAGGTAAATGTACGACTTATGCGCCTATAATTGTAAAGCTAAAGACTATCAAATAAACATCTTAGCAACAACTTCTGCTTTTCTGTTTTCTGAGTAATCATAAAAACCTTTACCACTTTTAGCTCCTTTTTTTCCTGCCATTACCATATTTACAAGGAGAGGGCAAGGAGCATATTTTGGGTTTTTAAAACCATCGTACATCACGTTCAAAATAGAAAGACATACGTCAAGTCCTATAAAATCTGCCAAAGCGAGTGGGCCCATTGGGTGTGCCATTCCTAGCATCATTACTGTGTCAATTTCCTTTACGCCTGCAACACCATTGTATAACGTTTCGATAGCTTCATTGATCATGGGCATCAAAATACGATTGGCAACAAAGCCGGGGTAGTCGTTTACTTCAACAGGGACTTTGTCTAATTTCTTAGAAAGTTCCTCAACTGTTTTGTACGTTTTGTCACTGGTGCTATAGCCCTTAATGATTTCAACCAATTTCATAATCGGCACTGGATTCATAAAATGCATTCCAATCACCATTTCTGGACGTGACGTAACTGCAGCAATTTGTGTAATGGATATTGACGATGTATTACTCGCAAGAATTGTTTCTGCTGGGCAAAATTCTTCAAGACTTCTAAATATTTTTAATTTAAGGTCAAGATTTTCGGTGGCAGCTTCTACGACTAAATCGGCTTTTTCCACGCCAGCTTTCATATCTGTAAACGTTGAAATGTTTTGTAACGTTTCGGCTTTGCCAGCTTCGGTTATTTTTTCTTTTGCTACCATTCTGTCTAGATTTTTGGCTACAGTGTCCAATCCTCTGTCAAGTGATGCTTGCGAAATATCAATCAAATTAACTTTATATCCTTTTTGTGCAAATGTGTGAGCAATCCCGTTACCCATTGTTCCCGCACCTATAACTGCAATGTTTTTCATATTCATTCTCCCGATTTTTGAATCGGGATATTTTTAAATTATTAATTTTTTAACCCCTCTCTCTCAAGGGTGAGGGTGTTAAATCTCACTAAAATTCTCAATCACCAACATTGCTACGCGTAAAGCTTCAGCACCTTGTGTTAATGAAACTTCTGGAACTCTATTATGTTTAATTGCTTCGGCAAAACTGTCAAGTTCGTCAAGAATAGCATTGTTTCCGGCAACTTCCGGATTATCAAAATAGATTTGTTTTTTTATACCTTCGGCATTGGTGAGCACCATTGCAAAATCGTCTGGATTTTTGGGGGCATCTTTCATCTTCACCACTTCACATTTCTTCTCTAAAAAGTCCACCGAAATATAGGCATCCTTTTGAAAGAAACGTGCCTTGCGCATTTTCTTCATCGAAATTCTGCTCGCCGTTAAATTCGCAACACAACCGTTTTCAAACTCAATACGTGCGTTTGCAATATCTGGCGTATCGCTAATGACCGAAACACCACTCGCATGCACATTTTTAACCTTGCTTTTTACTACGCTTAAAATGGCATCAATATCGTGAATCATCAAATCCAAAACTACCGAAACATCTGTTCCGCGAGGATTAAAATCTGACAACCGGTGTGCCTCAATAAACATGGGGTTTTCAATCATATGATTTACCGCCATAAACGCAGGATTAAAGCGTTCCACCTGTCCCACTTGTCCGCGCACGCCGTGCTTTTTAGCTAAATCTCTAATAGCATCTGCCTCGGCAACCGTGTTTGTTATCGGCTTTTCTATAAAGAGATGTTTACCGGCTTTTATGACCTTTTCGGCACACTTAAAGTGCTGTATAGTGGGGGTTACAACATCCACCATATTGCAGGCATCGATGAGCGCTTCCATAGTGGGGAAACTTTTGTAACCCAACTCGGCCTCAATGATTTTCGCTGCCTCTTGATTTGCATCATAAAAGCCCACCAATTCGTAGTTCGTGGACTGCTTTAATAACTTTAAATGAATTTTGCCTAAGTGCCCTGCACCCAAGACTCCTGCTTTTAACATGCGCTCGTGTTTTCTACAAATGTACGAGAATGCGAGGGAGTTTAAAAGGAGGATTTGTTAGAAATATTACAATTCCATAATGCATTTATTTTAAAGAGTGAAAAGTAGAGATGAGTTCTTTCTTCGGAACTTTTAAGACTGAAAGTAATGGTTGATGTTTGAAGTTTTTTTATTTAATTAAAGATTTATATTATCTAGGATTTTATATTTTCTATTTTACAATTTAGAAAAAATCTTGAATTAGTTTGTTTTTTCTATTATTTTGCAATCACTCAAAACCTCCCAAATTGAAAGACACTTTTACTCATCAAGGCATGCGAAAGCGGCTGGTGGAAACACTTAAGAAGAAAGGAATTACCAATCCAGATGTGCTGGCTGCGGTAAATAAAATTCCCCGTCATTTATTTATGGATAGTAGTTTTATTGGTCACGCGTATGTGGATAAAGCGTTCCCCATTGCAGCAGACCAAACTATCTCACAACCCTATACCGTAGCACGACAAACAGAATTACTGGAAGTAAAAAGAGGTGATAAAATTCTTGAAATAGGCACGGGGAGTGGCTATCAAACAGCTGTATTATTGGAAGTAGGAGCGACCGTGTATAGCATAGAACGCCAAAATGAACTCTTCAAAAAAACAAAACTGTTCCTCCCAAAATTGGGCTATCGGCCTAAAAAATTAATCTTTGGAGATGGCTACAAAGGGTTAGAGAGCCAAGCTCCTTTTGACGGAATCATTGTAACTGCGGGAGCCCCTTTTGTTCCAAAACCTTTGTTGTCCCAATTAAAAGTGGGAGCGAAACTTGTTATTCCCGTGGGAGATAAAGTACAAATCATGGAAGTTTACACACGTACATCACCCACTGAGTTTAGTAAAGAGGAATTTGGTGAGTTTAGGTTTGTGCCTTTATTGGAGAATAAGAATTGAGGGTTTTCTCCGTAGCGGAGGTTTCGATTGCGCTCAACCAGACGATTTTTAAAGTTTCAATTTACAATCCCAACAAATCCAAAAATTTCAAACCAAAAACAAATGCGCCGTCTTGCACTCCGTTGTAGTTGGAGCGCACATAGTCCACACGTAGTAAGCGATACACCCCAAAACCTAGATTGTCAACACCTACCGAAAATTCGGAGTAGGGTTTTCTGTCTTGTGTTGCTAGAACATGAGCGCCTACAACAAGATTAAAGTTTAGCTGATTGATGCCAGGAATTTTTCCTAAAATCCAACCTCTAAAATCGTGCTCCATGTGTCCTTCTAAATAGCTTTTGTTGGTACTTAAATCATAATAGGGCAAGAGGTTGAAAGTGTTTGTGTAATTCGGTGAAGTTCCAACTCTAGTTTGGTTTCCGTTGAAATGTTGATAATCCACAAAAGATATATCATCGCCATTAAAAAAAGTTCCTCCTTTAACGCGATAGTAAAATTCTCCTTTATTTCCGAGGCCAAAATCCTGATACAATTCGCCGCTCAACTGACTGAAATTATAATCGCTATCTGAAGCGCCTAATCCATTTTCAAATCGTATTGTGAGTCTTGGATACAATTCGTTGCCTATATTAAATTTCATATCTGGATTTGAAAAATACTTTTGTCCAAATGTAATCCGAAATGCAATGTCACTTTTTAATATTGAGTGCTCCTCAATCGCGGGATTTGTGAAATCTGTAGGTGCCAGCGGGTTATTTGAGGTGTAACTCACGTCGCTGCCATTGTTTATATAATAGTGGTCTGAATTGTTGAATACGGGACTTCTGTTTTCATGGCCTACGCGCACACGTGTTTCAAGTCCGTTAAATAATTCTTGCTGATACTCTAAGCGAGCAAAATCAAGTTTGTATAGTTTCATATAATTACGTTCAAAAAATAGCGTAGAAATACTGTTGATTAAAGGCGAAATGGGTTCACTGGAATTAAACTGTTCTAATTTACTTCCGCCGGAAAGTGAAAATCGAAGATTGTTTTTTCGATTAAAGTTTTTTGTGATTCGGCCTTGAAACCTCAATTTGTCTTCATCAATTCCGTAGGTTGCATTTAATGATGCTGCAATCCAATTGGTTTGGTTTTCATTGTACCATTTAAAGAAACTCAATCCAGCGTTACTATTGTATCCTTGAACAGTATTAAAGGCAATTCCCGGAACAGGGCCTTCATAGCTCAATCTCCATTTTTCGTAACTTTCTGTATAGGTATATCCCAATAAAGGCGCAGTGAAACTAAATTTATTCGACATATTATCTATCGAATCTAAATAAGGTTTTGAGCGTCGCAGGGTTTGCAGACTGTCTTTTTTAATATAGTCATTCAATTCCTCATTTGTCAAAGGGACAGGGCGCGTTCCTTTCCAGAAAAGGCTATCTTTTTTATTGGCTTCAGGTTCAAACGAAAGTACTTCGTTGCTAAAACTGTCTTTATCAAAATTGGGTTCGAAATCGTAATTGCTGTAATTACAGATGTAGTGGCCTTCGCCATTGAGACCCATAAATCCAAAACCAAAATCAATCGTTTGCGATAATTTTACCCAAAAGTCATAATCCTTATCGTATTTAAAATTCTGTTTAAAGACAATCTCTTTAATAAAGGGGACTTGAATAGCGCTTCCGGTAGTTTTTATTTCCACACCATAGAGCTGCCAATCATCTTCCACGATATAAATTTGCCCACTAAAAACGCGGTCTTTTGGTCTTTTTGGGATAACGATAATTTTATTGATGAGCTTCCCATTTTCGTAAAAAACGCCATCCAACTTGTAATCATAATAACTCAGTGCATTATTGGCAATAGGAGATACAATAGCTGCTCTTAAATCAATGGTGTTTTCGTAAAACGAAAATGTAGATTCCTGTGCACTATTAAAACTGAAACCATTATCCCTTCCGCTTACTTTACTGGCAATGATTCTCTCGTTGAAGTCATTGGGTTGCTGGTAGGATATTTTTGAAATCGTTTCAGAAAGATAAATAATCCCACTACGTGTAGAATCGAGCGCGCCTTCGAGATTGCCCACTTCCTGTCCAAGAATTTTTTCGGGGACATCTTTTACTTTCCATAATCCTCGCGAATAGAAATCTGCTGTGTATTCGCTTATTTTTTCAAGATTCTCTTTTCGTTGTGCAATGGTTGCTCTAATAATACGATACGCAGGGTCTTCACTGCTGTTTATTACAACCTCGTCAAGGCTTGTGGTTTCTTCTTTCAGCGTAATGTTTAAAATATATGGAAAAGACTCTATGTTGACCTCTTTGGTCACTTTTGTATAGCCAAGATATTGAACAATTATAATGTACTTGCCTTCGCGTCCCACGTTGAGTTCAAAATTTCCGTCATCGTTTGTAGTTGTGCCGGTGTATGTATTTTGCACATAGACATTAACGTTGGCTAGCGGTGCTTTTGAAGTGTCGGTCACCTTACCAACGATTTGGGCTTCGGAAACGAGACTAACGAGAAACAGTAAAACAAAAAATAATCTTTTCATAAGCATATCTATGGCATAACGAAGATACACACAGCAAGTTGCTTTTGAAAAATTTTTAAAATAGTTTTAACTAGTGGGATTATTAAAACAAAATCTTAGTCTAATTCTACGTCCTTCAGCGCAGCGGTCTTACATCTAACTTTTAATTATTAAAACTCTTTTTAATTCTATCCAGATTACGCTTGCTATCTCTATCTTTTATGGAATCTCTTTTATCAAATTCACGTTTACCACGGCAGAGCGCGATTTGCACTTTGGCAAGTCCTTTATCGTTTGTGAAAAGGAGCAAAGGCACAATCGTAAGTCCAGATGCCTTTACAGATTTTTCAAGTTTTTTAAGTTCGGAGCGATTGAGCAACAATTTGCGTTCGCTTTTTGGATTATGGTTAAAATGCGTAGCGTGCGAGTATTCCTGCACAGTCATATTAATGACGAACAGTTCGCCTTTTTCATTAAATTCGCAAAAACTCTCAGCAATAGAAGCTTTTCCTTCGCGAATAGCTTTTATTTCAGTTCCAGCAAGCACAATACCTGCGACGTATTTATCGAGTATTTCATACTCAAAACGAGCTTTCCTATTTTTTATCTTTACATTTTTCTGTAATGCCATAGCACAAAAATAGAACTAATAGTTTATAATGCTAAAAAACTAACATAACTTTAGGCTGCTGAAATGTTAGCCGAAATATAAAACAATGAAATACCTTTTATCCATTATCCTTTTTACAGGCATTATATCTTGTGCAACTACCGAAGAAAAACTCACCGCACAACAAATTATCGACAAAGCAATTGAAACTGCTTGCAACGGAAATTGCGAGCGCGCCACCGTAGATTTTGAATTCAGAAACAATAAATATCAAAGTATTCGAGATGGAGGAAATTATACCTATAGCAGAGTTGTCCAAGATAGTGTTTCGGTAATAAAAGATGTATTAACAAATACAAATTTCCGAAGAACGATAAACGATACTGTTGTTAAAGTAGCAGATGGTGTGAACTCGGTACATTATTTTTCCCAGTTGCCGTATGGCTTAAATGCGCCAGCGGTAAATAAAAAATTAGTGGGAGAAGTTGTTATAAAAGGTGCACCGTATTATAAAATTGAAGTAACTTTTAAGGAAGAAGGGGGCGGGACAGATTTTGATGATGAGTTTATGTTCTGGGTGCACAAAACAAATTTTACGGTCGATTATTTAGCGTACCGCTACGCCGTAAATGGTGGTGGAATTAGATTTAGAGAAGCCTATAATCCACGTTTCATTGAAGGAATTAGATTTGTCGATTACAATAATTACAAACCTGAAAGCCTTGAAGTTTCGCTTACGCAACTTGATACATTATTTGAGCAAAACAAACTCAAACTCCTCTCAAAAATAGAAACCGAAAATGTGCGTGTAACGCTTAATTAACCTCTAGTTAACTTCTTTTACTTCTGCCGTGGCTTTTGTTCCTTTGAAGGTAACGACGTATAAATTGTTGTAATCGTCATCATCAATATCGCTATATTTTTCTTCTCCAATCATTTTATTTACCATTTGCGGAATGGTATTACTGTGACCCACAATAACAACATTTTGCCCTTGTACTTTTTTTAGAAAATCATTGTCAAAAAGCTGGCCGGGATAATAGATTTCTGCTGAAATATCCTTATCACGTGCGAGATAAAATATGGTGTGCATCGTTCTATCGTAATTTGTTGTGTAGATAGCGTTAACAGTTTCATTACTAAAGTATTCTGCCCAATTTTCAGCACGTTTTTTTCCTTCTTCAGTTAGAGGTGGGTCATTTTTATCACCGTTAATTGTGTCTTTATCTGCATGTCTCATTAGGTAAAATGTGGTAACAGTTGATTCTGGGATTTTTAAATCCTCTTTTATGGCTTCCGCAGTTACGTCACCCTCATTTTGATTCGCTTTTTTTTCTTGGCAAGACACGCTAACAAAAGCTAATAATAAAATATATGCCCAATTTTTCATGTGTGAGATTTTTTGATTCATATTTCAGAATTTGTAATTTCTGAAATTCAAAAATACAAGAAATTTTTTGTCGAAGTCAATAAATAGGTTGACTAAAGGTTTTAATAAAATTATAACAATTGGAGAGTATTTATTAGCATTTGGTTAATACAGTTTCGATACAAGCAATCATATCTTTATATTATTAATAATTTAAAACAATATAGCTATGAATAAGTTAGAATTAAAAGGTAAATGGAACCAAATTAAAGGAAAAGCCAAAGAACAATATGGTATGACTTTTAATGATGATGAAGAATTTTCTGAAGGTCAATATGACAAGCTTGTAGGAAAAATGCAAGAAAAAACTGGAAAAGTAAAAGAAGACATTGAAAAAGAAATAGCAAGTTGGTAATAATCCAAATGCTATTTAGAAAAGCCACTAAAATTATAATTTTAGTGGCTTTTTTTATTTACTATAAAAAACCTCCAGTATTTTAAAATACTGGAGGTCAACCAACCAAATATGAAACCGAGTGTTTTTTTTTCCTTTGCACGTCGAGACATGCTTCAGAAAAGAGGTACACCCAAAACCTCATTTTATTAACTATTAACTAGGTCGTTTTGATTTCTGAAAACTAACTTTGAATCAAAACTATCCAGTAGAATGATACTATCTGTAGTCACCTTTCCCGAAAGAATTTCCTTTGAAAGTTCATTCAGAACTTCTTTTTGAATCACTCTTTTTACAGGTCTTGCGCCAAATTGTGGGTCAAACCCTTTTTCAGAAAGATACTTAACAGCTTCCTCAGTCGCATCCAGTGTAATTCCTTGTTTTGAAAGCATTTTTGAAACTCCTTTTAATTGAAGTCCCACGATTTTCTTAATGTCTTCTTTGGTTAAAGGAGTAAACATAATGATGTCATCGATTCGGTTTAAAAATTCTGGTCTTACCATTTGTTTAAGTAATCCGAGGACTTCTACTTTTGCACCCTCCATTGCCATGTCAGGGTCTTTGATGGTTTCAAATTTTTGCTGGATTATTTCACTACCCATGTTACTGGTCATGATTATAATCGTGTTTTTGAAATCGGCAATACGACCTTTATTATCTGTCAATCTACCTTCATCAAGTACTTGTAATAGAATATTAAAAGTATCTGGATGCGCCTTTTCAATCTCATCTAACAAGACCACTGAATACGGTTTTCTCCGAACGGCTTCCGTCAATTGTCCGCCTTCATCATACCCCACATATCCTGGAGGTGCGCCCACCAAACGACTCACGCTATGGCGTTCTTGGTATTCGCTCATATCTATCCTTGTCATGGCACTATCATCATCAAATAAATAAGCGGCCAGCGCTTTTGCGAGTTCGGTTTTACCTACTCCCGTTGTACCTAAAAACAGGAAACTACCCAACGGTTTTTTAGGGTCTTGCAATCCAGCTCTGCTTCTTCGTACAGCGTCACTAACAGCGACTATAGCTTCTTCTTGTCCCACAACTCTTTTGTGAAGTTCTGTTTCAAGTTTAAGTAGTTTTTCACGGTCACTTTGTAACATTTTAGTTACTGGTATTCCAGTCCATTTTGCAACAACTTCGGCGATGTCTTCGTAGGTAACTTCTTCCTTGATTAAAGAGTTCCCAGTTTGTTTTTCAGCAAGCTGTTCTTCTAAAGCTGAAAGTTTTTCTTGCGTCTCTTTAATTTTTCCGTATCTAATTTCGGCTACTTTACCAAAATCTCCATCACGCTCCGCACGTTCTGCTTCGAGTTTGTAATTTTCAATTTCGGTTTTTAAATTCTGAACATTTTCAACGACTTCCTTTTCACTTTTCCATTTTGCGTTCAGTTCATTACGCTCTTCTTTTAGATTCGCTAGGTCGCTTCTTAAACTTTTCAACTTTGTTTCATCATTCTCACGTTTGATGGCCTCAATTTCAATTTCTAGTTGCATTACCTTGCGGTCAAGTACATCTAATTCTTCTGGCTTACTGTTTATTTCCATTCGCATTTTACTAGCGGCTTCATCCATCAAATCAATAGCCTTATCCGGTAAAAAGCGATTGGTAATATAACGTTGCGACAACTCAACTGCAGCTATAATTGCTTCGTCTTTGATGCGTACTTTGTGGTGCGCTTCATATTTTTCTTTGATTCCGCGTAGAATTGAAATGGCGCTTTCTGTATCGGGTTCGTCCACAATTACTTTTTGAAAACGACGTTCCAAAGCTTTGTCTTTTTCAAAATATTTTTGATACTCATCAAGTGTAGTCGCACCTATTGCGCGCAACTCTCCACGCGCCAATGCAGGCTTTAAAATATTTGCTGCATCCATTGCTCCTTGTCCGCCACCTGCGCCTACAAGTGTGTGAATCTCGTCAATAAATAATACGATATCCCCATCGCTTGAAGTCACTTCTTTAATGACCGCTTTTAATCTTTCTTCAAATTCTCCTTTGTATTTTGCTCCGGCAATCAATGCTCCCATGTCTAGAGAATACACTTCTTTTGTCTTTAAATTTTCAGGCACGTCACCATCCACAATCCGGTGCGCAAGTCCTTCGGCGATGGCAGTTTTACCAGTACCAGGTTCACCTACGAGCATTGGGTTATTTTTGGTTCGTCTTGTTAAAATTTGAAGGATTCTGCGTATTTCTTCGTCACGACCAATTACAGGGTCAAGTTTTCCATCGCGCGCCAATTGGTTTAAATTTCTTGCGTATTTGTTAAGTGCGTTGTATGTTTCTTCAGCACTCTGAGAAGTCACGCGGTCACCTTTCCGAAGTTCTTCAATAGCAGCTTTTAATCCTTTTTCAGTGACGCCCTGATCCTTTAATGTCTGGGCTATGTTACTTTTTGAATTAAAAATTGCCAGCAATAAATGTTCTACGGAAACGTATTCATCATTCATTTTCTTAGCGATGATACTCGCATCATTCACAGTACTTGAAGCCGAACGTGATAGCATAATATCGCCACCCGAAACTTTTGGGAAACTCTCTAGTTGCTTGTCCAAGATTTGTTGCAATATTGGTACGTTTACATTTAGCTTTTTCAATAAAAACGGAATTACATTTTCGTCCACTTCAAAAATGGCTTTTAAAATGTGTTCATTTTCTATTTGCTGATGACCATACCCTTGCGCAAGCTGTTGCGCCTGCTGTATGGCCTCTTGACTTTTTATGGTATAATTGTTAAAATTCATATTTTATATATTTTTCTGAAACAGATTCAATCCCTCTCAGTGTTTGTTCTTGTTAATTTCAGAAGGTATTTTTCAAAAGGCAAGCCAATCCATTAAAAAGACAAAATGTCTGTAAAAACTTTGTTTTTAACCGACAAAATGACGGATTGATACTTTAATATAACATTCAGAAAAATCAAGACAGTAGATTGTATATTTGTAAAAAAAGAAAAATGGGATTATTAGATAAATTTAAAAAGACGGCAAGCGACATCGCAAAAGAAGAAATCGTTGAGGTGCCGTGGCATGTTCTTTCTGAAATGAAACAACTTGATGAAATAACAGAAGAATCAAAATCCACTCCCGTAGCCATTTTTAAACATTCGACCACCTGCGGAATAAGCAGAATGGTCTTACGAAATTTTGAGAGAGGATATACTTTAAATGATAACCAAATTAAGTTGTATTTCTTGGATTTAAAAGCAAACCGAGATGTCTCGAACGAAGTGGCTTCTAGGTTTCAAGTGATTCATCAAAGCCCACAACTTATAGTGATAAAAAATGAGACAGCGGTTTTTAATGAGTCCCACCATTCCATTCAAGCGGCAGATTTAGAACGATTTGTCTAATATTTGAAAGCATAAAAAAAGACTCCTTCTTGGAGTCTTTTTTTTATGTGAGCTTTTTTATCGAAATCCATTGCTTTTCAAAATATCTTTCAATCTTAATTTTAAATCTTCACCCACATCAAAAACCATTTGTTCGCTCGATGGGAACGGAATGTAGTTATTGTTTAAAAACTTTCGGTCTTCTGAAGTCAAGGCGCGTTTATCGCCTCTAAATTTTGCGAATAAGTTTTCAAAAACAAATTCGCTTGCCATTGGGTATCTATTCAAAATTCTATTGCTAACCAAATCATTATAGACTACATCACCGCCAATTAGTGCAGCTTTAGTTTGTGTGGTATAAGTCACTCGTGCATTTACAGTGATATATTTGTCAACTTTAATATCATTGCCAAGGCTGTCTTTTCTAACATTTCCGTTTCGGTCATACAGATATTCCCATCCATCTTTTATGCGCTTGCTTCTTCGTTCTTCAACTTCACTCAATCGTTCTGGAGCGACTGAAATTTCTCTAATATCAAAATCAACCCCAAAATTATAATCAATATCTCTTTCCTTTACAGCGTGATATTGCGTCCAGAAATCATCCAATCCGTAGGTGTTGAAATCAAGCAAATCACGTTCTAATCGCAATGGGATTATTTGACCGCTTCTATTATTGAGTCGCACGTGGACAAAATCGGTTCCATAAAAACGAGCATCGCCTCTTAATTGAGCAACGTCTTTATAATTGGACTGAATTTCAGCGATATCACAATAAATATTATAGGCCGTTCTATAATCATCTATAGTTTGTCGGTTCATGTAAATGTCAGCCTCTTGATAGAGAGCTTTTAAATAATTTTCTTTAGCAAGTAGTATATCGTTGCTATAGTCCTTCATTTTAAAGTTGGCATTCCTATTTAAAGAAGAACTGTATAGTGGAAGTAATGGCCGTATCGTATTTTGATAATACTCCATGTTTTGATAGGTGTAATAAATCTTTCTTGCTGCTTGAGGCGTGTTTTGTTTTTTTAGGAAAGAAATGCTTCGGGTATCCTCATCAATGGCTTTTGCAAATGCTTGTTCAAGTAAAATAATACGAGCGTCGTTTTTTTCAGCAGATCTATCTTTTTGAAGTTTCTTTACGGCAAGCTCTATGGCCTGTTCGTATTCACCCTCATTAAGTAATCGCATGTTTCGCTTTGTACTATTGCAACTAGCGAATAGAAAGGCAACAATAACTATTGTCGTAAAATTTCTCATAACTCAAAGGTATTGGTTATGTTTTTAACATTTCAATTGGTGTGCCAAAAAAAATAGCACACAAAGAACAAGATTTTTGTGTGCTAAATATTTCAGCTTAAAATGCTTCTTTATGTTACATCAATGCCGATAAAACTTTTCCGTCACATTCTCCAAAACCTATTCTCAAGCCGTCTTTTTCACAATATGCTCTCATGATAACAGTGTCGCCATCATTTACAAATTTGCGATCAGAGCCATCACTAAGTTTAATTGGATTTTGACCTCTCCAAGTTAATTCTAACATTGAGCCGTAGCTGTCTTTTGTGGGGCCCGAGATTGTTCCGCTCCCCATCATATCGCCACTGCGCACGTTGCAACCATTTACCGTGTGATGTGTTAATTGTTGCGCCATCGACCAATACATATATTTAAAGTTTGAATTTGCCACCACGGTTTCTTCGCCGCCTTCAGGTTTGATTCCAACTTGTAAATTAATATCAAAATTCATCTTTCCGTGTTGTTCAAGATACTGTAAAGGTGCTGGGTCTTGCGCAGGACCTTCCGTTCTAAAAGGCTCAAGAGCATCCAGTGTTACAATCCAAGGCGAAATCGTGGATGCAAAACTCTTTCCTAAAAAGGGTCCTAATGGTACATATTCCCATGCTTGTATGTCTCTAGCACTCCAGTCGTTAAATTGAACCAATCCAAAAATATAATCCTCAGCTTCACTAATGTCAACACGTTTTCCAAGGTCATTGGCAGCCGTTGTGATAAAAGCCATTTCCAATTCAAAGTCCAACAATTTTGAAGGCCCAAATCCAGGCACACCATCATCTCCAGGTTTCATCTGTCCCACTGGTCTGCGAACTGGTGTTCCACTAGGGATTATCGATGAACTTCTACCGTGATACCCTATTGGTATTCGAAGCCAATTGGGCAACAATGCATTTTCTGGATCTCTAAAAAGTGACCCCACGTTGGTTGCGTGTTCTTTACTGGCATAAAAATCTGTATAATCACCAACATCCACAGGGAGTTGCATTTCAATTTCATTGAGCTTAAAAAGTATTTTACTGCAATGCGCTCTATTGGTTTGTAGCTCATGATTTCCTTTTAGGAAAATATCACTAATTCTATTTCTCACCAAACGCCAAGTTTTACGGCCATCTGCAATAAAGTCGTTGAGGCTGTCTTGCAGAAAAATATCATCTGTCAAATCAATTCCTTTGAAGTAGCCCAATTGGTGCAACGCTGCAAGGTCTATTGCAGTATCGCCTATTCGGGTACCAATGGTAATGATATCGTCACGGGTTAAAAATACACCAAACGGAATATTTTGTATCGGGAAGTCGCTGTTCTCAGGAACATCGATCCACGTTTCTCTTTTTGGGTTGTTAGCGATTAAGGGCATAGTGTTTATTTTCTGTTAGTAAAATACACATCAAATATATAATTTTAAGAATAGGTCACGTATGGATTTGGTATTTTTGGAAGAAATTAACAGTATCATAATTTTATACCGTTTTTTGGTTTCTGAAATTTTAAATTCAAAGGGTTTTTCTTCGGAAATTTTAAACATTTGAGATATTAAAAACCATGAAAAATTTGAGACAACGGATTTTTAAATTTTAGAATTTCCGAAGCTTTTCTGAAACATAAAAATAAAGCAAAAGCACATTCTTGGAACCTTAAAATTTCCGAAGTGCCCAAAAATAAATCGAACAATTAAAAATTATCGCACCCTATGAAACGTGACGAACAAATATTTGAATTAATCCAAGCAGAGCACGAACGCCAACTCGACGGACTAGAATTAATCGCTTCCGAAAATTTTGTGAGCGACCAAGTAATGGAAGCGGCAGGCTCAGTCTTGACAAATAAATATGCCGAAGGATACCCGGGAAAGCGCTACTACGGTGGTTGCGAGATTGTGGATGAGGTAGAGCAAATTGCGATTGATAGAGCGAAGGCGCTTTTTGGTGCAGCGTATGCAAACGTACAGCCTCACAGTGGTTCGCAAGCAAACACAGCAGTGTTTCATGCTTGTTTAAAGCCTGGGGATAAATTTTTAGGTTTTGATTTATCGCACGGAGGTCATTTAACGCACGGATCGCCCGTTAACTTTAGTGGGCGTTTATACTCGCCCGTATTTTACGGTGTAGAGGAAGCAACAGGAATGCTCGATTATGATAAAATTGAAGCCATCGCAATCAAGGAACAACCTAAAATGATTATCGCTGGTGCTTCTGCCTATTCTCGAGAAATTGATTATAAACGTTTTAGGGAAATTGCAGATAAAGTGGGGGCTATTTTATTGGCAGATATCGCGCATCCAGCAGGTTTAATAGCCAAAGGAATTATTGCAGACCCAATTCCGCATTGTCATGTGGTAACTACTACAACGCACAAAACGTTACGCGGACCTCGTGGTGGAATGATTTTAATGGGTAAAGATTTTGAGAATCCATTTGGAATAACCTTAAAAAACGGAAAGAAGAGAATGATGTCTTCGCTTTTGGATAGCGGTATTTTCCCTGGAAATCAAGGCGGGCCTTTGGAGCACATTATCGCAGCAAAGGCAATTGCTTTTGGCGAAGCGTTGACAGATGAGTTTTTACATTATATGATTCAGGTGAAAAAAAATGCATCAGTAATGGCGCAGGCTTTTGTAGCTAAAGATTATAAAATAATTAGCGGCGGGACAGACAATCACATGATGCTTATAGACCTTCGAAATAAAAACATCACAGGTAAACAAGCCGAAGAAGCCTTAGGAAAAGCAGATATTACCGTAAATAAAAATATGGTTCCGTTTGATGATAAATCTCCTTTTGTTACTAGCGGAATAAGAATAGGAACTGCGGCAATCACAACAAGAGGAATGAGAGAAGATGAAATGCAGGGCATTGTAGATTTAATTGATGAGGTAATCATGAACCACGAAGATGAAGCAAAGTTGGAAGTAATTGCAGTTAAAGTGAATGCTATGATGGAAGGGAAGCCTTTATTTAAGATGTAGTTTTAAATTTATTTTTATAAGGCTTCAATAATTTTTTTGAAGCCTTTTTATTTTCGGCCAATGAGAACGATTTTACCAATAGAAACACAACGACTAATAATCCGTAAGATAGAAATGAGCGATGCGCCATTTTTTGTCGAGCTTTTTAATTCGAAAGGGTGGATTGAGTTTATCGGAGACCGAAATATTAAATCGGTTGAAGATGCTGAGAAAATATTAAAGGAAAAATATCTGCCTAGTTATTCTGAAAATGGTTTTGGCTTTTATATTGTTTTAGAGAAAAATAGTCAAAAGCCTATTGGCACTTGTGGTGTTTATAAGAGACCAAATCTTGAACATCCAGATTTAGGATTTGCATTTTTGGATAGCGAGACGGGGAAGGGGTATGGCTTCGAATCTAGCAGAGCTGTGTTGGATTATGTTATTTTAAATTTTGAGGTAAAGGAATTTTACGCTTTTACCTTGAGGACAAATCCGCGGTCCATCAATTTATTAGATAAATTAGATTTCGACGAAAATGGGACATACCAACATGAAGGTAGTGAAGAAGAACTTCTTTTATTCTCTGTTAAATACTTCAATACTGAATTGAGAAAAATACTTCCATCGCCTCAAACATACTGGAGATGATATACTTGCCGAATCTGCCGAAATAAGACTTGTTTTAAATGATTAATATTTCCGAAGAAGAAAGAATGAGTGGTAAAAACAATGTTAAGCCCCTCTATAGTTGAATTTTGGGTAATTTATAAATAAAAGCTGTTTTGCATTGTATAGTCAATAACTAAGTTTACCTTTGTGGCTTAATAATTTAATTCATTACAATGAACAAAGGAACAGTAAAATTCTTCAACGACACTAAAGGTTTCGGATTTATCACAGAAGAAGGAGTAGAAAAAGACCATTTCGTACACATCTCAGGTTTAATCGACGAGATTAGAGAAGGAGACGAAGTAGAATTTGACCTTAAAGAAGGTAACAAAGGTCTAAACGCAGTAAACGTAAGAGTACTTTAATATATACTTTTTTGAATTTACAGAAAACCCATCCCAACGGATGGGTTTTTTTTGTGCTTTATAGTAAGGCTCAACCAGAAATAGTGATGTTTTTGTAAATCTTAGTGGAAAATGTATTTTCCAAAATAAAAAGGGTTAAAAGTAAATCGAAATCATGATTCACTTTTAACCCTTACCTTTTTAAATGTGTTTTCTAACCTTCTGGAAAAATAATACTTTCATAAGCTCCAGCATCTGGAGGTGTTGCGCGAGTTGTGCCGTTAAGGTCAACTGGAACAATACTATTAATTGCAGAATCTCCAATATTTTCAGCTCCCGAAACATTCATCTCAATATTAAAGTCATTTAATTGTGGATCAAAGAACGCCGGATCAACATTTAGCGTTACGTTGTTATACGGTGGTTGTCCAAATTGATACAAAGGGTTATCTGTAAAATCTCCTCCCGTATCATTGAAACGGAGTAGGGTGTTGTTCAATTCGTAGTTAAATAAAACCGATGCGTCATCGACTGCAAAAAGCCCGAGTTCGAGATTTTCGCTTCCGTATATAATACAGTTGTTGAACGTTGCTTGAATCAATGATGACGCTAAAATTTCGGTACCAGTATCAATCGCATTATTAATGGAAACCGTAGGTGATGACCTAAAACTATTGCTCCAATAATTTGCAAACGTACTTTGATTAAATGTATAATCACCACCAAGATTTAATTCCAAGCTGGAATTTCCACAGTTATTGATTACCATGTTTTGACCCGTTACATTTCCTGTAAAAGTTTGCAAACCGCTTACCGCGGCGTTGTAAATTTGAACGTTTTCCAAATCAATTTGACTATTTGCAACTCGTAATCCTATCAACGAATTTTTTATCGTCGTATTTGTCCAAGTGTTTCCCACACTGTTATTTGTAAACCAAATGGTACCCCATTGTCCCGGTACATTTTCAAAGTCTGGTTCTAAACGGTCACCTTGAAAGATGACTTCGTTTTCTAATAACTCGGGGTCTGTACTAGGTGCTCCATTGACATTCATAACACCACCTTCATTGATTAAAAGTCCGCTACTGTTGTGAAAATGAATGCGTGCTCCTGCATCTACAGTTAATGTTTTTCCTGAATTTACGGCTGCATAGCCATAGATTACATAAGGTTTTTCGTTGGTCCAATTTAGCTCTGTATCATCCAAGAAAAATCCCTCTATTAAAATATCGTTTCCATCAGCATCTTGCCCTAAATTGAGGGTTTCAATCATTCCATTGCCCAAGTCTGCTGGAAATAGAAATACTGCATCCTGCACTAGTGTAACCAATTCTACCTTTTGCTGAAGTGCGCCCGTGTCAAATAAAATTTGGTCGGTATATAAAAATTGCAAATCATTACCCGGAAGATTTTCGATGTCCAATGTAGTCTCCACGAATACGAAAATACTATCGTTTGCGAGGATATTGATGTCATTAAAAACTTTTCCCGGCAGCCCGTCAACATTTAATCTGTAGTTAGAAGATTGCCCTTCGCCAAGAGAAATGGTGGGAATCGTAATATCCTCATCACTGCGATTGTACACTTTTAAATTATAGGTACTTGAACCAATGTTTGTAAAAACGGTGTCCAAATAAACAGTATCTCTTGAAAATTCAAGATTTCCTGTGTTCGCAACGGTTTCAAAATCGTTTCGGCAGGAGCTCCAAAGAATAATGCAGCAGAATAATGCCAAGCCATAGATATATTTCATCAAAGAAAATTTTAGGTAAAAATATAACTTTTATTTGTCTCTAATATTGTGAGACCGCAGGGATTTGAAATTTATATCAAATCCCTGCGGTCTCGTTAAGAATTATATTTTAAAAGATATTGCGCTTTAATCTCTATTTTGACTTCTGTCTTTCTAATTTTCTTTGCGCTCTTTCTTCTTTTCTCTGTTGTCTCTTTAACTGTCGCGCTTCTCTTCGCTCTCTTAATTTTTTATACTGAAATTTTAAACCATTTTGATATGCTTTTCTTTGTTTGCTTTTTTCAGCTTCTCTTTCCCAATCATTAGCAAAAGATACATTGCCGAATGGTCTTGTTGCGGTTACTCGATTTGGTTCACTGGCCCAATATCCGCCAATAGCCATTAATCCTCCAAGAGTTCCTCCTTCTTCCATAAAAACATTTAATATATTACTATACTCGTTTATTTGTTTCTCAATTGTATCAAATCCAACATAACTATAAACTAAAGTCTGTCCTTCCTCAACAGTTAAACTATACAATCCGTCAAAATCGCTTTGTGTCCCGTTTGTGGTTCCTTTTACAATGATATTTACACCCGGTAATGGTAATCCGCTGCTATCTGTGACTGTACCAGAAATTTTTTTCAGGGTATTATCTTGGTCTGTTTTTTCTTCAACCTTTTCCTCTATTTCTTCTTTTGTTTCTTCTTCAACAATGACGTCGCCGATTTCTTCTCGAGTTTCTTGGGGAGCAATTTTTATTTTACCTGTTGTTCTTTCAATTTGCAACTCTATTTTTGAAAGCGAAATGTTTTTTACATTCTTACTTCTAGTTGTCATAAATTCAAAAGGCTCATAATCGGGTTTTTCGAAGCAGAGCGTTTCACCGTGAAAGCATTTAATTTCATATTCGCCTTTAATGTTTGTATAAGTTACAACGCCAGTTTCATTCGAAGTAATTTTTACCTTGTTCAGCACATTTCCGTGGGAATCTGTAACCACACCTATTGTAATCGTTCGCACTTTTAAAAGATTATTTACCTCGCTATATCTGCCAACTCCTATAGATTTATAAACCTTTTCGGTCTTTGTCTCCTTTGAAGAGGCTTTAGTGTTGAGACTGCTAAGCAACGTCAAAGGCAACAATAAACTGGCAGCATACGGAGCAAGTGATGCTGTAGATTTTCGCTCCAGTTTAATCTCTCGTTTCAACTGCGTTTTTTTGAATCTCCCACAACTATTGGGGTTTGCCGTGAGCATTTTTACGATTTGCTCATCGCTTTTTTGAGTGAAATCTGTTACCTCTTTTTCACAAGAAGCGCAGTGTCTTCCTTTTTGAGTTGGAGTCATTTTTGCCCAATCTTCATGGCAAGGTTCGGGAATCTGTACGTGTATCGCTTTTTTCATCTTTGATGGTTTTATTACCACAAAGATGGATTCCGCATACCATATATAAAATGACTTTTGAGGGAACAGACGTTTTGAGTGAGGGAACAGGCGTTTTGAAACAATAGAAACCGCAACCATTCAAATAATGTGTGTAATACATTAAGTAAATGTTTCAAAAAGCATTAGGAAAATTCTTCCATTTTTTTAAAAGCGAAAGCACTAATAATTCGTTTTTTATAAATATCTTTATATCAGCATTTTACGCTAAACTTCCCCTTATCATAGATTCCCCAGAATTACTTTGTAATCATTTTACTAACTAAATATTTTAATTATGAAAAGCAACCATGGAATGCACAGTTTTTTTGGAAAAAATCTACTGTGTACAATAGAATCCTACAACGTTGAGTCGATCGGGAAATTTGGAAGGATGTTCAGAAATGTCTCACCGCTTTATAATAATCCGCAAGTATTAAATAAACTTGGGGAAAAGGGAGGAGCAATGGATATCAACGGGGCGCCAAAATTTACTGCCAATGTTCCCTTGGGGATGATATTTTTTGGTCAATTTATTGATCACGATATTACTTTTGATACGAGCTCAAGTTTCAGCAGTATTAACAATCCCAACAGTATCGATAATACAAGAACAGCCACATTGGATTTAGACAGTATTTTTGGTGGCGGACCCGAGGATGAGCCTTTTTTGTATGATAAGCCAAATGGAAGAGGTCTTTATTTGTTAACAGGAAAGACAAACCAAAACCAAGGACAAGGTGCGGCTTTAGAAAAGTACGATTTAGCCAGAACTGGAACCGAAACTGCAATAATAGGAGATCCAAGAAATGATGAAAATAGGGTGATTTCACAAATGCAACTGGCATTTATTCGGTTTTATAATGCGCTCTATCACAAAAAGAAAACAGATGATCCACATAAAAGTGCTGGAGAATTATATGAAGAAGCAAGGCATGATGCAACCATGCATTATCAGTGGATTGTTGTCAATGAGTTCTTACCGCTTATGTGTGGTTCAAAGATTGTAAATTCTGTTTTGGGTTCGGGAAGACGTTTTTATAAACCTTGCAACGAGCCTTTTATTCCAGTTGAATTTTCTGTAGCTGCGTATCGTTTTGGGCATTCCATGATCAATCAAGAATTTAAATTGCAACCTTCGGGGCCCGTGCATAATATATTTTCACCGCAATTTGGTCGTGGATTTGAAAAGATTAAAAATGTAGGTCAGATTATTGAATGGGAAAGTTTATTTGATTTTGACGGAAACTACCAAAGAGCTGAAAAGTTAAACACAAAAATGGCGTCTATTCTATTAGAATTACCCTTTATAAATTCCAGCAATCCAGGAGATAAATCGTTAGCTACTCGAAATTTAAGACGTGGGCAGAGCTTTTTATTACCTTCTGGCGAAAGTATCGCTACTTTTATGGGAAGAGATGCTGGCGAAATTGACAGCGTTAAAGATTTGATTGAAAATTTATCATCAACGCATAATCTGGACATGGGCAGTGGTACGCCATTATGGTTTTATATTTTGGCCGAAGCAGAAAAAATAGGCAGAATGGATACGCTCAACAATCTTCCGGGAGAAGGTTTGGGTCCCGTTGGAGCAACCATAGTTGCCGAAACCATCATCGGTATTCTAGAAAAAGATGAGCGCTCTTACTTAGGTAGTAATAGAGACTGGTCACCTTCGTTGGGCACCAATGGTGTTTTTACCATGAAAGATTTATTGACGATGGCAAATACCGCCGTAGAATTGTAAATACCATTTTCAAAAAAAAAGACTGCCTAAAGTATATATTTTGGCAGTCTTTTCTATTTGCGGCATATTTGGTAAAGAATTTAAAAAATCTAGATTTCTTATTTTTCAAAAATTTCAATCTTAAAAAGCTTGTCCCATTTTTTTCCAGTTACATAAATGATGTTGGGTTCTCCTTTGTAGGCAATTCCGTTTAGAACATCGAGTTCGTTGTGTTGACTTACTTTTTCTTTGAGACCTTTCATGTTTATAATTCCAGTTACCGCGCCATTATTAGGGTTTACGATAGCAATCGCCTCACTTTGATACACATTTGCAAAGAGTCTGCCTTCGATCCATTCCAGTTCGTTCACACTCTTTACTTTGCTTGTGTTTGTGTAGATTTCAATATACTCTTCTTCTGCTAGGGTAGTGGGATTGAGTGTCCAGATTTTCTCTGTACCGTCGCTTTTGTAAATCTTTTTACCGTCGTTGGCAAGTCCCCAACCTTCTTTGCTTTGGTTATATTTAAAGGTAGTTTCTTGTTTCAACGAAGGAAAATCATAAATTATACCTTGCCCAGATTGCCATGTAAGTTGATATAATTTATCATTTAAAATCGTTAAACCTTCACCAAAAAATTGCGGTTGTAAATCTTGGTCCATGAGCACTTCGCCCGTTTTGTAATCCGTTTTTCTTAAATCTGAAAATCCGCGTTGCCCGGTACTTTCATATAAATCTTCACCGTTAAATTCCAGTCCTTGGGTGTAGGCGCTTTGATCATGCGGATATACTTCGAGAATTTTGTAGCCGTAGAGTTTTGGCTTTTCCGAAGCTAAAATAACGAACGATTTTGAAACGGTGTACTCATTTCCGCCGGAAGTTATCTTAGCGTCAATGGTACGTTCTCCCAGTTTTTCTGCGGAAATGTTAAGGGTTGCGCCACTCGTGTTTCCATCAAAAGGTTTTCCGTTGAGCGAATAGGATACATTATCAATGGGTTTCCCTTGCTTACTTTTTAGTGTTATAGCTACCGTTTCAGCAGTTGTAAAACTCTTTTTGTTGTCTTTAATTTCTATAGAGAAATGCTGGTTGGCGTTTTTAATTTCCTCGTCGCAGCTGGTGATTAAAAGTAGTAAGACAAAGGTAATTAGTAGGTTAGCATATTTCATATCGGGTCTATTTTTTATGCAAGATATTTATTAAAAATGAGTTGAAAAAATTATTGGAAAAGATGTGAAAAGAAGTATCTTTGCACCGGCAAGTCCTACACAACCAGCTCCTGTTGAATCCCCCAGGGTGGGAACACAGCAAGGGTAGACGGTCGTAGCGGTGTGATGTAGGTAGCTTGCCATTTTTTGTACCCGAAAGTCAAGGGTTTCAATCTTCAAAAAAGTAAATCGAATAGAAATTTCCCCCGTTTATTTATTTTATCTGTAAGAGATATAAATTATTCAATTGTTGTTTTATCTACTTATAAGGTTGAGGTCTAGCTCAAATTAGCTCATAAAAAAAACTGTAAACGCGCAAAACAAACTGTTGATAACAGGATTTTATATCCGTATATAATGCATAAATTGCATTTTATAACTTGTTAGGTGCAAGCTTTACATAAATTCTGAAAATAAAATAATGAATTCAAACTATTCGGATTTAAATATTTCGTCACTAATAAAATTAGCCGACATCGATACTAGAAAAATTGACAAAGGAGTAGAGTCAGTTCATTTTACAATTAACTTAGATCCTTTGTTCTTGGACACCTTTGAATTGTTGAATTTTCAAATTGCAATAAATAATGGAGAATATGTGTTGGATGATGATAATGACGTTAAAATAATTAGGGCCAGATTCAGTACTCATTCTGACTTATTAGATGAAAGCCAAATGAAACTTGTAACAAATTCAGCCATGCAAATTTGCCAAATTAAAGATGATTATTGGACTGGTGTTGATTACATGAGAATCTTAAGTGGGGTGTGGAGAGGACGAACAATTATTGAGCATAACATATCTATCGAATTAGATGAAAACGGAAATTTTATTCTAGAGATTCTTAATTTGAATTATTTTATTAAAAGATTAGCCAGCAACTAACACCTGATATTACTCACTAATTCCTACTTAAATTTCATTAAAATTTAGAACATATTTTAAAAACTTTTCTATGTTTTGAACTAAACCCCGAAAAATATCTTAAGAAATAATAATGCATAATCCAGTTTTTTATACAGTTACATTACAGAGGAAAAAAACTCTCTAATTTTCTATTGATTTTTGTATTTATTAAATTTGTTTAAATCGTGCAACCAATACTTAAATAGAATTAGGACATTACTGCACTAACAAATTTTCTAAAAGCTAGTTATGAGCAATACATTTATCATCTTTATAATTGGATTTTTCGTTGGAATATTTATACTGTTTAAGGTTTTCAAAAAGAACAGGAATTGAAGAACTGATAATTAGGGGTTAATAATCTAACCCCCGCCACATTTCCGAAGAATAAAAAATGCCTCAGAAATTTCTGAGGCATTTTTATATGAATTAGTTTTCTTAAATTTTTTAAGGAGCTGTCGTTCCTAAGGTGTATAATTGAGAAAGGGTAGGGGATTCGCTTCCGCCAGCTGGCTCGAGCGTGATTCCAAATGCTTGCGGAGCATCTTTCAAATTTTCAAATTTATACACTCCGTTTGAAGCTAACGTACTGTCATCAATCAATCCTACGCTGGTAGGCGTTAGTGGCTCTAACATGAGCGACCATACTTGATATACTTTTCCTTCTGGTGCTTTTGGAAGTCCTTTGACGTCAATATACGCAACGTTAGTATCATCGTTAAAATACACCTTACTGTAGGCCGTAGGCGCAACTGCTTGATTACCCGGCAATGTATATGCATTGTAATCTTTTGAGCGTATCACGTCAAGAAGTTCCTCGTTTGCAACGAGCATTTCAGTCGAGATATCCAACTCTTCCTCCAATATATTTCTTTGTTCCGTAGCTTCAGTAACTTGGTTTTCAAGTTCATTGTTTTGATTAAGCATCCAGAAAATACCTCCCACACAAGCCAGAGCTGCTGCCCAACCTGTTATGGCACCCCAATTTGTTGTGTTGTTTGTATTTCCTATACTTCTTGTTCCAGAAATAGCATTTAAAATACTACTCCAATTCATTACTGAAAGTGCGGGAGCAATTTCTGATGAAAGATTCATCAATGTGTTCTCGATTCTTTGAACCTCTCCGCGAACGTCGCTATTTTTTTGAATTTCTTCAAACACTTCTTGCGCTTCATCTTCTGGCAATGCGCCACAAACATAAAGTTCTAAAGTTCCTGATTCTATTAATTCCGTTGTTGTCATTTTTGTGTATTATCGAATTAACCTAAAACTTGCATCTGTAATTCTTTTATGCAATTTCTATTCCTTGTTTTAACAGTTCCTAAAGGCATTTCCAGTTCTTTGGCTGCATCAACTTGTGTGTATCCTTTAAAATAGAGCAAGTCTATTATTTTGATACAAACGGGTTTTAACCGTTCTACAAATTTGGTTATGCCAATGGCGTTCGTTTTTTTGTTTAAGCTATCAGTACTCGATATAATATCTACGAAATTTGTTGTAGATAGGTTTTTCTTTGAATTTTTATAGGCTTTAGACCGTGTGGCATCAATAGAAGTGTTTCTGGCAATGTTCAATGCCCATGTAAAAAAGCGTCCTTTTTCTATGTCGTATGATTTAGAATTGCTCCATATTTTAATAAAAACGTCTTGTAAAGTTTCTTCAGCAAGGTCGCTATCGCGCACTACGCTATAAATTATACCATAAAGAGCTTCAGAGTATAAAGTGTAAATTCTTGCAAATGCTTTTTCGTTTCCGTTTTGCATTTCAAGAATTAGTTCATCTGGTTGTCGCATTTGTGAGATTTTTTTGAAAGATAATAAAAAATTAAATCGTCCCTTACGGAAATATTATACATTATTAAAATAATGGTATTGTTTTTGAATATAGTAAGTAGCTATGAAACAAAACTTAAGCACGATGATTGTAGTGCCGCTAAAAAGCCCCATAGTAAAAAAACCGATTGAGATTTCAATCGGTTTTTGCTATATATAAAATTGTGATTATTCAATGATACCACCACAGCTCATTCTTGCGCCAGCATCTCCAGAAGGTTGTGATTTAAAATCATCTTGTCCTTCGTGAACGATAATCGATTTACCTAAAATATCTTTTGTGTTGTCACCGCAGCCAATGCACCACTCATTGGTTTGCATGCTCACGCTTCCTGTTCCATCTTCATCTACTCTAAAATTTCCAATATCACCCTTGTGATACCCAGATTGACTTCCCCATTTACCGTGGTCTTGCATGGTTGGGTTCCAGTGTCCACCAGCCGATTTACCGTCAGCCGCAGAACAGTCTGCATTTTCATGAATGTGTATTGCGTGCATTCCAGGTTTTAAACCTGAAAGTGAAGCTTCAAACATTACCATATCTCCCTTTTGTGAAAAAGCCACGTCACCCGTTGCTTGGCTGTCGCTTTTTGATTCGAGTTTAAAACTTACCTTTTTTGAAACTTCGTTTGAAGAAACCATTTCTTCATTAGTATTATCCATTTCAGAATTTTCTGAATCTTTCTTGTCATTTTTACAACTAGTAAATGATATTGCCAATATACTAAGTGTAACTATTGCTATTTTTTTCATGTCTTAATTTTTATTTCGGTTAATAGTTCTACTAAGATACTGTTTAACATTTCCGCAGACAAAAAATTATGAAAAGTTTAAAACTCGAGACTGCTTAAAAAAGTAGTATTCTCAATGTTTGAAGCATCAAGACGGTACTGATACAAACCATTGTCACCTATTGCAATTAAAAGATTATCTCTTATTATAACATCAAATGCAAGCCTGCTAATGTTATGAACCAATATCGTGTTTGTTGGGTCGCTCACGTTAAAAACCTTGATTTCATCGTCGCAAACAAAAAGATAGTCACCATAAAGTCCCATTCCCTTCGGAAATGTTAATCCCCTTGTACTTAGGAGTATTGGATTTGTAATTTCGGTAACATCATAAATTTCTAATTGGTTTGCATTATTTCCGCAGCCCAAATCTGACCATAAAATAACGTAAGCAGTATTTTGAGAAGCTACAACGGGGTCGCATCCCGTTAAATGTGTTGCCTCTGCCACGAATTGTGGAAATTCGGGGTTTTCGATGGAATAGATATACATTCCGTTTTGCGAACCTATGTACAAATATTCCCCATAGCTAAAGAGGGTTTCAATATCAAAACTGATATTCACCTCGTTCACTTTTACAGGGTCATTGGGTGCAGAAATATTAAAAACATTCAACCCTTCATAATCCACTCCGTATAAGTAATCGCCTACCAACGCAAAGATAGCGAGTGAGCCACCTTGCCCGTCGCTGCCATTGGATTCAATAAAACTGTCATTCGAACTATCTGAATCACATCCCACAATGAGCATCATGGCAAATACTATGTATAATAACTTTTTCATCTCTTTAATTTCTTAATTGCCATCCAACGACAATATTATTTTCTGGAATATCATAAGGCAGAAAGCCATCTGGCGATTGGATAGGAGGGAAGGTTTCAATCACTCTTTTTGTAACTGCGGGTGGAGTTGTCGTTAATGGATTGAAATCCACAGCGACTAAATCTACTGCTTGGTTAAAAAAATAGACATTGTTTCTAATTGCCATATCAGTCACTCCGGGAATTTTTAAAAATGCTACAGCTTGCGGATTGCTTGGGTTTGTATTTGAGAAAATATGAAAGCCTTTATACTTTTCATTCACAAAAAGTAAGTCACCAAAAACATAAATCTTCCCCGAATTTTCAATAGGTCTCGCTGACTCCTTCGCGATGCTTTGTTCAAAAACCGAACGTTCTAAATAAATAGGTTCGTACTGTGATTCAAAAATTGGCTCACCGCCAATATCATCTGGGCAGCCACTAAAGCAACATCCCTGAATTAGGGTCATCCCCAAAAGAAGTGCAAGGGCAATAATTTTATGTTTCATAAATAGTTATATATTATAAACAACAAACATAACAAGTTTTTACCACCTCCCAAATGAGAATAAGTGGGTGTTTATTAAACTTTTTAAATCAATTTAATGAACCTTCAACCATTGTCTTTGGTCTTTAATCCCTCTCTTTAAATTTTCAGAAATAAGAATTGCCTTGTCTATTTTAGTCTGCGAATTTTTATAACGTTTAATGGTGTAAATCAAATTTCTTTTTTTGCCATCGGTTAACGATTTAAAAATGTCCATAAATTCTGGGTCGCTTTCTAAAACAGCATCAAGTTCTTCGGGCATTTCGACACCGTATTTTGTTGTATCTTCAAAAAATTGAATCGTAAAATAATCAGATGGATACATACCAAGCTGTTTTTGATGTTGCTTACTAAACATCATTCGGTACAACCCTTTTATTTTTCTAATAGCGGCATGAAAATAAATTTCTTCACCATTAAATGATACTACTACTTTTGCACGTTTATGTCCAGCATTTAAAAATTGTTCAGCCAACTCTTCTGGAAGGGTAAGATAATATTTACCATCTTTTGTGACTTCATATTTTTTTGATTTGAGCATAGGCAACTTTAGATAATTGCGGTAATAATTTGGGTTTCGGTATTTAGTGTTTTATGCACGGGACATTTGTCGGCTATTTGTAATAAACGTTTGCGTTGTTTTTCATCGAGGTTACCAATAAATTTTATTTCACGGTGAAAAGTGTCAATTTTACTCGTTTCATTTGCCTCGCAATTTTCACAGTCTACTGCATAATCTCTGGAATAACTTGTGTGTACTTCTACATTTTCAATAAGCCACCCTTTTCGTTTTGCGTACATCTGTATTGTCATTGCAGTACATGCAGAAAGACTTCCTGCCATTAATTCATAAGGTGTAGGGCCATAATCGTTTCCACCCACTCGAACGGGCTCATCTGCCTTAATGTAATGGGATCCCAATTTGAGTAATGTGGTGAATCCATCTTCGTCATCTAGACTTGCCACTACTTGATGCGTTGATTTTATTACTTCGGGTAAAGGAACTTGGATGTAGCGGGCTGCCCAGCCTGCAATCACTTTACCTACATACGCGGCATTTTTTTTGTCAATCAATAAGTGCTCTGAGCCATCAAGCGTTACAAAACTTTTGGGATGTTTTGCCGCGTGATAAATTTCCTCTGCATTTTTTATAGAAACCGTTGCGTCTTGCGGGGAGTGTAAAATGAGCAATGCTTTTCCGTCAAGTTTTGCTGCGGCAGCTTCGCAACTTTGTTTGTCGAGGTCATCAAAAAATTGCTTTTTGAATGTAAAATCACGTCCAGCAAGTGTTACGTTTGCTTGTCCGTCGTTTTCGATAATTTCGGCTTGGGTACCAAATTGTTTCTTCACATGCACAGGGTTACTTGGAGCTCCAATCGTGGCAAGTGCTTGCACACTAGAAATTTCCGAAGCCGCAAAAATCGCTGCCGCTCCACCCAAAGAATGTCCTACTATTAATGAAGGAGCTTTGTATTCCTTTGCAAGAAAATCTGCAGCCTCTACCAAATCGGCTACATTGCTTGAAAAATTAGTATCCGCAAAATCACCATCGCTGTCGCCCAATCCCGTAAAATCAAAACGCAACACACCAAATCCCTCACTCGCTAAGGCTTTGCTTACATTACGAACGGCGCTAAAGTCTTTTGTACAGGTAAAGCAGTGCGCAAAAATGGCAAAATTATGTGGTTCTTGTTCCAGCGGTAAATCCATGCGGCCAGAAAGCGTTGTTCCTTGAGCGTTTGTAAATGTAATTTTTGATGATTTCATAGGCTTTCAATTTTAAAATACTATTATTCAAGGGCGTTATTATCTTCTCCTCTAAAATCTATGTTGTACCAAAAACCTAATTGAAAACGATCATAGTTGCTTCCGGTAAAATGATTTTTGAGATATCCTATTTGTGTTGAAAGGTTTTTGTTAAAAGTATATCCTACGGCGGCATACAATCTATTTTGGCTAAAAATGGGCTCTTGTAGATTTATAAAGATTTCATCATAAGCAGACAAAAACCATTTTTCGGTTAAGGGATATGTTAGTCTCAATAGATAACGTGCTCTGTATTGTGTGTCGTTTTCTCCATTGGGCGTATCTATAAAACGTTGTTCAAAACGGTAACGATGGGTGGACTTAAATTTCCAAAGAGAATTCTTAATTGTGAATTGGCCATACAATCTATGCTCAATGGTGTTTTCCTCTCCCGCCGGTTCTTCAAATGTGCCGTCTGTTGAAATATAACCATATCCTAAAGTCGCCGCGGCTTTGTCTGTAATATGCCAATTAACACCATTGCGTATTAATAATTGATTAAAGTTGGAGCCAAACTCGTACGTTCTATATTGAATTTCTGGACTGATGCTAATGCGTTCTGAAAGTCTCGCATTTGCAAAAAACATGGTCCAAGAACCAAAATTATCTTGACCATCATTTGGGGTAATTTCTTGAGCGTTTATTGAATGGAGGCACATTCCTAATAATACGAATACAAATATTTTTCTCATTCTTTATTACGTTATAGAGTTTGTTTGGTTAGTCAATTTTTATGAGTTTGGTTTCCTTGAAAACAGGAATATCAATTGCTTTCATCTTATTTTTATATTCCTGCCAGTCTGTACTAAAAAAAGCATTTGTTTTTGTCACGGCTTCTTTAAGTTCATCTTTTGCTTGCTTTATTAAAGTGCGCTCGGTCGTCGTTAAACCATTTGGGCGACTGCCGCTATACCAACCTGCTGTTCCAATTCTATTCATAACGGTGACCTCGGGATTACGAGTAATTCCTTGGCGCTTATCTTCTTTACCAATATAAAGGGCGATTAAATCGTCAATTTTTTCAGCAATCTCTTTGCTTGCTTTTAGCTCTTCTTTATAAAGGTCTTTTTCTTCGGAATTTTCCTCCGCCTCATCCTTCATTTTCTTTCTGAAATTTGAAGCAGTTTCTTTACTCTCCACCAATTGACGCACTGCATCTGCTGCCGAAGCCGTCATCTTTTCAATTTCTTTTGAAGCATTGTAACTATCATTAATCGCTTTTTCTGAAACTTCTAATCGAGGGTCACTTTCTACTTTAATCATTGTTTGAGTAATGACATCATCATGCAAAAGCTCAACTTTATATATTCCAGGTTTAACATCAGTTCCACCAGATTCCCTTGTTGAATTACGAATGCTTCGAGAGGGGCGAGAAACTCCAGCTTCGTCCATTCTCCAGCGCCATTTGTAGATTCCTGTACTATCGGGTACTTTTCTTTTTAAGGTTCTTATCAATCTGTCGCCGTCGTATATTTTCATATAGATGGAGTCTTTTCCGGGCCCTTCCATTTTTTCTTCTGAAATTTTTGGCTCATCGTCCATTTCGTCTTTTTCATCATCCTTTTCATCCTCATCTTCTTTATTGTTATTCATTTCGGCTTTGCTGTCGCTTTTAAAATAATACGATATACGTGCACCTCCGTCTCTGTTTTCTCCATTATACATGGCATCACCGCCAAATCGGCTTCCCGTGGGCTGTTGAAACGCCGCTTGATATGCCACTGGCGGTTCAAAAACTTTGAGTTTTGAGTTGAGAATATTTTTGTCTTTTGCAATCGCTCGCAACGGACGAATATCATCTAAAACCCAAGCCGCACGACCAAATGTTCCAATCACCAAATCATCCTCACGTTCCTGAATCACTAAATCCTTTACTGAAACCGTAGGAAATCCGTGTGTCCATTTTGTCCAATTATCTCCAGCATTTGTAGAATAATAGAGACCGTCATCTGTCCCTAAAAAGAGCAAGTTTTTTTCTTTTGTGTCTTCTAGAATAGACAGCGTATAACTTTCTGTATCATTTTCATCCACAATTCTATTCCAAGTAGCACCGTAGTTTGTGGTGCGGTACGCATAGGATTTGTAGTCAAATCTTCGGTAATTATTGGCAACCAGTAATGCCTCGCCGTTGGTTTTGTTACTTGCTTTAATCTGGGTAATCCAGCTACCAGCGGGAAGTCCCGGAAGTTTAGAAATTTCGTCCCAAGATTGTCCGCCATTTTTGCTCACGTGCACGCGACCATCATCTGTGCCTACGTACAAAACATCTTTTTCAACTGGAGAAGGTTCAATGACTAAAATGGTTGTGTGGTTTTCGGCACCTGTCGCGTCCATTGTCAATCCTCCACTTTCTCCTTGCTTTTGTTTTTCCGGGTCGTTGGTTGTTAAGTCTGGCGAAATCGTTCTCCAAGTAAGTCCTTTATCGGTCGATTTATGAACAAACTGGCTTCCGAAGTAAATGGTGCTATTGTCAAAAGGGTCAATATTTATGGCACTGTTCCAATTAAACCGAAGCTCAACATCTGGATCTGGGTGCGTTGGTTTAATCGTATAATTATTTCCTGTAATATGGTCGTAGCGACTAACAGAACCTTGTTGGCTCATACTCCAGCCATAGCGGCTATCGTCGCGGTCTGGCACGACATCAAAACCATCACCAAAACTAATTTCCTGCCAGTAGCTGTTGCGAATTCCCTGTGCTTTCCAAACATACGCAGGGCCTCTCCAGCTACCATTATCCTGCATTCCTCCGTAAACATTGTAAGGATATTCGTTATCAACGTTGATGTGATAAAACTGCGCTACGGGAAGATTTCCTATAAAACGCCATGATTTACCGCCGTCTCTGGTGATGTTCATTCCACCATCATTTCCATCCATCATTAAATTTCCGTTTTTTGGATGAATCCACCAAGCATGATGATCTGGATGTACTCCATTGTCCACGCCATACGCTGGCATTAATTCTTCAAAATTCTTTCCGCCATCTTCACTCACATTTACATACGTAAACACAGAATAGACTCTGTTTTCATTTTGAGGATCTACAAAAATGTCACTGTAATAAAAGGGGCGATTACCAATATCGCTTTTGTCATTTATTTTCTTCCAAGTAAATCCACCGTCTGTTGATTTATATAAAGCGTTCTTTTTTGCTTCTACCAATGCATAAATTATGTTTGGTTTACTGGGGGCAATGGCTAGCCCAATGCGGCCCAATTCGCCTTTTGGCAATCCATCTTTATCGGTGCGTTCTTCCCAAGTTTTTCCTCCATTATGTGTGATAAACAATCCAGAGCCTTCGCCACCACTTTTAAAGAACCAAGGGTCTCTTTTATGTTCCCACATTGCCACAATAAGTTTGTTTGGGTTTGTGGGATCCATTACCATATCTGCAACTCCTGTTTTTGTATTCTGAAATAAAATACGTTCCCACGTATCTCCACCATTTGTAGTTTTATAAACACCACGTTCCTCGTGAATTCCCCAAGGAGAACCAATGGCACCTACATAAACGACGTCTGGATTTGTAGGGTCGATAATTACTTTATGAATGTGCCTCGTTTTTTCTAACCCCATGGATGTCCAAGTGCGGCCTGCATCTAGTGATTTGTAAATTCCGTAACCACCATTTAAACTGTTTCGCGGATTTCCTTCGCCCGTTCCAACCCAAATAACAGAAGGATTTGATTGCTGAATAGCCACCGCACCAATAGATGCCGTTTTTTCATTATCAAAAATGGGGGCCCATTTTATACCGCCACTGGTTGATTTCCAAAGTCCACCACTCGCGGTACCTACATACATGATGTCTGGATTTTCAGTTACTACGTCAATCGAGGTAACACGGCCAGACATTCCGCCAGGACCTATATTTCTGGGTTGCATTTCTTTTAAAATGTCGTTTTTGATTTCTTGTGCCGAGGTAATACTAACTGCGGAAATGAGCAGGAGAAAGAGTAGTTTTTTCATATTTACTTGATAAACGATTTTTATATTTTGGAAATTCGTCAGATTTAAAGATAAAAAACTAAATACCCATTCCGTAAGATTTCATTAAAAAACAAAAACAAAGTCTTTATTTTCCATTTTTAATTTTTTCCAATCCATTATCCACCTTGTCGTTTTTGGAGAGGGGGAGTTCAATACTCGTATATTTTTATATTAGTTAATACGTAAATTTTAGATGGCCTTATAATATGCGTTTAAATGAGATGGGTAGATTATATATAGAAGATTTTCCTAATAAAATTATAATTTGGTACAGATAAATCATCAATTTTAACAATCGAAAATCATAAACTATTCCTAAAATAATGGTTGTGTATTTATCTCAATTAGTTTTTAAAATCCTTTAAAAACAGCGTGTTTGGAGTTATATTGTTATTTTGAATTTCGATTTTAGATTCTGTTAATACTCTACTAATTAGTAGAGTGTTAACTTTTAAAGCCATGTCAAAATGTAACTTTGTAAGAAATTAAACAAATCAATTTATGTCAATCTTAACAATTATCTTAAATATTCTACTTCCGCCATTAGCTGTTTTTTTAAAACACGGTTTGGGAAAAAACTTTTTAATCAATTTAATACTAACAATGATTTTTTGGTTACCAGGTGTAATTCATGCATTTATAGTGAATGAATAATAAGCATAAATGAATGATTGATATATCTCAATAAATAAAATAACCAATTAACATTAAAATTTTGAAATTATGAAAACTAAATTATTTTTAACAGGAGCATTAGCAGCAACACTTGCAATTACAAGTTGTGATATTAAGAAAAAAGGAGACTTAGAACTTCCCGAAGTAGATGTCGATGTCACAACTGAAGAAGGAAACATCCCTGAATATGAAGTTGACTGGATGGACGTGGATGTGAGAACTACAACCAAAATGGTAGAAGTGCCAAAGGTAGTTATTGTTATGGAAGAAGAAGAAGTTGAAGTTCCAATTATAGATTTTGATATGCCCGGAGAGGATAAAATGGAACGTACTCTTTTAGTAGAAACCGAAGTTTATGAAAAAGGAGCAGATCTTGAAATCAAACAAATTAGAGCAGATAATAATAGACTCTATGTTATTGCTGAGCTAGAGGAAAATGATGACAAACTTGATGGAAAGAAAATGCGAATTAGCGACCAAGTTGAATTGAACGCTCCAGACTTAGATGTAAAATACATTATAGTTGGAAATCGTCCTAATAGAAAATTTAATAATGCTAATACCTACGTTAAATCTATGAACGATTTAGACGATAGAGTAAAAAACGCAAAAGTTATTTATGAGGATTAATTAATCTCAAATAAACTTTACAATTTAAGGCCAATATTATATTGGCCTTTTTTTAATTACATATTTTAAAAAAGTAGAATAAAATATTCTAACTTTTGTTTAACAGTTGGCAGTAATTTCTTAAACTAATATGTCGTAATTTTAGAACATGAAGAAGAGCCCACCCCGTACAGGTTTTGTTTTTACAAAACACACTCCTAAAGAGCAATCCATTTTTGACCGTCTTTTTGAAGTTTTTCAAGAACTCATTACGCATACCTCTGGCGACTTTGATGAAGCCATTGACTGGCTGCGCCAACTTGATAAGGAGTACGAATTGACTACGGCAGATTATACCATTGATGATTTTATTGAAGAGTTAAAGGAACGCGGTTTTATCCGTGAAGAGTTTAAACCCGACGGTAAAGGAGGCGATGGCAAAGGCGATGGTAAAGGTGGACTTTCGATTACCGAAAAGCTGGAACGTTCTCTTCGGAAACGTGCTTTAGAACAAATTTTCGGAAAAATTAAAAGAAGCGGGCAAGGGAACCACAAAACTAAATATGTGGGGAGCGGTGATGAACAATCAGGGGATTTCAGAAATTATCAATTTGGCGACGGGTTGAATAATATCCGGATGACCGAAAGTATAAAAAATGCTCAAATTAATAACGGCGCAGAAAATTTCCGCTTGACGGAGAACGATTTAGTAGTTGAAGAGTCGATGCACAAATCGCAAATGAGTACGGTGTTGATGATTGATATTAGTCACTCCATGATTTTGTACGGCGAGGATAGAATTACGCCCGCAAAGAAAGTAGCAATGGCGCTCAGCGAATTGATTACCACGCGCTATCCAAAAGATACACTTGATATTCTTGTCTTCGGAAACGATGCTTGGCCCATTAAAATTAAAGATTTACCTTATTTGAACGTTGGTCCCTACCATACAAACACGGTGGCGGGATTAGAACTAGCGATGGATATGTTGCGTCGAAAACGCAATACAAACAAGCAAATTTTTATGATAACCGATGGCAAACCAAGTTGCCTCCGTTTACCCGACGGCCGTTATTATAAAAATAGTAATGGTCTTGATGAGCATATTGTAAACAAATGTTATATGATGGCGGCGCAAGCAAGAAAATTACATATTCCCATAACTACATTTATGATTGCTAGTGACCCATATTTGCAACAATTTGTAGATAATTTTACAGAAGCAAATCAAGGAAAAGCATTTTATACCGGCTTACAAGGACTCGGTGAAATGATTTTTACAGATTATGAGAATAACAGAAAACGAAAGTTGCGATAGTTGCAGGAGTAAAATTTGAATAAAACTAAGAGAAAAAGATACTATGGAAATGAATATAGAAAATATAAAAACATTCGGTGATTTAAAGAAAGCCGGATATGCTCACAAGACAATAAAAGAAGAACTTAGGAGAAACTTACTTCAAAAGATGATGAAGAAAGAAGTGGTCTTTGAAGGGATTCATGGTTATGAATTTACTGTAATTCCAGAATTGGAACGCGCCATTCTTTCTAAACATAACATTAATTTATTAGGGTTGAGGGGACAAGCAAAAACGCGTTTGGCGCGCCAAATGGTTTCATTGTTGGATGAATATGTACCAGTGGTAGCAGGTAGTGAAATCAATGACGACCCATTTGCTCCAATTTCACGCTATTCTCAAAATGAACTGGAAGAGCATGGAGATAAAACGCCCATTTCTTGGTTGCACAGAGACAAACGTTTTGCTGAAAAATTGGCCACACCCGATGTAACGGTTGCCGATTTAATTGGTGACGTTGACCCTATTAAAGCTGCGAATTTGAAATTAACGTACGCAGATGATAGAGTAATTCATTTTGGTATGATTCCACGAGCGAATCGTTGTATTTTTGTAATTAATGAATTACCAGATTTACAGGCACGTATTCAAGTAGCACTGTTCAATATTTTACAAGAGGGGGATATTCAAATTCGAGGTTTTGCGTTGCGATTGCCTTTGGATATCCAATTTGTATTTACAGCAAATCCTGAAGATTATACCAATAGAGGAAGTATTGTAACTCCTTTAAAAGATAGAATCGGTTCTCAAATTTTAACACATTATCCGCACGATTTAAAAATAGCACGCACGATTACCCAACAAGAAACGGCAGAAGCTTCCGAAGAAAAAGGGAATGTTTACGTGCCAGAGTTGGCAAAGGATATCATTGAACAAATAAGTTTTGAAGCTAGAGAGAGTGAATTTATTGATGCCAAGAGTGGCGTAAGTGCTCGTTTGAGTATTAGTGCTTTTCAAAATCTATTAAGTACGGCAGAGCGTAGAGCGTTGCATAATGGAGATGAAAAAACTTCGGTAAGGCTCAGTGACTTTTTAGGAATTATTCCTGCCATTACTGGTAAAGTAGAATTAGTCTACGAGGGAGAACAAGAAGGAGCGAATGTAGTAGCCAATCAACTGATTGCAGATGCTGTTAAAAGCCAATTTCTAGAATATTTCCCAAAGATTGAAAAATTACAAAAAGCTGGAGACATTGACCCATATGCAGAAGTAGTAGCTTGGTTCTTTGAGCAAAGCAGTTTTGAACTTTTGGAAACGTTGGATGATACCGAATACCAATTGCAATTAGACCGAATTGAACCTTTGGATGATTTACTGAAGGAATATGCCCCGGAGATTTCAGAAAAAGACAAACCATTTTTCAAAGAGTTTATTCTTTGGGCATTGGTTGAAATGAAAAAATTGAGCAAATATAATTTAACTGATGGGATGAGGTTTAAAGATGTTTATGGAGGATACATTAGCGGACTTCAATAATGATGATGTTGATTGGTTTTAAAATTAAAAGTTAATCATATTAATATATTTCTTTAAAAGTAAATGCCCATTGATAAGTCAATGGGCATTTACATTTTTAATTAGTTTTGGATTTAAAATCTAATATTACATATTAGGAATAACCAATTCTTGTCCGGGGTGAATCGTATCCGGATTTTTGAGGATGTTTTTGTTAGCTTCAAAAATAGCATTGTATTTCATTGGGTCCTTGTAATAGTGTTTTGCGATTTTGCTTAAAGACTCTCCGCTTTCAACGGTATGTCTTGCATAAACTGTTGTGTCTGCTACATTGATGTCCGCCATGATATCAGAAGGGTTTTCACCACCAGATGCTTTGATTTCATCCCAAAGTCTGTCTTTATCATATTGTGTGTTCGCTACTCCTGAAATATGTAATTTATCTCCGTCAACTTTGACGTCTCCGTTTTGTATTTTAAGTTTTTCACCTAAGTCTAATACGTTTTGATATTTTGCTTTAACCATGATTTATTAATTGGGTTTATTATTTATATTCTAAAGATATAAAATTTTAAAATTTCCGAAGTGAGCTACAACGTTATTTAAAGTCCTATGTCGAAAAGGAGTGGGTAATCAACTAATTTAACGAAAAATTAATTTCTTTTAGTAAAAATTGGCAAATACTCAAAGTACATTTACAACACAATGTTAAACACTAAACAAACAAAGATTATGAAAATTACAAAAATGTTATTATCGTTAGCGGTTGTAGGTATGTTATTTGCCTCTTGCGACGACACAAAAAAGAAAGAAGCTGAAGCAAAAGCTGAAGCAGAAAAAATGGAAATGGAAGCTAAAGCTGCAGCTGAAGAAGCTGAAAACGAAGCTAAAATGGCTAAAATGGAATTTGATAAAAATACTATTGCAGCAGTAGCTATGGGGAATGAAAATTTCTCAACATTAGTTACAGCTTTAAAGCAAGCAGGATTAGCTGAAACTTTTATGAATGAAGGGGAGTATACAGTATTTGCTCCAACAAATGACGCATTTGCAAAAGTGCCAAAAGCAACTTTAGATAACTTATTGAAAGATGAGAATAAAGCTAAATTGCAAAATTTACTTTCTTACCACGTTGTAAAAGGTGAGTTTAAGGCTGCAGATGTTATGAAAGCAATTAAAGATAACAACAACGCATACAATGTTACAACCTTAGCTGGTCAAAATATTACTTTGATGGAAAAAGACGGAAAAGTAATGATTAAAGATGCTAATGGAAAAACTGCAACAGTTGTTATGGCAGATGTTGACGCTTCAAACGGAGTAATACATGCTATCGACACTGTGATTATGCCAAAAGCATAATTAAGTCAAACTAAATAGAATAAAAGACCTCGAAGCAATTCGGGGTCTTTTTTTATGCGTTATTGTTTGGTGAAAAGTCATCTCTAAAGTTAAATGCAAAACCTGTCGCCCCATGTGCTCTATAATGTTCTAGACGTGCTTTTCCTTCAGAAATCGTTGGTTGCTGTCCCACAGGAACAAACCATAAAACCATGTGCATCTTAGGCATTTTTGCAAACCATTCTTTTTTACGAATCATTATATCCTTGTGCATAGATTTATACACAAAGTCAAAAAGTGATTGTTTATCCTCCCAAACTGTCATGTTGACCAACAGACTTTCTTTGCCAAAAATAGCTACCCTGTCTTCCTTTTCATCCTCGCTACTTTCCTCTAAACTCCATACAAACCCGGGACTTTTTGCCGCAAGCGCATTGATGCGGTCTGTGTTGTTTACAAAATCGGCCATAATTGGCGAGTCCATATCTGCGATGGCATCTGCAAGGTTAAGTTGGGCTAGGTGATAATTCATGGTTTATGATTGATAATTGTTTATGGTTTGTGGTTGAAAAAGTTAAATATGGTATAATAATTTTAATAGAATATCAATTGTCTGGTTGAGCGCAGTCGAAACCTACCTTACGAAGAAAAATACTTTCCTAATACTGTGAACTTAAAATAGGATCAACTCTAAAAAAAGTAATCCAATTAACTGCTGGGTTCTGATGATTAAATCTTTCATTTCAACTAATATAATTCAATCTTTTCAAATCTTCAATAGCTTTTACTAGATGCCCTACACCGTCTTTAATGACAATATTTTGTGAACTGATTTCTAGCACATCGTTATAATAATGATCTGTGATAATAATCCCCTTCATTTTTGAAACCGAAGTCAAAAACGTTTTCAATCGTTCTTTGTGCAAAGGTTCCAGCATTGAAAAAGGTTCATCGAGCATCAAAAACGGATGTGGGAGGTAGCTCATCAAAACCACTTCAAAATATTTGCGCTCGCCGTGCGACAAATCGCTCATTTTATTATCGGTCATCGTTGCAATGTTCGGGTCATAAAAAATACGGTCTTGCTCGGCCTCTCCACTATGAAACATTGGGATAATATCTCTCACTTTGGCTTGTTTTGGTAAAAACGGGTCTTGGGGTAGATATCCAATAAGCTGTTTTGGAATGACTTCTGAAATTTTAATTTCTTTATTATTGATGCTCACCTTTAAACTTTCGGCTTTCATATTTCCGAAGAGCACTTTGAGCAATGTAGATTTCCCCGAACCATTGCGACCGAAAAGCCCCAAAATATCTCCCGTCTCCAACCGAAACGAAACATCTTTTAAGACTTGTTTTGTTCCAAAAGATTTAGAAACGTGATGTAAGACTAAAGTCGCCAATGATTAATGAAATTAAGATAAATAGTAGTGAAAAAACGGGTAGCCCAATCAAAAGATTAATTGCAAATGAGGCTCTGTATAATTTCCATTTTGTAATTCCTAGATTATTATAGCTATAAAATTCATTTTTCTTAAAGAATTGAAACGCGTAAAACCCGAACAAAAGTCCCAAAGAAATAAAGAAAAAGAACCCCCAAAAAACCCCAAAAGCAATTACACCCACAAACGAAAACCCCGCTACAAATAGAAAGATGTCTTTGTAAAATTGCCAATAGGGACGCATAGGTGAAAGGTTAAACGTTAAGGTTTTATAGTTCTTAATTGTTGCCACCAATTAGTAGAAATTTAAAAATCTCTATTTTCTACTTTATATCAATGCTGGCACCCTTGATGCGTAAATCCGTTTGAATCCTCGTGCCACTCAAACGATGGGTTATAGCCATTCACTTCCCAATAAAATGGAGGGCGTTTTGACGAGTAGTTTCCTATTTCGTTCATGGTGTTTGCGTCATAAATACGTCCGTTTTGCACTACGTTTTTTATGTATTGTGTGTTTTCGATATCCTCTAACGGATTTCTGTCAAGGACAATTAAATCGGCTAGTTTTCCCACTTCGAGGGAGCCAATGTCATTTCCTGCGCCAATATAGTTTGCTCCATTGATTGTTGCTGCTTTTAACGCTTCGTGGTTGCTCATTCCGCCCGCTGCGAGCATCCACGTTTCCCAATGTGCGCCCAATCCTTGTAATTGTCCATGGGCACCCATATTTACTTTTACACCAGCTTTTGCCAAATCATTTGTAGTTTTTGAAACTAAGATATGTCCATTTTCATATTCCTTTTCTGGAACCATTTGGCGATGTCTTGAACGACTGTCAATAATTGCTCTCGGTGTAAAGGTTAAAAGCTTTTCATTTTCCCAAACATTATCGCGTTGATAATAGTAAAACTCTCCGTTGAGTCCGCCGTAGTTTACTATCAACGTAGGGGTGTAGCCAGAGCCACTGTTGCCCCAAACTTCTAATACATCTTTATAAACAGGAGCTACAGGAATGTTATGCTCGACACCGGTATGTCCATCGATTACCATCGTTAGGTTGTGAAAGAATGTAGAGCCACCTTCGGGTACAACATTTATTCCTTGCTCTCTTGCCGCTTGTAATACTTGCTGGCGTTGCTCGCGGCGAGGTTGATTATAACTCTTTACACTTTTTGCACCAAAGGCTTTTGTGCGGCGAATGCTGCTTCGGGCATCGTCAATATTATTAATGACTGCTTTAAAATCACCATCTGCTCCATATAATATAAATCCTGTTGAAAAGAGACGAGGACCAGTTAATTGTCCTGTCTTTTGCAATTCACTCAGTGTAAACACAGTTTCGGTATTTGCAGATGGGTCGTGTGCAGTGGTAACACCAAAAGCAAGATTTGCCATAAATTGCCAATTATTTTGAGCCGGAAGTCCACTTCTAAAAGCACCAATGTGTGCGTGACTATCTACAAAACCAGGCATAATTGTTTTTCCTGCAGCGGCAAATATTTTTGCATCACTTGGAATGGGTACTTCACCCGATTTTCCAATGGCTTCAATTTTATTTCCGTTGATAATGATAACACCATCTTCAATCACTTCGTCACCGTTCATGGTGATGATACGGCAATTACTAAATGCGATACGACCATTTGGATTATTGACTTGGCCTTGCAACCCTACTTTTATTCCGCTTTCTGGCATAGGTGATGGTTTGGAATTTCCGCCGGGAACAAAACTGAATTTTTCTTGCAAAGTATTACTGAAATATTCGTCACCCAATGTCCACATTACTTTTTTACTATCTGGTGACCAATGAATATTTACCCCAGCATCTTTCGCTATTTGTTGAACGGGAACGGTATCGCTTTTTCCGTCAAGCGTTAATGGCTTGCCCAATTGCGGCATGGGCGCAATATATACCTTGTGTAGATTTGAAAATGCCACCCATTTATTATCCGGGCTGGGAACAATATGATTTGCATATTTTGAAATTACATGCTCTTGTTCGTCGTTTCCGTTGAGGTTGTACGAAACTAATTTCTTTGTCAAATTTCCGAAGTACGTCCCGCCTGTTTGTACAAAAATACGCGAATCGTCTGCATTAAATCGTGGATTTTCACCATTGGCACCTTCTAGTTTTTTGTTGTTTTTTCCTTCGGAAGTCATGGTGTAAATCCCGCTATTTTTAGTGAAAGAATTTCCTTGGTCGCTATTGCCATCTTCTTTAACATAGACAATCATTGTACCATTTGATGAAAAGCGGGGTGTGCGATAAATCCCTTTTTCCGAAGTTAATTTTACGGGTGTTCCACCATTAATATTCATTTTAAAAATGGCACCTTTTTCGATATCGTTCCAAGTAACGAAAATTATTTCGTTTCCGTTTGGGGAGAAGGTAGGTTCGAATGCAAAATCGGTGCCTTGTGTTAATTTTACTGGTGTTCCGTTAGGGAGTTGTTTCTTATAAATTTGTCCGAGGGCATTAAAAACAAGTGTCTTTCCGTCTGGAGAAGTTTGTGCGTCTCTAATTACTTTTGCTGTAAATTCATCGCGCTCGATGGGGGTGGAGGTGTGTACCGTTTCGGCTAAATCAATCTTCACTTTAGCTTCAAAAGGAATGTTTGTTACTGCCAAAGACGTCAAGTTAATTTTATGAATTTTACCTCCGCTCCAAAATACAATTTCATTGTTATTGGGCATCCAATCAAAATTAGGATAAACGCCAAAAATTGCCCAGGCCTCTTGTTGGTCTTTGTTTAAGGTATCTATCAATGGATATTCCTCGCCTGTTTCTAGGTTGTGCACATACAAAACCGTTTTTTCTCGCACACGTTTTACAAATGCGAGCATTTTCCCGTCAGGTGAAACCGTGGGACGCGCTGCCCCACCGGGACCTCCTGTGATTGTTTCTGTCTTTCCCGTTTTAAAATTGTAGCGTTTGATCACGTAGATTTGGCTATTGGGGTCTTTGTTGTATTCAAAATTCCCGCCTGGATACATATCTTCAGAATAATACATATAGTTTCCATCTGCCGAAATATATGGCTCATTGACATCTTGCTGGTCGTTTTTACGTTCGGTCAATTGAAGTCCGCTGCCTCCTGTAATATGATATTGCCACATTTCGCCGGCACCAAGACTTCTTCCTGAGGTAAAGTGTTTACGGGCAACGAGGTAATTTCCGTCGGGCATCCACACGGCGTTGTTCAATAATCTAAAATCTTCTTTTGTTATTTGGTTTGCGTTGCTGCCATCTGCATCCATCACCCAAATGTTATCTCCACCGCCAGCGTCGCTTGTAAAGGAGATTTTACTTCCGTCTGGTGAAAATCTGGGTTGCACTTCAAATGGAATACCACTGCGTAATACTTTAGCTTTTCCTCCTGAAATTGGCATCGAATAAATATCGCCCAGCAAATCAAAAACAATCGTTTGTCCATTAGGGCTGACATCGAGATTCATCCAAGTACCTTCGGTAGTAGTAAAACTGTGTGGTTTGTAATTGAAGGATTTTCCTGGATTTGAAACATCCCATTTTTCTTCTTCTTTATCCTTTTGAGCAAAAAGCGAAATAGAAAGTAAAATAAGTAAGGCAGTTAGTTGCGTGCGCATGTGAGCATATTTTTGTTGAAGAGCTAAAGATACTAAAAGCAGAGGATTGGCTAAACCTTAATTTTTCACTAATTGTGGTATTGTTTCTTTTTTCATTTGCATTTTTGTAAAAAATAGAACAATGAAACATATTATAGTTATTTTCAGTTTTGCAATGCTGTTGTTTTCTTGTAAAGACAATAAAATTTCCGAAGAGAATACAAATAATTCCATTGAAGTCGAAACGCCAAAGCGAAATGTTGACAGCCTTGTGGGTCTTATTGAAAAAGCACAAAATAGAGATGCTTTTATGTTGAGAGAAGCCGTTTCATTCAACGTTGCTATAACTTTTGGCGATACCGAAATTTTAAAAGGGAAAATGACGTTGCTCACAAATAGTGGTCGTGGTCGGATAGATTTAGAGGACGGAAATACCATTATCACAAACGAAAATGGAGTTTTCGCAGCACCGGGTTTAGCCGAAAATGAACGCGTGCGATTCAATGCGTACACGTGGTCTTATTTCTTTGCAATGCCTTATAAATTTGCAGACAAGGGAACTCGCTGGGGCGAAATTGAAAAGAGAAACTACAATAAAAAAGAGTACAACACAAGAAAGTTAACATTTACTGATGGCACTGGTGACGCGCCCGATGACTGGTATGTAGTATATACAGACACTCAAACAAATAGGTTGGAAGCGGCGGCCTATATTGTCACGCTGGGTAAAACAAAGGCAGAAGCAGAGGCTGATCCGCATGCCATTACATATGAAAATTATGAAACTGTTTTGGGAGTGCCTATCGCAACAAAATGGAGATTTTGGGAATGGACTTCGGAAAAGGGGTTTGGAAAACAAATAGGGAATGCTGAAATCACAGACGTTAAGTTCGTAAAGGTTTCAGACAATTTGTTTGAAGCTTCTGAAACGTTTTTGGAGAAGTAAAATTTCCGAAGGTATAAAAAGGTTTTAAAATCGATTTTTTCTTTTGTCAATTCTAAATCATATAAATAATTTAGTTTCTAGACTTTATCTTATTCTTACATAACTTGATAATTTCAGCGATGCGCTTTAGTTGAGTTTCTTCTCTTTTTGCGGTTGCGAGCCAACGTAAATGGCTTTTTTGATAGCCGGGTGTTAGTGATTGGTAGAAATCAAAAGCTTCTTTATTTTCTTTAAATGCCTTTTGGAGTAGGGGAGGAATGATTCCTTTTTCGGGACCGTCCATCGCCGTCCAATTTCCAGATTTCTTTGCTATATTTATTGATTTCCAGCCAGATTCTTGTATGAGTCCAGCACTTTCTAATTCCTTTATGTATGTTTTATTGAGTGCGCTCCAGGTGCTTTTAGGATTCCGAGGGCAAAAATATTGTTGTCGTTTTCCATCGCCTAAACTTTTAACCGTACTATCAATCCAACCAAAACACAATGCAACTTTTACGGCTTCTTCCCAAAGCATAGAAGGTACTTCTTTCTCAATTTTATGAAAAATAAGATAAACTCCCTGCGGAAATTTATCGTGATTTTTTAATAACCAATCATACCATTCAACATCACGCGGAAAATATAAAGAAGGTCTTTCTTTCACTATTGAACGATTTTCGAGTTTACATAAAAGTCTTCCTTCACGCTGGCCTCGCGAATGTCACCAATGTTCTCAAAAGTTTGCCACTCTGCATTGGGTTGAATCCAATGTTCTTTTCCATTGATGTTCATGATAACAGGCATGTCAAATCCTTCAATGATATCGACATAGCGATAGCTCAATTGGTTTGAAGAATACTTATATTCTAGTTTTGGAATTTGAGTGGTCCTTAAATATTGATTCCAGAATTCAGTTAAATCAATTCCTGCTTTTTCACTTATATACTCTTCAACTTGATTTGTAGTTACCGTTTGGTGATAGAAATCTTTATTCAAACCAGTCAAGATTGACCGCCATTTTTTATCGTCTTCAACGAGTTGGCGTATTGTATGTAATATGTTTGCACCTTTGTAGTACATGTCGCTACTACCTTCATTGTCCATATTGTAGGTGCCAATTATAGGTCGGTCATTTTGGATTCTACTACGAGTACCAATTACATATTCACTCGCTGCTTCATCACTAAAATTATAGCTCAAATATAAATTCTCTGAGTATGCTGTAAATCCCTCGTGTATCCACATATCTGCCACATCTTTATTTGTAATATTGTTTGCAAACCACTCGTGTCCAGATTCGTGAATAATGATAAAGTCGAAACGAAGTCCCCATCCCGAACCTGATAAATCATTGCCTAGATATCCATTTTGATAGTTATTTCCGTAGGTAACACTACTTTGATGCTCCATACCTAAATAAGGAACTTCAACCAATTTGTAACTATCTTCATAAAAAGGATAGGGTCCAAACCAGTATTCAAACGCCTGCAACATCATCGGCACTTGGGTAAATTGCGCTTTTGCTTTTTCAAGATTTTCTTTCAAAACATAGTAATCCACATCCAAAATACCTTTTAAACCTTCATGCTCATAGCCAAAATTTGCATAATCACCAATATTGATGTTCACACCATAGCTATTGATGGGTTGTGTTACTTGCCAATGCCATGTTTTGGTTTTTCCATTATCGGTTTCTTCAATCAAGCGGCCATTACCAACGGCTACCAAATCGCTCGGTACAGTGTAAAACATGTCAACACCCTTATCTGGCTCGTCTGCAGGGTGGTCTTTTACGGGCCACCAAACGCTCGCACCTATTCCTTGGTTTGCTGTGGCAATAAAAGGGTTTCCATTGCTATCTTGTTTCCAACTAAATCCACCATCCCAAGGAGCCCTAACTGCTTCTTTTGGCGCTCCCGAAAATTCAATAACTAGCGTATTTGTTTCACCTATTTTTTGCTTCTCTTTTAGTTTGATGAAATGAGCATTCCCATTACTTTTGAATTTTAATTTCTTCCCATTTTGAGTCACTTTGTCAATTTGCATGGGTGATTGTAAATCAATCTGCATGACTTTTTCGGCTTCTGAAACGAGGTAGGTTATTGTATTTGTTCCTTTTATTTCTTGTTTCTTCGGAAATACTTCTACTTCAAGTTTGTAGTGCTGCAAATCCCACCAAGCGCGCTCTGGAGTGATTGAACCTTTTAATTCGTCGGCTTTAGTAAACTCTTGAGCACACGAAATTGAAATGCTAAAAAGGAGGAGTGAGGTTACTATAATTCTAATCATATTTTTATCGAGGTTGTAAAAAGTGACTGCAATTTAAAAATTTTGTCTTCAATGTAAGTTTTGATTTGGCAGTTCTTTATCTAAACACCGCATTAGGAAAAACAACCACACTTTCATGACCATCTTTACCTACTGCTGCAATTCCGAAGAAATAATTATCAATCAAGATACCCTCTAGTGTAAATTCGGTTACATCGCCCACATACCTACTATTATCCCAAGTGGGCGAAGTAGTGTCTCTCCAATAAATTTTATATCCTACGGCGCCTTCCACTTTGTTCCATTTAAACTTTGCAGATGGTTCTACAATTCCGCCAATAGCCACCTCTGAAGGTGATGCTGGTGCCCAAGCCAAGCTGGCCATCGTAATCGCATTTACTGCTGTCAATTTTTTGGCATAGCCGAAATTTACAAACTTCAACATATCGCCATATTCAATACCATTCTCAAAACGAATGTCTTGATGTTGCTGTGTGTAATTTTCATGCGCTTCCATGATTCTAATTCCTGCAAAACCCAAATCATTAAATGGACGATGATGCCCTCCTCTTCCAAATCTATCCAAACGATAAATCATCATCGGGTTCATTTCTGGCATATATGTTTTTGTGGTTTTATGCACGTAGCGCGCTAATTGGCGGGAGATACCATCTACTTCGCCACCATAAAAACGTCTCATTCTTCTTTCGCGATCCGTTTCAGTGGGTGGAACGGGTTCGCTAAATATTCTAAAATCTACATTGCTGGTCACTCCATCTACACCCTTAATATTTCCGATCATATCGTTATTGAGAACTCCAATGATATCCCAATCTTTTTCTTTGACATAGGCCGCAAACCCAGCGCCACCAAATAATCCCTGCTCTTCACCACTTAAACCTAAATACACAATATTTGCATCAAATTTATAGGCAGATAACACCCTTGCAGCTTCAATTGCACCTGCCATTCCGCTAGCATTGTCGTTCGCTCCGGGCGCATCTTTTGTAAAATCGCTGCCGTCACTGTTTCGGGAATCAATATCGCCGCTCATAATAATATAGCGATTGGAACCGGATGTGCTTTTTTGAATTGCCACCACATTCACTACCCAAGTATCGGTTAGAACGCGGTCATTGCCCTCTGCTTTTACCAAGTCTTTTTGATAGAACACGTCCAAACAATTTGAACATTTTTTTGAAATAGCATCAAACTCTGATTTGATCCATCGCCTTGCCGCGCCAATGCCACGGGTGTCGCTAATAGTATCGCTAAAGGTGTTTCGTGTCCCGAAACCTGCGAGTTTGGTGATGTCTGCCTCAATTCTTTCAGCAGAAACATTGTCTATTATTTCATAGATTCTAGCATCGGTTTGTGCGTATGTGGCGGTGATAAAAAGGAATATTGCGATTTTTAAATATTTCATTCTAAATTATTTTGCGGTTTTTTTATTGATTTATTTCAGCAACTAATGCTAATTTTTTTCCATCGGGGCTTACGGTGATTCGGGTAATTTCTGAAATATTAAAATTTGATAAATCTGCTACTTCTTTCCATTCCTGTGGTTTCTCAAAGAGATCATACACATGTAATTTTGATCCACTTCCCAACAGTAGTTTTGTATCGCTTAACCAGCAATGGTCTTGAATGCCTATGGGTAGTTGACATACAAAATAACTCTCGCCATCCTCGTCTATATTCAATACATAAATTTCGTGGTTTTTATCTTCATTAACCAGCGTATAACTCACCGAATTACTATTGGGAACGTTGTGGATGGACCGACCCGAATTCTCAATATAAGGTGTCACTTCCTTGGTTTCAAGATTTGCGATTACCAAATTTAATTGATTGCCACCAAGGACAGATGCGACAATTTTTTTCTCATCATGAAACGCAAAATAAGCGACTTCAGTTTCGGGTAACAGTAGGGTAGAGGCACCATACATAGGAAAGTTATATTCATACGCATATAATCTTTGAAGTCCCGTGGTGTCTAGCCGTACCGCTGCGATTGAGTTTTTATTTGGGATTTTTTGTGGAGAATATTCCCCGCCAGAAGTAGGAAGGTTTATGCGTTTTTTGGTGCGTAAGTCAAGAGAGAATTGATAGATGTCGGTCTGTCCATTTTTGGTTCCCGCATACAGTAATTTATCATTATCGAAAAAAGAAGGTTGACTATCGTACCCTGGGTTGTTTGATATATTTCTGAAATTTGAAACTTCCAAAGAATCGGCTGTTGTTGAAATGTTCATGAAGAAAATTTCCGTATCATTTTGCGCATTTCCGAAGAAAGGAAAAAGAATTAACATGGTTAGAAGTAGGATGTGGGAAGCGTGGAGTTTGTAGTTTTTCAAAATAGATAAAATCATAACTGGGTTTGAAAACGAAAGGTACTAAGATTGTACCAATTTTTTTGAGTAGTTTTATCGAGATTAGAAATTTGTCCCGTTGAGAGCAGTCGAAACCTACTTTGAGTCAATAAATATTAAAAGTAGCAAGGATATATTTAGTAGAAAAAATTAAAAGATGTTCAAAAAAATAGCAAAAGGATTATCAAATTTAGGAAGTAATAAAGCAGATGCACCCTTTGATGAGCGTACTATGCAGGTTGTTGATGGACAAAAAATAGGGGAGTCCAAGGATGGACATTTGTATATGGGTTTTAATGAAATAAGTGGCTACTTGTTTTTAGAAACGTTATTGGCGTCCTCCATCAGTGTGAAAACATACGATGGTGCTACTTTAGATTTTAAAAGTGCGAATGGAAATTTTAGTTTAATTTCAGACACGAAAGAATTAGCTTCTGAATTTTCAAAACAGGTAAATCGTCACATGACCGAATGTACGTTTGACATCACAGAAGAACAGATTAAACGCATTCAAAAAAGAGATTTTGAAACAGTAACCTACCGCTTTAAAAAGAAAGCGATTTTGATGGAGATGGTAAAAAGCAAAGTAAGCCCAAAAGCTGAAATTTCAGTAGAGGAGGATTAAAATTTAATTTACAATAAATATTATTTAATTATAAAAACCTCCCAAATCATAAAGACTTGAGAGGTTTTCTACTTATCAACTTACTTACTTAATCTTTCAAAATTTTAGAAAGCGTATTTACCTTCTGCTTTTACTTTTTCAGCAATTTCATTTCTTAGGTCAACGATATCAGGGTAGTTTGCATATTTCGTAAAACGCTTTAATCCCATTAACATCATTCTTTGTTCGTCACCTTCAGCAAAAGAAATAATACTCTCTTTTCCTTTTTCTTCAACGATATCAACTGCGTGGTATAAATACAATTTTGCCATCGCTATTTGAACTGACTGTGCTTCTTCGCCAAAACGTTTTGCGTTTTTCTCCGTACGAAGAATTGCAGATTCAGCCATATAAATTTCAATTAATATATCTGCTGCAGCAATCAATAATTGTTGGTGCTTTTCTAAATCTTGACCATATTTTTGAACGGCAGCTCCTGCAACCATTAAAAATGTCTTTTTCAATTTAGCAATCATTTCTTTTTCTTCTGAAAAGAGCTCAGAATAATCTGGCGTATCAAACGACGGAATTCCCATTAATTCATTGGCTACTGCCGTTGCAGGACCTAATAAATCAACGTGACCTTTCATTGCTTTTTTAACGAGCATCCCTACGGCTAGCATACGGTTGATTTCGTTCGTTCCTTCGTAAATACGAGCGATACGTGCATCTCTCCAAGCTGCTTCCATTGGGGTATCTTCAGAGAATCCCATTCCTCCAAAAATTTGGATTCCTTCATCGGCACAGTTTTGAATATCTTCAGAAACTGCTACTTTTAAAATAGAACACTCAATGGCATATTCTTCAACGCCTTTTAGCTCTGCTTCTTGATGACTATTTCCTGCTGCTTGGCGCAAAGCGATTCTATCTTCAATATTTTTTGCTGCACGGTATGTTGCAGATTCCCCAGCATAGGCAGAGGTTGCCATTTCGGCTAATTTCACCTTAATAGCTCCAAAGTCTGAAATAGGCGTTTTAAACTGTTTTCTTTCGTTTGCATATTGAACAGCGGTTGTCAACACACGACGTTGTGAATCTAAACAAGCCGCAGCTAATTTGATACGACCCACGTTTAAGGCATTCATTGCAATTTTAAATCCTTCGCCACGTCCAGCCAACATATTTTCAACGGGAACAACGGTATCGTTAAAAAATACTTGACGGGTAGAGGAAGCACGAATACCTAATTTGTGTTCTTCTTCACCCATTGAAATTCCATTGTTTTTGTCATTTTCAACGATGAAACCTGTAATATTTTTGTCATCTTCAATACGGGCAAAAACAATCATCAAATTACAGAAGCCTGCATTTGAAATCCACATTTTTTGTCCGTTGATTTTGTATGATTTTCCATCTTCGGAAATTTGTGCTGTTGTCTTTCCTGAATTTGCATCAGAACCAGCGCCCGGTTCAGTTAAGCAATATGCACCAAACCATTCTCCAGAGGCTAATTTAGGTACGTACTTTTGTTTTTGCTCCTCATTTCCGTAGAGCGTAATTGGCATTGTTCCAATTCCTGTGTGCGCTCCAAAAGCGGTACTGAAAGACCCGGTACCACTAGAAATGTAGTCACAAGTAAGAACAGTAGAAACAAACCCCATGTCAAGTCCGCCATACGATTCTGGCACTGCAACACTTAAAAACCCAAGTTCACCAGCTTTGCGCATTACCTCTTCGGTCAATGCATAATCCTTTGCTTCAAAACGAGCTCTTTTTGCAATGATTTCGCGGTCGTTGAATTCGATAACCGCTTCCTTCATCATTTTTTGTTCTTCGGTAAAATCTTCAGGAGTGAAGATGTCTTCACAAGCTGTTTCTTTTACTAAAAATTGCCCTCCTCTGAGGATGTCTTTTTGTTCTGTATCTGTTGCCATGTTTTATTATTTAATTTTATTATTGATTTAGGACTGAAAAGCTAAAGCTTTTTTGATGTAAGACATATGACTAAAAAAAGCTATTCATTCTTGATTCCTATGTCAAAATTGCTCAGCAATTTTTATCCTAAGTCCCTTTTAATCCCATTTTACTATTTCAAAAACTCGAATATCCCCGCTGCACCTTGTCCTGTACCTACACACATAGTTACGAGACCGTGCTTTCCTTGCATATTTTGTTTGCGCATTTCGTCAAATAGTTGGACGCTCAATTTTGCCCCAGTACACCCTAATGGATGTCCAAGTGCGATGGCACCACCATTTACGTTTACGATATCATTGTTAAGGTTCAATTCTCTAATTACCGCTACAGATTGAGAAGCAAAGGCTTCATTTAACTCTATGAGCTTAATATCTTTTAATGATAGTCCTCCTTGTTTTAATGCTTTTGGCACTGCCTTTACTGGTCCAATTCCCATAATTCTAGGTTCAACCCCAGCTGCAGCATAACTCACCATTCTTGCGATAGGTTCAAGATTTAATTCTTTTACCATGTCTTCGCTCATCACCATTACAAAAGCAGCTCCATCACTTGTTTGTGAAGAATTACCCGCAGTAACGCTTCCGTTGGCGGCAAATACAGGACGTAATTTTGAAAGGGCTTCAATAGAAGTTCCTCTTCTTGGTCCTTCATCTTTAGTTACAGTGTATTTTTTTGTAGCTTTCTTTCCATCGTCGCCAATGTATGTTTCGTCAACATCAATGGGAACGATTTGATCCTGAAATCTATCTGAATCCAAAGCTGCTAACGCTTTCATATGCGAATGATACGCAAACTCATCTTGATCCTCACGAGATACATTAAACTGTTTTGCAACTGCCTCTGCCGTATTTCCCATTCCCCAGTAATAATCTTCGTGGCCCGATTTTACAAGGTCATAATTAAGTTCTGGTTTAAATCCTGTCATGGGAACGCTACTCATACTTTCGGCTCCACCAGCGAGTATGCAATCTGCCATTCCGCTTTGTATTTTCGCTACTGCCATCCCAATCGTTTCTAGTCCCGAAGAACAAAATCTATTCACTGTAACTCCCGGCACATCTACAATGTCCAATCCCATTAAAGAAATAAGACGCGCCATATTTAATCCCTGTGAGCCTTCAGGCATCGCATTACCAACGACAACGTCGTCGATTCGCTTTGGGTCTAAATCTGGTAATTGTTTCATCATGTATTGTATCGTTTCCGCAGCCAATTCATCGGCTCTTTTAAAACGAAACACTCCTTTACCCGCTTTTCCTACCGCGGTTCTGTATGCTTTAACTATATATGCTGTTTTCATATTATTTAGATATTAGACGTAAGATTTGAGACATTAGATATTCTATCTTACACTTTACTTCGTAAATTTTTTAATTAATGAGTAATTCATTTTTTGTACTTCAATCAAGTCTTTAACTAAAGGCTCAGCTAAACTTTCTTCAACTAATCCTAATTTATTAGATAAGATTAATTGTGTAAGTAATTCGTTTGACGAGCCACTTGCTATTCCTAAAAAATTTTTAAACTCTCCATCTGTATTTCTTCCTGCTCCTTCTGAAATATTAGAAGGAATTGAAACTGCACTTCTTCTTATTTGACTCGTTAAGCCATATCTTTCTTCCTTCGGAAACAATGCAGATAATTCATATGTTTTTACCGTTATATCCATTGCTTTTTGCCAAACGATTAATTCTTGAAAATTGTGCATTTTTAATAGATATTTAGTATTAGAGTTTAGACAAGAGTTTTTTATTTGGTATTGAGAATTTTTGAGTCTCCTGTCTAACATTTAAAATCTCACTTCTCAAAAAGGGTAATAGCAGAGCAACATTAGTTGCGAAGCGGCTTCCCTTTTTGAATCATGTGCTGCAAACGCTCCAACGTTTTACGTTCTCCCGTCAAACTCAAGAAAGCTTCTCTTTCTAAATCTAAAAGGTACTGCTCGCTAACGAGTGTTGGTTCACTTAAATCTCCACCCGCCATAACGTAGGCAAGTTTGTTGGCGATTTTTTGGTCGTGCTCACTTATATAATTACTGTCTTGCATAGAGTCTGTTCCTACTAAGAACATTCCTAAAGCTTGCTTTCCTAATACTTTTACATCATTTCTAGGTGCTGGTTTTGTGTATCCCATATCTGCCATTTGTTTTGCAACGGCTTTTGCAGTTGCGATTTGGCGAGCCGTATTTACCACCACAATATCTTTTCCAGGTTTTAAAATATCTAAGTCATACGCTTCATGCGCAGAGGTAGATACTTTTGCCATCCCGATGGTTAAAAAATGTTCCTGCAAAATGTTCAATTCTACATCTCCTTTTTGAAACAAATCACTAGCACGTAGAGCCATTTCTTTTGATCCTCCACCGCCAGGAATTACCCCAACACCAAATTCAACCAAACCTATATAACTTTCAGCAGCTGCAACTACTCTGTCTGCGTGCAACGTTAATTCACATCCACCACCTAATGTCATGCCGTGAGGCGCCATTACTGTTGGGATGGAAGAGTAACGCAAACGCATTACCGTATCTTGGAAATATTTAATCGCTGCATTTAATTCGTCATATTCTTGTTCTGCGGCCATCATAAAAATCATCCCGATGTTCGCTCCAACAGAGAAATTCGTTCCTTGATTTCCTATTACTAAACCATCGTAGCTCTTTTCGGCTAGGTCGATGGCTTTATTGATACCCGTGAGTACATCGCCACCAATAGAATTCATTTTACTACGGAATTCGCAGTTCAATATTCCATCGCCTAAATCTTCAACAACAACACCGCTGTTTTTGAAAACTTCACTCGATTTACGAATGTTATCCAAAATAATAAAGGCATCCTGTCCTGGAACTTTTACATGTTTTTTCTGCGGAATGTCATAATAATAGGTCGCTCCGTCTTTTACCGTGTAGAACGAATCTACACCCGCAGCTTTCATTTCAGAAACCCATTTGTCTGCTGTTTTTCCTGCTGCTTCTATTAATTCTAATCCTTTATCAAATCCTACGGCGTCCCAAATTTCAAACGGACCGTGTTGCCAGCCAAAACCAGCTTTCATCGCATCATCTATTTTGTAAAGCTCGTCTGTGATTTCAGGAATGCGTTTTGTTACGTAGGCGAACATAGAACCAAAACTCTTTCGGTAGAACTCGCCTGCTTTGTCTTTTCCTTTTATTAAAATAGGGAAACGGTCTGCAACGTTGTCAACAGATTTAGTCAACTCCAGCGTAGCAAATTTTGCTTTTTTGCCGGGTCTATATTCCATGGTATCTAGGTCAAGGCCTAAAATTTCGGTGTTACCATCTTTGTCTTTCGATTTTTTGTAGAAACCTTGTCCGCTTTTGCTTCCTAGCCATTCTTTGTCCATCAAATGATTTACATAATCTGGCAATTTGAACAATTCGTGCTCTTCGTCATCAGGCACATTTTCATAGATTCCGTTGGCTACGTGCACTAAAGTGTCAAGACCAACAACGTCCACCGTTCTAAAAGTAGCACTCTTTGGGCGTCCAATAACGGGTCCCGTCAATTTATCAACTTCCTCTACCGTCAATCCCATATCTTTTACCAAATGGAACATGGATTGAATTCCAAAAATCCCGATTCGGTTTCCAATAAACGCTGGAGTGTCTTTCGCAATTACGGTGGTTTTACCCAAGTATTGCTCTCCGTAGCTGTTAAAAAATTCTAAAACTTCAGGCGACGTTTTTGGGCCTGGGATGATTTCGAATAATTTTAAGTAACGTGGCGGATTAAAAAAGTGCGTTCCGCAGAAATGCTTTTGGAAATCTTCACTGCGACCTTCACTCATAAAGTGAATGGGAATCCCCGAAGTGTTTGAGGTAATCAACGTGCCGGGCGTTCTGTGCTTTTCTAGCTTTTCGAATACTGTTTTTTTGATGTCGAGACGTTCCACCACAACTTCGATAATCCAATCTACTTCGCTTACTTTTGCGATATCATCTTCCATATTTCCGGTAGTGATTCGCTTTGCAAAACTGCTGTGGTAGAGTGGTGCGGGTTTCGATTTTATAGATGCGGCCAAGGCATCATTGACAAGGCGATTGCGCACCTCTTTGTCTTCTAGTGTTAATCCTTTTGCCTTTTCTTTGTCGTTCAATTCTCTTGGTACGATGTCCAGTAAAAGGACTTCAAGACCAATGTTTGCAAAATGGCAAGCAATCCCGCTCCCCATAATCCCCGAACCGATGACGGCTACTTTATTGATTCTTCTTTTTGACATAGTGTTAATTTATATTTTTAAAATTCAGAAATCTGAATTATGAAATGTATGTTCTATTCATGTTCTCTTCGGAAATTTTAATTCCCTGTTACGTTTCGGCTTTGCCTTAGCGCTTTTAGAAAGACTAAAAACCAATGTGACATGTTCCAATTACCGAACGGCCGATTTGTATATTTTTTTTCCGTTAATCATTTCCTGCATGGTGTTTGCAACTTTTTTAAAGATACGAAGTTCTTCTTCACTAATGTGCTCTTTTACAGCTTCATCGAAGCCTAAAACTACACCTTTTGAAAACGTGCGCATTTCTCTCCCAAACTCGGTAAGATGAATTAAAACGCCACGACCATCCAGCGGATTTGGGCGGCGTTCAATCAAGCCTTGTTCTTCCATTTTTTTTAAGGTGCGCGATAGGGAAGTGGCTTCCATGCCCATTTTAGGACCCAATGCCGTAGAAGGTGTTCCTTCTTCTGGGTCAATGCTAATCAAAGCAAACCCAGTTGCCATGGTACTGTCCTTACGACCCGCCTCTTCATTGTACATTTTTTGCACCGCCATCCACGTACTCCTTAATATATAATCTATTGTTTTTTCTTTCAAAGCCAGCAATAATTGTTAGGTGATTCAAATATACAATAATTTACTATGCGTGCATAATAAATTATTCTTAAAATAATTAACTAACTCCGAGGTAGGGTAGTTATAGTGGATTTATGTGCTAAAAAGGGGTGAAAGTACGCTGATATTCAGCTATTTAATTAATTATTTTTGAGCGTATAATTTAATAGAATCTATTTAATCACTAAATGAAAAAGTCATGGCAGTAGCAAAAAATTCTGGAGAACTAATAACCCATTTAAGAAATGGCACGTGTATTTTATCAAAAAATGAAGACTTTCAGAGTCGGCAAGATGAACGACAAAACACTATTTCAGAGGAGTATACAATTAAATATGGTGATGGTGGAATTTTGTACCTTCATATACATAATGACATTGGTGACCAATCTTATATGATTCATGTGAAAGATGATTCATATGGTAATTCATTGTTTGGTTTAGGAGATTCTTGGTCACGTTTTCTGCAGCTTGCTTGGTTAACTGTAGGATTTGGATAAAGAGCATTGAAATCTTTAATAGTAAGTATGCTACTCTTGGACTAGCCAACTGCACCTCGAAATTCTTTACTCACATTTTAAGGGTTTTTCCTGTAAAAAATTAGGGGATTTTTACGGGTGGTGGGGGTTGATTAATTTTTTTATTTTTATTGTTACTAAATAAATTAGTAAAATTTAAAAATCTGGCTTGTGCTTAACCGAATGGTTCGTGCGTTTTTTCCGCCCTACTGTTCTTATACAAATCCGTTGGCGATAATATAAAAAATATGGAAGACAATAAAAATAAAAAGAAAAAAAGTAGATGGGCTCCAACTATAGTATCTATAATAATTGGAATTATTTTCACTGCACTTGCAACTTGGTATACGATATATACAACCAAAGAAGAAGCTCAAAATGCCCAAAGAGAAAGATTATCTAAAGTAAAAGATAATCTTGTTTCTATAATCGAAGAACATATAGTAAATAAAGACTCTTTGGATTTGATTTCATTTGAAAGATTAATTGCAAATCGTTCGAAAGAAGAAAATTTATTGAGAAAACCCAATGTATATAATTTACTTAGCCAAGCTGAATATAATATTGAAAGTAGTAAGCATTTAAGTTTTGAAAAAAAGAAAGAATACTCAGTAATTATCTCGTCTCTTTATAATAGTATAAGTACAGATACTTTGATTAATTTCTCTCAAAGCCCTTACCAAACAGAAATTTCTAAAATTATTTCATCTTTTAGTGACACAGAGAATGTTGAAGGAAAAAAGGCACTTTCATTATTAATAGAATCATATGAAAATGAAGTGTTGGATAGTCAAGGAGACGACTTAAAAAAAGAAAGTTTTTTTCAGACATTGTTTAAATCTCCTACAAAGTTAATCGCAATTATTTCAATTTACATTGTTGCTATGTTTGTTTACTATTACATAATGGTATTAAAAAGGCGGCGGCGAAAATTAAAAAGAGATTTAAGTCGCCGAATGGAACAAATAAAAAGAGAGCGTGATAGATTAAGTGAAAAACTGAGTTCTGAAGAATTGTCTAATGAAGAGCGCCAAATTATAGAAAAAGAAATCGAATTTCTTTACGAAGAATATATGTCAATGGGTAAAACATACTATCGCCAACAAAGTATATAAAATTTAGTTAAAGCAGCTGCTAACACAAAGGCTTAGGCGTCTTTGAAAAGTCGCCAAATTTTTAAATTTAACGATTTCCAACAAAAAAGATAAATAGTAAAATTTAGCTTGTGCTTAATCCGAAAATAATTTTCTAATTTGTACGCTACGAGCCATATATAAGAACGTTGTGAGCAAGCTAATCAAGCCATCCTATGAATGAAGATTATTTAGCATATTTTAAATATTCAGGTGAAGCTGTCGAGAATGGCTATTTAGATTTAAGAAAGTCAGCCGACGCTTTAAATGGAATAGATGAATTATTTAGATACTTCTTAACACAGCAAGACCCAGAATTAGCAAAAATTGATTTTGAAATACCTGCACGTGTCAGAAAAGGTAGTTGGGAAGCATTAATTCCCGAAAATATAGGCGAATGGCTTCAACTAATTCTTGGAACTGGAGTTACGACATATACTGTTGCTGCACTTAAAGAAATGGCTAAATCCGATTTTAAAGATGCTGGATTTAAAACTGTTTTTAAAAAGATAATTAAATCAATTAAATGGTGTATTCAACTTGCTAAACATCTTGGAACTACGAGAAGAAAAAATTTCGATAATGTAAAGTTCAAAGAAGAGAATGGAATACAATTTATTGGAGTAATAAATGAAAATGGAGAAATTTTGTTTGTACCTAAAATGTATCTTGAATTGTTCACGCAACTTCCGCCTTCAATATTTTCTAAACTTGCCAAACCAATTGAACCTGAAAGAGAATTATCGATAGATTTTGCAGATGACGAAAAAAATGACGCTGACGATACAACGGAAGCAACAATAAGCTATGCAAACAAAGATATTTTTTATACAAAAGATGAAGAAGAAGAAATTTTATTCCCTGAACTTGAACACGGAATGTATGTTGAGATTGATGGTCACGTGACAAGAGGTAACGAAAATTCAAATACAATCGGATTTCAATATTCTGGTCATATTTTGACTTGTTATCCAGAACAAGGAAACATAAGTAAAGAAAAAACAAAATTATTCACTAATTGTACTATAAAAGGGTTTATTGACAGACAAGACAAAAAAGGAGTTTATATTGAGAAACGACCAAGAATAAGATTTTTGGAATTAGTTCCGTTAGATAGTAGTTTAAATCAACAATACGATATGTTCGAGTAAAAGCCAGCTCACAACACCTGATATAGATCATAAATTCCTACTCTTAATCCTACAAAAACCATAAAGCTTTAACCCCTATATTAGTAACCCATGGAACAAATAAAAATATTCTTCTTTGCTTTGGTTTCTTTCTTTGGGATTGAAGATGGGCGTATTGCTGCGGAGAAAACCACGGTGACGGTTTATCCAAAAACAAATGAAATAGAAATTGTTCAAGAAGATCTGTTTACAGTACTTGAACGTGAGGAAGATGCTTCGCTCGCAGTGAAGCAGTGGAATACACTAGCTAATTGGGAGGAAGATGAGATTGTGTGGGCCAAAGCACTTGACGGTTTTGCCGCGAGACGTTTTACAATCAAAACTGTTGATGATAATATATTACCTCATTTAAAATTTACTTATCACAGCGAACAAGATTTGCGAGCGATGGGCATTTGGTATAATGAAGAGCGAAATCAATTTTCTATCAACCACATTCCACGCAACAATATGAAAACAGAAAACGGTGCATTGTCTGGTAATTATTGGGTTTTTGATGGGGATGAACCTTTTAGTTTTACCATTGAACCCTTTATGGATATGCCCGACAAATTTAAAAATCTTAAAAAATCGTTGAAAGAATTACTGGTTGAAAATAAAGAGGACTAACCACGGCAGTTGGCTTAATCTCAGGTGAAAGACTTTTTCAACAATTGTTTCGCAAAAGTGACAGAGATTGAAATGTCTTTATTTCAATTGTTCTTCCTGCAAAATTTCAGAAAAAAATGTAATTAATGTACCTTGCAGCTCTACAAAAATTACAACAAATGCAGGAGCGTAACATTCTAGATTACATTGAAAAAGTATTAAAAAATATGCCGAGCGATTGGGTAAATTTAACCACTCATAGGCTTGATATTTATAATGAGGAGCAGGCGAAGACTGAGTTTTTACATGAGTTTGAAATCTTATTTAAAAATAATAATGCTAATTCTGCGGCACTCGCTGCACTACCTACGGCATACGATTATATACGATTGGGCCACCCATTATCCTGCATTTTAGAGTGGGGGATTGCAAAGTTACATGCTTTAAATGTTGAAAATGTAATTAGTTTTTCTTCAAGGACAGTTCCTGTTTTGGCTATTTTGAGAAAAAATTTATTTGAGAATAAAAAGACGCTCATCTGCCACACAGGAGGTTTGCCAGATTTTCTCAATACTGAAATTGTAAAGAATGTGTATGGGTACGATTTTGAATTAAAGCAGATTGAAAGTTTAGAAAGTTTTTCGGTTTCCGAAGATTTTCAAAAGGAGGGAAGTGTCGTTTTCATTTCCGAAGAAAAAGATTTTTCTACGATTGCTTTGAATCCGAATGTTGATTTTCAAGTAAATCTTTATGGCGATTTGGGGAGTATTTTATTGATGAACGGGAAGGATAACGCGGGTTACGTTTCAGAAATACAACACGTGCGTCGTCGAGAAACTATTGCAATGACTCCCAGCGATACACTCACGGCCTTGCAAATGTTTGTAGAAAAGAGTTCGTTAACCGCTACAAACAATGCGCTTGCCACCAATAAAGTGAATGTGATTAAATCTATCAAAGAAATTACTGCCGCGCCCACAGACGCGCTCGTGGGTTCAAGCGGACTTTCTATTCAATATGCGATTATGATGGGGCTCATTGACGATGCGCTTGAAAATCATCCGGGAAAGGCGATAAAATTTGTGGTGCCGCCCAATTGTTACGGCGGTACAAACGACCAATCAAGGCGTGTTGCTGCTTGTATTGATACTGTGGAAGTGGTGGATTTGCCCGTAGATGGCGATAACGATATGGTTAGCAGTATTCACAACGTTTTAGAGTCTATTGCACAACAGGATGCGATTCCGTATATCATTGCTGAAATTCCCACCAATCCAAGAGTGGAGGTTCCAAATCTTACCCAATTAAAAGCCGAATTAAGCAAAGAACGCAAAACGAAATCGGGTGCAATTGCTGTTCCTCCCGTATTTATTTTAGACCAAACATTTTGCCCTAACGTTCACTTTTTGGGTGACGGTAAAGTGCTTTCTGAAGTTAGGGCGATTAGTTATGCGAGTGGGTCAAAATTCCCGAGTGGGGGTCGTTGTACGGCTGGCTATTGTGTAGGGAACACCCTTGCCAAAGGCTTGATGAAAAAGATTGAATTGCATTTAGGACTTTGCGATAATGAAGCAACACAATACCAATATGAAATTTTAGCAGAGCAATTACCGTCTATGAATCAAAGGATTCAAGATGCGTATGTAAATACACGTGAGTTTGTAAATTTCATTCAAAAAACGTTACCGGGCGCGAAGATTAATTTTGTTTCGGAAGAACTTGCGGCGCAGGGATTTACACCTTCCGTGTTTTCATTGGACCTTCCTAAAAAAGGTACAACTGCTGAAGAAAAAGAAGCATACAAAAGGGAAATGAATCACAAACTAATCAATTTGATGATTACTGAAATTCCTAATGAAAGCAAATATTGCGTAAGCTACGGACAATTAAAAGGATGTTATTGGACCATCCCCGCCACATCTACCCAAGGAACTACCAAGGAAGGCGACAAGGATTATATTGCACGTGTTTCGGTCTCACCTAATTTGGATTTAGAACGTCATAAAAAAGTGTTTGCAGATTTTGTAGAGATGCTGTAGGTTGTTATTTTAATTTCATTCTAGAAACTGTTTTAAATTTCACTTTGTTTTAGAAAAGTAATTTTTGAGCTTCTGTTTGATTGTATCTTTGCATTTCATCAATTTGTATATTCGCCAGCACTTCGTTCTATGAAGAAATATGTCTAAATTACCCAACGCCCATAAATTTATTGACCTTTCAGACTATGGGAGACCAGTAGCAAGAGTAATTGCAAACTCCTTAAAAAACACCTCGTTTACGCCGGTTCATGTTACCATTACATTTATCGTTTCTGGATTATTAGGAATTTATTGTATTCTTTATGGGCATTATTGGGGCGCTGCTTTTTTCTTAATACTGAAATCTATTCTCGATGCCGCAGACGGAGAATTGGCAAGAGTAAAAGAAACGCCTTCTTATACTGGGCGTTATTTAGATTCGGTAGCGGATATACTTTTAAACGCAGCGATATTTTTAACGTTGTGGCACATTTCCGAAGTGAATATTTTTATAGCAATTTTGGCATTCATCGGGTTGCAATTACAAGGAACACTGTATAATTATTACTATGTGATTTTAAGAAATAAATTTGACGGCGATACGACCAGCCGTATTTTTGAAACGAAGATTCCTCTAGCATTACCAGGGGAAAAGCAGTCTCACGTGACAATTCTCTATAAATTATATAAACTGCTTTATGGTAATTTTGATAATGCCATTTATGCGCTCGACACAAATGCAGGAACGGGTCGTGTGTTTCCAAAATGGTTGATGACCAGCATTTCAACCTTTGGACTTGGATTTCAATTATTGATAATCGCAATTATGCTCGTAACAGGATTAAAAGAGTTTATCCTCCCATTCTTTTTGGCATATACCGGGATGGTTTTTGTATTTGTGGCCATCCGAAAATTAGTCTATTAATCAGCTTTTTAACGTCTTACAATTTGCTTTAATTGTAGTAATTGACTTGGGCTCAAATATTGAGTAGCGTCTTTTCTATTACCCAATGCGCTATTGATTTTAGTTTTTTGAAGTTCGGTAAGGTTTAAATTTTTATAGTCGCTGTGCTGCAAATAATAATCCTCATCCTTTTCTGACCAGCGGAACGACTTATTTGCCACGGGTCGCATTTGGTTGGCAGCGGCAAAAGCATCGAGTTGTTTTTTTGATATCTTAGTTTCGTCGTAAGTTACTTGTACCACTTCGCCACTATTAAAACCTGCTTTGGTTTCCAGCACGCCTTCTTGAGAGCCCAGTTGTTTTTCACCCGTCCAAAAACAATACATTTTGTATTGCGCTTCTTTAACGGCACCGTATTTTTTAGCCTTTAATTCTTCACCCAATAATGTGATATATTTCGGAATTTGTTTTCCTTCTTTTTCAAGCACATCAACGATAGCATTGTAAACCGCAAGTGCAGAATAATCTCCCGAAATGCGCTGCGTCAAATTCTCTCCGTTGGCTGCGACGATGCGGACCACTGGATTGTTCCAAGTGGGTTCCTTATATTTATTGAGGATTTCTTTGTCCTTGCCGCCTTTGTTGTTGAAAATGGCGAGGGGTATAAATTCGTTTGAAATGGCTTCAACGAGTAGGGGATTGCTCATAACGTTATGCCCATAATTTCTGCACGTAGCGCAACCGGGAACTTCTTGAAACAATATAAAGACGGGTTTCTTTTCTTTAGCCGAAATGCTAGTTGCGACATCAAAATCGCGATACCATGAAACTTGTCCGAGCTCCTCATCTTGATTTTTGGGGTTGGTGCGCTCTTGTGCGAAAGCGGTACAATTTATTAAAAGTACTGCTACAAACACGGTCAAAAAATTTGAATGTTTCATATAGTTTTTATTTTAATAGTCGACAGGCTTAAAGGATTCTTACTTAAATAAGTAAGATTTTAGAAATACTTTGTAGCTTTACACAACTAACAAAGCCACAATGAAAAAGCACTTTTTTATCATTTTTCTTTTCTTATTTCCGTTAATATCTATTTCTCAAGAAAATGTAGAAAAAGAAGTTAAAAATTCTTTTTTTGAATATCATTTTGAAGGAAAAGAATTCTCTAAGAAAAAATTTGACTCATTATTTCCGAAAGTAATTTCAGAAAAAAATAAAAGTAGTGTGGCGAGTGGAGAATTGTATTTAATGGCTTCGTTAATGGGTGATTATAAGCAAAACACTCATCGTCTCGATTCGTTTTCAAAGATTAAAAATGTAAATGTTTTCAAAAATTTTGATATTGAATATTCCAATTTTGAAGCACTTTACAGAATGATGGAGAATGAAGATTCATTCAAAAGTTTTTTTACAGAAACACGAAAGCGGGATGTTGAAAAGATGAGTAAAAATTGGCAAGCCATTTATTACACTTTAGTAATCAATGAGTTAAATTATAAAAAGCAATATAAAGAAGCCAAAGAGTGGAGCGATGTATTGCTAATGCTTCTTGAGAATACAAATTATGAACCCGTGCAAGCATATAGGTTTAGGGCAGGTGCAAATTATCAAATGGGTAAACGCGAACTTGCTATGGGAGATTTTGAAAGGTGTTATCAACTTGCAAAGGATGAACCAGAAAATGATGCAACGTTGTTAACGAGTTTGACTTGGAATTTAGGTGTATTTTACTATTCAAATAAAATTTATGAAAAGTCTATTCCATTTTTGGTGGCATCTGCCAACTATTATGAAAAAGCAAATGGTAACACACCTTATTTAGTGTCAAGATATGCATTACTCTCTGTTGCCTATTTAGCAAATTGGGACATAAAACGTGCAGAAAACAACGCACTAAAAGCGAAAAACCTAGCGGAGAATATCATAAAAACGGATGATCCGTACCTCAATGGTCTAGTGGCTTCTTCACTATGCCGTATTTACACAGCACAAGGAAAGTTTGATGAAGGAAGAAAAGTTATACAACCGGCTATTCAAAATACAATTGCTGCATACGGTAATGCGTCTTCACTTTCAGCAGCTTTCACTACTGATTATGCTGAATTAGAAGCTGCTGCGGGTAATTATGAGACTGCAGAAAATGCTTTTCAATCAGCCTTGGAAATGGCTTATGCGACAGACAGAACCTATTCAAAAACAGCAGCGTTGAGCACTATTATTAATTTTTATCTTACTCAAAACAATTATGAAAAAGCGCTTAAATATATTGACGATGAGTACCAGATTTTAGTAGAAAATAATGATACGCTTTCAAGCATTTTTATTGCCAATAGAATTAAGAATGTAAGAGCATTATTGAAAGGAAACAAATTAGAACTAGCTGATACGGAATTGCAAAATTTGGAAAAACTTTCAGCACTTGTTTCATTTGAAACTGAAGAACACATCTACTTTAAAAACGCTCAGTTTATTTGGCAACAAGCCATGTTTGAAAAAACAAAAGACGCCCAATACCTCAATGATGCTTTAAAGGAATCAGACGAATTTATAAAACTATTGATTCAGAATAAAGCTGTGTTGGGTTCACAAAACTCAAAATTATTTTATGGTGAATTCGTTTCAGAAATAATAGAACCTATTGTTGCCATTCATGTTGCTTTGCAAGGTATATCACCAACTCCAGAATTAGAAACTTCGCTTTTAAGGTATTTTGAAATTAATAAAAGCTCCATGTTGCTCAATGGTCTTAAAGACAATGAGCTGGTTAAAAAGTATGATATTTCTTCTGAAATTTTATCCAAAAAATCCTTTGTAACAGACACACTAAATAAATTACAAAAAGCTCTAAATGACTTAGAAAATCAGGAGGATTTAAAAAGTTTTGAGCTCGTAGACAGCCAAGTGAAATTTCAAGACATGCAGGACAGTATTCAGCAAGTTTTAAAAATTGATTATCCAGCGTATTATAACGCAAGTACGCTTCAACTTTCTAATAATATATCCTATTACCAAGAAAAGGTGATGACAAAAAATGAGTTTATTATTGAATTTTATTATGCGAAAAACACGCTTTATAGGATGACCTTGACAAAGGATAAAATGCGAGTTGAGGTGGTGGATACTCCTTTTGATTTTGACCGTAAGCTACTCCAATTTTATGATGCCTTAAAAAGCAACGGGGATTATGTGAAAAACAGTAAAATAATTTCTGAAACCTTACTACCTCAAATACCTAATGGCACAAAAAGGATAACCATTATTGCAGACGGAATTTTGAATAAAATTCCATTTGAAGTTTTAATGTACGATAATGAATTTGTGATAGAAAACTATGCGGTGCGCTACGCGGGTTCTTTGCAATTATTGGATGAACAAATTAAATTAAGTAACGAGAATAATAATGGTGTTTGGGGCGGATATGCTCCAAAATACACCAACAACAAGTTAATGAGCAATACCTCTGAGGTTGAAAATATTCATAAAATAATGAATGGAAGTATTGTGGTTGGTGATGCTGCCTCTAAAGAAAACTTTATCTCAACAGCTACAGATTTTGGTCTTTTGCATTTGGCCGCCCACGGCACCTTAGATGAAGTCAATCCTATGTTAAACAGTTTATTATTTTCAAACAATGCGACGACAAATGAGGAGTCTTCTTTAACAACACAAGAAATATACGCGTTGAATATTAATGCACAACTTGCAGTGTTGAGTGCTTGCAATACTGGAAATGGAAAATATGAAAAAGGCGATGGAGTTATGAGTATGTCCAGAGCATTTACTTATGCTGGAGTGTCCAGTACTATTATGAGTTTATGGGCAGTTCCAGACAAAGAAACCGCAATATTGCTAGAGTCTTTTTACAAAAATTTAAAAGAAGGTAAGGATAAAGATGTGGCACTACAAAATGCAAAATTATCCTACTTAAATGCTACAGATGATGTTGCTCTCAAACATCCCTATTATTGGGCGGGCTTTTTTATAAGTGGAGATGTTTCTCCTACAAATTCTGGTTTTTCTTATGGTTGGTTACTATTAGGGGCTGGAATTCTCTTTATACTACTATTTATTGTTTTTAAAATGAAAAAATAGTTACTCATCTATATTTTTTATAATCACTTTTGCTCGTTTCCATTCAAATCCTTTTTTGTCAACGAGTTCCTTTAATATGGGTAGTGCATCTTCTGTATTGTCATCATTTAGATATGCTAAAGCTAAGTACCACCTAGATTTTTCATAGAAATTGTCATGAAATTCTTGATGTTCTTTAAAGATGGCTATCGCAGATTCTGTGTCGCCTTCTTTCAACATAGCGTTTGCTTGATAAAATAAATAATAGGGCTTTTCTGTGGCTAGAAATAAAGTATTAAAATCTTTAGTTGCTTGTGCAAAATTACCTTGCTCATATAATGCAAAAGCTAATTCTTCTGGAGTTTTGTCATCATCACTTCTGGTAACCGGGGCAATAATATTGCGATATGGTTCAAAATTCTTAGCAAATATTTCTTCGTTACTTAATGAATTACTTGACATTGTAAAGAAAAGAGTAGTGCCAATAGCAATAACAGCAAGTGCGGCAATAAGATACTTTAAATTAAATGGACGCTTCTTATTCGAAATTTCTTCGGAAATGTAACTTGTTTTATTATCGTTGCTTTTCATTTCAATTTCTTTAAAAACCGATTTTAGACTGTCTTTCTTTTTAGAAATCAGCGCTTTCTTCAGGTCTTTTTCCAGCTCGAATTCAGCTTTAAAGTCTTCGTCATTTTCAATCATTTCATTTAATAGTACCATTTCAGAAGGTGAAATCGTAGTATCAAAATACTTTGCGGCAAGTTCTTGGGGAGTCATCATTTAATTTGATATTAATGTTTTGAGTTGTTTGAGACATCTAGATTTTTGTGCTTTCACAGTATTTTGATTTTCGTAATTTTCTTGTTCAACAATCTCTGAGATAGTTTTTCCGTAGAGATAAAATTGTTCAAGTATGTTTTGACATCTTTTACCCAGTTTGGAAAAATTTATTTTGAGCAATCTTTGCTGTTCTGTCAAAACATTTTCTTCATATTCCAATTCTTCAATTTTATCATCTGCTTGGAATACATTTTCAAACGTTTGCGTTTTTTTCGTAGCTCTCAAATGTTCCATGATTTTATATTTTCCGATAGAAAACAAATATGTTTTTATACTGCTTGTAAGTTCTTTTAATTTTCCAGAAGCTATGTTTTCATATAACTTAATAACACTCTCTTGATAGACTTCAATTGCGTTTTCAGTAGTTATTCCGTATTTCTGTGCAAAGGCTATAAATGGCTTTTTATACTCATCATACATGCTTGCAAATGCGTCATTATTACCTTGACGAAGATTTTCAAGAGTGGGCTCTTTAAACATTAATGTTTTGTTTGTTGTAAGGTTAACATTTCAATGTTAAAATTAGTCATTATTAGTCATAGTTCTAGCAAAATTGCTATTTAAAATTAGAGTGAATAAATAAAAAAACCGCCCATACGGGCGGCTTCAACTTGGCTAATTAGTATTAAATTAATTCCCACAAATAGTACCACCTGTGTTTTCAAAAGTCAAATTGGTTCCATTAAAGTTTACATTGGGATTGTAGCTATCCCAAATACCACAACCGGGGATATCCTTGAACAAAACATTATCCATTTTTAAAGATGCTTCTGCCCAGATATATATTGCAGCTTGGTTAAAATCTGTCGTTGCTCCTGCATATTCTATTGTTGCAAAAGAGATTTCGTTTTCTGGCGAATTTGTAAATTCATATCGAATCCCTTTCCATGAGCCAGGCTGCTTGGTAACCCCTGTAAATAGAATCCGCTCACTCGGTGTTCCTACTGCTTTAAAGGTAGATGTTGATTGGTCACCCACGTCAAACCAAGCACCGTTTTCAAATTCTAATATAACACCGGGTGCAATTGTAAGTGATACGTTATTTACATTTAGTTTACCATTAAGACGGTATGGTACGTTAAGTTTAGTCCATATTCCGCTTGAATTACTTCCTGAACCGATAACTCTAATTGCGTCTGTTTCATTTCCTGAATAATCTCCGCCTAAAATGTCATCCATATATTCAGAATATCCTTGAATAGGGAAGGTGCAACCAGTAATCCTTGTGTTTGAGATTGAAATGTTCCCTTCTCTATAATTCATGTTGATTCCCAGGGACTCACTGTCAATTATAGTGCAATTTGCCACCGTTAGCTGAGCTCCAGCCCACGTAATAATGGCACCTAAATCTCCATTACTATTAAATGCGCCACCTCCAGCGTTTGCAATTGTTACATATTCCAGTATATTTTTATTGTCATCACTGTCAAATAAAATACCTTTCCAGTCACCCTTTGTAAGTTCGGTGGAGGTAATGATAATGGGAAGTTGAGCAGTTCCAACAGCATTCAGGGATCCTTGATTTCTCACGTTAAATCCCCCTTCGTTTTCAAAGGCTATCGTTACGCCTGGATTAATTTTTACATCAGTATCAATGTCAATTTTGCAAGGGATGATATAATCTATTATACTACCTCTGTCCTCAAAGACATAGTCTGACTCTAATAAATCTCTAATTTCATCGCAGGTAAATGTAAGTGGCGGTAGTAAGTTTTGTTCCTCTTCTTGTTGGACCGTGTCGTCATCGCCTCCGCAAGAGAAAAATAAAAACGTTGCTATTAAAAAGATGGATTTTAAAATAGTTTTCATGATAAAAAGGTTTAAATGTTTTCCCTTTTATGTTCTTAATTTCTGAAAGGTTAACAGCTATAATTTTTTTTCTGAAATTTTAAAGCATTAATATTTCAGCCAAAAAAAACCGCTCCTGTTTTGAAGCGGTTTGTATCTCAAAATTATGTTAAAATTAACGACCGTATAATCCTTCGTAGAGGTCTTTATACATTTCTTTGATTACCTTTCGTTTTGCTTTCATCGTGGGCGTTAATTGACCGCCTTCAATACTCCAAACATCTGGAGTTAAAGCGAAGGTTTTAACTTTTTCCCACTTTCCAAAACGCTCATTGTACTTATCCAATTCTTGTTGAATACGCGAAATCAATTCTTCGTTTTTTGAAGCTTCTTTGGTGTCAGTAGGAATATTTAACCCTTTTTTCTTTGACCAATCTGCAATCCAGTCCCAATTAGGTTGAATTAATGCCGCCGGCATTTTTTCTCCATCACCCACTACCAGAATTTGCTCTATGAAATTTGATTGTTTCATTGCATTTTCAATCAATTGCGGTGCTACATATTTACCACCGCTTGTCTTGAACATCGATTTTTTACGATCAGTAATTTTAAGGAATCCATCTTTGTCAATTTCACCAATATCTCCTGTGTGAAAATATCCATTCTTTAAAACCTCAGCAGTTTGGTCTGGGTCTTTGTAGTAACCCAACATTACTTGTGGGCCTTTGATGAGGATTTCACCATCCTCTGCAATTTTAACTTCGGTTTCTGGAAGCGGTTTTCCAACGGTTCCTATTCTAAAACCACCGTTTCTCATATCGTTAACAGATACTACTGGTGATGTTTCTGTCAAGCCATATCCTTCCATTACTGGGCAATCTGCTGCGTTGAAAACACGGGCAAGTCTTGGTTGTAATGCAGCACTACCAGATGCAATGGCTTTTAAATTTCCGCCGAGAGCTTCTTGCCATTTACTGAAAATGAGTTTGCGTGCTATTTTCAATTTTGTTTCATATAACCACCCGTTTTGTCCGTAAGGTTCCCATTCTAATCCGAGTTCGACAGCCCAGAAAAATAGCTTCTTTTTAACACCGGTTAAGTCTGCTCCTTTGGCAATAATTTTATCATATACTTTTTCAAGTAAGCGAGGAACGGCAGTCATAACTTGAGGATTAACTTCCTTTAAGTTTTCACTTATGGTTTCAAGGCTTTCTGCAAAATGGATACTAACGCCACAATATTGGTACATATATAAAAGCATTCGCTCATAAATATGGCAAACGGGTAAAAAACTCAATGCTTTACTTTTACCCATTACAATGGGCAATCTGCCTTCACTGTGTTTTGCGTTGCTCGCAATATTTTTATGACTTAACATAACACCCTTGGGTCTTCCTGTGGTCCCCGAAGTATAAATGAGCGTTGCCAAATCATCCTCTTTTACAACGTCCATTCTTTTTTGAACTTCGGCTTGCAAATCTTTGTTGTCATTACCAAGTTTTAAAACTTCACTCCAGTTGTCGCATCCTTTTATTTCTTCAAAACAATAAACGCCTTTAAGTGAAGGAACATTGGCTTTTATTTTATTCACTTTCTCAAGCACCTCGTTACACGAAACAAAGCAGTAACTCGACTCGCTATGGTTTAAAACATATTCGTAGTCTTCCTCGCTAATGGTAGGGTAGATAGGCACATCTTGCGCTCCGGTTTGTAAAATTCCAATATCACAAATATTCCACTCCGTTCTATTGGTCATAGAAATGATTGCAATTTTATCATTTGGTTGTACACCCATTTTGATCAGGCCGCGACTTATCGCATTTGCTTTATCAATATATTCTTGTGTCGAGGTTTTTATCCATTGCCCATTTACCTTACTCACGAGGGCTCCTTCCTGAGGATATTTTTCTAATTGGTAATATGGGAAGTCAAAAAGTCTTTTAGGGTCTGTCATATTAATAAGGATTGAATATGCAAAATAGGCAAAATAGTTGAAATATTTTATGCTGAAATTCCCACAAATTAAAAAAGCCACAGTAAATAATGCGGCTTTCGTAAATTGATAATCAAAAATTAATTTTTAATGATTTTGAATGTCCTGCTGTCATTTCCTTTTTCCATCCTAAGGAAATATATGCCAGATGAATAGCTTTCCACATCAAGTGTCTGAGCAAAGGACATATTATTCTGTTCCAATAAAAGTTGGCCTAAAATGTCAAAAATGAAAATATTGTAATTTTTTTGATCTGTTTCTATGTTTAAGATAGAGGACGTTGGATTCGGGAATATAAGATAATCAGTATCGTTTCCTGCGTCATTGGTTAGTATTTCGAGTGATATTTCATCTATTAAGAAGTTGACCTCTGTATTATAGGGGTTCGGGTCAAATGCAAAACGATAGTAAACTGTTTTGTCTAAAAATTCATTTAGGTCTATTTCTTCTTGGCTCCAATCAATAAGAGTATTATAGTATCCGGGTATATTGGTATTTTCCTCGTGATAATTATATTTGGTAAGATTACCGCAAAGAGTTATCCAGTTTTCTTGGTCTTCTGAAACTTGAAATTGTATAAAACTTAAGAAATTAAATAAATTATATTTAGTTTGATATCTTAAAACTGCTTTAGCTGCTCCTTGAAGATTTAGTGGGGTTTTACTAATTAAATAGGAGATAGAATCATTTTCCGTCTTACCAATAATAGCATTGGGAGGTGTTGTAAATTCATCTCCTGAAACGCTCCAAATCGTATCTCCAACAATATCAAAAACTTCATTAAAATCTCCTTCACTATAAATTGAAGTGGTAATTGGCTTACCAAATATTTTATTGATTTTTTTCCAGGTTTTATAAAGTCCATTGTCAATCACAATGTTGTAGCTAATTTCATCTCCATAATTTACATCGTTCGATAATGAAATATCTAGAATTACATCTCTTTCTTCAAGAATATCTAAATCTTCAACGGTTACTTTACTTAAGTTTTGCTGTACATTTTCTGAAACAGGCTCGACATAAACGGTATAATCTCCATCGCCACGCCCCAATCTTTGGATACTCGCTGCAACTTGAGTGTTCAATGAATTGCCAACAAACGGATTTTGTTTATCTTTTGCTATAGTAAATGGGAGTGACAACTGTGAAATCGCTAAATTATTGGTAATCATTTCTTTATTGATACTATCCAAACGCTGCCTTGAGTCAACGATTAAACCAGGGGCTGAAGAGGTTTCAGTAAGAATTGAAATTATTGGTTCGTGATTGTTTTCAGTCCCATAGTTAAAATCTGGTATTAACCCCCCTCTATTAGAACCCACTGTTCGACCAACCCGGGTTAAATTACTTAGTTGGTATAACGAATTTGTATAATAATCTTTATCCTGATTTATTGATTGATTGTCGTGGTAAGGAATATTAGCAGAAGTAGTAAAATCGTCTCCGTGACTATTATGTGATGTTATGTTAAAACTAAAGTTGTGTTGTTCCACAAACCATTTATAAGCCTGAGACTCTATTTCAGAAAAAGCTTCGGTACCAGCGTAACTGTAAGAGTTAGGATTTGATAGAATTCCACCAATATCTCCAAGTCCCCAAGTACTTTGATTAGGGTCTCCGTCAACAAAGCGGTTAAAATTCCTGTTGATGTCAACACCTTCATAATCCCCAAATGCATCGTGTCTATTTTTTCTTCCTCCGGTAACTGTTCCATATTTATTGTATGTAAATTCAGAAAATAAAAAGCCATCAACATTTAAGGTGGGTATAAAATATAACTCTACATTGTTTATTATGGCAGTGATTTTTTCATCCTTTCCATAATTTTCCAATAGATACCACATAAAGAAAATATTTTGATGCATAGACCCCCATTCGTCGCCATGTACTTGTGAGTCGTATAAAACTTGAGGCTCGTCTTCATTAATATCGGGATTTTTAGAAATCTTGACCCAATAGATAGGGTTGTTCCCTATGCTCGGTGATACAGAATCATTGGGTGTTCCCTCCGTCCTAAAGTCACCGATTGGAGATTTTGAAGTAATCAAATCTGGATATAAAGATTTCATCCGGTCTAAGTCGTCCAACATTTCTTGATAGGTAAGGTAAATACCAGCAAGACTTCCAGAACGATAATTTGTAGGAGTTTCATAAACCAGATCTGAGGGTTCGCAATAATAGTTTATCTGTGCATTGATATTGAAAGTAAAAATGCAAAAAAATAGGACGAGGGTAGATATATAATTCATGTGATTAAAGTTAATTAAAAAAAAATAACTACAAATAATGAAAACTCTTTATTCCCTCCCTCCATTTATAAATTACGATAGTTAATCTAGAGGTTATTTTCAATAATCAAAAAAGCCGCAGTTATTAATGCGGCTTTCGTAAATAAATTTTATTGAGCTTACTTTTTAACAACCTTAAAACTTTCAGAAGCACCCTCTGAAGTTAATCTCATAATGTAGAGTCCGCTTGCTAATTGACTGTAATCAAAAGTACTTGTGCCATTGTTTCTCATTTCCGAAGCCACTAACTGCCCTTGTACATTATAAACTTCAATGGTGTAATTTGACATCGATGTTGTAATATTCAAAATATCGTTCACGGGATTTGGATAAATTCCGAAATTTGAAACCGCTACATCTTGAGTATTTAAAGTCGATTCGTTGACAATATTGAATGTCAAATCGTCAAAATAGAAACCGTCTTCAGTAGCTCCTTGGTCTGTTCGTAACTGAAATCGTGCAATAATGGTTTCGCCAATATAATCGCTAAGGTCGATTTCCTCCAAAACCCAATCGGTTTGATTTCCATCGTATAACGGTTGTCCTTGGGGTTGAAAATTTCCTGATCCAGCTTTTGTAAATTTCCCGCATTGCGGTATCCAGTCGTTCCCGTTGTTTGTTGAAATTTCAAATTGGACGTAATCAAATCCGCTTTCAATTTCAAACTTGGTATAAAATGTTACGTTCGCTCCTGTGGCATCTGTTAAATCCACTGGACTGCTTAGCGTAATTATTTCATTTCTATTGTTGCCGTAATTTCCGTTAGGAGAATCTGTTATAGAACTTGATGGGGACACAAAAGTACTAGTTGTTGTACCCCAGCCATCATTGGTAAAGTTATCTGTAACGCTATCGCCGGGATCAGAGAAAATAGGAGTCAAGGAACCAAATGTTTTTGAAACCAACACGGTTGTGTCAAACATTCCATTATTTACTTTTAGTTCATAAACGATAGGGTCACCGCTGTTAACATTTCCGCCCAAGGTATATTGTATATTTCCAGCTTGAGTTTCTAAAAGTTCCATTGCACTGAAGGCAACAGGATTTCCAACGGCAATAATATTTGAACTTAAAGGATTTAAAGTCACGGTAAAATTTCCATTTCCTTGTAATCCAAGTCTGCGAATATTGAATGTTGCATTTACAACAGCCCCTTCACCAGTATATAAGGGAGCTGTATCTTTTGCACTGGCATAATTATTAATCATCTTTGAGGATGTCAAATTAAAATACATCATTCCCTTGGAGAGTGGTATGATTTGATTTGAGGGAGGCCAGAATTCTGGGCCTATTTCTGGCGTGTACGCATAAATTTTATCGTGGGTTCCTACGGTGCCATACATAAAATCATCACTATCGCCAGCAGCTGCATACAATTCAGAAGATAAAATATTATTGAATCCATTTCTAGAAACTAGCTCTTCACCCAAACCAGCAAACAATGTTTCTTCCGGTGAGGGTTGATTAACTGCATACCCAAAAGGGCGTAACAATAAGTTTCCAAAAGAATGATTGTTAAAAGCCATCACAAAATCATGCTGCTCTACAAACCATTTCATCGCTTGATTTTCAACTTCGCTAAAGGGTCCGTTACCTCTATAAACATCTGAATTTGGATTTCCAGAAGAGCCTTCGCCACCCCACATTCCGTTGTTTGGGTTTCCGTCAATAAAATACTCGTAATTACGGTTGTTATCTACACCAAATTCTCCGCCACCATTGTTTTTTCTATTCTTTCTCCAAAAACCACCACCATTAGGATTTGTTTTTTCATTATACAAATACCCGTCAGGATTTACGACGGGAACAAAATACAGTTCGCTATTATTTACAATACTCTGCACTTCTAAATCTGTATCATAATTTTCAAGTAAATACCACATATAAAAAATTAACTGATGCATAGAAATTGGCTCCCGCGCATGGTGAATCCCTGAATATAATATTTGCGGTTCATTTTCAGCAGTATCTGGATTATCACTGATTTTCACCCATTTAATTCCGTTGCCACCAATTGATGGAGTCACCGAATTATCGGGTTGTCCCTCCGTTAAAAAGGTACTTATATTCTGTTTTGCTGAAATTAAATTAGGGTACAATGCGCGCATTTGATCCAAATTGTCTAAAACTTCTTGATAGGTTAAATAGCCTCCCATTGAGCCTGGTTGAAAGTTAACTGGCGTTGCATAATCCTCTCCGCTAGTTGGACAATCTGCATTTCTGTAGGGTTCTCTCAACGCATTTCTTCGCTCAAAATCTGCTTGTAAATCATCAACCAATACATCTACTTGAAATCCATTTTCACGAGCGGTTTGCAATTCAGATTGTGAAAATTCAGAAATAACATAAAATCCTTTTTTGTGGATTCCATGATCAACGGGAAGCCCTATAGATTCTAAACGTGATAAATCTTCAATTTGAGAATAAGAGATTTTCGCTCGTTGGAATTTTTCTCGTTCCTGTTGAGAAAACCCAACAAAACTGACAAACAAAAAGGCGATAAGGAGAAAATTCTTCATAAAAAATAGGTGTAATTAATAAAAAAATAAGTAGTCCTCAAAGTTAAGGAAACCTTACACGTTGAGGACTATAATATGATATGAATATGAGACTATAATTTAGCTTCTAACCATTTTCTAGCATTGATAAAGCCTTCGAGCCATGGCGAAACTTCATCATTGCGATTGCTAGGGTAATGTCCCCAATTCCAAGGAAATGTTGAGCGTTCTAAATGCGGCATCATCACTAAATGTCTTCCCGTAGCATCCGTAAACATTGCGGTGTTAAAATCACTGCCATTTGGGTTTGCTGGAAATCCTTCATATCCATATTTAGCTACAATATCATATTGATTTTCCGCCTTCGGAAATGAGAATTTACCCTCACCGTGTGCTGCCCAAATTCCCAACGTACTTCCGGCAAGACTAGAGAGCATCACCGAATTATTCTCCTCAATTTTCACCGATGTAAATGAACATTCAAACTTCCCGCTATCGTTGTGGAGCATTTTTGGTCTTTCTTCATCTTTTGGAGTCAAAAGGCCCAATTCGACAAAAAGTTGGCAACCGTTGCAAACTCCCAAAGAAAGCGTATCCTCTTTCGCAAAAAAGTTTTTCAAAGCCCTGTTCGCTTTTTCATTATACAAAAAAGCTCCCGCCCATCCTTTCGCACTCCCGAGTACGTCACTGTTGGAAAATCCTCCCACAGCGGCAATAAATTTTATATCTTCAAGCGTCTCGCGACCGGAAATCAAATCGGTCATGTGTACGTCTTTTACATCAAATCCAGCGAGGTACATTGCATTTGCCATTTCGCGCTCACTGTTACTTCCTTTTTCTCTAATAATTGCAGCTTTAATTCTAGGTTTGCTAGCATCAATCGCGGGCATTTTTCCGCTGAAATGTGCTGGAAATTTAAAATCGAGCGGTTGTTTTTTATAATTGCTGAAACGAGCTTCGGCATTTTTACCACTTTGTTTTTTATCAAAAAGGTACGAAGTATTGTACCAAGTATCTCTCATTTCTGAAACAGAGAAACTAAATTTTTCAGCACCGTTTATAATTTCAACAGTATCACTTTTTGTAACGTTTCCTATTTTATGAAATGTAATTCCAGCGTTTGAAAGTGCCGATTCTAAAACCGAATCTTCGGTAGGTTGTAAAACGATTCCGCAGTTTTCAGCAAATAACAATTTAATGGTATCTGTTTCTGAAATTTCCGTTAGGTCATAATTCGCACCAAGATTTACATCGGCGAAGCACATTTCTAATAAAGTAGTCACTAATCCTCCTGAAGCAACGTCGTGTCCCGCGCTAATATTTCCGAGGGAAATCAATTCTTGTATCGTATTGAAAACAGTTTTTACATATTTGGCATTTTTTACCGTAGGCGCTTCGTTACCAATGCTATTGCGGATTTGTCCAAAAGAAGAGCCCCCAAGTTTAAAGTCGTCTTGAGAGATGTTGATGTAATAAATACTCCCTTTATTTTTCTGTAAAACTGGCTCGATAACTTTTTTAATATCGTTACAATGACCAGCAGCAGAAATGATGACAGTTCCCGGAGAAATTACTTCTTCGTTTTTGTATTTCTGCTTCATAGAAAGCGAATCTTTACCAGTGGGAACATTTATCCCGAGCTCGATGGAGAAATCGCTAACAGCCTCAACTGCCTTATACAAACGTGCGTCTTCGCCTTCGTTATTACAAGGCCACATCCAGTTTGCTGAGAGTGAAACACTCTTTAAACCCTCTTCAAGTGGTGCCCAAATAATATTTGTAAGGGACTCCGTAATTGAATTTCTAGATCCTGCGACCGGGTCGATCAAACCAGAAATAGGGGAGTGTCCAAGACTCGTAGCTACACCTTCTTTTCCATTATAATCAAGCGCCATTACACCACAATTGTTCAATGGCAATTGTAATAGACCTGCACATTGTTGTTTTGCTACTTTACCTGTTACACAACGGTCCACTTTGTTAGTCAACCAGTCTTTACACGCAACAGCCTCTATTTTCAATACTTGTTCAATATATGTTTTTAAGTCCTTTATGTCGTAGCTCGCATTGTGATAATCGCGAACAACTGTTTTGTCATTCATGATTGTTTTTGGAGAGCTTCCAAACATATCAACCAAATTGAAATCCATTGGTTTTTTACCTGTGGTTTTGCTTTCAAAAACAAATTTATGGTCGCCAGTAACATCGCCCACTGTGTACATGGGAGAGCGTTCTCTATCTGCAACTCTTTTTAAAGTTTCTACGTCTTTTTGAGCGATGACAAGACCCATTCGTTCTTGCGATTCATTCCCAATAATTTCTTTTGCAGAAAGTGTAGGGTCTCCAACAGGCAGGGCATCAAGGTTAATTTTTCCACCAGTATCCTCCACTAATTCGCTCAAACAATTGAGGTGTCCACCAGCGCCATGATCGTGAATGGAAACAATAGGGTTTTGGTCGCTTTCCACCATTCCGCGTACAGCGTTTGCAGCTCTTTTTTGCATTTCGGGATTGGAACGCTGGATTGCATTTAGTTCAATTCCGCTAGAGAATTCGCCTGTGTCAGCACTTGAAACTGCTGCGCCGCCCATTCCTATTCTATAATTTTCACCACCGAGAATTACTACTTTATCTCCTTTTTGTGGCGTGTCTTTTAATGCTTGGTTTGCTTTTCCGTAGCCTATTCCACCCGCCATCATTATTACTTTGTCGAAACCAAGTTTTCTGGCGTCATTTGCTTCGGTATGTTCAAAAGTTAATACAGAACCTGTTATCAAAGGTTGTCCAAACTTGTTTCCAAAATCGGATGCTCCATTACTGGCTTTTATCAAAATATCCAGTGGTGTTTGGTACAGCCACTCACGCGCATCCATTGCTTTTTCCCAGGGTCTATTCTCGTTTAACCTTGAATAACTTGTCATATAAACGGCAGTTCCCGCCAATGGCAACGAACCTTTTCCGCCTGCGAGACGATCCCTAATTTCGCCACCACTGCCGGTTGCAGCACCATTAAATGGCTCTACTGTTGTAGGAAAGTTGTGCGTTTCGGCTTTGAGTGAAATTACACTATCAAAATCTTTATTTGTGTAGTAATCTGGTTTGTCCGGTGTGTTAGGTGCAAACTGTACTGCTTTTGGCCCTTTAACAAATGCAACGTTGTCCTTGTAAGCAGAAACAATTCCGTTAGGGTTTTCTGCGGAAGTTTTACGTATCATTTTAAATAATGAAGAAGGCATTTCTTCACCGTCGATGATGAATGTGCCGTTGAAAATTTTATGACGGCAGTGTTCACTATTTGCTTGGCTAAAACCGAAAACTTCAGAGTCTGTTAATTTTCTATTTAATTTTTTTGAAAGGTTTTCTAAATAGATAACTTCTTCGGCGTTGAGAGCTAAACCTTCTTCTTTATTATAGGCACCAATATCGTCTATTTCTAAAATAGGTTCGGGCGTAATGTCAATCTTAAAAATATCTTGATTGAGTTCAGGATATTTTTGGGACAGCATAGGGTCAAATTCTTGGCTCGTTTCAGCATTAAAAAATTGCTCAATGCGAATAATCCCTTCGATACCCATATTTTGGGTAATCTCAACGGCATTTGTACTCCATGGAGTAATCATTGCTGCACGTGGCCCAATAAAAAAATCCGTCAAAACGGACTTGTCAATTTTAGATTGGTTGCCAAAAAGCCATACTAGTTTTTTGGCATCTTTGGCCGAAATTTCTGCGGAAGTCTGCACTGCGAAAATGCTGTGTTTTACATCTCCAAAAAAGTGAATCATTGTATGATAGTTTTAAGAACAGCGCAAAGGTAGCTATTTTTCAGTGTATATTTTTCTAATAAAAGTATCACTTAGGTGCTTTTATTAATCAGTTGTCAACAATATGCCGTATCTTTATACACGTTAATTTAGTTGTGATAATTCAAAGTTAATATTTGCTTAGTTTTATTGTTTATTACAAGTTTGATTGATCACAATAAAGTTTTTGAAACTTAAAGAAAAATAATTATTTATAACCAATTAAAAATTTATACTATGAAAAAGATATTTCTCGGGCTTGCTTTAATATGTGGAGTGGGCTCACTTTTTGCTCAGGAAAATTACCCACCTGTTATTATGGCCAAAGGGGTATTTCTTGGAGAATCTTTACCATTGCGAGATGCTGAAACAGCGCCTGTATTTGAAGGGAATATTACAGACCAATTTAGAATTGACCAAAGATTTACTTATACTGGAGGAATGACTACAGAAGGCTCGGCAGATGGTTTTGATCCTCTAGTTCAAACTGAGGCTCCATTATATGGTCCTTTAGATCTTGAAGAAAATTTTGATGGAATTAATATTGCTCAAGCAGGAGGTTCAATTCCTCCGGATCCATCTGGAGCGGTAGGTCCTGATCACTATGTTACCGCTGTAAACTTGAGGTTGAGGATTTTTGATAAAGCAGGTACTTCTTTAGCTGGGCCTATTAACTTAAATACGGTTTTTGGTATTGGTGGAAATGGAGATCCTATAGTAATGTATGACCAACTTGCGGATCGTTTTTTTGTAAGCCAATTTAGAACAGCAAACAATGCTCTTTTAATTGCAGTTTCAACTACTGCAGACCCTACAGGGTCTTATTATGTGTATCAATACCCTCTAAGCACTTTTCCTGATTACCCACATTATGCAGTATGGCCAAATGCTTATTTTTTAACGGCAAATAAAGGTGGTCAAACAACATACGCTTTTGATAGAGAAATTATGTTATCTGGAGGTGAAGACCCAGCATTGGTTGGTTTTTCATTACCTGGTGTTGTTAGAAACCCAAACACGGTTTTTAGTCCTGAGCCTGCAAATTTACTGGGAAGAGTTTCTCCAACAGACGCTCCTGGGTATATTGTTTATTTACAAGATGATGCATGGACCGGAGTAAATAATGATCATTTAAAAATTTGGACATTAGATATTGATTTTGACGGAACAAGTTCGATTTCAGCACCTGTCGAAATTCCAGTTCAACCGTTTGATAGTTTTTTTAGTCCTTTTGGTTCTGGAGATTTTTCTCAGCCAGGAACAAATCAACGAATTGATGGTATAGGTGGTGTGATTTCTTACATGGCTAATTTTAGAAGTTTTGATGGATATAACTCTCTGTTAGTGAATTTCAATTCAGATATAGGTTCACAGTTAGGTGGAATTCGATGGATTGAACTTCGTAATGTTGATAATGGTCCTTTTTCTGTGTTTCAAGAGGGAACATACGCTCTTGGTGATGACCTTAATAGATTTATGGGAAGTATGAGCATTGATAAAGATGGAAACTTTGGACTTGCATATAATGTTTCTTCTAGTTCTGTTTTTCCAGGTCTAAGATTTACTGGAAGAATGGCAGATGATCCCATGGGATTAATGACTATAGCTGAAACAACTATCATAGAAGGTGAAGGTGGTGTTGGTACTTTCAACAGATTTGGTGATTATTCTCAAATGACTATGGATATAGATAATAGGACATTTTGGTTTACTGGAGAATATATGGGTGATTCCAACAACTTTTGGAAAACTAGAATTACTTCATTTACTTTAGGAGATCGTGAAGCAGATGATGTAGCTGTTTATGGTTTTTTAAACCCTCTTTATGAAGGCCCTTTTACAGATGCTGAAGTTTTTACAGCAAGAGTGGCTAACTTTGGAACAAATCCACAATCTAATTTTGAGATTGAGTTACGATTAGATGGTGTTTTGATGGCCACAGATACGTATGATGGAACCTTAAATCCTGGCGAAGTTGGAACACACGAATTTAGTGTGACTCTTAATTTGTTAGAAGATGACTCGGAATATTTGGTCTCTGCGAAAACGTTATTAGCATCCGATACTTACAATGAGAATGATGAATTTGTATACAATTATTTACAAGAAGAAATTCTTGGAGTAAATGAAAACTCTTTCGCAACTAGAGATTTGTTGATTTATCCTTTAAATGACGGTATATATGAAATTAATCTGGCTACAAATTCAGATTATGGAAATGTTTCGTATGACATTTTTGATATAACAGGGAAAAAGATTAACTCTGGAGATTTAACTCAATCGATTGGAGGTTATAAAACTCAAGTAAACATGGCTGCTAATGCTAAAGGTGTTTATATAGTGAAAATAGATAATGCGAATACATCGATGAGTAAGAAGATTTTAGTTAGATAATAATATGCATAATAATAAAAAGGGCGTTCATAAAATGTGAACGCCCTTTTTAATTTTCATTAATTTATCACTTAAAAATATTTCGCATTAATTAACAATTAGTTTTTTAGTGATTGAAGCATTTCCACTTGATACCTTCAATAAATATAGACCGTTTGATAGTGAACTTATGTCTATAGTCTTTTTATCGTTGATTTCAAGTTCTGTTACCTTAGTACCATTTACTGAATAAATAATGGCGGTCACAGGTTCATTGATATTTATATTGTAGATAGAAACTTTTTCTGTTGCAGGGTTAGGCGCAATAGATATTTGAGATAACAAATTATCATTCACAGAAAATAAATTCCAGCGGTCTTCTGCGGCATCACCTCCCCAAATAAGTGTCGCTAAATATGGATTGTCAATAAATGGATTTCGGTTGCCGTAATTCGTTTCTGTATACGGATTTCTTTGGTCTTCCAAATCGCTAACGGGATCTTCAATGTTCCACTGTAAATAGATTTGTAACATATCATTTCCGCTTTGCGTTGCTCCTACACCGTTTAAGGAAGGCAAACATCTATCTCCAAAACGTGTGTACATATACATCATTATACGTGCTACATCACCTTTCCACTCATCCCCTGGATACCAGTTTCCACTTCCAACATTGCCTGCATTCCCTGAGCCTGCAGCAAATTTTTTACTCCCTCTATTGTTGTTCATTTGTTGATCGCTTGGGCGCAAGTTATGTGGATCTGCACCTATTCCTGTAGTTGCGTTATTTACAGTTCCCATCGAAGGATTTGCGTTTGAACGTGCAAATGTATGTTCTCTGTTATATTCGCAAGTCGTACCTCCAAAATCATCTTTATCCCTACTTCGTTGGTTGGTACAGTTAGAGTCATCATAACCATAAATCAATAGAACATTACTTGCATTTTGTGGGTCTTCATCTGTAAATTTTACGCTATCTCTAATGTCTCCGTATGTAAACGTATTGTTGTTTATGTCAATTTTTTGTTGTAATTCTTGGTAAAGTGCTTGCCCTGTTAAGGTTAAATCAACGTCGTTATAATAAGGTTGTTGTGCAATTGCAATCCCTGTAAAAAATAGTGCAAATAAGAGTGTTGTCTTTTTCATGAGAAATTTAGTCTTGTGTTTTTTTCTTTAATAGAGCCATGTAAAAACCATCGAATCCTGATTTAGAGGGGAGAATTTTCTCTTCTTTTACAAATTCAAAATCTTTACCCGAATCTCTTTTTAAAAATGCTTTTACTTGTTTTTCGTTTTCGCTTGGTAAAATAGAACACGTGGCATAAACTAATTCGCCACCAGGCTTTACCATTCGCGAATATGAATCAAGTATTTCTGCTTGGGTTTTGGTAATTTCAGAAATAAAATCTGGATTCATTTTCCATTTTGTGTCCGGATTTCTCTTCAACACGCCAAGGCCGGTACAAGGGGAGTCCAATAAAACTTTATCTGCTTTTCCAATTAATTTTTTAATCACTTTTGTCGAATCGATTAATCGAGTTTCAATATTATGAATCCCGTTACGTCGAGCTCTTCGCTTCAACTCGTTTAATTTGTTCTGGTAAATGTCCAGCGACAAAACTTGCCCGCTATTTTCCATCAGCGCAGCAATATGTAAACTTTTCCCTCCAGCTCCAGCGCAAGCATCTATAATACGTTGGCCGGGTTTTGGGTCTAACAGTGCAGCTACTTTTTGAGAAGATGCATCCTGTACTTCAAACCAACCATTCTTAAAGGCATCAGTCACAAATACATTGGCTCTCTCCACTAATTTTAATGCGTGAGGATATCCCTTAATGCGGTCGGTTCTAATCTCGGCATCATTGAGTTCGTTTTCTACTTGCTCCATTGTTGCTTTTAATGGATTTACGCGTAATACAACATCAGCAAGTTGATTTAAAGCTGCGATTTCTTTATCCCATTTTTTACCGAGTTCTTTTTCGCCGAGTTCATCCAACCAATCGGGAACAGATTCTCTAATTTTTCGAGTTTTTGAAAGTTCATCAAATCTTCCTTTAATTCGGCGTGTTGGAGTACCTTCAAACTGTGGCCAATCTGGTAATTTAATACCTTTCATGGTTGCCCAAACAGCAAACATTCTAAATAAATCTTCTCTTTTAAAAGGCTCTTTAACTTCAGAAATTTCGGCATATAAACGTTTCCATCTCACAATGTCGTACGTGGTTTCAGCAATAAATGCGCGGTCTCTTGCTCCCCAACGTTTATCTTTTTTTAAAGTATCTTTAAGTACTTTGGATGCCATTTTTTCATCGTTAAAAATTTGGGTTAACGAGTCGATAGTGGCGAATACTAATGTGCGGTGTAATCTCATAAATTCTAGTCAAATGCACCACATTTCTGCAGGCATAATTTTGTGCAAAGGTATAATAATGACAATGAATAGTTTTGGTTACTTTTACTTAAAATTTATTAAAATGCGTTTCATTTTTTTCTTACTTTCTATCATACTCTTTATTTCTTGTACTTCGGAAACGAGACAACCATTTATCAGTGTTACTATTACTGAAATTTTATCAGACAGTCTAAGCGTGCGAGCCCTTGCGCCTCAAGATGCAAATAGTGTTTGGTTTGCTGCAAATAGGGGAGTTGTTGGATTATTGGATGGGAAAATCCCAAAAATTGCCACTGTAAAATATGAAGAAAAGGTTTTAAATTTTAGAGCCATTGCAAAAACAGAAAAAGCGTTTTTTGTTTTGAGCATTGAAAATCCAGCAGTTCTTTATAAAATGGATGTTGCTAATAATGAAGCACAAAATATGACCGAAGTATATGTTGAAAATGGAGAAGGAGTATTTTATGACGCTATGAATTTCTGGAACGAAAAGGAAGGTATTGCAATGGGAGATCCTATTAATGGATGTCTTTCTATTCTAATTACAAGAGATGGCGGGAACACTTGGAATAAATTATCTTGCGATGTTTTACCACCCATTATTGAGGGAGAGGCGGCATTTGCTGCGAGTAATTCAAACATTGCGATTGTTGATGACCACGCTTGGATTGCAACAGGAGGGAAGCGTGCAAGGGTTTTTCACTCGGCCGATAAAGGCAAAACGTGGGAAGTGTTCAACACGCCTATTGTGCAGGGAAAAATAATGACAGGAATTTACAGCATTGATTTTTTTGATGAAACTACAGGCGTAATTTTTGGTGGAGATTGGGAGCAACAAGATTTTAATGAGGGAAATAAAGCTATCACAAAGGATGGAGGTAAAACGTGGCAATTATTGAGTAATGGAAAAGGTCCCGGCTATCGCTCCTCGGTAAAATTTGTGCCCAACACTAATGGTCAATGGCTCGTGGCAGTAGGTTCTCCGGGAATCTCATATAGCGATAATAAAGGTGAAGATTGGGTTGAGTTATCAAGTGAAGGATTTTATGCCATCGAGTTTGTAAATGACTCTATTGCTTTCGCAAGTGGAAATAATAAAATCTCGAGATTAGTTTTTGAATAGGAAAACTCGATAAAATTCAAATAGATTTAGAAATTTTACCGAGCTTATTAAGATTCAGCTCTGACGATTATCTTCGTGGGAATTCTCTTCTATCATCTTTTTCTCCCCTGTTTCCTCTTTTGTTAAAACGGCGCAATAGATTTCTCTTAAAATCTTCTTCGGCTTTTTGAAGTTTGATTATTTTTTGGGGTGAGATGACACCTCGTAATGCTTTATGCAAATTCGCTTCATTTTTTAACCCTTCGGCTTTAATGCTTTGATGTTTTTCAATGAGTGAATTTGCTTCGGCATCTGTTAAATTATCTACTCCACCATCTTTCAGTTTATTAAAAACTTCTTCGCGTTCTTTTTTACGTAGTTGCATCATTTGCTCTTCGTGAGCATTATAAATGGGCCAGAATTTTTCAGCTTCTGAAGCTGTTAACGATAATGCTTCAGTAATATGTGCTGTTTTGTATGCTTTAATTTTTTCAAATCTTTTTTCTTGTGCGTTCATCGCTATGGTGCATAGAAATAGAACAATCATTATTTTTTTCATATTTATTGTTTTTAGTTTTTCCACTTCGGAAATTTCTATTCGTTTAAAATTGTGTAAGTGTCAATGGTTTCTAGAAGATAATCCTCTAGCGTTGTTTCTTGAAACAGAACGTCTTCGGTTTCAAGAGCTTCCATTTCATCGTCAGATATTTCTGCAGTAATATCGTCGAGTGAAATTGAAATGTTATCTGAAATTATATATTCCTCAATGCTCGTCATCGCGATGGTGTCAAGTGATGTGGGAGATTGATTTTTTGTCAAAGTAAATATGATGGCAAGGCAGGCGGCTATTGAAATTCCAACAAAAGCGAATCTCTTTAAATTAATAACTTTAGTTTCAGTTTTTGAAATTTCCGAAGTAAAATCAGTACCATTTATAGATTCAAAATAGTTTTTCGGAACTTTAAAGCCCGTATTTGAAGATGCATCATTAAGTTCCATCTTTATTTGAAGATTCTTTTGAAAATCCTCAAGATAGCCTTCGGGCATTTTAAAACCGTGTGTATGTTGGGTATTGTCTTTCATTGTTTCTATGACTCAATTTTGTTTAAAAAGTTTCATTGGCTTTGAGATATTCTGTCACCTTCTTTGTGGCTATATGATAACTGCTTTTTAATCCACCCACCGAGGTTTCTAAAATTTCTGATAATTCTTCAAATGTGTGTGATTCAAAATATTTCATATTGAAAACTAACTGTTGCTTTTGTGGTAGTGTGGCTATTGCTTGTTGCAATAATAATTGAATGGTATCTCCTTCAAAATAAACATCTGTTTTTAAATTTTCAATTGCACGTTCCTGTATTTCTCCTGGCGAAATATGCATTCGCTTTGCTTTCTTTTTAATAAATGTGAGAGACTCGTTTGTTGCAATGCGGTACATCCATGTGTATAATTTACTGTCACCTTTAAATGAATCAATATTTTTGTAGACTTTGATAAAAGTGTTTTGTAGTACATCATCTGCATCGTCATGACTAAGCACAATTTTTCTAATGTGCCAGTACATGCGCTCCTTGTAAAGTGTAACCAACTCATTAAAGGCGATATTTCTTGTTGCGGGAGCAATTAATTTTTTAATAAATGCTTTTTCCTCTTTCAAAGTTATGTTTTTACTATGACGATTATTATTTAAAATAGTTTAATTCTTATTTCAGAAATGTTGCAAAACAGGCGGTTATATCGATTAAGTAAAAATAAATACGATTAATTGCATAAATTTCTTTTTTGTAGGAAAATTCTTTATATATTTGTGGAAGTAAGATTTGTACTTTTTTATTATATGCCTCAAATGTAATAGAATCGTACTAAAAACGGGATTAAGCGGGGGCTATCCCGTTTTTGTTTTTGTAAGAATTATTGTAGAAATAAAATTATTTCTATGTGATAAAATTACTCTTTATACGATTAAATGCATTTTTTTAAGATTAAATGCATTTTTTCTTGCGAGTTAAATAGTTAAAATATATATTTACAGTATACTTATGAAACCAAGTAACTTGCGAGCCCTAAATGTGAGTTACTATAAACTAAGAGCGAAGCCCCAAATCGCTCTTTTTTTATGTTATTTACTGAAATATTAGATGATTATGTTTTTAAAATTTAAGCCTAATATCTACCCCAACGACTGCATTTCAACGAGATTATAATACGTCCCTTGCTTTTTGAGCAATTCATGATGCTTTCCTTGCTCTACAATTTCACCTTTATTTAAAACGACAATAGCATCAGCACTTTGTATAGTGGAAAGGCGGTGTGCGATGACAATAGACGTTCTGTTTTTCATCATATTTTCTAAGGCAACTTGAACAAGACGCTCGCTCTCCGTATCCAGAGCCGATGTGGCTTCGTCAAGAATCATAATGGGCGGATTTTTTAAAACAGCTCTCGCAATGCTCAAACGTTGCTTTTGGCCACCACTTAATTTATTTCCACTATCACCAATATTTGTTTCAATACCCAATGGTAGATCTTTTACAAACTCCCAAGCATTTGCGATTTTTAAGGCTTCGATGATTTCTTCTTTGGTGGCATTTTCTTTTCCTATGCGAAGGTTTTGAGCAATTGTATCATTAAATAAAATAGAATCCTGCGTCACTAATCCTAATAAACCCCGCAGAGAATTTTGTGTTATATCTTTGATGTCATGTCCATCAATTAAAATTTGCCCTTTGTTGACGTCGTAAAAACGCGTTACCAAATTTGCAATGGTACTTTTCCCACTACCACTTTGTCCTACGAGTGCTACCGTGTGACCTTTAGGCACTTTTAGACTGAAATTTCGCAACACCCATTCATCTTCATATTTGAAAGATATATTATCAATATGTACATCGTTATTAAATCCTTCTTTTGCAATTGCGTTTGGCTTGTCTTTAATTGAACTTTCGGTTTCTAAAATCTCTAACACTCTTTCGGCCGCGGCATTCCCTCTCTTAATGCTTGAATTTGCTTTGCTAATCGCCTTGGCAGGTGTTAAAATTTGGTATGCGAGGGCCATATAAACAAGAAACGCTTCAGGTTCTAATGTGTTTTCAACCAAAACCATTTGTCCACCATACCATAATAAAATGGCTATTGTTACAATCCCTAAAAACTCACTCGTAGGAGATGCTAAATTTTGTCTGTTTAATAATGTATTTGAAGATCTAAATAACCTTGTTGTAGAATCTCTAAATTTTGAACTGAAAATTCGTTCTGCGTTGAAACCTTTTATGATTTTCAAACCTCCTAATGTTTCTTCCAAAATTGAAAGGAAAACACCTTGTTCCTGCTGTACTTTATCACTATGCTTCTTTAAACTTTTGCTAATTATTGAAATAACTACTCCCGAAATAGGAATAAAAATAAAAACAAACAAAGTCAACTTTGCACTTATAAGTAGCATAGCCCCGATCGCGAATAAAATCATAAGAGGTTCTCTTACAATAAGCTCGAGGATTGATAAAAATGAGTTTTGAATTTCGAGAACATCATTCGTTATTCTTGCAATTGTATCTCCTTTTCTCTTTTCAGAATAAAAAGATACTGGAAGATCAACGGTTTTGTCGTATAAATCGTTGCGCAAATCTTTTATGACTCCATTACGTAAAAACGAAATAAAATACATCGCAAAATATCCAAAAAGGTTTTTCAATAAAAACATCACTATCACAAGACCGACCATGAAGATTAGAACATCTTCAACTCCCTGTGCTTCTTTTTGGGTTACAAAAAAGTTGAGATAGTTTTCTGCATATTCTTTTGCATCTGCGATTCCAGTCCAAGTAGGCTCAATATGTATTTTTTCGGTGTCGCCAAAAAGGACTGAGAGCATTGGAAATAATGAAACCATTGCAAGGGTTCCAAATAGTGCATAAAAAATATTTGATAAAACGTTTAGCCACGCATACGTTTTATAAGGTATTGCGTAGCGAAGTATTTTTCTAAATGGTGTCATTCACGTGGGATTACCCCAATTTTAAGTCTTTTATTATCGCTTCAATTTTTTGCTGAAGCAGTTCCATAGCGCCTTCTTTTTCTGAAGTTTTTACGCTGATGTAAAATTTTATTTTTGGTTCGGTACCACTTGGGCGAGCTGCAATTTTACTACCGTCTTCAGTATAATAAATGAGCACGTTGCTTTTTGGAATGTCTAATATTTCCGAAGTACCTTTTACAATATTTTTTGCTTTGCTCGAATCATAATCTTCTACGCGAACCACCTTTCTGCCAGCAATAGTTGCTAGCGTATTTTCCCGAAGCGATGTCATCATTTTTGAAATTTCTTCAGCACCTTTTTTGCCTTTTTTTGTAACCGAAATGAGGTGTTCTTTAAAATAACCAACTTCGTTGTAAATCTCGGTGAGGTAATCGTATAATGTATTGCCTTTAGCCTTTTGCTGGGCTGCAATTTCGCAAGCCAACAACGTAGCAGTAACTGCATCCTTATCACGTACAAAATCGCCTACCATAAAACCAAAACTTTCCTCACCACCACCAATAAAATCTAACTCTGGGAAGTCTTTTACCATTTTTGCAATCCACTTAAATCCAGTCAAACCTTCTTTATATTCTACTCCAAATTGTTCCGCGATTTTTGCAATCATAGGCGTAGAAACAATCGTGGATGCTACAAATTGTTTTCCATTGAGTTTATTTTGAGCTTTCCAATTTTTTAATAGGAAATGTGTCTTGATTGCCATGGCTTGATTACCACTTAAAATAGTCATCTTGCCTTCATTTTTTCTAACGGCAATACCGAGTCGGTCACAGTCTGGGTCTGTCCCAATCACGATGTCTGCGTTTGTGTTTTCAGCCATCTCAATTGCCATTTTTAAGGCTTCGGGTTCTTCCGGGTTCGGGGAGATTACAGTAGGAAAATCGCCATTGGGCTCGGCTTGTTCCGCAACTATTTGTGTATTGGTATATCCCGCCATTTCTAGCACTTTGGGAATCATAGTAATCGATGTCCCGTGTAACGAAGTGAAGACTACTTTTAAATTTTCTTTAGCTTCTTTTGAAGTATTGAAACTTCCGTTTTTAACTGATGCTTCGACGAATGCGTTATCAACTTCGGTGTCTACGAATTTAATAAGGCTTTCATCTGCATTGAAATTGATGTCACTATATTGAAGACTGTTTATTTCGGCTATTACATCATTATCTTGCGGTGGAACCAACTGTCCACCATCTTGCCAATATACTTTGTAACCGTTATATTCAGGTGGGTTATGTGAAGCTGTGAGTACAATACCACAATGACAATTAAGGTGTTTTACAGCAAAAGACAATTCTGGAGTAGGGCGGAGGTCGCTAAAAAGAAATACCTCGATTCCATTTGCCGAAAATACATCGGCAACAGTTTTTGCTAATGTTTTACTGTTGTGTCTGCAGTCGTACGCTATCGTAACCTTTAAATTTTCCGAAGAGAAAGAACGCTTCATGTAATTACTCAATCCCTGGGTATTTTTACCTAACGTATATTTATTGATACGATTATCCCCAACGCCCATTATTCCTCGCATTCCGCCCGTTCCAAAAGCTAGACTTTTATAAAAGCTATCTTCGAGAACTTCAGTGTCATTAGCAATCATTTCTTTAACTGTATGCTGGGTCTCTGCGTCAAAAGTTGGTGTGAGCCAAACGTTTATACGCTCTAATATCTTTGGATCAATATACATTGTATTAATTTTAATAGTGCAAAAGTAGCAATTTACACGTTGATAGTTTATGGAGTTTTAGAAAAAGGCTCATCCAATAACGCAACTAGTCAATAATACGTTCAACGATGTAATCTTTACGGGCCTTTTTACTACGTAAAATAAGTTCACCAAGAAAGCCAGCGAGAAATAATTGGGTCCCTAAAATCATTGCCGTCAGCGAAATGTAAAATTGTGGACGCTCTGTAATTAATCTCCCGGTTGGATTGATAAAAAGTTTATCTATCCCTAAATATAGGGCAAAGCCGAAACCAACAAACAACATAATTGCACCCCAAGCACCAAATAAATGCATAGGCCGTTTCGCAAAACTTGATAGAAACCAGATGGTAATCAAATCTAAAAATCCGCGGACAAAACGCTCTGCTCCAAACTTGGTCGTACCGTATTTGCGTGCTTGATGCTGCACAACTTTTTCGCCAATTTTAGTAAAACCTGCATTTTTTGCAAGTACGGGAATGTAACGGTGCATTTCACCAGTTACCTCGATGGTTTTTATTACCTGTTTTTTATATGCTTTTAGGCCGCAATTAAAATCGTTCAACTGTACACCGGAAGTTCTTCTGGCGGCGTAGTTAAATAATTTTGAAGGAAGATTTTTTGCAATTTTTGAATCGTACCGTACTTTTTTCCAGCCAGAAACCAAATCGTAGTTTTCGGCAGTTATCATGTTATAGAGTTCGGGAATTTCTTCGGGGTTGTCTTGAAGATCTGCGTCCATTGTGATAATGACATCTCCTTGTGCCATTTCAAACCCGGCGTGTAAGGCCTGCGATTTTCCGAAGTTATTTAAAAACTTAATTCCTTTTACTTCTGGATGCGTTTCCTTTAATGCCGAAATGAGCTCCCAAGAACCATCTGTACTGCCGTCGTCGATAAAGATGATTTCGTATAAAAAACCATTGGATTGCATGACTGTTGCAATCCAATGGTGTAATTCTTTTAAAGATTCGGCTTCGTTGAGAAGCGGAATTACGACGGAAATATTCATAAATTAGTCTATCGCGTTTGGGTCTTTTCTTTTGAAAATTAATCCAATTAATAAACCGAGTACGGCTTGAAATACAAGTCCAAAAACGTAAGATTTAGCTTGATTTGCAATTGAAAAGTTATCGGTTTTTTGCATTTCGGCTATTGCCGCATTCATATCTGCCTCAGGAGTATTGAATTTTTCCATAAACTCGCGTGTTACTTCAACAGCTCTTTCATTAATATAAGTAGCCATTTCAGGATCAATTACATTAAAAATTAAAATCCCTACAACTGTTGCAATGAATAAGCCTATCGCTACTGTGATAAAGTATGCTGAGAAAGCCTCTTTAAAAGTCATAAAGCCACCTAAGTTTGACTTTGATTTTGCGGTTGAAACTATTCCTACAGCTACAACAAGAATGATAGTGATAATTCCCACCCACCACTTAACAAATAACTCTGGGTTGAGAGCATACATTGTAATGGTTATAAGAGATAGAATTCCTCCTAAGACAAGACCATATTGCGTGGATGTTTGTTTTACTGAAACATTGTTTGCTTCCATAATAACGATGATTTTTTGGTTCGCGTTGTTAGTAAACAAATGTAGTAAAATGTTACATATATAATGAAGAACATATTTTTGGATATGTTGTATTTTTACAATGTTTAATTTCTTTCAGAAAAAAGGCAATAAAGTATTGTTGTATTGTTAAATATTATTATTTTTGCACACGCTTTACGAAACGGTCGAAAGTGTAGTATTAAAAAGAAAATTTAAGATGAAAAAAGGAATCCATCCAGAAAATTATAGATTAGTTGCATTTAAAGACATGTCAAACGAAGATGTTTTTATAACAAAATCTACAGCGAATGCCAAAGAAACGATTGAAGTTGATGGTGTTGAGTATCCAGTTGTAAAAATGGAGATTTCAAGAACGTCACATCCATTCTATACTGGTAAGTCTAAACTTATCGATACAGCAGGACGTATTGACAAGTTCAAAAACAAATATGCAAAATTCAAAAAACCAGCTGCTGAGTCTGCAGAGGATAAAGAGTAGTCACGGTTTTAAATTATATCAAAAGCCTTCGAGAAATCGAGGGCTTTTTGTGTTTTGTTTAATATTTTTGATAACAACAAATTAAACGGCTCAATAACCAATCAATTACAAAATAAAATGAACTACATCCTTTTTGACGGGAACGTCCGTAATCAATTATTGCCATTTACTTTTACACGTCCCGTTGCCGAAATTAGAGTGGGTATTTTAACCATTAGAGAAAAATGGGAACAAATGCTCGGTTTTACAACGACAACCGTAACTGAGGACTACTTGGCCGAAAAATGGCCCATGGTAGAATTGGAGAGCAATATTTTGATTAACGCAAGTTTTTGTCCTTCGGAAAATTTAGTTCAATTAATAAAAGGGTTACAAGAAAATCAAGCCCTTTTTTTTGAAGATGAGCCACTAGCATTTTTTACTTCCGAAGAGCAAGAAGTAGATTTTGATACCTTTGAAATCATCCAATATTCTTACGACGACGTTTTACGAATTGAACATACGTGGGATATTTTTGCAAAAAATGAAGCAGCAATAAAAAGAGATTTCGATTTCTTGACAAAAGGAAGGGACTCTGAGCCCATCCCTGAAACGACCGTAGCATTTAATAAAGAAAACATCTTTATCGAAGAAGGTGCAAAGTTACCGTTATGCTCATTGAACGCTACAGATGGTCCTATCTACATAGGTAAAAATGCCGAAATTATGGAAGGTGCAATGATTCGCGGACCTTTTGCACTTTGTGAGGAAGCCACTATTAAAATGGGAGCAAAAATTTATGGTGGAACCACCGTAGGGCCTCATAGTAAAGTGGGCGGAGAAGTTGGAAATTCAGTTATTTTTGGATTTTCAAATAAAGGGCACGATGGGTATTTAGGGAATTCTGTTTTAGGTGAATGGTGCAATTTAGGTGCAGACACAAACACTTCAAATCTTAAAAATAACTATGCAGAAGTAAAACTTTACGATTACGAAACCAAGCGATTTGCAAAAACCGGACTTCAGTTTTGTGGATTAATGATGGGTGACCATAGTAAGTGTAGTATCAATACTATGTTTAATACTGGAACGGTGGTTGGTGTTAGTGCAAATATTTTTGGCACTGGATTCCCACGTAATTTTGTCCCCAGTTTTTCTTGGGGAGGTTCTGCTGGAATGGTTACCTACAAAACAGATAAAGCTTTTGAGGTTGCAAAAATTGTAATGGCAAGACGTGGAATTGAATTTGACGCGCAGGAAGCGGCAATTTTAGAACACGTTTTTGAAGAGTCAAAACAGTGGAGGAGGGATTAAAACTTTGGAAATTTTACACCTCCAGCTTTCATCAAACTATCCATAATTAATGGCGCAAGAAAAAAAGCAATTAAAGCAGCAATAGTCGAAACTAAAAGTAGCAACCAAAAGCGTTTACGTTCTTTTTTCTTCTTTGCAAACTGCTCTTTTTGAAATGCAGCAAATTCCCACGTTTTCATTTCAGTATGGTTTTCGAAAGAACCAAACGTACTTTTAGACTGTGTTGAAGTATCAAAAATCGTTTCTCTATTTCTAATGAGAATTTTGTGATTTCCTGTGGTTCCGTGGGTGGTGTATTTCATGTGTCTATTTGTTATTTATACGCATATATTGCATTATTTGTTACAAAAAGTAACGTTTTTGATAAAAAATAGCCTATAAATCGAAGATGTCAATATTTGGTAAATACAGATTATTTACTTTTTTTAACACGTTTCAGTACTAAAAAGTTTTGCGGATTGATACCCAATCCACTTATTTTTTTACTCACAAATCGTACGGCCATGTCATAATATAAAGGAACAATTGGAGCATCTGCCATCACAATACTGTCCATTTGAGTATAAAGTAATTTACGTTCGTCTATTTCTGAAATTTGTTGCGCTTTCACATATAGACTATCAAATGTTACATTTTTATAATGTGTGTAATTTGGACCGTTGGGAGTAAAATTTGGGCTATAAAATAAAGAAAGATAATTTTCAGCATCAGGATAATCGGCCACCCAACTTGCTCTAAAAATATCCAATTCTCCGCTACTTTTCATTTGGCGTAAGGTTGAGGGGGGCATCACATTAATGTCGATTTCTACACCGAGTTTTTCTAACTCTCTTTGAATATATTCGCAAACATCTAAATATTGACTGTTAGTGCCAATGCTTACTTTTGGATTTTGATTTCCACTTTCTGCTTTATATTGTTCAATAAGTTCTCGAGCTTTTTTTGGATTGTAATCGTACCCTTTTATTTCATCGAATCCCGGTAATCCTTTCGGGATAAATCCATTCACTGCGGGAATTCCCATTCCATTTCTTAAATAAGTGACCATTTTTTCTCTGTCAAAACCATAATTGACTGCTTTTCGCAATAGAGGAGATTGTACTTCGGTGGAATTTGTTCCCATGAAAAATCCCAAATATTCCGTATTTAAATAGGGCGCAGAGATTAGGTTTGTTGTTGCTTCATATTTTGGTTGCAATTTTCCCGTAGTGGTGATGATTTCATCTTTATAAGAATTATCCAATCCCGACATAAAATCTATTTTTCCTTGTGCAAATTGTAGAAACTCACTTTGCTTGTCGGGCAGAAATGTAACAGCAACAGCTTCCAAATAGGGGAGTTGTTTTCCGTTTTCATCTTTTTCAAAATAAATAGGGTTTTTTCTCAAAACCAGTTTTACATTTTCTTCCCAAAATTTAAATTGGAAAGGCCCAGTTCCTATAGGATTACTTCGGAAATCGTTTCCGTAAAATTCAATGGCCTCTTTGGGAACTACCGAACAATATCGCATAGACAATAGACCTAAAAATGCTGGAAATGGTTTTTTGAGTTGGATGACAAATGTTGAATCATTTTCGGCGCGGTAACTTTCGACGGCTTTCAGTACCCAACTTCCTGGTGAGGCAAGCTCCTGCGAAGTAAGTCTGTCAAAACTATATGTAAAATCGTTGGCAACCACTTTTCGGGTTTTAGCATTTCCGAAGACATCATTTTTGTGAAAAAAAACATCATCACGCAATGTAAATGTGTATGTAAACGTGCTGTCATTTATTACCCAATTTTTAGCGATATCTGGCTTGATGTTGAGCGAATCGTCTAATTGAACAAGCCCGTTAAAGAGTTGGTTTGTAGGCCAAATGGTTTGTGGAGTTCTCGCAAATGCAGGATCAAGCGAAGCAATGTTACTATGTTCGTTATACCTAAAAACTTGGTGGTCATTTTTATTTTTGGTGTGATTTGAACATCCAATGAATAGCATAATCAAACAAACCGTTCCAATCGTATAAAATGTGTTTTTTAAAGGGTATGCCATGTACTTTTGATAACCGATTTTAGTTCGTATTTTTGCCCACTTATTTGTCAAAAGTACAACAATGCCTACACCAAAAAAAGTCGCGTTTTACACATTGGGTTGCAAGCTAAACTTTAGCGAAACATCTACCATTGCGAGAGGTTTTTCTCAAGAAGGATTTGACCGTGTAGATTTTAGTGAAAAGGCAGATCTGTATGTAATCAACACCTGTAGTGTTACCGAAAATGCAGATAAGCGCTTTAAGAATATTGTCAAGAAATCGCAAAAAACAAATCCGGAAGCTTTTGTAGCGGCAGTGGGCTGTTACGCGCAATTAAAACCTGAAGAACTAGCAGATGTGGATGGTGTAGACTTAGTCCTTGGAGCGACAGAAAAGTTTAATCTTACAAGTTATATCAATGATTTACTAGCAAATCCTGACAGAACGCGAGAAGGTGCTGAAATCCATAGTTGCGAAATTGAAGCTGCAGATTTTTACGTAGGTTCTTATTCTATTGGGGATAGAACACGAGCATTTTTGAAGGTACAAGATGGGTGTGATTATAAATGTACTTATTGTACAATTCCGCTTGCGAGAGGTATTTCTAGGAGTGATACTTTACAAAATGTGCTGGATAATGCAGCAGAAATTTCAGCAAAAGGAATTAAAGAAATTGTTTTGACCGGTGTTAATATTGGGGATTATGGGAAAGGTGAATTCGGAAATAAAAAACATGAACACACTTTTTTTGAATTATGCCAAGCGCTAGATAATGTTAAAGGTATTGAACGTTTAAGGATTTCATCGATTGAACCAAATCTCTTGAAAAACGAAACGATTGATTTTGTTTCAAAATCCAAAATATTTGTACCGCATTTTCACATTCCGTTGCAGAGTGGGAGTGATGCGTTGCTCAAATTGATGAAGCGCCGTTACATGAGTAAACTTTATGTGGATAGAGTTTCAAAAATCAAAGAAGTAATGCCAAACGCCTGCATTGGTGTCGATGTTATAGTTGGTTTTCCAGGCGAAACTGAAGAATTATTTTTAGAGACATATCACTTTTTGAATGAGTTGGATATTTCTTATCTGCATGTTTTTACTTATTCAGAAAGAGAAAATACGGCTGCGGCAGAGATGGAAGGTGTTGTGCCCAAAAGAGTAAGAGCTAAACGTAGTAAAATGTTACGTGGACTTTCGGCAAAGAAAAGACGTGCTTTTTATGAGAGCCAATTAGGGAATACGTTAACGGTACTTTTTGAAGGTGAAAATAAAGAAGGCTATATTCATGGATTTACAGAAAATTATGTAAAAGTAAAAGCCCCGTGGAATCCGGAGCTTGTAAATACGTTACATGATGTAACTTTGACTAAAATCGATGAGGACGGGTTGGTCCGTTTCGATTTTATTAATGTTTTGAATGAAGTTTAGATATTAATTCCCACAGGTAATAAGTCTCTGTAGGTACGTCTATTTTTTCTTAAAAAACCAACAATTTCAGGACTTGTGGGCATTACGCTAATACCGCGCTTGCGTACTTCATCAAAAACTGCTTTTATAAAAATATCTCTAAATCCTTGTTCTTCGAGGTCTTCTGGCATTTCGTATTTAGTTAAGAAGATTTTGCGCTCTTGTAAAGCATATTCAATGCGCGCCATGTTATCACCTATCTCAAGTTCAAATTGTCTCAAAAATTCGTTATCTGTAATTTCAACATCTTCAATCATAATGGGTTTGTTTTTAAATTAGGTAACTCAATACTATTAGTTAAAAGGTACTTCAATTATCATTAGGTCGGTATCTTTGTTTATTGAAATTTCAAACGATTCAACGTCCCAAATTCCCATTGCATCTCTTTTATCCAATTTTTGGTCATTGATTTCAACACTTCCGTTTATCACAAAAACATAAGCTCCGTGTGCTTTACTCTTTAATGAAACGGTAGTATTTGTTTTTTGATTGAAATTTCCGAGGTAAATATATGCATCTTGATGAATCCATATTTCATCTTCAGTGGCTTTGTCCTTTGGTTTTACTACGGCGGTCAACATGTTTTTAGTGAGTAGCGGTTTGATTTTCTTTTGGTCATAACGTGGCGTTACGTTGCGCTCATTGCTAAAAATCCAAATCTGGAACAAGGATAGTTCTTCATTTGCATTCGCATTGACTTCACTATGCTCAACACCGCTTCCAGCACTCATTACTTGTATGTCACCAGACTCAACAATACCCTCGTTGCCCATAGAATCTTTATGCTTTAATGAGCCACTCTGTGGGATGGTGATAATTTCCATATTATCATGGGGGTGTTTACTAAATCCCATTGCTGGCGAAACAATATCATCATTCAAAACACGAAGCGCACCAAATTGTAACCTGTTTGGGTCATAAAAATTTGCGAAACTAAAAGAATACCTTGCATTTAGCCACCCAAAGTTTGCTTTACCTCTGGTGGAATTGGGGTGAAGTACTGTTTTCATTTTAAAATATGATAATTAAGCTGAAATATTTATTGGGAATTATTCGTATTATGTAAATTTACGAAATATCTTCGTTATATATTGATTATACTACGCTAAAAGCAATGTCAAAATCTAAAATACACGTTTATTTTGTTCCCGGTCTAGCTGCCGGAAAGGAAATTTTCAGAAATATAATTTTACCCGATGACCGATTTGAAACTCATATTATTGAGTGGTTGATTCCAGAAAAAAAGGAACGTATTTCAGATTATGCAAAACGGATGGCGGCAAATGTAAATGAGGAAAATGCTGTTTTGATTGGTGTTTCATTTGGGGGTGTTATGGCGCAGGAGATGAGCGCTTTTTTAGATTTAAAAAAGTTGATTATTATTTCGAGTGTCAAGTCAAAACACGAGTTGCCTTTACGCTTAAAAATAGTAAGAAAATTAGGTGCGTATCGTTTGGTCCCCACGCGTCTCGTAGTAAAGTCGGACGATTTAACAAAATTAGCGGTGGGTCCCCGTTCTAAAAAGCGTTTAAAAATTTATGACGAGTATTTGCACGTTCGTGATGAACTTTATCTCAATTGGGCAATCAAAAATATGGTGTGTTGGGATAGAGAGGAATGTCAAGAAGATGTGCATCATATCCACGGAAATGAGGACATCGTTTTCCCAATTAAAAATCTAAAAACAAATCATATTATCGAAGGGGGAACACACATTATGCTCCTCCGAAAAGGCAAGCAAGTAACAGATAAGATTATCGAAATTATTGGAGATAATTAGTTTTTGTTCTTTTGAAATACGGTATAATATTCGCTATATTCACTAAAAATTTTAAGTTATGAATGTATTATCAAAAATAGGGCTAGCAACAATTTTGGTGGGAGTTTCTTGGCTCACATTGAGCGCGGTTCAAAATCAAGGAAAGGATGTGACCAAGCCTTACGATGCTCCACAGAATACTAGCGTTGCATCTCCTTCATCTGAAATGATGAAAGTTAGAGCGCTACCAATTCCAAAGTCCATGGAATTTGCTGGCGAAAAAGTGCCATTAAATGATACAGATGTGCGTGAAAGACTGGATAGAGAACTTCACGTAAATACATACTGGCAGTCAAACATGCTTTTGATGATTAAAAAGGCGAACCGATTTTTCCCAGAAATTGAACCATTACTTGAAAAATACGGCTTGCCAGACGATTTCAAATATCTCGCCGTTGCTGAAAGTGGACTCGATGACGTACGTTCTCCCGCAGGTGCTGCCGGATTTTGGCAGTTTTTAAGTAGCACAGGAAAAGAATACGGGTTAGAAATAAACGACTATGTTGATGAGCGATATAATCTTGAATTGGCGACTAAAGTAGCGGCAGAATACCTTAAAAAGTCAAAAGAGCGTTTTGGTAGTTGGACTACGGCGGCTGGAGCATATAACGCTGGAAATGCTGGTATCAATAAACAACTGGAACGTCAAGATGTAACTGGGTATTATGATTTGTTGCTGAATTCAGAAACGAGTAGATATGTTTTTAGGATTCTTGCTTTTAAAGAAATTTTAAGTAATCCAGAAAAATATGGATTCTATTTGGATAAAGAAGATTTGTATCAGCCTATTGCTACAAAAACATTAATCATTGAGACTCCAGTGAAGGATTTTGCTGCCTTTGCAAAGGACAATGGCATCAACTATAAAATATTAAAAATCCATAATCCATGGTTACGTGACACATATTTAAATAATGCTTCTGGGAAACAATATAAAATTAAGATACCTTTGCCGGGATATTACGAATCAAACTAGTACTAGAAAAATGAATATGACGCTTATTTTATCATTAATTGCAATAGGATTACTCGCTGGAATTTTAAGTGGGTTTATGGGAGTAGGAGGAGGAGTAGTAATGGTGCCACTTATGATTTTATTGTTAGGATATAATCAGCATCAAGCTCAAGGAATGAGCCTTGCGGTACTTGCGGTTCCAGTAACATTGTTAGCTGCTTACACGTATCATAACGCAGGGAGCCCCATCAATTGGAAATATGCGCTTGTAATTGCTGGTTTCTTTGTCGTTGGTGGATTTATCGGTTCTAAGTTTGCCGTTTCAATTCCTCAAAACATTTTAAAGAAAAGTTTTGCAATTATTTTAGTGATAGCAGCGGTTAAAATGTTCTTCTCAAAATAGATATCTAAAAGTTTTTAAGATTCTTTCTTCGGAAATTTTAATGAATTAAGTAATTAATTGGCATTGGTTTTACTGATGACAATTAGTATGATTATACTTTATTTCTGAAGTTAAAATAAAGCTTTACAAAAAATCCTTTCCAGTTAAACGGAAAGGATTTTCTTTTGGTTAGTGGGGATTATTGTTGAAAAATGGGTTAGTGTGTTTCAGTGGCAACACCATCGTTTGTTTCCTTGATTATTTTTAGTAGTGAAATGCCATTTAAAAATGAGTCGTAGTTGAACTCGTAAGATATTTCGTATTTTTCATTGTAAGGATGCAATACACCGCGTCTTACATCAAGGATTTTTTTATCTGAATCAATAAAGAACGACGTAGGAAAGCCTAAACTATGTTTCATCGTTTTAATGGTTTCGCAATTTGTGTTTTCAAGCTCATTGACATACACCACATTAATTTTGCTATCATATTCTGATGCTATTTTGCGCACCTGTTGTTTGGTGTCCCAAAAAAGTACAACAAAGTCGATATCCTTGTAATGCTCTTTTGCTATTTCGTTAAGTGCCGGTATTTCTCCAATACCAGGTGTGCACCAAGATGCATACGTCATTAAAAAGACTGGTTTTTCAAATTTGTATAAGTCAATTTTGCGTCCAGAAAGTTTACGCACTTTAAAATTATCGAGCGTACTGCCATTGATTACATTTTTTATAAGAGAATCAAACAAAAATTCTGCCCGTTCAAAATCTTCAGCCGCGTAAGCGTCTTTAGATTGCGTACGAAATTTTTTGATATTTTTTCCAATCGCCTGAGAGAATAAATCTGAAGGCTCAAGCTGTGCTTGTGCGGAAAATGAAATAACAATAAATAGAAGAAGTAGTTTTCTACTCATACAGTACTAATTTGTTACTGCAAAAGTAGATAACATTATTGTGTAAAGCCTTAATTTTTAGACAAATGGTTTACTATATTCGTTGAATAACCGAATCGCGTAAGATTTTACTTACTAAAAACCTATGAATTAACTAGAGTTTAGCGTCTTCCGCCTTTCATTGCACGACCGCTTCTTCCGCTACCATATTGTTGTTTGGGTTGGCCAGCGCGTTTCATGTTTTGTTTCATGGTTTTTATTTGGTCGCCCAACATATTATGTTTATCGAGTTTTCCTGCTTCGCTGAGGAGTATTTCGGCTTCGCGTTTTCTGTTTTTGGTCATCGCAATACCAGCAAGGTTTAATTTTGCCATGGCCATATCTGTATCCATACTCAAGCCCAAAGAAACAGCTTTTTTGAAGTACTTTTCGGCTTCATTCATGTTTGTCTGAGAAACCATGAGCCCGTTTAGGTAATTATAATATCCCTGTTGTTTTTTTACAAGGGATGCTTCAGGATTGCTAATTCTGTCGAGCCATTTTTTTGCTCCTGGAAAATCTTGTTTTCGCAGGCGTAAAAATGCAAGTAGTATAATTTCATTTTTAAAATAGAGAAAAACGAAAATAAGGGCCAATAGAATAAGCATTATCCCATTACCTATGTTTGTTTCAGTAAATTGCCAAATTGCGACACCTACCAAAAGTGCTGCTATGATTATTTTTAAATTTTTGTTGAACATGAATATTCTATTTTTAGTTTCTTGTATAGGTCATTGTCGCTTTCAAAGAAGTAGGGACTTCAATATCGTTCACTGTTTTAAGAGTACTCATACCCTTTCCTTTTTGTGATATATTTATTTCATTAAAAAAGCCCGTGTTTGTTTCTATGACTGCTTCGGTTTGTTGGGTGCCGATTAAATCCATTAAAATTGATTCATCAGAAACATTCATTTTTATATCTGACGTGCCTTTAACAATGTAGGTTTCATTTTCATATGCCATAAGTCGCCATGTATTTTGAGCTTCAAGGTCACCTATATAAGTGTTATTCCAAGTGTCGTTTATGTTTACTTTTTCAGAAGGAAAAAGATAGGTCATTTGTTCAATACTGCTTGCAAGACTTTCGTCACCAAATTCTTTTTCCATAGATTTTTTAATCAATTGTTTAGAAAAAGAGTCTTCAATGTCGAGTTTTTCGACTGTATTGTCAATCAATGTATCTGTTCCCATAATTTTTGCAATTTTTCCAGTAGGCAACATATAAACAGTGACAGGAACGTTAATCATTCCTTGAAATACCTTAGCCATTATATCTTCTTCGTCAATTTCTTTTTCAGTATCAACGTCTAATAAAACACCTGCTAGATTAGATTCAGTTTTAAATCTTAGTGTTCTAAATGTAGATGTTAGCACAATGGTATCATTAGTATTTTTTAGTATTTCAAATTCATAAGTTCCAGATATTATATTGTTTACAATATGCTCGCTTTCATCTAACTCCATTGTTATTTCCTGGTTTGCAATTTGTTCAATTAAGTAAATTTCACCAGCTGCAAGGTTATAACGCAAATGCTCCTGAGCAGAAGTGTCAATGCTAACTAAAAGGAGTAGTACACTAACAAATAAAATTCTAATATTCATGACTGTTTTTTTACGATTGGCAAAGGTAGTGAAAACAATCAAAAATATTTTATTTTTGATATTGGACGTGTAAAAAAAGATTGTATATTTGCACCCGCCTACGCGATGATACCCATTAAGTGTTTCAATTTGTAGCAAATACCAACTTTAGTATAGTTAAAAAAGAATTTTTAGAAGATAATATAGTTTACCATGAGCAAAAGAACATTTCAGCCATCAAAAAGAAAGAGAAGAAACAAGCACGGTTTTAGAGAGCGTATGGCATCTGTAAACGGTAGAAAAGTACTTGCTGCTCGTAGAGCAAAAGGTAGAAAGAAAATTTCTGTCTCTTCTGAAACTCGTCACAAAAAATAAATGTTGATAAGTCATAAATAAAAGGTGTTGTTTTTATAAGCAACACCTTTTTTTTATACCCTATCGTCTCGTAATTTTACAATCCGAAAAAAAAACAACATATTATGCCAAAGAACTCCGAGATAAAATCAATTTTAATCATAGGCTCTGGGCCAATAATCATTGGACAAGCTTGCGAATTTGACTACTCTGGGTCTCAAGCTTTGCGTTCGCTTCGCGAAGAAGGAATTGAAACAGTTTTAGTCAACTCAAACCCAGCAACTATTATGACTGACCCTTCAATGGCAGATCATATTTATTTGTTGCCCCTAACTACTAAATCCTTAGTTCAAATTTTAAAAGAACATCCTCAAATTGATGCCGTGCTCCCTACCATGGGAGGACAAACCGCATTAAACTTGGCAATTGAAGCCGATGAAAAAGGGATTTGGAAAGATTTTGGAGTAGAGATGATTGGTGTTGATATTGATGCCATCAACGTAACGGAAGACCGTGAACAATTTAGAGTTCTTATGGGCAAAATTGGTGTCGCGATGGCTCCACAAGAAACAGCTACTTCCTATTTAGAAGGGAAAGAAATTGCACAAGAGTTTGGTTTTCCGCTCGTCATTAGAGCGTCTTATACATTAGGTGGGGCAGGAGCTTCTATTGTTTATAAGGAAGAAGATTTTGACGAATTGCTCAGGCATGGACTTGAAATTTCGCCTATCCATGAAGTCATGATTGACAAAGCCATGATGGGCTGGAAAGAATATGAGCTTGAATTGCTAAGAGATAAAAATGACAATGTAGTTATTATCTGTGCCATAGAAAATATGGACCCAATGGGAATCCATACGGGAGATTCTATTACAGTTGCACCCGCAATGACCTTGAGTGACCGCACGTATCAACGTATGCGTGATATGGCAATCCATATGATGAGAAGCATAGGCGATTTTGCCGGGGGATGTAATGTGCAATTTGCAGTAAGTCCAGATGAAAATGAGGATATTATCGCTATTGAAATCAATCCTCGAGTTTCACGTTCTTCGGCGTTAGCTTCAAAAGCAACGGGGTATCCTATTGCAAAAATTGCCAGTAAATTGGCAATTGGGTATAACTTAGACGAACTTGATAATCAAATTACAAAATCTACTTCAGCATTATTTGAGCCTACTCTTGATTATGTAATTGTAAAGATTCCGCGTTGGAATTTTGACAAATTTGAAGGAAGTGACAGAACATTGGGGTTACAAATGAAATCAGTCGGAGAAGTCATGGGAATTGGGCGTAGTTTCCAAGAAGCATTGCACAAAGCAACGCAATCCTTAGAGATTAAACGCAACGGACTTGGTGCAGACGGAAAAAGCTACACAAATTACGAGCAAATTCTAGACAAGCTTAAACACGCGAGTTGGGACCGTGTATTTGTGATTTATGATGCTATCCAAATGGGAATTCCATTGAGTCGTATTCACGAAATCACAAAGATTGACATGTGGTTCTTACGTCAATATGAGGAGTTATATCTACTAGAAAAAGAGATTTCCACCTTCACTCTAGAGACGTTGCCAAGGGAGTTATTGCTTGAAGCTAAACAAAAAGGATATGGCGATAGACAGATAGCACACATGCTAAAATGTCTTGAAAGTCAAGTGTATAAAAAGCGTGAGGAGTTAAATATCCAGCGAGTGTATAAATTGGTAGACACGTGTGCTGCCGAATTTAAAGCACAAACACCTTATTATTATAGTACGTTTGAAAATGAAATGCAGCTCGACGGAAAAGAGCCATATTCAGAAAATGATAGTGTTGTTACAGACAAGAAGAAAATTATTGTTTTAGGTTCGGGACCCAACCGAATTGGGCAGGGCATTGAATTTGATTACTGCTGTGTACATGGTGTTTTAGCAGCTGCCGAAGTGGGTTACGAAACCATCATGATAAATTGTAACCCCGAAACAGTCTCGACGGATTTTGATGTTGCGGATAAATTATATTTCGAACCTGTTTTTTGGGAACATATTTATGACATTATCCGTCACGAAAAACCGGAAGGTGTTATTGTCCAATTGGGTGGGCAAACAGCTTTAAAATTAGCAGAAAAATTAGAGCGCTACGGTGTAAAAATTTTAGGAACAAGTTTCCAAGCCCTGGATTTAGCTGAAGACCGTGGAAGTTTCTCAACCATATTAAAAGAACTCGACATACCGTATCCAGAATTTGGTGTTGCCGAAACGACAGATCAAGCTCTAGAATTAGCAGATCAGTTAGATTTTCCTCTATTGATTAGACCTAGTTATGTATTGGGTGGACAAGGAATGAAAATCGTAATCAACAAGCAAGAATTGGAAGAACACGTAGTTGATTTGCTTCGGAAAATACCCAACAACAAACTCTTGTTAGACCATTATCTTGACGGAGCCATCGAAGCAGAGGCTGATGCTATTTGTGATGGAGAAGATGTGTACATCATAGGAATAATGGAACACATTGAACCCTGCGGAATTCACTCTGGAGACTCAAATGCTACATTGCCACCTTTCAATCTAGGCGAATTTGTAATGCAACAAATTAAAGATCACACTAAGAAAATTGCACTTGCATTGAACACGGTAGGATTGATCAATATTCAATTTGCGATTAAAGATGATAAGGTATATATCATTGAAGCGAACCCAAGAGCATCACGTACGGTGCCATTTATTGCAAAAGCGTATGGCGAGCCGTATGTAAATTATGCAACTAAAGTAATGTTAGGGCATAGTAAGGTGACCGATTTCGATTTCAAACCACATCTTGACGGATATGCCATCAAACAACCCGTTTTCAGTTTTAACAAATTTCCGAATGTAAACAAACAACTAGGACCAGAAATGAAAAGTACTGGTGAAAGTATTTTGTTTATCGATAGTTTAAAAGATGATCAATTTTACGATTTGTATTCTAGAAGGAAAATGTATTTAAGTAAGTAATTGTGTTTTTTTAAAACTGTGCTTGGGAAACTAACGTATCTTTAGCATAACTTAAAACCATATTATGAAGAAAATTACATTATTGATGATGCTTTTTACAATTGGTATCTTGGGAGCGCAAACTACCCATGATATTGTTTGGACCAACGGTGCCGGCACAAGTGGGGAAGCAACAAAGACTATAGAAACAGGTGACACGGTGAGATGGACGTGGGGGAATACCGCAGGGCATGATATTTTTAGCAGTGATCCAGATGCACCTGCCGATTTTGGCACAGGAATAATCAGTCAGCAAGGTTTCGTTTACGAATATACTTTTACAGAAGAAGCTGTAATAGACTACATTTGTACACCTCATTCAGGAAATATGTTTGGAACTATAACTGTAATTGATGCATTGTCAACACAAGATAAATTTGCAACTAACTTGAATTACTTTCCTAATCCGGTGAATGATAAAATGACAATAACGTCACTTTACGAGCTTGACAGCTATGAAGTATATTCTGTTTTGGGTAAAAAAATTATGCAAAAAGAAGCAGATGGAAACTTTGCTCAAATAGATATGAGTAACTTGAATAGTGGGCTCTACTTGGTTACTGCAATTTCCGGAGATTTCAAAACTACTTTTAAGGTAATTAAAAATTAATTCTGAAATTTTACACTAATTCAAAATATTTATAGGGGATAAAATTGAGCTCAATTTTATCCCTTCTTTTTTACTTAAAATTTAAATATTTAAATCTTGTCGCATTAAATGAATTGATATAATTTTGCACCGCAAATGAAAGCACCTCTAAAAAAATACATGCCATTACTATTAAGCCTTTTTTTTACAGGGCTATTTAGTGTATTTGCTTTTTCATTTTCATTGGAAAATCATGAATTATCCGTTGATTTTCAGCAATTTGAACAGATACATCCTCAAGATGTATCGAGCGATACTACTTCATTAGCATTGTGTTCTTCACAAAATGAAAATGATAAAGAAAAATATTATTTTGATATTGTTGAAACAGTAGACATAGAGGAAAATGAACTTTTTTCACAGCAACAATTAGTTTCCATAAATTCTTTGTTTCAATTTTTGAATGTTACTGTATTTAGTGCGCTATTTCAAAATTTACAAGAAGATAAATTCAGGTTTTTCAGATATTCTTTTTGTGACACTTCTGTAAGTCGTCAAATTAAATTTCAGGTTTTTATAATCTGATACATTTCCGAAGGATATATTTTTGTCCTTATCTACTCTAATTATTTTCTAAAAACCTAGAGTTCCCTTTGTTTACAAACAATGGCGAGCCTTAACTACATTATTATTTCAATTTATTTAATTTCAAAATGATGAAAAAAACCCTGATTTTCATGGGCTTGTGCGTGTTATTATTTCATACAAGTTGCGAAACAAAAAAAGAAGAAAAAAAGGAAATTACCCAATTTCTAGTTACAAACCCTATTAAAAAAGATACCATAATCACAAAAGATTATGTGAGCCAGATCCATGCTTTCAGGCACATTGAAATCCGTGCCCTAGAAAAAGGATATTTAAAGCAAATATCTGTTGATGAAGGTGAGTACGTAAAAAAGGGGCAGTCCATGTTCCAGATTATGCCAAATATTTATCAAGCAGAATTACAAAAAGCCAAAGCAGAATCTAAAGCTGCGGAAATAGAACTTAAGAACACAAAGTTATTGGCTGATGGAAATGTAGTCTCACCCAACGAACTCGCATTGGCCAATGCCATATATGATAAAGCAAACGCCGAGGTTTTACTTGCCGAAACACATCTTGGTTTCACAAAAATCAAGGCTCCATTTGATGGAATTATGGACCATCTTGAAGCGAGAGAGGGAAGCCTTTTAGATGAAGGCGAATTATTGACCACATTATCAGACAACAGCAAAATGTGGGTGTACTTCAACGTGCCAGAAGCCGAATATCTAGACTATATCATGAGTGCTGATAAAGATGCTAAAAAGGAAGTAGAACTATTAATGGCTAACAATATGCAATTCAATCAAAAAGGTATTGTAGAAACCATAGAAGGAGATTTTAATAGTGAAACAGGAAACATTGCTTTTAGAGCCACATTCCCGAATCCAGATGGAATTTTAAGGCATGGCGAAACAGGAAGTGTGTTGATGTCGGTTCCTTTTAAAGATGTCATTATCATCCCCCAAAAGGCCACATTTGAAATTTTAGATAAAACCTATGTTTTTGTTGTGACAAAAGATAATGTAGTAAAGCAAAGAGAAATTTCTATTGGTGGAGAATTACCTCATTTATATATTATAAGCGAAGGGCTTTCTGAAAATGATACCATTTTGTTAGAAGGAATTAGAATGGTTAAAAATGATGAAGAAATCCACACCAAGTTCTTAGAACCCAACAAAGTATTGTCTGAGTTAAATCTATACGCTGAATAATTTTCAAATTTAATCTAAAAAGACATGTTTAAACAATTTATAAAAAGACCTGTATTGGCAATTGTTATTTCGGTAATGATTGTATTTATAGGTGGACTTGCCATAAAGCAATTACCTATTTCTCAGTTTCCACAGATTGCACCAACGACCGTAAATATTTTTATAGCCTATCCAGGATCAAGTGCCGAAGTGTTAGTGAATTCTACATTGATACCTTTAGAAACAGCCATTAACGGAGTTCAAGACATGCGGTATATAGCATCTGATGCTACAAGTGCTGGTGAAGCAACCGTAAGAGTCATTTTTGAACCAGGTACAGACCCAAACGAAGCTGTAGTAAGAGTAAAAACACGTGTGGACCAAGTAATGCCATTATTGCCAGAACTTGTACAACGTGAAGGCGTTATCATTACACCTGTACAACCCAGTATGTTGATGTATGTCAACCTTTCAAGTACAGATAAAAACAATGACGAAAAGTTTCTATACAACTATGCTTATACAAAGGTTATTCCTGAAATACAACGTATCAAAGGGATTGCAAGTGCTCAAATTTTAGGTAGTAGAAAATATGCGATGAGAGTTTGGTTAAAACCAGACCGTATGCGTGCATATAATATTTCAGCAGAAGAAGTATTAGAAGCAATGGAAGATCAAAGTATCTTGGCTAGACCTGGACGTTTGGGAAGAAGTTCTGGGATGACATCCCAATCATTGGAATACGTATTGACCTATCAAAACAGATACAATGAACCTGATCAATACAAAGAAATTATTATAAGGGCCAATGAGGAGGGGGAAATTATCAAATTAGAAGACATCGCAGATGTGAAATTAGGAAGCGAGTTTTTTGATATTTATTCAAATTTAGATGGTAAGCCCTCTGCATCAATCGTATTAAAACAAACCTTTGGAAGTAACGGTAGTGACGTAATCAAAGCCGTAAAGGAAAAATTAAAAGAATTGGAAGTTGAACTACCTCCTAATGTTGATTTTCAAATAAGTTATGACGTTTCGAACTTTTTGGATGCATCTATCGAGCAGGTGTTACATACCTTGCGAGATGCTTTTATTCTTGTTGCCATTGTTGTATTCTTATTTTTAGGAGATTGGCGTTCTACTTTAATACCCATTATTGCTGTTCCGGTTTCATTGATTGGTGCTTTTTTTGTCATGCAGCTCTTTGGTCTTTCTATAAACTTAATTACACTTTTTGCATTAGTACTTGCCATTGGTATCGTTGTGGATAACGCCATTGTAGTTGTCGAGGCAGTGCACGTTAAAATGGAGGAGGAGCATCTTACACCTTATAAAGCTTCTTACGAAGTTTTGGGCGAAATTGGAGGAGCGATTGTGGCTATAACGTTGGTTATGGTTTCGGTGTTTATCCCTATTTCGTTTATGACGGGACCCGTAGGAGTTTTCTATCGCCAATTTTCAATAACGATGGCTGGATCAATAATAATTTCGGCTATTGTAGCATTGACTTTAACACCTGTTTTATGTGCTATGCTTCTAAAAAATAACCATGGAAAAAAGAAAAAATCACCCATTGACAAATTTATAAGTTGGTTTAACCGAGGGTTTGAAAGATTGACCGGAAAATACGTTTCAATACTTAATAGAATAGTGGCAAGACGGGTTTTGACCTTCGGAATTTTAATCGCCTTCTGTGCTGGAATTTATTTTACAAGCGAAGTTTTACCCGCAGGATTTATCCCTAATGAAGACCAAGGGATGATTTATGCAATTATTCAAACACCACCGGGAGCCACTTTAGAGCGAACAAATGAAGTAGCAAAAAAACTTCAAAAAATTTGTGAGGAAACCGAAGGCGTAGCTTCTGTTTCTTCTTTGGCAGGTTATGAAATTATGACCGAAGGGCGTGGGTCGAACGCAGGTACCTGCCTCATCAACTTAAAACCTTGGTCTGATCGTCATCATTCGGTACATGAAATAATGGAAGAATTAGAAGAGGAAACCAAAGATTTGGGAGCAGTTATAGAATATTTTGAGCCACCAGCAGTACCTGGTTTTGGTTCTTCTGGAGGTTTTGCAATGCGCCTTTTAGATAAAACGAACTCAACAGATTATCATCAATTTGAAAAAATTAATAATGATTTTATGGAGGCTTTATCTGAGCGAGAAGAACTCTCTGGATTATTTACATTCTATTCAGCTAACTACCCTCAATACGAATTAAAAATAAATAATAAAATTGCCATGCAAAAAGGGGTGACCATTGGTAATGCAATGGAAAATCTTAATATTTTGATTGGTAGTACTTATGAACAGGGATTTGTTCGCTTTGGTAGATTTTTCAAAGTATATACGCAAGCTGCGCCAGAATATAGAAGATTACCATCTGACCTTGAAAAACTTTATGTAAAAAATGAGTCTGGTGAAATGGTGCCTTATTCTGCTTTCATGACTATTGAAAAGAAATTGGGGCCGAACGAAATAACACGTTATAACCTTTACAATTCGGCTTCGATTAGAGGATTACCAGCAAAAGGCTTTACCAGTGGCGACGCTATTAACGCAATCAAAGAAATTGCCGCAAAAGAACTGCCACGAGGATATGATATTGCTTGGGAGGGATTGTCTTTTGATGAAGCCAATAGAGGTAATGAATCACTCTATGTGTTTATTGTAGTATTGGTGTTTGTTTACTTCGTACTTGCCGCACAGTATGAAAGCTTTTTACTTCCATTTGCAGTAATATTATCACTTCCGGTTGGGGTGTTTGGATCCTTTATTCTGTTGAAATCTATGGGATTAGCAAATGATGTGTACGCACAAATTGGTATCATCATGCTTGTTGGTTTATTAGGTAAAAATGCGGTATTGATTGTTGAGTTCGCCGTACAGGAACAAAGGCAAGGAGCCACCGTATTGGAAGCAGCGATTGAGGGTAGTAAAGCACGTTTTAGACCTATTTTAATGACCTCTTTTGCATTTATCGCTGGACTGATTCCATTGGTGGTTGCAACAGGAGCAGGTGCCATTGGTAATAGAACTATTGGAGGTTCTTCCTTGGGAGGTATGCTTATAGGAACGCTGTTTGGAGTACTATTGATTCCTGGATTGTATTATGTTTTTGCTAAAATGGCTGAAGGAAAAAGTTTGATTAAAGACGAATCCAACGAACCACTTTCAGAAGAATTTATAAGAAATAGCGAAGCTGAAAACCAAACAAGATTAAATTCTGATAGTATAAGTAAACTTAAAAAATTGTTGAAAAAACTTCGAAAAAAAAATAGAGATGAATAATTTAAAATCTAAGAATCAAACATTTAAAGCTTTTTTAATTGGCTTTTTAAGTTTGCTCACTATAAGTTCTTGCGTGCCTACAAAAGCTGTGAGAAATGAAAACAAAACAGTTCCGGAGCAGTATCAAAATCAAAAGGTAGATACTACCAATACTTCCACTTTGCAATGGAAGGAGTTTTTTGTTGACCAAAATCTAGTTGCCTTAATTGATACTGCTCTTGTAAATAATCAAGAGCTTAATATCATGTTGCAAAAAATCAACGTGGCGCAGAATGAAGTTAAAACGAGAACAGGGGAGTACCTTCCATTTGTAGGTTTATTTGCGGGAGCCGAAGTTGAAAAAGTAGGCGAATTTACAAGAAATGGTGCTGTTGAAAAAAATCTTCCCATACGAGAGGAAGAAGAGTTTCCAGAACCATTGACAAACTTTCAAGTTGGTATTTCTGCATCTTGGGAATTGGATATTTGGAAAAAACTTCGGAATGGAAAAAAGGCAAGTGTCCTTGAATATTTGGCTTCGATTGAAGGAAAGAATTTTATGAAAACCCAGTTGATTTCAGAAATAGCAAGTGCGTATTACGAACTCATGGCACTGGACAATCAATTGTTGATCATAGAACAAAATCTGGAAATTCAGCAACAGGCACTTTCAATGATAAAACTTCAAAAAGAAGCTGCCCGAGTTACAGAATTAGCCGTTAAACGTTTTGAAGCCGAAGTTTTTAAAAATAAGAGTAATAAGTGTTTGATAGAGCAACAAATTGTTGAGACCGAAAATACAATCAATTTTTTGATCGGTAGATTTCCGCAGCCTGTTTTGCGAAGTTCTTCAAATTTTATTGATATACCTGTTTCAATATTACAAACGGGTGTTCCGTCGCAATTACTAGAAAACCGTCCAGATATTCGAAGAGCAGAATATGAACTCGCTGCCGCAAAATTAAATGTTAACATAGCAAAAGCAAATTTTTACCCTTCTATTGGTGTTAATGCTGGTGTAGGTCTTGAAGCTTTTAATCCCAAGTTTTTGACCAGCACCCCAGAGTCTCTTTTATATTCTTTGGTAGGTGATGTCGTAAGTCCTTTAATAAACAGAAATGCAATCAAATCGGCTTATACAACAGCAAATAACATGCAACTAGAAGCCGTTTTTGAATATGAAAAAGCTATTTTGAATGCTTACATCGAAGTAGCGAACCAGTTATCGGATGCTAAAAACCTTAACGAAAGTTATCTTTTAAAACAAGAGCAGGTTAAAGCTCTCAATGCGTCAACCGAACTATCAATTCGTTTGTTCAAATCTGCGAGAGCAGAATATACAGAAGTGTTGTTAACACAGCGTGAAGCTTTAGATTCTCAAATAGAAATTATTGAGACCAAAAGAGATCAATTGCTAGCAAATGTTAAACTGTATCAAGCACTGGGTGGAGGCTGGAATTGATATTTAAATGAATTTTAAATAATTCATCTAAAATTTCAGAAAATAAAAAAAGCCATTTTCAATTTTTGGAAATGGCTTTTTTATGCGTTATTTTTAATTTCTATTGAAATGTGGCGAATTTTCTAATGTGACATCATTGATAAAATACTTGGTGTCGCCCCACCAAAAGAAGGTGCCAAATCTTTCAACATAGGTTAACTTTACGTATTTACCTTGATATTCTTCTAGCTTTTTGATTACTTCTTTCTTTTCATCAAGTACCGAAAAAGGAAAAATCTGTGCGCCACTAATTCCTTGGCTTATTTCGCCTTCATAAGTTTTGACCAATACACCTTTTCGGCTAAATTTTATTAATTCGCCAGCTCGAGTACCTTCGCTGTACGGTACAAAATAGACAAAAGCAACATAGATTAAATAGATTGCTAACAAGCTTCCCAGTATGATGAATAGTATTTTTTTCATGTGTATTGCCACGGAGGTGGGTATTTTATTAATTACTGTTTATTCTGAAATATTAAAATTTCGTATCCCTTATTTTTATAAAGGTAAGTACTTTACAATAATAGTTAACTAATAGTTTCATTATTCATTATCATCACTCGTTGCTTTCTTCAGCAATTTTTCATTTAAATGTTTACGCTGCTTAATCCCCAATTTTTTAATTTTTTCTACCTTTTTAATTAGATTTCCTTGACCTGTAAGTTTTTTCATCGTGCCATCGTAACTTCCTTTTACGGTGTTGAGTTGGTTTCCTACTTTGATTAAATCTTCGGTAAGATTTACAAATTGATCGTACAATCTGCCAGCTTGGGTTGCAATTTCCAGCGCATTTTGTTGTTGTTTTTCATTGTTCCACATCGTGTCGATTGTGCGAAGCGTTGCTAATAGCGTGGAAGGGGTTACGATTACAATATTTTTCTCAAATGCCCAAGCGTATAAGTTTTCGTCTGTATTTACAGCAACTGCGAAGGCAGGTTCAATGGGAACAAAAAGTAAAACAAAATCTGGACTTTCTATTTTATATAGGTCGTTATAATTTTTTGCACTCAATTGCTCAATATGCTTTTTTAGAGAGTTTACATGCTCGGTTAAAAAACGGGGTTTTAACAATTCATCTTCTTCGTTGACAAACCGCTCATAAGCAATCAAAGATACCTTTGAGTCAATAATCATTTTATTATTGTCTGGAAGATGAATGACAACATCGGGCAGCACACGTTTTCCTTCGTCGTTTGTAAAGCTATTTTGCACAAAATATTCCCTATCTTTTTCGAGTCCGCTTTTTTCTAGAACTCTTTCAAGAACTAATTCCCCCCAATTTCCTTGAATTTTATTATCGCCTTTTAATGCCTTTGTCAAATTAGTAGCCTCTTTGCTCATTTGCTCGTTCAACTCTTTTAGACCAATGATTTGTTGTCTCAACATAGCGTGGCGGTCAATACTTTCTTTATTGGTAAAATCTACTTTTTGTTCAAATTTTTCAATTTTATCTTGAAGCGGCTTTAAAATGATATCGATATTTTCTTTGTTTTGTTTGGTAAATTTTTCACTCTTGCTGTCTAAAATTTTGTTTGCTAAATTCTCAAACTCTTTGGTGAATTTCTCGTTCAGCTTTTCAAGTTCGCCACTTTGGTCTCGTAATTTAGCTTCGAGGTTATCGAACTCTGCATTGCGGCGTGTTAATTCTAGATTGAGAAAATCTTTTTCTTTTCTAATTTCCTCTCTTTCCATTAGTGTGCTATTAAATTGGACATTCAATTTTTCTTCTTGTAATTGTGCTTGTTCCAATCTTCCTTGCCAAATAGCATTCTCGCCTTTGTTTTTAAGCTTTGCCAATAAATTTCCTATATAAGCACCTATGCCCAGACAGATGAGCGCGGTAATGATTGTAATTAATGTTTCGTTCAATGCAATGTCGGTTTTTATTCTTCAATAGAAGTATCTGGCAGCTCAAGTATTGAAAAGGTTTCTAACTCATTTCCAGCAATGCCTTTTATAGAACCAAATAAAGCAGAAATGTTTTCCTGAACAACCCATATTTGCTTCTCTCTTGAGGCCCAAATTTTATGCATTGCCTTTTTTTCACTATTGAGTTGGTTGATCATTCCAGAATAGTTTTCGCCTATTCTTTCTATATTTCTAACAAATTCATTACTCGTTAAATATCGATATAAAAGTTCCATTTTCTCCCCTTTATTTTCATCTGAAGTTTTAACAGAATGTGTTTTCAAAAGAATTTCACGCAATACTAAGGAAACACTTTTAACTTCATGAAAACCACAAATCCAAACGCCATCTTTTTCTCCAAAACGATTCATATCGCTCGGAAAAGTTTCAGTAACAATCACTGCTATGTCTGCTTTACATTTTATTTGGTCTTGTTTTAGTTTTTCAATCCAATCATTAGAAAAGTTTTTAGTTCGCTTACTTTCATAAACTATTGAACCGCACTCTTGTTGCAAACTATTGATAACCGTTTGCATACAATCTGCACCTCGAATACCTTTTCCAACTTCACTTATAACATCAAAAGGATAGCTTAAGGCTAAGAGTTCTTCAAGGGCTAGTTCTTGTACTTCTCCTTGCATTTGCATGGAACCTTGCTCAGCTTTTCGCTTCATTTCATCAATCAACTTTTTTTGGTCGTCCAGTTGTTTTTGATATTCCCGTTCCTTTAAAACCATAGACTCGCGCTCTTTTAATCTCGCTTTGTCTTCAATTTCTTTTTGCTTTTCCAATAGTTCTTTCTGAACGTTTAACTGTAATTCTTCAGTTTTTTCTATTAATTCGTTTTCTCTTTTTAAAAGTTCAATTTCCGCAGACCTCAAGGCTCTGTTTTCTTCTTTTTTCTTTTCGTTCTCGGCCTGTAATGCGCTAAGTTGCTGTTCAAAAGATTCTTTTGTTTGCTTTTCAATTTTTTCAGACTCTTTTAAGAGGCGTTGCTGTAACTTTTCTTTAAATAATTCATTTTCTCGCTCTTTCTTTGCTTCAAAGTCTTCTACTTCTTTGGCAAGTTTCAACTTTTCTTCATCGATTAATTTTGCGAGCTTTAACTTTTCAGCATTAAATACCTGTGCTTGCTCCGCAACTTTTTTTTCGTATGCAGCTTTAAACTGTGCTTCTAACTTTCCCGCAAGTGCTTCTTCAACATCAAATTGATGTGCACAATTGGGGCATTGTATTTTATCTGTCATTAAAAAAATGTTTTAATAGTAAATATAGTAACTATTGCTTTGAAGCAAAAGAGGAAAACCATAAACTATGCCTTATATAAACTAATTTTTAACCGAGAACCGCCCAGTATTCTTATCAAAATGAATTGTTTCTGGCGGGAAGAGTGCGTCAAATTTTCCTTGTTCAATGAGTTTGCAAGGTTCGTCAATCGCTACACTTTTTTTAGTCATTACCATCATCGTATCTGCCAATTGGATGGCAATGTCAATTTCGTGCGTAGAAAATAGTATGGTTTTTTGCTTTTCAACAGCCAATTTTTTAAGCAATTTTAAAATATACGCGCGATGGTATAAGTCTAAATGCGTTGTAGGTTCGTCAAGAATTATAACAGGGGTATCTTGCGCGAGCGCCCGTGCAATATATACACGTTGCAATTGCCCATCGCTCAGTTCATAACAATTTTTATGTTTTAGTTTAGCCACATCTGTCGCTTCAATTGCTTCGTTGATTTTAGCAATATCCAATGAGGTTAATCTCCCCATCCAACTTGTATGGGGTTGTCTTCCCAGCGAAATCAATTCTAAAACAGTCAAGTTTTTTGAAGCTGGAGCTTCGGTTAAAACTAAGCTTAATTGTGTGGCGCGTTGTAGCGATGTAGTTTCTGAAATAGTACTTCCATTTAAAATAATATCACCTTTTAAAGCGGGTTGCGTGGCGGATAAAGTTCTTAGTAGCGTGGATTTCCCAATTCCATTGCTACCTACTAAACCAATTAATTCTCCTTTTCTTAATGCAAAGTTTAATCCTTCGGCAATGACGGTATCTCCTTTTTTTGAAGGATATCCAATGCTTAAATTTTCAGCAGTTAATACGGTGTTTGAAATTTCCGAAGCCATCTAGAATAACAATTTACGTTTTTTTACCAATAACCAAATCACAACCGGAGCACCTACTAACGATGTGATTGCGTTGATTGGGAGTGTATATTCTGTAAACGGCAGTTGTGCGATGGTGTCACAAAGTAGCATTAAAATCGCACCGCAAATTAATACTGCTGGGATTAAAATAAGATGGTTTGAGGTTTTTATAAATTGGCGTGTTAAGTGCGGTACTGCGAGTCCCACAAATGCGATGGGTCCTGCAAAGGCAGTGATACTTCCTGCGAGAATACTTGTTGCGAGAATGATGATAAACGTATTTCGTTTTATTTTTAATCCCATGCTTTTTGCATAGTTTTCTCCTAATAATAAGGCGTTTAAAGCCTTTGCGCTGGCAAGACTCAATAGAATACCAATGAAAAAACAGAGTGCTAAAATCAAGATGCCTTCCCGCGATTGATTGCCCAAACTCCCAAAAGACCAAAAGACAAATTGCTGTAATTGCTGGGCTGCACTAAAATAGGAGAGGACAGCGACCACGGCACCGGTAACGCTACCAAACATAAGCCCGATGATTAAAATTGCCATCGTGTCTTTAATTCTAAATGTTACAGCGAGTACTGCAAGCAAGACTAAAAAACTACCAAAAGCACTCGCGATTATCAAACTCCAATTGCTCAAAAGCACGCTTCCCATAAATCCTCCAAAGGCTCCTGCGCCTAAAATTAGAATAGCCACACCTAAGCTTGCACCGCTGCTCAATCCAAGTACAAAAGGCCCTGCCAGCGGATTTCGAAATAATGTTTGCATCAATAATCCTGAAACGGCCAAGCCGCCGCCTGCCATAATTGCGGTTAATGCCTTTGGGATTCTGTAATCTTGAATAATAAAATTCCATGATGATTTTTCAACATCACCACCAAAAATACTCGCAACCACATCGCCCAATGGGATTGAGACACTTCCTAAACTAATGTTCACTAAAAAGCAAACGAAAAGCACTAAGAGTAGTGCAATGAAAATACCCGAATATCTTTTTTGGAGTATCATTTTAATTGTTCAAAAAAGAATAATTCGTGATTGGGTAAAAGTGATGGGTGTAAGATTTTAATAATATCTTTTAAAACAATATCTGGGCGGTTGGGTGCTAATTCGTAATAAAGTACTCCGCCGGTTTCACCTTTCTTATTCGTAAAACTAAACACCTTGTCTGTCTTAATGGGAGCAAATTGTGAATAGGCATTATTCGCATCTACCAATTGTTGAATGGAAGTATATTGCCCCGGACCAATCCAAAAGTCGGCATTTTGTCCTTTTTCTAAAACGCTCTCAATATTGAGTGAAATACTTCCCGTGCCTTCACTATCTTTCCACAAATAATCACCATTTGCATCCTTGATAAACTGCGCTGCCCAACTATCGCCCTGTGGCATGTACCAAATATCTTTGTACATCGCACCACTTAAAACCGTTGGTTTTTTTTGGGCTGAAGCTGCTGTTTTTTTTGCTGAAATATATTCAGTTTCAATGATTTTAAAGATGCTGTCTGCTTCTTTGCTCTTATTATAAAGTGCTCCAAAAAATTTAATCCACTCGGCTTTTCCCAACGGGTGTTTTTCGGTCCAATCTGCGTTAATAAGTGTGGGAATGCCTGTTTTTTCTAGCGTTGCAAGTGTTGTATTATTTCCATCAATAGCAAAACTTACCACAGCATCGGGATTTAAATCTATTAAAACTTCAGTATTTAAATCTTCGTTTTTACCCACTTCTTTAATTTTTTCTTCGGAAATGAGCTTTCGTGTTTTTTGAGAAGAAATGTAATTCAGATTAGGAAACCCAACGATGGAATTTTCAGCTTCGAGCATTTCTAAAGAAGGAATATGCGTTGTTGAAGTCACCACAATTGTTTTGATTGGCGTTTTTATAAAAGCGTCGTGATTTGGTAACTCTGATGTTGAAATTTCATTATCACTTAAAATATACGTGTACGATTTATCGGCTCCCGGCCAAGGATTTGTAATGGTAATTATTTTGTAGATTTCAGTTTCTGAAATTTCAAATCCTTTGGCATATTTAATTTCATTTCCAGTAATAGCTGCGTTTTCAACTTCGGAAATAGTACTAGTTTCATTATTATTCTTACAACCGAAAATACTGAGTGAAATTAATAAATAGATAATTCGCAATTCCATAGGGTTCAATTAAATGTAAATATAATACCTCCCTTTTTGGGAGGTCGAAATTGTCATTTTACAATTTCGGGTGGGGAAAAATAAAAAATAGATTATAATCAAAAACTTAACTAAATAAAAAAACCTTCCACTTTAATTAATTAGGAAAAAAAAATCTGAATCCTTATTTTTTATTTCAGCAAAACTAAACAAATGCATTACAAATTTTCTAATTACTACTCATTTCATTTTAAAGATTTGATTTGTTGCACGATATCAGGTTATTCCATTTTTTCTGCATACTTCCGTCTAAAAGCTACTGACTAATTCAGAATAAATAATTACTTTCGCACCGAATTTTGGTTGGCACATTTGTGTCATTAAAAGGGAATTTTGTTAAAAGCAAAAGCTGTTCCCGCAACTGTAAGTCGTTCAGATATCAAAAAAACTGAATAGCGAAACTTCAAAACCACTGTCCCGCTGGCGCGTGATGGGAAGGTCGCTCAAAGACAAGCCAGGAGACCTGCCTTAATTTATGATTGCAAACCTTCGGGATAAAGGATTGGAACTGTATGGCGCTTTGCGCTTATATGCTTCTTTTTTATTTCCAGGTGTAGTATTAATTTAATAGTTCCGTAGCACGGAAAACGTACACTTATGAAAAAAATGTTTTTATCGGCAGTTTTTGCCGCTGCAGCTTTGACTGCAAATGCACAACAAAAAGTAGAGCAATTAGACTCTATCATGATTGACACAAAAGTGAATATTCCTCGAAAAAATAGTGGAAAGGTGGTCACAACAATTGATGAGGAAACAATTTTGAGAAATCAAGGAAAGTCTGTTGCGCAATTGATCAATGAAGTTTCGGGAATCGAAATTAATGGTAGCCGTAGTAATGACGGGCAAAATCTTGGTTATTATGTGCGCGGTGGTCGCAATAGACAAGTGCTTATTGTTATTGATGGAGTACCTGTGAATGACCCTTCACAAATTTCAAATGACTACGATTTACGACTCGTTCCTACCGAAACGATTGAACGTATTGAGATAATGAAAGGTGCCTCAAGTGTACTTTATGGCGCCAATGCAGGGACAGCTGTTATTAGTATTACTACGTTGCCAGCAAGTAAAGAAAAAATTAGTGCAGTTATTACATCGTCTGTTGGGACAAATCGTTCTGCGGAAGATGATGACCTTGGTACTGATTATCGCTTGGAGGAATTTAACAATGCAATTGCAGTAAGTGGAACGCTAGGAAAGTGGTTTTACAATGCCAACTTTAGCAATCGGTATGTTGATGGATTGTCTGCTGTAGCTGCTCCGAAAGATGAAAACGGAGAAGTGGTAGAGGCTTTTGAGGCTGATGCTTTCAATCAATTTGAAGGTCGGGTCAATTTGGGTTATAATTTCTCCGAGAATGTAAAAATGAGCCAGTTTTTTAGCTTCGGAAAGTTGAAATCCGATTTTGACAACTTCAATTACACAGACGCTGCTAACCGAAATATTACAGACCAACTGCGCACAGGTGGACAGTTTATTTGGAAATATAAAAAAGGGGTATACGTTTTTAATGACAACTTTACTTGGATCGAGCGAGAAATTGAGTCTGACTTTCCTGTGAAATACGATACAAAATCCTACCATTTAGATAATTATTTGACGTATGAATTTACAGATAGCTTTACAGCGCTATTAGGTTTAGGTCACAATAACAGTAGCTTTACGTCATTTTCGGTTCCTTTTGGAGAGACAGCATTTGTGAAGGACCTCGAGGATAGTGTTGCGGAGTTTACCATGTTTGATCCTTATGTAAACTTGACGTATATTTCAGAAAAAGGGTTCCAGGCAACTGCGGGAGCTCGTTTGAATATTCATAGTGAATACGGCAGTCATTTGGTGTATAATGTAAATCCGAGTTATAATTTTGGCTTCGGAAAAAATAACCTCAAAGTGCTTGCATCTTACAGCACTGCGTATATTACGCCTTCATTGTTTCAATTGAACGACCCATTGTATGGGAACTTAGAGTTGCAACCGGAAGAGAACACCACCATTGAAGGTGGTCTTGAATTTACCACAGAAAGCAACATACGTTTGAGTGCACTCTATTTTACACGCGATGAGAAAAACTTTGTTGATTTTGTAACCATTGACCCAGATAATTTTATTTCTCAGTATCAAAATATTGACGAACAATTTACGGCAAGTGGAGTAGAAGTAGAGGTTGCTGCGCCTATTGCAAAGCGTTTTATGTTCACAGGAAATTATACAAATACGCAGGCTGATGAGAAATTCGCGTTGCGAATTCCTGAGCACAAAGCAAATGCATCTATTTCTTATAATGTAGCCGACAAAAATTTTATTACAGTAAACTATCAATTTACAGGTGAACGTACAGATTCATTTTTCAATAATGAAACGTTTGAAACGGAGGAAGTGACTTTGCAAAGTTTTGGCACTTTAAATCTTACCGCTTCAAAACAGTTGCTTCCCAACATGAAAGTATTTATCAATGTGAGCAATATTTTAAATGAGGAATACGAGGAAATTTATCGTTTTCAAACTTTAGGTCGAAACGTTCGAGTTGGGTTTAATTTGAAATTTTAATACTTCGGAAAATAGAAAACACCAAAAAATTTTTGATTGATTTATAATCGTATTATTGTTGTTAAAAAAGCGTTGATGTTGTACCGTTTCCGAAGTGAGCCGTGTTCTTAATATAATTTTAATATTGATTTACTCTCATTTTCTGAATTAATTGTTAACTTTAGGATTTACAATAAGTATTAATTTAATTTAAAAACCAATGAGCGACACACAAGAAAAATTAGCAAAACTAAAAGAAACAGCAGCAGGACAATTGAAGGACTGCGGGGTTTCAAAAATTGATCACGGTAAATTAGATGAATATTGTGACCGTCTTAAAACAATGCTAGGAAATAAGGATGCGTTATTGGTATCTGGTGGTGATCCAGCAGAATTAGAAACGGTGCGTAAAAATTTTGTAGTAAAAAAATTGGGCGTAGAGGATAAAGACAAGGGAATGAAAGCTGTGAACGCAGTGGCAGAAAAAATGAAAGGAATCCACATGAAAAGCCGTCCAGCGTTTTACTACTTAGTAGCGCATGAACTTGGTAAGTAATTTCTGAAAATTAATAAATCAAAAAACCATCCCGAATTTTCGGGATGGTTTTTTCTTTTTTAATATTTGATCAAACTTTCTACTCCCGATAAAAATCTCGGGAAATTTAAATGTATTAATAAAAAGCTCTTAAGAATCCTTCACATCATAGCGGTCTAACATCATTACTTTATTCCAAGCAGCAACAAAATCATTCACAAAGCGCTCTTGTGCATCGTCTGCGGCATAAACTTCAGCGAGGTTGCGCAATTGAGGATTTGAACCAAAAATTAAATCGCAACGGGTTGCAGTATATTTGGTCATTCCGGTTTTGCGCTCATTAATATTAAACAGAGTCTCTTCATGATTTTGTGGTTTCCATTCGTAATCCATACTTGTTAGTATTTGAAAGAAATCATTTGTAAGTTGACCTGGACGTTCTGTAAACACACCATGCTTTGAATGGTCATAATTTTGTTCGAGTACGCGCAACCCACCAACAAGAACTGTCCATTCTGGAGCTGATAGGCTTAACAAGTTGGCGCGGTCTAAAAATATACGCTCGGCCTGTACTTTATAACCCACTTTGTCATTATGGTAATTTTTAAAACCGTCTGAGACTGGCTTCAACCAATCAAAACTTTCAACATCAGTTTGTTCAGGAGTTGCATCATTCCTACCCGCTGTAAAAGGCACCTGTATGTTAAAACCAGCATCTTTAGCCGCTTTTTCAACTGCGGTACATCCACCAAGTACTACAAGGTCTGCAAGTGAAACCTGTTTATTTCCGCTTTGCGAATTTTTGAAATTATCCTTAATTTCTCTCAACTGGTTCAACACATTATTGAGTTCATCAGGACGGTTAAGGTCCCAATTGTTTTGTGGTTCTAAGGCAATACGCGCCCCATTTGCCCCTCCGCGTTTGTCACTATGGCGATATATGGCAGCTGAAGACCAAGCGGCATTTACCAAAGCAGAAATGCTTAAACCCTTATCTAAAATAGTTTGTTTTAAATTTGTGATATCATTAGCGTCAATCAATTCGTAATTAACCGAAGGAACTGGATCTTGCCAAATTAAATCTTCGCTAGGTACTTCGGGGCCAAGATATCTGTCTTTAGGACCCATGTCGCGGTGTGTTAATTTATACCACGCTTTTGAAAAAGCTTCTGTAAAGTAATCAAAATCATTTATGAATTTTTCGCAAACCTTTCTGTATTCTGGATCCGTCTTTAATGCGATGTCTGATGTCATCATCATCAAAGGTTCATCTTTTCCTTCAATGTGCGCATCTGGTGTCTTAGGAGCTCCTTTGTCTATAGGAGTCCATTGTCCAGCACCCGCCGGACTTTTCTTTTGTTCCCATTCAAATTTGAAAAGATTGATGAGATAGTCGTTATCCCATTGTGTAGGGTTGGGTGTCCAAGAACCTTCAATTCCATTGGTAGAAGTGTTTTCCGCATTACCAGAGCCCACGGGATTGTGCCACCCAAAACCTTGGAGATGCATGGGAGCCGCTTCGGGAGCTGCACCAATTTTTTCAGCAGGAACAGCACCGTGACTTTTACCAAAAGCGTGACCACCGGCAACCAGTGCAACGGTTTCTTCGTCATTCATTGCCATGCGTTTGAAGGATTCTCTAATATTTCTGGCAGAATCCATTGGGTCCATATTTCCGCCGGGGCCTTCAGGATTTACATAGATTAAATTAGAATGTGTAGCTGCCAACGGATTTTCTAAATCATGATACTCTTCTTTAGGTCCGCCAACCCAGCGTAATTTTTCATTTACCATTTCGCCTGGATGTCCCAAATGATTTGTGCTTTTTGGAACTTCGTCAATTCGTTTTCCGTCCCAAAATTCAGGTCCCCAATACGTACTACGGTCCGGTTCCCAAGAATCTCGACGGCCACCACCATAGCCAAATGTAGGGAAGCCCATGATTTCTAACGCGCAATTTCCGGTCAATACAATAAGGTCTGCCCAAGATAATGCCGCGCCATATTTTTTCTTGATAGGCCAAATGAGGCGTCTTGATTTATCAATATTTCCATTATCCCACCATGAACTTATAGGTGCAAAACGTTGCATCGCTTGTGCTGCACCTCCACGACCGTCAGCTATACGGTATGTACCAGCAGAATGCCATGCCATACGAATCATCTGTGGTCCATAATTGCCATAATCTGCCGGCCACCAGTCTTGCGAGGTAACGAGTAATTCCTTTATATCTTTTTTCAGTTGGTCAAAATTAATTTTATTGAAAGCCTCTTTGTAGCTTTCATCGCTTAATGGGTTTGCTACAGCTTGCTCTTGGTGTAAAAGTTCCACTTGAAGGCGGTTGGGCCACCAGTCGTCAATTTGTGGAGCTGTGCCTAATGCGCCACCAATACGTGTTCCTCTAAATGGGCACTGCTCAAGTCCTTGCGGATTGTCAATATCTTTCATAGTCAATTTTTTTTTTTAGATTTAATAAATTGAATTGGGATACTACTGCAAATCAACAAAGAAGATAGTATTCTAGAATGGAATTTTTAAAAAGCCAAGAATTTCAATATTCTTATAAAATTATTGGATAGGGAAATGAATCTCGTTTTATGCGGGTTAAAGTTTAGTTAAATTACCCAAATGATTATTTGCTGCTAAGAATGCAGTGAAGAATAGTATAAATAGCGGCAAAAATAATCCTGCTTTTTATTTATTGCAAGCGTGATTGCTTTGAGAATTATTTTTTAAAGTAGTTAAATATTGAAACTACGAGTTAATAAAGTAGATGATATTTATTTTATGCGGAAATATAACAGGCGTTAAATTGATTATTTTGAATAAATTTTTTGTAGGAAACGTTTTAGGATTTTGTGAGTTATATCAGGTGTTAGCAAACGTTGCTCTTATAGGGAAAGATAGTAAGTCAATATTAAATTCAGCGAATTTGTTTTAATAGTATCGTCATTAATCACTTCTACGGCACTAATATTCACAAGACCAAGATTATTTCTAATTTCGATATCTAAGTAATTATTTGATAACTCAATTCTTTTTCCTATTCCAAAAGAAATTCCTGCATCGATATTCTTATTCAAATCAGTAAATTCAAAGTCAGGTCCTTCATCAGCTTTTGAATTTGCATTTATTAAAAACGCAACAAATGGACCACCATTTATATAAAAACTATTTGAGTCGCTAAAATTATATTTAACCATAACTGGTAGAGATACATAGCTATAAGTACTTCTAATGGTTACATTTTCAACTGAAAAGCTTTCTACATTTACAGATTTTCTTTCATAATTCAGATTTGTTTTAATTGATAATTTATCACTAGTTGGATAAACCACTGCAATTCCGATTAAAACATCTAAGGATGATTTACTTTCATCAGCAGCTTCATTCCCACGAATACTTGAAAATGTTGCTCCTCCATTTATCCCAAATGAAATATCACTCTGCGAATATGAAATATTGACTATAAGTATTGTAGTTAGTAAAAATAATTTTTTCATATTGAATTCTATAAGGGCTTTATTAATTTTTAATTGACTAATATATTTTATAATAAGTACATCTAATTGTTCCTCCGAAATCTAATTCATTTTCGGGTCTTCTACCAGAAGAAATAAATTCGCAAGTCTCGTTTGGTTCTATTCTATTGCAAGAAATAAGACTCCCAAATCCAGCGCTTATCCCATTTAAAGTTGTATAAATAGTGGCTTCACCTTCTATAATCTCAGATGTATTGTTTGTAATTAGAGCTCTTAATACATAACCAGTTAGGGTGTCATTATTAACAACTTCTATTGACGGATTTGTAATTGTAATTTCAGGAGGAGTAATGAATCTCAAACAAGGGTCGTTTACGATATCATCATCATCATTTGCGCCACAGCTTATGATAAAAAATGTGAACACTAAGAACATTGTGGTGAATAAATTTTTTTTTATAGACATTAAATTTTTCGTTTTACGTTAAGTATTAAAATTAGTTTTCTTCGATATTTCATCATATTTCTTTATTCAGGACGGGTCACAATGTTTGCTAACGTTTATGTGTAAGGAACGTTGCCCAAACGATTGAACTAAAATAAGCAATGTTTTTTACACGGTGTTGTTTGTAGTTATTTTTTCGGTTCAATAATTTTTGGCAGAACACGAGTATAACATCTGATATCAACTTTCCGATTTCTGTAGGTGGATTTAGTCAGATTTAATTCTATAACTGCTTTTTTTATGTCATTTTCAAATTCAGGTACGCTCGGATATCCTTTTGTTGCAATATCTAATACGTTCCCTTTTTTGTCAACAGTAAACCAAACATACATTTCTCCAGAATACTCATAATCCTTGTCAATCAGATTCAAGATTTGGTCACGAAGACATTTTTCCAAACATTGCGTTCTTTCCTTCTCGTCCAAAATTCCGTCGCAATCACTTTCGAATGGTGTTTTATCGACCATTGTAAAATGAACAGTATTTCCGTTTTTTTTCTTTACAAGTTTTAAGTCAGATTGAGAATGTATTATTGAAATATTTAGAATTCCGATAATAAAAGTCAAATAGATTAAGTTCAATTTCATTGAAGAATTGGTTTTTCGTAATTACACACAACAATTAATAAAATCTAATTTATGCATTATATACAGAAAAATAAACCTGTTATCGCTATAAATCCATGCACAATAACAGGGTTTTTTTGTAAATAAAGTGCTTTACAATTGATCAACAACCATAACTCCTTCAAGTGGATTTCCCATATTACTATCGCCTACTTCCTCGAGAACATTGAAAGGAACAATGGGGCGTAATATCGTTAAGGCATCATTTAAAGCTTCGGCGAGGAGAGGTTCAGTCATGTCTCCTAATGTGCCAAGATTTGCATAATTTTCTCTAATGGTAATATCTGGATCTAAACCGTCCACATAATCTGTGTTGCCTGCTGCATTTGCCGTTTTAAATACTAAAGGTAACATAGCATAGGTGTGGTTTGGGTTTGCTTGGGAGCGGCTAAAGTTTGGCGCAGGAGCATCGTACAATAAAAAAGAAGCTTGAAACTTACCCGTAGTGGTATCGCCCACTTGCACCACATCAATATAAGGAGCGAGCCCGTTGATCACAAGTTCGCTGGCCGAAGCTGAACGCGAAGAAGTAATGATATACACTTTGGTTAAATTTAGACTGTTAATAGCTTCACCATTGCTAATTTCATTATTAAAAAGTCCCGGCTCTGCATATTGTTCTTGACGGTCTTCGTTCCATTCTTCGGTGTAAAAAACTTCGCCGTTAAATTGTCCTGTAATCATAGATGCTAAATCGGTAGCAGTTTCTACGGAGCCTCCTCCGTTATAACGCAAGTCTAAAATGAGCTCGGCAACTCCTTCGGCATTAAAATTTCCGAAGACAGCATTCAATTCAGGGTCAAAATCGCGGTTAAATTGATTGTACATAATATATCCCACCTTTACGCCCTCAATGGTATAGGTACGCTGCACATAAATAGGGTTTTCGGTATATTCGGTCTTAGTGAGTTGTACGGTTTCTCCCGTGGGTGTAATGGTTTCGCCGTCGTAGGTTGCAAGTCCTATTTCGTAGCTGTTGGGGTCCAATAAACTTCTAAAATTATTTTCAGTAATCTGTTGCCCGTCAATCGTATTAAAAATATCGCCTCTCTGAATTCCCTTTGCCTCGGCATCTGTATCAGGGAGCACATAACGTACATAGCCAAATACATTTCCGCTATTATCGGGGTATAAAACCAAACCGTATTCCATTCCATTATTCAACGAAATACCACTTAGCGAATTTTCTAATTCTACATAATTATCAACAAGAATACTAAAACGGTCTTGGTCAGATTTCAGAAAATCGAAAATAGATTCTGGACTGTCAAAACTACTTATAAATGCATTTTTTGCAGTCTCATCTGCAAAAGCATCGTTGGCAAGTTGCGGCGTGTCTGCCTTATAGAGATAGAAAAAATTGAGTCCGCGGTAAATAAAATCGTTTATAGTGGTCGTTGAAGCGGGATTGAGATTGTCGTCCAAATCTTCAAAACAACTACCAACTAATAAAAATGCGGCGAGAATAGGGATGTAATATATTTTTTTCATGCTACTGCCCGCAAATGCGGGAATCTTTTAAACAGGTTAACAATGTATTTAAATCACTTTAGTATCAAAACCTTAAAATTACTTACATTATTGCGGTTTCCGAAATTTTAAGAAGTAGAAAACTGTTTAAAATCTAAAAAGGATTGAATTGAGAGCTCTTCCGAAATTTTAAAGATTTAAATTTATTGTGATTAATTAAATTGCGTAAGGGGCGATTTGGTGTTTTGTGTTCAATTTTGATTATTCTTTAAGTTTAAAGGGATAAACGCAAATAATAATTTTTGTAACATTTCGGTGTAACAAAATTTAGCCTCATTCGTCACAATGATAAGAAAGGGTATAAAAGCTCTTTTTAAAAGACACTAACCAAGTCAAAAAAAGATTCCCGCCCATGCGGGGAATGAATATGAAACAAGCCGAGTTTGTACATACAATTTTGCCTTTTAAAGATAGGCTCTATAGGATTGCCAAGCGATATCTTGTTTCAAGTGATGAGGCCAACGACGCAGTGCAAGAGATTTTTTTGAAATTATGGAAAGGTAAAAAATCACTCAAAAAATACCGCAGTGCCGAAGCTTTTGCCATTGTAATGACGAAAAACTATTGTCTGGATAGGTTGAAATCCAAGCAAGCTTCAAATTTGAAGATTGTACATTCTAATTATCAAAACCACGATAATCTAGAAGCACGGATTGAAGCAAATGATGGTGTTGCATTGGTTTTTAAAATCATGGATACGTTGCCAGAACAACAAAAATTGATTTTACAATTAAGAGATGTAGAGCAATTTGAGTTTGCTGAAATCGCAAAAATGACTGATAGTAATGAAACTGCCGTGAGAGTGACACTTTCTAGAGCACGTAAAAACGTAAGGGACCAAATGGTCAAACAATACAATTATGGAATACAATAGCATTAAAAAATTGTTAGATGCCTATTTTGAAGGCACTACAACATTAGCCGAAGAGCAATTGCTCAGAGATTATTTTAAGAGCGACTCTGTTGATACATCGTTATCACAATATGCACCAATGTTCAATGGAATGAGCCAAGCTGCTCAGGAAGTTTCAACGGGAATGATTGTGCTACCCATAAATTCAGGGAACAGGCAACTGTGGCTCGGTATCGCTGCGATGGTTACAATAGTACTGGGAGTGGCAGGATTTATGTATTCTAATAATAGTTTAACGCAAGAGGAGCAACAAGCATTGGCAGCATTAAACGAAAGTAAAGCAGCGATGATGCTTTTATCTCAAAACTTGAATAAAGGGACCGAGACGTTGAGTTTGGCGCACAAATTTGAAACAACAAAAAACAAAATAATTAAATAAGTAAGAATAAATTAAATCTATAAAAAATGAAAAAGTTAGCAATAGTAATCGTGTTATGTATCACATCATTCGCAATGAATGCACAAACTGTATTTGATGCCTTTGAGAATGAAAAGGATGTGAGCTCAGTAGTAGTAACAAAAAATATGTTCAAGTTATTGAGTAAAATGGACCTAGATTCAAACGACCCTGAAGCAAAGGAGTATCTTTCTATGGTTGATAATTTGAATGATATTAAAATCTTTACCACAGACAATGCAACTGTTGCTGCAAAGATGACTGCAACAGTAGAAAAGTATCTTAAGAACAATGCAAGTTTAAGTGAGTTGATGCGCGTTAAGGACGATGGACAAAACATTAAGTTTTACTCAAAAGAAGGCAAAAGCGAGAATTTTGTGAGCGAACTTATGATGCACATGGACGGTATTGTTGATGGTAAGCCTATGACTGTAATTATGTTGATTACAGGTAATATTGATTTGAAGCAAATTGGAAAACTTACCGCAGATTTAAAAGTACCAGGAAGTGACCAATTGAAAAATGTAAAAAAGAAAAGCTAATCGAATAATGAGAGTAGTGTGTGAATAATTTTGGACGCTACTTTCTTTTTTAAAATGCTAACCTCTAAAACCAAAAACCATGAGCATTGTTAAAATATTATTGGGATTGTCATTAATTGCCTTGAGCTTTATAAGCTGTGATTCTGATAAATCTTTACAAGTATATATTGTAGATAAACAAGAAGATGATAGATTTATGAAAGTGGATCTAGCTACGAGTTTGATTGAAAATACAGAAGTTCTTGATGAAAAAAATAAGGAAATTCTAAAAACAATCAAAAAAGTAAACGTTGTAGCATACCCAAAAGAAAAAGGAACGGAAGCAGAATATCAAGCCGAAAAAGCAAAACTAGACTTGATTCTAAATCAAGAAAAATATCAATTGCTCACTGAATTTAAATCAAACGGTCAATTAGTTACCTTAAAGTATTTAGGGGATGATGATGCAATTGACGAAGTAATTATTTACGGCAGAGATGACGACAAAGGATTGGCAGTTTTTAGATTATTAGGGGATAACATGAAACCTGAAGATTTAGGAAGGCTGGCAATGGCTTTACAAAAAGGAGATTTTGATTTATCCGGAATGACAGGGGTCGAAGATATTTTTAAAAATTAATTCCTAGAGCATTTTATTTTCGTATTTCATCGAAAACAAGAGATGTAAATTATTAATTAACAGTAATTTATGATAGGCCTAGTCAAACGAAGCCTATCTTTGCAATGAAGCCAGAGACCCCTTTTAAAGGGATAGGTAACAAACCTAGCAGCTCCAAGACACTCGTTCTTGGGGCTTCTTACGTTTTAATTAAATCCCAGTGTAATTTGATGGTGTAATCACACGCATTTCTGCTTTGATATCTTCTGAAATTTCTAGGGTTTCTATAAAGTCTGCTATTGATTTTTTATTGATTGCCTCGTTAGTTCGCGTTAATCCCTTTAAAGCTTCGTATGGATTGGGGTAGGCCTCTCTTCTTAGAATTGTTTGTAGCGCTTCAGCAACAACGGCCCAGTTTTTTTCTAAATCTTCAGCAAACTTATATTCATTTAACAGCAATTTATTCAATCCTTTTAAAGTGGATTGAAATGCTATAAGCGTATGCCCAATAGGAACGCCTATGTTTCTCAATACGGTACTATCGGTTAAATCGCGTTGCAATCTACTTATGGGTAATTTTGAAGAAAGATGTTCAAATACAGCATTGGCAATCCCTAAATTACCTTCACTGTTTTCAAAGTCGATTGGGTTCACTTTGTGTGGCATTGCGCTTGAACCAATTTCACCTTTTTTAATTTTCTGCTTAAAATAATCCATGGACACATACGTCCAAATATCTCTATTAAGATCGATGATAATATTATTGATTCGTTTTAAGCAATCAAACAATGCCGCCATGTGGTCATAGTGCTCAATCTGTGTAGTAGGGAAGGAGTGGTGTAAGCCTAATTTATCTTGAACAAAATTTTGACCAAATGACCTCCAATCAATTTGAGGATATGCAACGTGGTGTGCGTTAAAGTTACCGGTAGCGCCACCAAATTTCGCCGCACTCTTTATATCATTTAGCAAATCAAATTGCTCTTTCAATCGCACAACAAATACTTCAATTTCTTTTCCTAAACGTGTTGGAGACGCTGGTTGACCATGTGTTCTTGCTAGCATTGGGATGTCTGCCCATTCGGTTGCTAATGCCTCTAGTTTATCTTTTAGTTCTAAAAATAATGGAACATAACTCGCATTCATCGCGTCCTTTAAAGACAACGGAATTGCAGTATTGTTAATATCCTGCGACGTCAACCCAAAGTGAATAAACTCTTTGTATGTATCCAATCCCAAAGCATCAAATTGTTCTTTGATAAAGTATTCCACTGCTTTTACATCGTGGTTGGTTACTTTTTCTGTATCCTTTATTTTTTGAGCATCTTCGGTTGAAAATTCAAGATATAAATCTCTTAATTTTGAGAATAACGTTACATCAAAATCTTTGAGTTGTGGCAAAGGCAATTCAACGAGTGAAATAAAATATTCCACTTCCACTTGCACTCGGTATTTTATGAGCGCTTCTTCAGAAAAAAACGGAACTAGTGATGAAGTTTTCGAGGCGTATCTACCATCGATTGGAGAAATTGCTTGTAATGCTTGACGTGACATAGATTAACATTTTAAGCGTACAAATATAGCTTTTTAAGATGGAAGAGCGCTGTGAGAATTTAGAAGAAATTTTATCTCTTTTACCCCTTGCGTTTGTTGATTGATGCCACCTTTTTTGTACCTATCGATTTATATCCCGCGCTTCCCGTTGGCATGTTGCGCTCCAAGATTGTTTTCAGCTCCGGATGAATCCAGTCGTATTCCGTTCCCAATAAAAACAAACTCTTTATGGCAAATGCCTGCGTGGCTACTTTTTTATCTGTAATCAACCAATCAAAAGCACTTTCCACGAGTGTTTCTCTATATTCACTTCGGAAAAGTGACAACAAAGAGGTGTCTTTATTTTTATAAAACCGTTCGGTAAGTAGCCAACAAATTTTTGAAAAAGGTCGTAATGCTTGCTCAAATTTTATTTTTGATAAATTTCCGAAGAACTTTTCAAAATGTGGATACAACAATGTAATGTCTTCCAAACAAACAAACTCCAATATCCAAGCTGCGCGATATGAAATTTCATCATCAACTTGAAAGCAGAAATCTAAAAGCTCCGGGAAAATTTCGGGACGGTCTAAAACCCAATGCGCCACTTCGAGCCTTGTTTCTCTATATGCCTTAGTGTACTGTAATTTATATAGTAACGTTTCCGAAGTCATGAGTTGTTCTTAGTATCCAAGTTTCTGAATAGCTTCAATGGCTTTTGCAACGCCAGTGGAAGCATTTTCAGCAATGACTGTAACACGTTTGCTTTCGTCAATCGACGGATTGGGGTCTACAAAAAACACGGGCGCATTTGCGGGTGCATATTGCATCAATCCCGCCGCAGGATACACTTGCATCGAAGTTCCTACTATTAAAACCACGTCTGTCTGTTCAATGATGTCAACAGCAGTTTCAATAAGCGGCACCGCCTCGCCAAACCAAACAATATGCGGTCGCATTTGATACCCATTTTTGCACACATCGCCCAAGAGGATATCTTTAGTGCAATCAATAATGGAGTCTTCTTTATATGTACTTCTGGCTTTTAAAAGTTCGCCGTGTAAGTGAATTACTTTTGTGCTTCCAGCTCGTTCGTGTAAATCATCCACATTTTGAGTGATGATGGTTACGTCGTGTTCTTTTTCTAAAGCTGCCAATGCTAAGTGGGCAGCATTAGGTGAAACTTCCATTAACTGTTTTCTTCGTTGATTGTAAAAATCTAAAACCAACTCTGGATTTGCAGCAAAACCTTGCGGAGAGGCAACTTCCATCATATCGTGCCCTTCCCACAATCCGTTGCTGTCTCTAAAGGTTTTAAGTCCGCTTTCGGCACTTACTCCCGCTCCTGTTAATACTGTTATTTTCATGATATTATTTTATTGTCAATAGCCTATTCCTTTCCCTCCGAGGAGGTTGGGATGTGCTTTATCTATGATGATACGGTTCATTCTTTAATATCGTAAATCCACGATACAATTGCTCTACAAAAAACAAGCGCACCATTTGGTGTGAAAATGTCATCGGCGACAACGAAATCTTCCCATTCGCCCTCGCATAAATTTCCTCACTAAAACCGTAGGGGCCACCAATGACAAAAACTAGATTTTTTAGTCCGCTGTTCATTTGTTTTTGTAGGAAATCTGCAAACTTTTCACTTGTATATGTTTTACCCTTTTCATCAAGGATAATTAAGGTATCGCTGGTGTTGAGACGTTTTAAAATTTCTTCACCTTCCGCAGTTTTTTGTTGCGCTTCGGTGAGGTTTTTTGCTTTTTTTATATCGGGGATAATCTCAAACGAAAAATTAACATAATGATTCAGCCTTTTGATGTATGTTTCGGTCAAGGAGATGAGTTGCTTATTGTCGGTTTTACCAATAGCGAGCAGGGTAATTTTCATAGAAATGATTTTCGGATAAATATTTAATGCTTCGGAAATTTCAATAATTTAAAATTTCCGAAGTAAAAATACTATATTTTAATGAAGCTCAATTAATGGTGATTGTTCCACATTTCGGCTAAAAAAGAAACTATTGCACGAGTGTTACTGCACCACTTTTCATAAATTAGCAGAAAATTACGGGTTATGATTTCAAAAAAACAATTCAATAAAGAAATAGCGATCATTATTGCCAATGCAATTAGAGAAGATGTGGGTGATGGCGATCACAGCTCATTGGCTTGTATCCCTTACGACGCAACGGGTACGGCTAAGTTGTTAGTTAAAGATGAGGGAATTATAGCAGGTGTTGAATTTGCGAAACAAGTTTTTGATTATGTTGATCCTGGATTAGAGGTGGACGTAAAAATAAAGGATGGAACACCCGTAAAATATGGTGATGTTTGTTTTTATGTCTCGGGGAGCTCACAATCCATTTTAAAAGCCGAAAGACTTGTTTTGAATGCCATGCAACGAATGAGTGCGATTGCTACAAAAACAAATGCTTTTGTAAAATTGCTGGAAGGAACAGGAACAAAAATTCTAGACACTCGTAAAACTACACCGGGAATTAGAGCGTTGGAAAAATGGGCGGTAAAAATAGGAGGTGGAGAAAATCACAGATTTGCTTTGTACGATATGATAATGCTGAAGGATAACCATATTGATTTTTGCGGTGGCGTAACGAAAGCTATTGAAACGACCAATGAATATTTAGAGGAAAACCAACTTGATATTAAGATTATTGTAGAAGCCAGAAATCTTGATGAAATAAAAGAAATTTTAAAAACAAAAGTGGTCTATAGAATTTTGATTGATAACTTTAACTACGAAGACACCCGCAAGGCTGTCGAGTTAATTGGAGATACTTGCCTGACTGAGTCTAGCGGTGGAATTACGCTTGATACTATTAGAGAATATGCTGAGTGTGGTGTTGATTATATTTCGAGTGGGGCTTTGACGCATTCGGTGTATAATATGGATTTAAGCCTGAAAGCCGTTTAATGAAAGAGGAAAATGAAATAGATGAAACTGAAAACTCAATCAAAAAACGCGAGATAAACATTCCCGTGCTCAAACAATTAAACAGGATGGCAAAACAAATTGTGCTTCCTGGGTTTGATGGATTGACGCTGCATGAGTTTAATAAAATTTATTTTGCAGGTCTCGTTGAAGGTACTTTTTCACCACGCGCGACCTCCATTGCATATAGTTTTTTTGTAGCGATATTTCCTTTTTTATTATTTATTTTGAATCTTATTCCATACGTACCTGTAGAAGGTTTTCAAACACGATTTCTTATATTTATAGAGCAACATTTACCACCGCAAACAGCAGATTTGTTCTATCCAGTCATCGCTGATATTGCCATAAACCCTCGAGGTGGTTTACTGTCTTTTGTTTTTATACTTTCTATTTTCCTTGCCGCTAATGGTGTAAACGCAATTTTTAGTGCGTTTGAATATTCAATTCACGTTAAGATGAATAGAGGTTTTTTTCGCCAGTATGCTGTTGCCATAGCGGTCTCGTTGTGTTTGGCATTGTTATTGGTTATTACTGTTGTAGTAATCCTTTATGGAGAATACATGATCAGCGACCTTCAAGGAAGGGCTTATTTAAGTGATAGTGTATTTTGGGTATCGGCATTGCAGCTTACGGTCTTTGTAGTATTATTGTATATCACAATTGCAAGTTTGTACTATTTTGGTACAAGGGAGGGTAGGATTTCAAGATTCTTTTCTCTGGGTGCAATTATTACAACGTTATTATTTTTACTAACTACTTATTTGTTTGGGGTTTATATTAATAATTTCTCCACCTATAACGAGTTATATGGCTCATTAGGAGCACTATTAATAATGTTGTTATATATTTGGATTAACAGTAACTTATTACTTTTAGGCTTTGAGCTCAATATCACAATTCAACGATTGAAGGGCAAATAATTTAAACCAATTAATTTAAAATAAACAAAATGAAAAATTTTATCCTCCTTGCCATCGCAGTTTTTACACTCAACATGGCAACCGCTCAAACTCAAGTGGGCGAAGTAACATTACCTAACTCATTAGAATTTAATGGAGAATCTTTGGCTTTAAATGGCGCAGGAATTCGTAAAAAAGCAATGGTGCTAAAATTATACTCTGGCGGATTGTACTTGCCAGCAAAAAGTAGCGATGCAAAAGCCATCATTGGAGCTGATGCAAATCAAGCTATCAGATTAGTGATTACATCAGGATTTGTTTCAAGTGAAGCAATGAGCGAGGCAGTGGAAGAAGGTTTTGAAGCTGCAACTAATGGTAATACGAGTGGTATTGCTTCGGAAATTAAAAAATTCAAAAGCTTTTTCAGCGACGAAATCGTCGAAGGAGATACCTTTGATATCACATACCAAAAAGGGAAAGGAAGCGTGTGCTACAAAAACGGAAAAGAAGTAGGAACCGTAAAAGGGATGACTTTCAAAAAAGCGCTTTTCGGAATCTGGTTAGGAAACGACCCGGCAGATAGCAAACTTAAAAAAGGAATGCTCGGTAAATAATATGTATTGATAGAGCCAAAAAATAGAATATAGAACCATTGTCTGGTTGAGAATAGACCTCAATGCGGCAACGGTTTTTTAAAATTTAAAAAAAGTACTATGAAATTTAAAAAAATAATTTTATCAATTTTCGTAATTGTGTTTGCAATGAATGCTGCACTTGCACAGGATGTTTTCGGAAAATGGAAAACGGTTGATGATAATACGGGCGAAGTAAAGTCTATAGTTGAAATCTATAAAAAAGATGGAAAGGTCTTCGGAAAAGTGCTGGAAATCTTAAACAAAGAACACAAGAATGATGTTTGTAAAGATTGCCCTGGTGAGTTAAAAAATACTCCTATTGAGGGTCTTGTTATTATCAAAAATCTTGAAAAAGACGGTGATGAATATAATGATGGTACCATTATGGATCCAGAAAATGGAAAAGAATATAAATGCTATATCATGCTTGAAGAAAATGATAAACTCAAAGTAAGGGGCTATATTGGCTTTGCAGCATTAGGAAGAACACAATACTGGTATAGAGTAGAGTAGTTCTTTGTGTATAACTAATTAAAAAGGCTGTTCATTTATTGAGCAGCCTTTTTTAGTTTTGAAAACAATCTATCAATTGATGATAAAATTATTATTTTTTACAATTCTATTGTTTTCTTTGAATGTCATTTATGGACAATCAATAGAGGAAATGGAATATGATATTTCATGGTCAAAAAGTGGTTCATTTGATGAAAAAATTGATACTGCTAGAAAATTGCAAAGAATCGATATTTTTAATGAGAGAGCAATTGACTACATTCTTACATATTATTTTGAATCTAGAATCGACTCAGTTTCTATATTTTTAAATGAATTAGCCGAAGATTTTCCAAATAAGAAAGAACCTTATTTATTAAAGGCTCAATATCAATATTATTTAAATTATGGCAACGATAATCTAAATTTTACTCAAGCAAAGGTTGAGTTGTTTAAAACTGCATTGCGAGTTGAACCTAATTCTAGAGAAACTCTTTACTTGATCGCCAAAGAATATTATAGAGATTTTCTAATCCCATTTTATAAATCACAAAAAATTGATTTTGAAGAATTAGATTTAATACTTTATGATGAAAATAACAATCCAGTTAAACCTAAAGCAGTTCCAATAATAACTAAATCTTTTCTAAAATCTCCTGGAGATAGCGCACTTGTTTATTTTAATAAACTATGGAAAGTGGATATTTCTAAACGGGATTTGATTTATTTTCCCATAAAACAATTAGAATGTTATTTAGATAAGAAAGTTTCATCCCAAATTCCAGTTAATGCAGTAGATGACTTTAATAATTGCTATTTTCCCTCTTGGTATTTTGCTGATTTAAAAAGTAACTGGGAATGTGATTTTACTATAAATTATTTATCAGAAATTGAGCTATCCAATATGTATTCAGGATTCATAGAAGAGCAATTAATTGGGTTAAAAGAAGATTGTATTTATGATATATTCCTTAATTCTAATGAAGAAAAATATAGATTTACTTGGCTTCGAAGTTTCCATAACCCTATAAGTATTAGGATTGAAAGAGAAGGCATAGATAAATTTGTTTATTGGAAAGTTGGCAAAGGAGCCGCGGGTTACACCCCAGAGGGATTAATGAATTCTGGAAAGAAAGAACTTTCTAAAAGAGAATGGAAGAAGTTTTTAAGATTGTTTAAAAAAATGCACTTTTATGATTTGGACAATCAGCATGTTGTACCTACAACCGATGGAGCAACATGGACTTTTGAAAGGAAAGATGAGCACAATTATAAAGCGCATACTACCAATTCTCCAAGTAAACATTTTGTAAAAATCCGTAATTATCTTTTGGAATTATCTGAAATTGTGATAAATGATAGGGATAAATACTAATCCTAAAAATTATAAGTAATAAATTTTCATAACTCATAACTTGTATTTCATAGACGTCATACTGCCCATTCCCCTCAAACAAACATTCACATATTCGGTGAATAAAGATGAGGCCGCATTCTTAAAACAAGGATTTAGAGTTGCGGTGCCTTTTGGGAAATCTAAAGTCTATACTGCAATTGTGTATCAAGTGCACGACCAAGCGCCACAGGGTTATGAAACAAAATCCATTGATCAAATTCTCGATGAAACCCCAATTGTAACTTCCACCCAAATTAAGCATTGGGAATGGATTGCAGATTATTACATGTGTACCCTGGGCGAAGTTGTTAAAGCAGCATTACCGAGTGCTTTTTTATTGGAGAGTGAAACGATGGTTTCTTTGAATAAAGATGCAGTAATTGACGAAACTAATTTGAGTGACGAAGAGTTTTTGGTTTTAGAAGCGCTTGAACACCGTTCGCCCATTCATATTAATGACGTTCGGTCCATTCTAGACAAAAGCAATGTTGTAAAAGTGTTGCAGGGACTTATTGAGCAACGAGTTATTTCGGTATTTGAAGAGGTTTATGAACAGTATTCCCCCAAGTTAAAACGATACATCAAATTAGCACCGCGTTATATTTCCGAAGAAAATCTCCGCGAACTTCTTGATTCTTTAACGAGAGCTCCAAAACAGCGCGAAGTGTTGATGCAACTTTTTATGTTGCAGTCCAAAGACAAAAAGCCCATTGGGGTTGATAAGTTACTAAAAGCTAGCAAAGCGAGTAGTGCGACTGTAAAATCACTCGTGGATAAGCAGATCTTAGAAGAATTTTATATCAAAAAAGACCGTGTCAATTATGAAGGTGAAGCTGGCGAAGATGTAAAACAATTGAACGAGCCACAGCAAGTGGCTTTAAAAGAAATTAAAAAGTCTTTCAAAGAAAAAGATATCGTTTTACTGCACGGAGTAACATCTAGCGGTAAAACCGAAATTTATGTGCAGCTCATTGAGCAAATGCTAAAAACGGGGCAACAAATCTTGTACATGCTCCCTGAAATTGCCCTCACAACACAATTGATAACTAGGCTACAGTATTATTTTGGCGATAAAGTTTCGGTGTATCATTCTAAATATACTTTGAACGAGCGTGTTGAGGTTTGGAATAACGTTTTGAATTCTAAACCCAAAGCACAAATAGTCATTGGAGCACGGTCGTCGTTGTTTTTGCCTTTCAGCAACCTTGGGCTAATTATTGTCGACGAAGAGCACGAGCCATCCTTTAAACAATATAACCCTGCGCCACGCTACCATGCGAGGGATAGTGCGGTGGTGCTCGCAAATTATCACGATGCAAAAACGTTGATGGGGAGCGCGACACCTTCTTTGGAAACGTACCATAATTGCGCAACGGATAAATACGGATTGGTAACGTTGAATACCCGCTTCGGAAATGTGCTGATGCCAGATATTGAATTAGTCGACATAAAAGAAAAGCATAAAAAGAAACTAATGAAAGGTCATTTTAGCGACCAATTGTTAGAAGAAATGCAAGAAACGTTGAATAACAATGAGCAAATTATCCTCTTCCAAAACAGAAGAGGTTTCTCACCAATAGTAGAATGTAATACCTGCGGAACTTCGCCACAATGCCCCAATTGCGATGTGAGTTTGACATACCATCAATATAAAAAAGAGCTTCGTTGTCATTATTGCGGCTATCATACGGCAATGCTAGTTAGTTGCATGGCTTGCGGTAGTGAGTCTTTGGATAGCAAAGGTTTTGGTACCGAACAAATAGAAACCGAATTGAAAAGTTTATTCCCAAAGCACAATATTGCCAGGATGGATCAAGACACAACAAAAGGAAAACACGCCTACGCAAAATTAATCGACCAATTGGAAAATCAAGAAATTGATATTCTTGTGGGGACTCAAATGCTGGCAAAAGGCTTAGATTTTAGAAATATAGGATTAGTGGGAGTAATGAATGCTGATAATTTATTGAACTTTCCAGATTTTAGGGCACACGAGCGCAGTTTTCAATTATTGCAACAAGTGAGCGGTAGGGCAGGGCGCACCAAAAAAAGAGGGAAAGTGCTGATTCAGACTTACAATCCGTATCACACTATTTTGCAGCAAGTGAGCATCAATGATTACAAAACGATGTATAAAATGCAAACAGATGAGCGTCATAATTATAAGTATCCGCCATTTTATCGTACGATTAAACTGACCTTTAAAGACCGAAATCTTCAAAAAGTAAACAAAGCTGCTCTTTGGTATGATTTGGCTCTTGAACAGCAGCTAAAAGAAAATGTTTTGGGTCCAGAGGCACCTCCCGTTTCGAGAATTAGAAATCAGTATATTACCAATGTACTCGTCAAAATCCCGAAGGAGCAATCATTGGCAAAAACAAAAGAGTATATCAATAAAGTGCAACGAAGTTTTAATGCAATAAAAGAGTTTTCTTCAGTTCGTGTCATTATTGACGTGGATAACTATTAGTGAAACTCAATTTTTAAAAGCTCTCAGGGCAAATTAATAATCTCTCAATTCGTTTTTTACAAACGCTCGGCATATTAGAAAAATAAAAAAACCAACACTATAATGTGTTGGTTTTTAAAATTTCCGAAGAAAATAATATGTTATCTATTCGAAGAGGCGAGGGCTTCAACGAGTTCTGCCTTTCTGTTTCTACTCAATGGTAGTTCTTCTTTATCTAGTTCTATTACCTTACTGTTGTAACGTTCTACTTTTTCAAGGTTTACGATATACGATTTGTGAATTCTCAAAAACCTATTTGATGGTAATAATGCCTCAAAAGCTTTCATGGTTGATAGTACCACTAGCGCATCGTGTTCGGTCACTAACTTTACATAATCCCCAAGTGCCTCAATATAGCGAAGTTCATTAAGGAAGACTTTTCGCTTTTTAAGATTACTTTTTACAAATATGAAATCTTCTTCATCAAAACCGTCGTCATTTTTTAGTTTGTAATTGGTAATCGCTTTATGGACAGCATTCAAAAAACGCTCTTTTGAAATTGGTTTCCGAAGATAATCTACGGCGTCATAGTCAAAAGCTTTAAAAGCATATTTTGTTTTCCCTGTCACAAAAATAATTTGTGGCTTGCTCGTTAAATCGTCAAGTAAGTCAAAACCAGACAAAATTGGCATTTCAATATCTAAGAAAATTAAATCAATCTCAGTAGTGGCAAGACCCATCTTAGCTTCGATTGCGTTATTGTATTCTGCAACGAGGTTAAGAGCGGGGTGGTTTTCAATCAATTTAACGATTGACAAACGTTGTAATGTAGAGTCATCTACGATGGCACATTTTAGTAAGGGTTTATCCACGGTGATTATGTTTATTAAAGCAATAATAAGTATTTTATCGATGAAATACAACTTTATAAAACTTTAAACTAAAATAAATGCGTTTTATCTGATTTTCAATATGATAATTTATTTCGGTTTTGACGTTTGAAAATAGTAAATTATGTAGTATTTTTGCACGCTCTTGGCAAAGCGCTGAGAGTTTATTATTATTTTTAAAAGATTTTATATGAATCATTACGAAACTGTTTTCATCTTGAATCCCGTTTTATCTGAAGAGCAGATAAAGGAAACAGTAAAGAAATTTGAAGATATTCTTATTTCTGGAGGAGCTAAGATGGTATCAAAAGAAAATTGGGGGCTAAAAAAATTAGCCTACGCCATTCAACACAAAAAAAGTGGGTTTTACCACTTGTTTGAATATACTGTTGATGGACAAGTAATCAACAACTTAGAAGTTGAATTTAGAAGAGATGAACGTGTAATGCGTTACCTTACTGTAGCTATGGACAAGCATGCTATTGCTTGGGCAGAGAGAAGAAGAGTACGTGATAACAAAAAAACAGCATAAGACATGGCAACTATTCAAGAACAAGCAAAAGGAAAGAAAGACGGAGAGATTAGATATTTAACTCCTCTTAATATAGAGACTTCTAAAACAAAGAAATATTGCCGTTTCAAAAAGTCTGGTATCAAGTATGTTGATTACAAAGACGGAGATTGGTTATTAGGTTTTGTGAACGAGCAAGGTAAAATTTTACCAAGAAGACTTACTGGTACTTCTTTGAAATACCAACGTAAAGTTGCCGTTGCTGTAAAAAGAGCACGTCACTTGGCATTATTACCTTACGTAGCCGATTTATTAAAATAAAAACAAGATAAGAAATGGAACTTATATTAAAGAAAGACGTAGAAAATCTTGGTTTTGCAGATGATTTAGTATCTGTAAAAAATGGTTACGGAAGAAACTATTTAATACCTAGAGGTCACGCCGTATTGGCAACGCCATCTGCTAGAAAAGTACTTGCTGAAACATTGAAGCAACGTGCATATAAAGAGAAAAAAGTAATCGAAAGTGCTCAGGCTGAAGCTGATAAACTAGCTGCATTGAGCGAATTTAAAATCACTGCTAAAACTGGCGAAGGTGATAAATTATTCGGTTCTGTAACAAATGGTGACCTTGCTGAAGCATTAGCTAAAGAAGGAATTGAAATTGAAAAGAAATTTATTTCTGTTGCCGGTGGTACCATAAAACGTGCTGGGCAATATGATGCAAGCATCCGTTTTCATAGAGAAGTTGTTTCAAACTTCACTTTTGATGTGGTAGCTGAAGCTAAATAATTTCACTCAACATAGTATTCAAAACCTTCCTTATTTATAAGGAAGGTTTTTTTATTAAAATTAAATTATAGTAACGGGTATCATCCGTTATCCTTTGTATGAAATACGCAAGACTTACAAAAGAACAATTAGAAAGCCTTAAAGATGAATTTATAAACTTCCTCGCCACACAATCTATCACGGGCGATGAATGGGCAAAAATTAAAGAAAAACAACCCGAAGTAGCCGAAGAAGAAATAGACATCTTTAGCGACTTAGTTTGGGAAGGAGCTTTGACGCAAGCCAAATTTTTAGAGAATATCTCTCCCAAACTATTATTTCTTTTCAGTTTAGGCGAAGCCGAAATGAAACTCATTTCATTAAAAATCCTAGATGAATCTAAAGACATTACTACGCCAAAAGGCTATGCATGGCTTCAAAAAAACTACATGAATGATGACGTAGAATTTTTTACAGCAACAAAAAAATACGAAGACAGAAATGCTGATATCTTTAAATTAATCCAACAAGGAGCGGTAATCACAAAAGGTGAGTTGTATGGTTTCTTTGAAAAGATTTTAAACGCATAGTGGATAAGTTTCAAAAAACTACCAACCACTTTACTCATACCTTAAACTTTCAATAGGGTCAAGTCTTGCCGCTTTTGTAGCTGGGTATGAACCGGCAATTACTGCAACTACAAAAGTAATTATTGTAGCCCAAACCATGGCGGCAATAGGTAAAGTGAATTCAAAATCAAATATTTCGGCAAAAGCAATGCCTGTACTTACACCTAGAATAATTCCTAAAATACTACCAAACTGCCCGATAACAATCGTCTCAATAAAAAACTGAGTGGAAATTGTTGAATTTTTTGCTCCAAGCGCTTTTCGAACTCCAATCTCTCGTGTACGTTCACTAACTGAAACCAACATGATATTCATCAATGCAATAGAAGAGCCGAGAATTGTAATAATACTTATAATCCAAGCAGCAGTTGCTAAATAACCACTAATCGTAGAAATTTGTGCTAACAAATCATCACTTCTCAAAATCCCAAAATCATTATCCTCCACAGGAGATAAACCTCTAATATTTCTAAACGTAACGGTAGCTTGGTCTTGCGCGCCTTGCATCATTGCTTTATCATCTACTTTAATACTAATAGTATAATCAATATTAGGCTGTGTAAACACACCACGCGCTACTTGGATAGGGATAAGAACTTTTAAATCTTGATTATTCCCAAAGGTTGAACCTTTTGATTCCAATACGCCAACAACTTTAAACTTCACTCCTCTAATACTAATAGTTTTGTCCAGCGGATTCTCATTCTCAAAAAGACCGTTTAAAAAGTCTGAGCCTATAACACAAACATTGTTGTTGTTCTTAACATCAAAAACATTCAAGTTTCTTCCTTGGTCAATTTTGACTCCGGTATTTTCTAAATAATTTTCATTTACTCCAAAAACCTGAACTTCCGGGTCTGTTTTTTTATTTTCAAATTTAACTTCGGCACTACTCGTTCCTTGAAAAGAAACCGATGTGCTGGTAAATGGATATTCGTATGTATCTACAAATTGACGAACATCGTCGTATCTAATAATTGGATTAATTTTTTTGCGTTCGTTTCGAGGACCGCCACGATTTACGCCAAATTCATACCGCTGAATATTAAAAGTATTGCTCCCCATCGATGCAAAATTGCCAGCAATATTGGTCTCGAGTGCCTTCACAGCGCTCAAAATACCAACGAGCGCCCAGATACCAATCCCCATAATAATGATGGTCAAAATCGTTCGCAACAGTTGTGTTTTGATGGAATCCAGTGCAATGCGCACATTCTCTCTAAAAAGTGAAAACATAGTTTCTCGTTTGGTTGCTCATAAGACTATCAAAGCGTCCCAAAGTTACAGTTAAAGCATGAAAACTTAAAGTACTACAAAAAGCATCTTTTTTCAACTTACGCGAAAATGTTAATGAAATGACACATAGTGCCGATGGTTAAAATTTCAGAAGATAAATTGAAATAGACAACTTTCCGAAATATGATAGAAATACAAATCTTTAAATGACACTAAAAAAACCTTCGAAATTCTCTCAATAAATAAGATATTTGTAACGCGAATGAGATGTAAAATTCTAACATCTCAATTCTAACATTTCAAATCTAATAAAACTTGAAAAAACCATCCATCCCTAAAGGAACCAGAGATTTTTCACCCGCCGAAGTTACACGACGCCATTATATAATGGACGTAATTAAAAGTTGTTTTACCACCTACGGATTTCAGCCCATCGAAACTCCGAGTTTTGAAAATAGCGAAACTCTTATGGGAAAATATGGAGAAGAAGGGGACAGATTGATTTTTAAGATTTTGAATAGTGGCGATTTTCTTCGGAAAGTTGATGATACGATGATGACTGAAAAAGACAGTTTAAAAATCACTTCAAAAATTTCAGAAAAAGCACTTCGTTATGACTTAACAGTACCTTTTGCTCGATACGTAGTACAAAATCAAAATGACATCACATTTCCGTTTAAGAGGTATCAAATCCAACCCGTTTGGCGCGCAGACCGTCCGCAAAAAGGAAGGTTTAGAGAATTTTTCCAGTGCGATGCAGATGTGGTGGGAAGCAAATCGTTGTGGCAGGAAGTGGAGCTCGTGCAATTGTATGACGCTGTATTTTCAAAATTGCAATTAGAGGGTGTCACCATAAAAATGAACAACCGCAAAATCTTGAGCGGTATCGCGGAGGTCATCGGTGCGGAAGATAAATTAATTGACTTTACTGTTGCGTTAGACAAACTAGACAAAATAGGAGAGGAAGGCGTTAAAAAAGAAATGGGCGAAAAGCAAATTTCGGAAACTGCGATTGAAAAAGTACAGCCGTTATTTTCTATGAAAGGAAATGCCAATGAACAATTAGAAAATTTAAAAGGGTTGTTGGCTTCTTCTAAAATTGGCTTGCAGGGAATTGAAGAACTCACTTTTATCATCGAGCATGTGGCCCAATTAGGTTTAGAGACCGCAGAATTGGCAATAGACGTAACATTAGCAAGAGGATTAAATTATTACACAGGCGCCATATTTGAAGTTTCGGCACCTGAGGGTGTTTCTATGGGAAGTATAGGCGGCGGAGGTCGTTACGATGATTTAACGGGCATCTTTGGAATGAAAGATGTGAGTGGCGTGGGAATCTCTTTTGGTTTGGATAGGATTTATTTAGTGCTCGAAGAACTCGAATTATTCCCAAGCAGGGTAACAGCAAATACGAAGGTGCTATTTATCAACTTTGGAGAGGCCGAAAGTCTCTATGCAATGAAGGCTATAAAACAACTTCGCTCAAAAGGCATCAATGCAGAACTTTATCCAGACAACGCAAAAATGGGAAAACAAATGGGCTACGCAGATAAGCGAGATATTCCATTTACAATTTTGGCCGGTGGTAATGAAATGGAGGCTGGAACCTATACTTTAAAAAATATGAAGAGTGGGGAGCAGGAGACTATGATTCTAGAAAATATTATCCACAAGCTTGCAAAATATTAACTTCAAATCGAATTGATATATTTGTAATTATAATTGAATATTTTAGAGATATATTAAGACAAAACATATTTCTTTGAATTATTGTTAATAACTTAGTTGATAACAATAACTTTTATAAAGAATATCATAAATAGTAATATATAGTTTTACGGCATTATAAACCAAATAACTTATATTATTATGAAAAATGTATTTTTAGTATTCGCAGCATTAGCTTTATTCGCAAGTTGTACACCAGAGTCAACATTAGATCAAAATGAGCAACAAACAGAAAAATCAAAAAATTGTCCACCGAATGACACAAACTGTAACGGTGTTCCAGATAATCAAGAGTAACGGGGGAATATATTTTGTTATGGCATTTTTTGGGCCATTCCTGCATTTATTTGCAAAGACAAATCAAGAGGGCGTCTTACACTGGAAGTGGATGTCCTCTTTTTTAGATTCATTAGGATGGGCTATGTTCCCTTTATTTATTGGACTTGGATTACTTTCTTTCTCAGTAAGACTCCAAGAAGAAAACAGGAAAGTACTCACAATCATATCAATGATTTCTGTACTTATAGGTTGTTTTTATTTAGCATATACCCTTATTTCTATAGAGGATTTTACAAATATGCAGTACTACAGCATGTTAACATTTATATCAATACTTTCATCTCTATTCCTCAATTACATACACAAAGTTCTATAGAAATCTAATTAGGTAGAATTGATTTAATAATCTTAATTGGAATGCTTATTTAAGAACAAGATTTGATGAAATTAAAAAGAAGTTTTTTACCAGTAATCTAGAATATTTAATCAAAGTATTCTGTTGAAAAACTTTTTAAACCTCGAGGCGAAGACTTTACCTATCATCTGTCACTTGTTTAAAAAAAAACTAAAAACAAAAACGCTTCCCGAAAGAAGCGTTTAAAAGTAGCGAGGAGCAGACTTGAACTGCCGACCTCTGGGTTATGAATCCAGTGCTCTAACCAGCTGAGCTACCTCGCCATAAATTCCTGGTTATTCCTATTGAAAATACTTTTCTACAGGCGGGTGCAAAGATAAAAACAAAATAGTGTGGGGCAAACTTTAGTTTGTTTTTTATTCAACGATATTGATATAAAATTTTATAACGCTTCGGAAACGATTGATTCATCACATTTTAAGTTTTTTGATTTACTATTTGTAATGCTCCATTAAACGATATTTATTCCCGCCAATTTCAATTATAACTCCTATTATTCATGCTTTTAACATTTCCGAAGAAATTAAACGTACCTTTGCCGCTCATAAAGAAATGACACCAAAAATTTAGGGTTGTTGTTTCTCAACAATAATATATGTCATTTAAATCACTCGGGCTCTCTGACGCCCTGCTAAAAGCAATTAGCAAAAAAGGATACACTACACCTAGTCCCATTCAAGAAAAAGCAATCCCAAAAATACTAGAAGGCCGTGACGTCTTAGCTTCTGCGCAGACTGGAACGGGAAAAACTGCAGGTTTTACATTGCCCATGTTAGAGAAGATGATATCTTCTCCATCATTGCACAAAAGGCCTATTAGAGCTTTAATTTTAACACCCACCAGAGAACTCGCTGCACAAATACTGGAAGATGTAAAAGCCTACGGGGAGTTTACAGATATCAAATCGATGGTAATTTTTGGTGGAGTAAATGCAAATCCGCAAATACGTTCTTTAAAACAAGGAGTGGATGTGCTTGTCGCAACGCCAGGAAGATTATTGGATTTACACAATCAAGGATATATTTCGTTTTCAAAAACCGAATTTTTAGTACTCGATGAAGCAGATAGAATGCTAGATATGGGATTCTTACGCGATATTAAAAAGATACTCGCATTGCTTCCGCAGAAACGACAAAATTTATTATTCTCGGCTACATTTTCAAAGGATATTAAAAAACTGGCTGGAAGTTTTCTTAACAATCCAGTAATGGTTGAAGCAGAACCCGAAAACACCACTGCCGAAAAAGTAAACCAAACCATTTATCGCACAAATAAAAGTGCGAAGACTGATTTGGTCATAAAACTAATTACTGAAGGTGACTGGGAGCAAGTGCTCATTTTTACAAGAACAAAACATGGTGCTAATAAATTGGCACAAAAACTAGATAAGGCTAGAATATCATCGGCCGCAATACACGGTAATAAAAGTCAAGGTGCCCGTACAAAGGCACTTGCGGGTTTTAAAAGTGGTAAAGTAAAGGTCTTGGTAGCGACAGATATTGCCGCTCGCGGACTCGATATTCCATTATTACCTTATGTTATCAACTACGAACTCCCCAATATTCCTGAAGATTATGTGCATAGAATAGGACGTACCGGAAGAGCAGGAGCTAGTGGAGATGCTATTTCTATAGTGAGCGTGGATGAGTTTGAATATGTACGGGGGATTGAAAAATTACTCGGTTCAAAATTAGATAGCATTATTCTAGAAGGCTTTGAGCCAACAGATAATTTGCAAGACATTCTAGATAAGAAAGCCGAAAATAAGGCTGCACATAAGCGTAGTAATCCCCGTAATAAGAGCCGCAATTCTGAAAGCAAAGGAAAAAGTAGCTCAAGTGCAAGCGGTTCAGGAAACTCTGGAAACCGAAATCGAGGACGTGCTAGAAACAGTAGATAATTTTTACTTCGGAAATTTTAAACAATAAGCTATTTTTTAGATTTTCTCGACACATATTTAAAAAAGACAAAGGTTCATTATACAATCTTTTTTCAGTGAGTCAAATTTCCGAAGTCAACAAATAACCTTATTGTAAAAATATTATTGCCGTCATTTTCCTACAAACAAAAATCTTCTTGCTTTCTTTTGCAATTTGATTGAAATATCTATATTGGGCATCTAACAAACAACTATGGAAGACAAGGTTAAATACGAAATGGAAATACCTATACAGGTATCGCCAGAATTGCTATATACTTACATTTCAACGCCTTCAGGATTGTCTGAATGGTATGCGGACAATGTAAATTCTCGCGGCGAATTTTTTACTTTTATCTGGGATGGAAGTGAAGAAAAAGCAATGTTACTTGGTAAAAAGAGTAATGAGCGTATTAAATTTAGATGGATGGTCGATGAAGGTACAGACTATTATTTTGAGCTTAGAATTCAGGTTGACGGGATAACAAGAGATGTTTCTTTGATGATTACCGATTATGCGGAGGAAGACGAAGTAGAAGAAGGAAAAATGTTATGGGAAAATATGGTAAGTGAATTAAAACAAATATTAGGTTCGTCCTAATCTTACAATATCAATTATCTTTGCACCGCTTTAAACTTACTTTAAAGCGGTTTTTTTATGGTCAACAGTAACGGAAAAATAATGGCTTCAACAGAAGCAACAAGCAGTATAAAAAATAGAGGTTTAAATTATGGTGATGCCGTGTTTGAAACGTTGCGAGTTTCAGGAGGTAAGATTCTTTTTTGGGAAGACCATTATTTTAGATTGATGTCTTCTATGCGTATTTTAAGAATGGAAATTCCTATGAATTTTACGCAAGAATATCTAGAAGAGCAAATACTCGCTACGATTGAAGCTACAAAAAGTGATAGTAAAACATTTAGAGCGAAAATACTAGTGTGGCGAAAAGAAGGAGGACTTTACACACCTGCTACAAATGATGTGGAATGGGCGATAACCTGTAATGAATTAGCGCAACCATTTTATATTAACAACGAGGGAGATTATGAAGTTGAATTGTTTAAGGACCACTACATAACTTCTGGTTTATTGAGTACGTTAAAAACTAATAATAAGATTATCAATGTATTGGGGAGTATTTTTGCGAAAGAAAACGAATATCACAACTGTTTGCTACTCAATGAAAAGAAGCAAGTGGTTGAAACCTTAAATGGAAACCTCTTTTTGGTCAAAGACAAAAACATAAAAACCCCACCTTTAGCAGATGGCTGTTTAAAAGGAATTTTGCGGAAGCAACTTCTAGCAATTTGCGAAAAACTAGAAGGCTATACCATTGAAGAAGCCAGCATTTCTCCATTTGAACTTCAAAAGGCAGATGAACTTTTTACAACAAATGTGATTGCCGGAATTCAATCCATAACGAAGTATCGCAAAAAAGAATATGAGAATACTGTTGCGAAAGAATTGTTAGGAAAATTAAATTTAAAAGCGAGGCTGGGATAGTCTTAATTATAGCTAGGGTTTTCTGGTGCGTTGCTCCATAACATATAGTCACCACCAAATTCTAACATCTTTTCTTTCCAGAAATCCTCGTTGAGCTTGCCAATTATTTTGTTCTCATAAACATTTGGCGCAACAACCCAACTATTCACTTTTAATTCTTGTTCTAACTGTTCTGTCGCCCAACCAGAATAGCCAAGAAAAAAACGTATTTGAGTTTCGTTTAGGGTATCATTGACTAGCAGTTTAGTGATTGTATTAAAGTCGCCACCCCAATATATCCCATTGCTTATTTCAATACTTCCGGGTATGAGTTCAGGAATAGTGTGAATAAAATAAAGATTATCCTGTTCTACAGGACCACCGTTATAAACTGGTAAATCTGAATTAACTTCTGGAACAAAATCTTTGAGCGTGTAGCCTAGAGGTTTATTGAGGATGAATCCTACTGTGCCTTTATTGTCGTTGTACTCTGCAAGTAGTACAACAGATCTATTGAACGAAACGTCCCCAATAATGGAGGGTTCGGCGACTAGTAATCTTCCTTTAGCTGGTTTGAGCGTAGTCATTTTTTGGTAGTTTAGTTGATTAAATCTAACCAAATTTTTAATAACGACCAACACATTACTACCATTAAGTAGAACAGTAGAAATAAAAAAAGTGCTCAATACAAGATAAACATCAAGTAATGAGCACTTTAAAATGGTAAAAAGATGCTTAGTTTACAGAACTCTGTAAATCTGAACCTGCTTTAAACTTCACTACGTTTTTAGCAGCGATTTTAATAGTTTTTCCAGTCTGTGGGTTTCTTCCTTCTCTTGCAGCTCTTTTAGAAACTGACCAAGATCCAAAACCTACTAAAGAAACTCTGTTTCCTTTTTTCAATGATCCTTGTACGTTACCCAAGAATGACTCTAATGCTTTTTTTGCTGCTGCTTTAGTTACTCCAGCATCTTCTGCCATTGCGTCGATTAAATCTGATTTGTTCATAGTGTGTGTTTAAATTAAATAAATTGATTAATTGCTTTACAAATTTAAACGGATATTCAACACAGGCAAGGATTGACGGGCTAAAACCCCTTATTTGTTGATAACTACTCCCTATTGTTAATAATCCTGATCAAAATTTGACCAAAATTAACGAAATCAATGAGAATGAGGGTTTACAATCATTTTAGAACTGTCCTCAAATGAATAACCATTTAATAAGTCTTTTGTCATCATTTTACGTTTCCCAGGCAATTGGATTTCGAGAATTTCGAGCATGTCATCTTTTAAGTTTACAAATAATCTTTTTCCTACAATAAAAAGAGTACCTACTTCTTTTTCTTCGGAAATATTAATTTCAGAAAAAATTTCTTCGGAACTTAAAATTTCAGAAACCTTAAAGATTTTTACTTTTTGCTTCTCATCTTTCTGAATTAAAAAACTCCACGCCCCAGGATATGGATTTAAGCCTCTTACAAAAGCATCGATGGTTTCTACCGAAGCATTCCAATCAATATACGTATTCTCAGGAGTCAACTTTGGCGCATCCTTTAATGTATCAGCTTCTCCCGAAAGTCCTTTGGGCTGCTCTACCGTTTCTACTTCACCACTTGAGATTGCATCAACTGTTTTCACAACGAGTTTACTGCCCATTTCCATTAAGGTATCGTGGAGCGTCCCAACGGTTTCTTTTTTTGAGATAGCTATTTCGTCCTTTAATATAATGGCACCCGTGTCAATTTTTTCATCAATAAAGAAAGTGGTTACTCCTGTCTTTTGCTCCTTATTAATAATCGCCCAATTAATAGGTGCGGCACCTCTGTATTGCGGCAGGAGGGAAGCATGTAAATTAAAGGTGCCGAATTCTGGCATTTCCCATACCACTTTTGGTAACATTCTAAATGCAACCACAATATGTAGATTGGCATCGAGCGCTCTCAATTCATTGAGAAAATCCATATTTTTAAGGTTAGTAGGTTGCAATACGGGAATATTATGTGAAACCGCATATTCTTTTACCGCACTAGCAGTTAATTTACGTCCGCGCCCCGAAGGTCTGTCTGGCGCAGTAATGACACCTACAATATTTTTGCCCGCCTCAACCAGCGCATTCAAAACGCCCACCGCAAACTCGGGGGTTCCCATAAAAACTATTCTTAAATCTTTTTTCATAATCCTCTCCCCAGCCCTCTCCAAGGGAGAGGGAGTATTGTAGGGCTGTTTTAATTTATAATTTTCGATTTCGGCTACGACTTCGACTTCATTTTAAATAATACTCATTTCTAATTCCAATTCCCAATTTTCCAGCATTAACTAATACTTGTAAAATCTTTAAAATTTTTGATTCGGTAAAAGTAAGAGTTTCGGTGAGTTCTCTTGAAGTCATTTGCGATGTTTCTAATTGCTGCATTATTTTTTCTGAAATCAACCTCATTTCAGCTTTGCTAACTAATACCGACTCCTTTGAGCAAACGAAACAAATCCCACAAGGGTTTGCGCTATTGTCGCCAAAATACGTAGCCAATTGAACACTGCGGCACGTATTGTCATTTTCAATATAGCCAATCATTTGAGCTACTTGTTGCTTTTTCTTTTCGTTGTGGCGATTGACTTCTTTGGCAATACGGTTGATGGTTTTATCATCTTCGCGCGGTAGTATATAGGACAAACTCGCATCGGTCGTGTGGATTTTTAATTCTATTATCCCAGACTTTTCCATTTTCTTTAAAGCTGAAATTATAGTGCTAATAGATTGATTGGTTTTCGATTTTACGAGTTGGAGGTTGATATTTGTGGTCGTTTCAAAAATACCACCGTACAATCTTAGTATCGTTTTTCCAATCACAGCTTGCAATGGGTCATCATTGAAGTATTCCAACGCCCGATTGGAAGAAACGAGAAATCGCATTTTTGAAGTCTGTCCAAATTGTTTTGATAATTGAATGATTCCTAATCTATCCAGTGTATTCAATCCATTAAAAGTCCTGAGTGTATTTAACGAGTACGTGGTGCAAAATTCTTTAAAATCAAATGAGAATTCCTCGTTGAGTCCTTCGCCGTAAGGGATTTGAAGATGACTGCTCAATTTTCTGTAGATTAATTTTATTGCCGTAGCATCTGCAAGCGAATCTATAAATTGATTTTTCACCAATTTTTTATCATACTCATTATATAATATGGTGGCTATCGCATATTCACCGTCGCGTCCAGCACGTCCAGCTTCTTGGTAATAACTCTCAATACTTTCGGGGAGTTGGATGTGGATAACATGACGCACATGAGCCAAATCTATCCCCATCCCAAAGGCATTCGTCGCAACTATAGTAGGCGTTATGCCATTTTTCCAAGCTCCGAGTTTCGCAGTTTTTTCTTCCGAAGATATTCCGCCGTGATAAAAATCACTCTTAATGCCAATAGTATTTAATTCTTTACTTGTTTGAATGGTGTTTTTTCTAGTTCGTGCATACACGATTGCAGCAGCTTTGTTGTCCTTTAGGAGTTGTTCTATTTTGTATAATTTGTCATCTACTTTATGAACTTGATACGAAAGATTTTCTCTTACAAAACTATTTTTTACAATGTTTGGTAGTTCGAGCTTGAGTTCTTTTGTGAGATCCTCTAAAACTTCTGGAGTGGCTGTGGCTGTTAGGGCGATGAAAGGAACCAATGGATGAATATCACGCAAAACAGTGATGTTTTTATAGGCTGGTCTAAAGTCGTTACCCCATTGCGAAATACAATGTGCTTCGTCAATGGCAATGCAATTAACGGGCATGCGTTTTATGGCATTTTGAACCACTTCTTGTTGTAAACGTTCTGGCGAGAGGTAGAGGAATTTAAAATTTCCGTAGCAAGCATTATCGAGCAATATATTTAATTGCTGAAACGAGGTGCCGCTTTTAATTTCCATTGCTTTAATACCCTTCTCGTTCAGCGCATTTACTTGGTCTGTCATCAATGCAACTAAAGGTGAAATGACTATACAAATCCCATCATTTATCAACGCAGGAATTTGAAAGCAAACCGATTTACCACCGCCCGTAGGTAACAAAGCGACCGTGTCAATCCCATTTAAAACTGAATTGATAATCTCTTCTTGCTTAGGCCTAAACGATGTGTAGCCCCAGTACTTTTCTAATATGTTTTGGGGCGAATTCACTTAAAAATGTTTGGTGTTATTTAGTATAAATTGGGCTCTATTTTCAATAGTGTCAAAAGGAACTTCAATTACCTCGTACCCGTATTTTTTATAGCCATCGTGCAAATGATTTTGTATTAATTGTGCTTGCTCAAAGGTTTCGTAACGTTCATTATCGGTGATGTAAATTTTCTCCCAAGCGGGCATGAGGAACACTATATCATATTTGTGATCAAAACAGGGTTTTTCAAAGTCAAATGTATAGTGCGAACCTATGAAATCCATATAAGCAGTAACATCTGGCATACCACGGTCGTAGAATAAATGAGGTCCTTTGTAATTTTCTCCTTCTTTAAATTGGGCGAGTCTGCCTTCCAATAATTTTTGGCTAAATAGCAGAGGGTCAGTTAAAAAAAGTTGGTTAATCCCATTTTTGCGCGCTTCGTTGATGACGCTTCGCGAAATTTCGGGCATGCAGGTTTGCCCAAGTGCTTCAAGGTGTTCGATAACAACAGTTTTACCTGAACCGGGGCCTCCGGTGATAACAATTCTTTTTGGTTTCAATGCGATGTTTTATTGCTTCTAAAAATGCAAAGTTCGGGTTTTTTAATGAGAAATTTTAAAGAGTGCTATTTGTGCTTTACTTTGGAAATATTACAAGTTGTTCAAGTTTTAGTTGTTATATATTTCCGAAGCAATAAAGTATCTTTGTAATAAAATTTCAGAAGAAAATGGCAGAAGAAAAAAAAGTAGAAGAGTTTTACACCCGCCTCCAAGAACAGCTAGAAGGGGATACCGAATGGCCCGCACCATATTTATACAAATTTATCGTTCCGGCCTCCAATGAAAAGATTGCTGAAATAGAACAAATATTTGATGGTATAAACGCCGAAATACAAACACGAGATTCCTCTAAAGGAACCTATACGAGCGTATCTATAAGAGTGACAATGGATTCGCCAGAAGCGGTCATTGCAAAATATAAAGAAGTTTCTGCCATCGAAGGTGTTATTTCTTTATAAAAAGTGTTATTTTGCAAGTATATACTTCATAATAGTACCCCCAATTTAAACATACAATTTTGATTACAGACATAGAATACAACACGGAGCGCCCGCATTTGATTATTCCGGAATATGGAAGACATATTCAAAAAATGGTGGATCAAGCCATTGCAGAAGAAGACAAAGAAAAACGCAACAAACAAGCAAAAAGCATCATCGCTGTGATGGGAAATATGAATCCGCATTTACGTGATGTGGCAGATTTTCAACACAAGCTTTGGGATCAATTGTTTATTATTTCAGACTTTAAGCTTGACGTAGATTCCCCTTACGAGAAACCAACTCCCGAAGGATTAGCAGAGGCTCCAGAGCCTTTGGCGTATCCACAAAATTTCCCTAAATATAGATTTTACGGTAATAACATCAAACGAATGATTGATGTTGCGAACAGCTGGGAAGAAGGCGACATGAAAGAGGGACTTGTTTTGACAATCGCCAACCACATGAAAAAATGTTTCCTTAATTGGAACAAAGATACGGTGGACGACGATGTGATTTTTAAGCACTTATATGAATTAAGTGATGGAAAACTAGATCTTCGCGAAAGTGATGAAGACCTTCGTAACGCTAGTAGTTTGATGAAAAATAAAAAGCGCTTTAATAGTACTAACAGCACCAGCAACGGTGGTAGTAGCAAGAAAAATTATAAAAGCAATAATAACAATAATAGGAGCCGTAAGCGCTACTAACATTTCTTACCAAGATTTATGGGAACTTTTCAAATTGAAGGCGGTCACAGACTAAAAGGTGAAATTCGCCCGCAGGGAGCCAAAAACGAAGCCTTGCAAATTTTGTGCGCAGTGCTCTTAACTGCCGAAGAGGTAATCATCGAAAACATTCCTGATATCGTAGATGTCAATAAATTGATTGGTATTCTAGGAAATCTAGGTGTAAAAATCCAAAAATTAGGACAAGGGAAGTTTGCTTTTAAGAGTGACGATATCAATCTAGAATATTTAGAGAGTGAGTTATTCAAAAAAGAAGGAAGCTCATTGAGAGGCTCTATTATGATTGTTGGACCTTTGTTAGCACGTTTTGGGAAAGGATATATTCCACGTCCGGGAGGTGACAAAATTGGTCGCCGTCGTTTGGACACGCATTTTGAAGGGTTTATCAATCTTGGGGCAAAATTTAGATATAACAAAGAAGAACGTTTTTATGGTGTTGAAGCGCCAAAAGGTTTAAAAGGGGCGTATATGTTGCTGGACCAAGCTTCAGTAACTGGAACAGCAAATATTGTGATGGCTGCTGTACTTGCAAAAGGTACCACTACTATTTATAATGCAGCTTGTGAACCTTATTTACAACAGCTTTGTAAAATGTTGAACTCCATGGGAGCGGACATTAAAGGTGTTGGTTCAAACATGCTTATCATTGATGGTGTTAAAAAACTTGGAGGTTGCTCACACCGTGTGTTGCCTGATATGATTGAGATTGGAAGCTGGATTGGGCTCGCGGCAATGACGCGCAGCGAAATCACTATCAAAGATGTTAGCTGGGAAAATTTAGGACTGATTCCAAATACCTTTAGAAAACTAGGAATTAAATTAGAGAAAAAAGGAGACGATATTTATATTCCTAAACAAGAACATTACGAAATTCAAGGGTATATCGATGGATCTACATTGACCGTTGCAGATGCTCCTTGGCCAGGATTTACCCCAGATTTATTGAGTATTGTACTGGTTGTTTGTACACAAGCAAAAGGGAGTGTATTGATTCACCAAAAAATGTTTGAAAGTAGATTGTTCTTCGTTGATAAATTAATTGACATGGGAGCACGTATTATTTTATGTGATCCACACAGAGCTACAGTAATTGGCCATAATTTTGAGTCTATGCTTAAAGCGACAACAATGGTTTCTCCAGATATTAGAGCTGGAATTTCGTTATTGATTGCAGCGCTTTCTGCAAAAGGAACAAGTACGATTCATAATATTGAACAAATTGACCGTGGTTACGAAAATATCGATGAGCGATTGAGAGCGATTGGCGCAAAAATTACAAGAACAGAATAATTATAGATAAAAATCAATTATTAAAAAAGGTTCAATGAATTTCCAATTGTTGGAAATTCATTGAACCTTTTTAAGTTCTATTGAAGTTTAACGCAGACTATTTATTCTTATTGATCTCGTCTTGAAGTTTACGTCTTGTTTGCTGTAATTCTTCTAACTTTTTCTGACGATAGTCTTCAAATTCTGCTTCGGTTTCTGCGAGCTTTTCTTTTGACTCTTTAGTGACGGTGTTACTATTTTTAAATCTGAAAATGAAAATAATTAATCCGATTAATAAGATACCAATAATGGACCACATTAGCGTGTTATAGGTGCTTTTAGACATTAGTATACCAAATAATTCTATTCCATCTTCCTTTTCTTGAGAAGCGGAAAGCTCGTTTTGGGTAGTTTTCAATGTACTTTCGAGAGTGGCAATTTCAGATTCTTGCTGACCAATAGTCACATCTTTCGATGCATTTGAATTTTTGAGTGTTGATATACTATCAGAAATACTTTTCTTTAAACGGTTAAGTTTATCAACCTTCACTACTTCATATCTTTGTCCTCGTTCCCCTTTATAATTATTAGATCCTTCAAAGATTTCAACAAATTGTTTTTCGATAGTATTTGGTTGGTTCTCAGTTTCATCTGATGTTTGTGCGTTTAATGAAATTGAAATAAATAATAGGGAAGATAGTAATGCTACTTTAAAATTCATGATGTTAGTTTGGTTTGTGCAAATATAACTTTTCGAACAAAGAAAAATTGTAGTAGAACGCTCTAAATTTGGTTTAAAATCAATTTTAAAAATGCTGAAGCCAACTGAAATGGGTGTGATTATTAAATTCAGAAAATTTAAGAAACAGCCTCTTTATACGTTTTTAAACAACGCTCGCGTGCTTCTTTATGATCAACCATCATTTCGGGGTAGGAATCGGTACCAAATTCTGGTACCCATTTTTTGATATATTTGTGTTGTTTGTCAAATTTATCAACTTGTGTCATTGGGTTGAAAATCCTGAAATAAGGCGCAGCATCTACACCACTTCCAGCGGCCCATTGCCAATTGCCCACGTTGCTCGATTGTTCATAATCTAACAATTTTTCAGCAAAATATGTTTCTCCCCAGCGCCAATCTATTAACAAGTGTTTGCATAAAAAACTAGCAACCAGCATGCGCACTCGATTGTGCATATATCCCGATGTATTCAACTGCCGCATTCCAGCATCAACTAAGGCATAACCAGTTGTTCCCGTTTTCCATTTTTCAAATTCCTCTTCGTTATTGCGCCAATCGATGCGGTCATATTTGCTTCGGAATGCTTTTTCTTGCGTTTCAGGAAAATGCCATAAAATTTGCATAAAGAATTCTCTCCAAATCAATTCGTTCCAAAAAACTTCGTTGTTTTCAGAAATTGCTTTTTTCATCATTTTACGAACGCTCACCGTTCCAAAACGTAAATGAGGTCCTAAATGTGACGTTCCGTCCTGAGCTGGAAAATTTCGGGTTTTTTCATACTCTTGAATTAGCGTGGGAGTAACATCGTACTCAGGAACTTCAATAGAAGATTTTTCAAAACCAATATCATTTAATGTAAGATTGGGCAGCCGGCTATTTTGATACAGATTTTCTAAGTGCTGACTTGTATAATAAATCTTTAAATCTTTATCCGCATCAAACGTTGCCTTCCACTTATTTTTAAAAGGAGTGTAGACTACATAAGGGTCTCCGTCGTCTTTAATAACATCGTCTTTTTCAAAAATTACTTGATCTTTATACGTGTAAAACCCTATGGTTTCATCATCATTTCCAGTTTTAACCGAGGCTAAATATTCTTTAATTACAGTATCTCTGTCTTGTGCATAAACTTCGTAATCTCTATTTGTTATTACGTTTTGAACATCAAAATCCTTAATAAGTTGTTTATAGATTTCTAAAGGTTTTCCATGATACATGGCTAAACTACTTCCTTCTTCTTGTAGTTCATTTCGCATTTTTTGTAGTGTGTCAAAAATAAAACTTACTCGGGCATCGTCTTTGGGTAATTTGTCTAAAATTTCAGAATCAAAAATAAAGATGGGAAGTACTGGAAATTTTCCGTGAAGGGCTTTATAAAATCCTATGTTGTCATCTAGCCGAAGATCTCTGCGAAACCAAAATATATTTACTTGTTTTGACATACTATTTAATGAAATTTTACTGAGTTTGCAATGTTGACATCCCGCCATCAACACCAATTATCTGTCCTGTCATCCAAGAGCTTTCTTCACTTAAAAGAAACGAGGCAATATTGGCAATATCTTTAGTCGTCCCAACTCTTTTTAACGGGTGTTTTTTACCCATCGCATCTTTTTTGTCATCGTTTGAAAGAAGTCTTTCTGCTAGGGGAGTGTCAGTCAATGAAGGTGCTATGACATTCACTCTCATGCTCGGAGCATTTTCGGCCGCTAACGCTTTTGAGAAACCTTCGATAGCTCCCTTTGCCGCGGCTACACTAGTGTGAAAAGGCATTCCCACTTTAACGGCAACCGTACTAAAAAAAACTAGACTGGATTGTTCACCTGCTTTGAGATTGGGCAGTAATCCCTGAACCACTTTGACCAAAGAGATAAAGTTGACGTTTAAATCCTCTAGAAAAGCTTCTGGTTTTAGTCGTTTAAATGGTTTTAAATTAATACTTCCTGGGCAGTAAACTAAGCCGTGAATCGCTTCAGGAAGGTCTAATGATGTAATATCGTCTTCAAGTGCATCAAAAGTATGATGCGTTACTCCTTCTAGCGAATCGTCATTGGTGCGTGATGCAATGATAATATTATGCGAGTCTTTTAATTGATTTGCAATTTCTCTTCCTATTCCGTAGGAACCTCCTATTAATAGTATATTTTTTTTCATGGTGTTAGTTTTAAAATTCTGATTCTCCTAAAGACCATTATTATGAGCCTCAAAATGTGTTATTTGTTTTTCAAAAAACTCGGTTTGAAAAGGCGCAAATATTACATTTCACCAAAGAGCTCAATGAGTTTATTTCTTCGGTATTCAAAGATTTCGTCGAGTTTTGGTTTTACTAAAATGGGATGAACCAATTGACCTAAAATCCCCATAGGCACTTTATAATCAACAATATCTTCCATTTCTACGCCGCCATCAATCTCATTGATAAAATGCTTGTGATGCCAAAGGGAATAGGGCCCAAAGCGTTGCTCATCTACAAAATATTCTAAATCCTTAACATGCGTAATTTCGGTGACCCATTTTGTTTTGATTCCTAAAACTGGAGTTACGATATACTGGATAATTTGGCCGGGATACATAGGTCTATCAGCACCAGATAGAATATGGAAACCCATATAATCTGGTGTTATGGTCTTCAGATTTTTAGGGTTTGATAGAAAATCCCATGCTTGTTGTAATGTAATAGGCACGCGTTGTTTGGCGTGTAATGTATAAATTTTCATACCACGTTTTTAACTGAAATTAATTTCAGTATTTAAAAGTCAATTATCGTCTGAAAATTAACTGGCTAATCTATTTCCGTTGATTTTCATTAAACGATACATTGCATTTGTAGCTTCGTTTTTTCTCCTTCGGAAATTAAAAAGGGATTTTAAAAAATTGATGTTCTTTTTCATTTTGATTTTTTCAGATAAAGATATTACTGTTTGAAAGTTTATCAATTAACTTAAACAAAACATTAACAGTTTGATACAGTTATTCTGAAATTTAAATTCCGGAAAAGATATTTTCAAAAAATCACAAATGATACAATTATTTGGGTGCTGTTACATTTCAGAAGCTATGAAAAAATCAACATTCTTTTTTAAAACAGTCTTTTGGCTTGACGAGTTTAGCACACAGAACGGCAATAATACAGCCAATGATAGGACCAATAATATAAAGCCAAAGATGCTGCATATTACCTGATACAACCGCTGGCGAAATGGATCGCGCGGGATTCATGGATGCACCGGTAATTGGGCCAGCAAACATAGCTTCGAGCAAAACAACGCTACCAATGGCAATCCCAGCAATCACTCCAATTTCCTTAGAACCCGTGGAAATATTTATGATAACTAGCATGAGGAAAAATGTAAGGATGATTTCAAAAATAAAAACTTTGAATACGTCAATTTGCGGTAGAGTAGCACCTAAGGTTTCGCTTTCGGGGAATAAATAATAGAGAATTCCACTTGCCAGAAAAGCACCTCCTATTTGTGCCACGGCGTAATAAGGAACTTCTTTCCACGGAAATTTTTTAGCAAAAGCGAAACCTATGGTAACGGCTGGGTTCATGTGAGCACCGCTAATGTCGCCGTAGGCATATATCATTGCCATAACGATGAGTCCAAATGTGATGGCAACTCCAGCATGACTTACGGTACCTCCCGTGAAATCGTTTATTACCATGGCTCCTGTGCCACAAAATACCAGTGCGAAAGTTGCTATAAATTCGGCTATAAAACGTTTTTGCATAGGGAAATAGAGTGTTTTATTAATGTTTCATTTTAAGGTTTTATTAACTGTTTTGCCACCTACGTATTTGTAAATTGCACGAAGAATCTTATAACCTTATTAACACAAATAAAACACAAATAAAATGAAAAAAACATTTTTTTACGCAGCAATGTTGACCCTAACGATGGGTACTTATGCTCAAATTAAAACTCCAGCAGCAAGTCCGTCTCAAGAGATAGAACAAAAAGTGGGATTGACAGATGTAACAGTTGAATATTCAAGACCATCGATGAAAGGTAGAACTATATTTGGTGATTTAGTACCTTACGATAAATTATGGCGCACGGGTGCAAATAAAAACACTATTATAACTTTTAGTGATGATGTAATAGTTGGTGGAAAAGAATTAAAAGCAGGAAGCTACTCAGTATTCACAAAGCCTGGGGCAGTGAACTGGGATGTATATTTTTATACCGATACTGAAAACTGGGGAACTCCAGAAAAATGGGATGACAGCAAAGTTGCGGCAACTTTAAATGCAAAGACATATGCAATGCCAATGCCAGTTGAAACATTTACACTTTCTTTTGACGACCTTAAAAATGATGGTGCAAGTTTAGGAATAATGTGGGACAAGACATACGTAGCAGTTCCTTTTACTACTATGACAGACAAAATGGTAACTTCTAGCATAGAAACTGTAATGAACGGCCCAAGTGGTGGTGATTACTACAATGCAGCTGTGTACTATCTTGAAAACGGAAAAGACATCAACAAAGCAAAAGAGTGGATTGACAAGGCGGTTGCATCAAACGATAAAGCGTTTTGGTACAAAAGACAACAATCGTTGATCTATGCAAAAGCTGGTGATAAAAAAGGTGCTATAAAGGCGGCAAAAGAGTCAATGGCACAGGCACAAGAGCAAGGTAATATGGATTATGTTGCATTGAACAAAAAATCATTGAAAGAGTGGGGAGCAATATAATCTGTTCTTTTATAAATTTCAAAACGCCTCTTATTTTATAAGGGGCGTTTTTTATTGTAAATTTCAAACCATATTTCTTATTTAATTTTAATAAAATGAAATTTTTCTTCCTAATATTTATATTATGTATTTCATGTAATAGAATTTTAAATTCTAAGTATGATAAATATATTAATGAAGAGTTTAATTTGGAAATGACAGGTATAATTTCTGAAATAAAAACAATTGAATATTCTTATGGGGTTGTTTGTCTTAGTGATGTTTTTTCGAATGAAGAGAGTTATGTTAAAGAGATTGACAATAAATATTTCTGTAAATTATATAAGAATAAGGCAAAACTAATTGTTATTACTTATCAATTAGAAGTAGGAGATTCTATAGTTATTAACGAGTCTAATGATAAAATAATCTCTCAATATAGAAATGGAAAATTATTAAAAAAAAATAAAATTCAATTTCCGGAAGGTAATTTTAAAACATTTTTTAAAAAGGCAGATTCAATCAATTGTTATAATTAAAATATTAATTGATAGCAAATTTTAAACGATATCTGTAGGATTTTCATAATGCCACTATTCAATATTTGAAAGGATATTCTGGGTATCTTTATTTCCAATCACTCCCTGCAACACAAAAGCAATAAAAATAACTAAAGCAGAGCCTGCAAGGTTTAACCATAAGTAAGGCATTAAATCAATCCACCAAACATAAAAAATTATCGCTTGTGTAATAATCGCTGCGATGAATACGGCTTTACTTTTAACGTATTTGAAAAAGAAAGCAAGAAGGAAAATGCCCAGTACATTTCCGTAGAAAATAGAGCCAATAATATTAACGAGTTCAATCAAGTTTTCAAATAAATTGGCGACGCATGCGACGCATATTGCAATGACGCCCCAGAGCATGGTAAACCATTTTGAAGCATTTACATAATGTTTGTCACCTTTGCCTCGAATGTTTCGTTTATAAAGGTCAATCGTAGTGGTAGAGCCCAAAGCATTTAGCTCTGAAGCTGTGGAAGACATCGCCGCACTCAAAATAACCGCGAGTAGCAATCCAATCAATCCCTTGGGTAGATTATTTAAAATAAAATGAATGAAAACGTAATCTTTATCATTCGTTTCAGCATCTGGATTTGCTTTTATAATAGTTTCTTTCGCCTGTTCTCTTAATGCTGCTTCCTGAGTGTTTAAAGCAGAAATTTCAGAAAGAATCCCACTTTTATCCGCATCATCTTCCATCACAGAAAATGTAAGTTGCTTGGCTCTAATCTCTTTTTCTAATTGCGTTTTCTCAGCTTCTAAGGATTGATATTCCTGTGCAAATTCAGATTCCATAACATCTTTTACAGAGCTTGGATTAAAATGCAAGGGGGAGCTGTTAAATTGGTAGAAAACAAAAACCATAACACCCACTAGCAAAATAAAAAACTGCATGGGTACTTTTAAAAGTCCGTTGAAAATCATTCCCATTTGCATTTCTTTCATGGAACGACCACTTAAGTAACGTTGCACTTGGCTTTGGTCTGTTCCAAAATAAGACAGCGCCAAAAAACTTCCACCAATGATTCCACTCCAAAATGTATATTTATTATCAAGGTTAAATGAAAAATCAAGCACATCCAATTTTCCGCTTGCTCCTGCAATTTGAAGTGCTTTATCAAAGTTGATATCAAGTGGTAGATAGTTGAGAATGATTAAAAAAGCAAGAAACATTCCACCAAAAATGACTGCCATCTGTTGCTTTTGCGTAACGCTCACAGCTTTGGTACCGCCACTTACGGTATAAATAATCACGAGAACTCCAATAATAACGTTCAATTGGATTAAATCCCAACCCAACACGGCAGATAAAATAATCGCGGGTGCAAAAATGGTAATTCCAGCTGCGAGACCACGTTGTATTAAAAAGAGAATTGCAGTAAGTGTGCGCGTTTTTAAATCGAAACGCGTCTCTAAATATTCGTATGCCGTAAATACTTTAAGCCTATGATAAATGGGAATAAAAACAAGGCAAATAACGACCATCGCAATGGGCAATCCAAAGTAAAACTGTACAAAACCCATCCCACTATGAAATGCCTGTCCCGGAGTGGAAAGAAATGTAATCGCACTCGCTTGGGTAGCCATAACACTCAATCCAATGGTCCACCAACGAGAGTCACTACCACCTTTTAAGTAGTCGGTTACATTTTGACTTCCGCGCGCTTTATACGTTCCGTAGAGAACAATAAAAACTAACGTACCAATGAGGATATACCAGTCTATTTGTTCCATTAGGCGTAGTGTTTCATTAAAAGATAAAAAAGGAGGATATATCCAGCGTTAAGTAAAAGAACGAGTGTGAACTTCTTTTTCCAGACAAATTTGTCTTTTACTTCTTCAACTACTTTATCTACTTCCATAATTATTATTAGTTGTGTTTTTTACTTCCCAATCGAAATCAAATTAGCAAACAATCTATAGGCTCCAGGCACTCCCGCTGGTAACTCCCTAAAAAAGCTGAGTCCTGTGTAGATGTAATAGCCTTTACCATAATTGGCAACGAGTAATGAACCCTTTGACATAGAATCGCCTTTATCTTTCATCCCTAAAATAGGTGTAAACTCTTTTCCCCATTCGCTTGGGAAATACAATCCGCGCTCTTGCACCCAATTTTCAAAATCGGCTTCTGTTATTTTGTTTGGCGAATTTAAAATAGGATGATCGTTCTCTAATAATTTGACCTCGCTAAACTCATCTGTCACGCGGTCTCGCGAAAGTTTTAATTCATAAGGCACCAAATCTTCTGTCACCAATCTATGCGAAGTGTTGTATTGTAAAATTAACGTCCCGCCATTTTCAACGTAGCCGTCGAGTGCTTTTTTAGCAAATGCCAATTCGGGCACTGTATTGTAGGCTCTTATTCCTACAACGATGGCATCAAATTGTTTTAAATTTTCTTCGGAAATTTCTGCTGCTGAAATCGTCGTAACATCATACCCAATTTGTTTTAAACTCTCCGGGATGGCATCTCCAGCGCCATTGATATATCCAATATTCTGTCCTTTTTTCTCAATCGAAATTCGAGCCACTTTAGCTTCCGAAGGCAATAAAACCGACTGATACGGAATATGGTCGTAATCCATTAAAACCAATTCTTTATCATAATAAGAGTCGCCCACTTGAACCACGGGTTTCAATAATCCTTCACTTTGATTTTTTGGTGGTGTAATTGTAAAATTAACCGTTGTACTTTCTCCCGAACGTTCCAAAGAAAATACTTGAGAAGCAGGATTAACGTTCCATCCGTTGGGAGCATTCAGTAAAACTGTCCCGCTCACATTGTCCTTTCCCGCACGAACTGTCACAGGAATCACCTTTGAATTTTCATCAGCAAAAATAAGTACTTTTTCAGCAATGCTGGATGTTGCTTCGGGCAATACTTGCAATGGGCGATACACTTCGCCATCCACAGGGTCGTTAAATTTATAAACCACATCTTTCATGATGTTCAACGTAGAACGACCTATTTGTAAATTAAAAACCACTTGCTCTGGCGCAGGCGTTTCTGGCAATCCAATCATCTCTTTTGGTGCATTGTACATGCCTAATGTTCCTTTTTTGTTCAACCAATATGCAGTTGAGGGCATATCGTTTTCTGAAACGAGCTGCACTTCAAGTTCCGTTTTTTCATTGTTCAATAAAGAAATAACGTTGTTGTTTAAGGTTTTTCCCGAAACAGTTTCAATACTATTTAAAACCACAGGCTGACCGCTGCGATTGATGGCTTCAATATTTACCTTAAAAGAAGCTTTCGGATTGATGGTTTCGGTTTCTGAAATGGCTTCTAAAAAGATTCCGCCGCAGTCCAATATCAATTTTTCCAACTGCGGAAGTTTAATGGATTTCCAGTGTTCATCTTTTGAAATTTTCAGCAATTCATACGCCTGTAACAATTGTGGAATCATTGCCGAAGGGTCTTTGAAATTAAAGTTTTCGGCTAAAGGGTTCAAAATATTTCCAATGGTAGTTCCTCCTTCAATGCGTGACCACGTTGTATTAATGCCATCAAAAAGGTTAGTATTATCTGATGGGAAATCTCCTTTTAAAAATTCTAAATATTCTTTTTCATTTCCGCGGGAACCTGTACTTCCAAAACCTTGGCTTTTGTGCATGCTTCGGCTCAATGATGCGATTTCGCCATTGGAAAGCCCTAGAGCAGGGTAGTAGCCTCCAGTTTCAACAGTCACTAATTTTGATTTGTCTGCAGCTTCAAATTTTTCTCTACTTCCGTAGAACCACCACGAGGTGTTAAACATCAATCTTTTGGGTTGCCAAACACCATATTCTTTTGCTGTTTGAGGATATTTTGAAGCATCGCTCACCAAATCAAACGCATCAAAACTCAACATTGCCGAAGAGGTGTGATGCCCATGTGTGCTTCCCGGACTGCGATGGTCAAAACGATTTACGATTACATCTGGCTTAAATTTACGAATGGCACGAACTACATCGCTCAATACTTCTTCCTCGTTCCAAATTGCCAACGTTTCATCTGGGTGTTTTGAATATCCAAAATCATTGGCACGAGTGAATAGTTGCTGTCCCCCATCGGTGCGACGAGCAGCCAAAAGTTCCTGCGTACGAATTACGCCTAAAAGTTCTCTAATTTCGGGGCCCACTAAATTTTGTCCTCCATCACCACGCGTTAGAGATAAATAGGCTGTCCGCGCATGCAAATCATTTGCGAGGTATGAAATTAACCGTGTGTTTTCATCATCGGGATGCGCTGCTACGTAGAGTGCGCTCCCTAAAAAATTGAGGTTTTGTAATTCGTGATATATCTGTGAACTGGTAGGTTTTTTAGGCTGTTGCCCGAAAGAAGTTGCTACAATTCCGAATAAAAAAAGAATTGAGGCAAAGCGTAATTTTATCATTGAGCTACTATTTTATCTTAGTGTCTCAAATATACCTAAAATGGTACGTGGGTTAAATATGTTAAGAGTTCTTTAACGTTTGCGGATGTGTTTAAAGTTCTTGGTTGAGAGTTAAATTTAAAAAGCGCAAGCTACGTCCGGTTGAGAATCGAAAGCTAGTTTCAAACTAAGAATTATTGAAATAAACCAATTAAATTTTTTACAAACCCAATTCCTCTCTGAGTTCACTATACTTTTCGCTATTTCTATTCCAATATGGAGACTGAATACGTTTCATCAATTTTGCAGTTGTTATGGTTCCGTCTGCATGTGTTTCTTCCCAACTTTCAATGGTGTGAGGGAAATCAATACGATATGTAATGCGTATTTCTTTATTAAGTTCTGGATAGGTGAGTGTATAAATATTATCTCTTTTCGCTCTTTTTGTATCTGCAATGGCGTTATATGCTTTAATTTCTTTATGCGCTAACCGTATGGTTTCAAAAGCTGGGATAACCTTGAATTCTCCCACAGGTAATTCTGACGGATTTAAACGAATGATGTTCCAAAGTTCATCTTCTAACCACACTTTCTCTAATGATAATTCTTGGTCGGCTTCACTTTCAAAATAGGAGTGTGCGCTAATCTCAAAATTCGCTTTATTGTTTAGTTGCATATAGGTTTGTCCGCACCATTCTTGGACCGAGTTGGCTATTTTCAATGCGTGTCTGCTATCATTAATAGGATTGAAGGTGCTGGTCATAATGCTATAAGGATAGATTCCGGTATTGAATTTTTTTGTGAGATTCAATTTGAGCATTGAGATATTTTCCTCTGCTTGGCTATCCGCTTTTACTTGTAATTTTGGGTTGAAATCTTCGGTTACAAAAACGGTTACTGCAGTTCCTTCTCTAATTTCGCCATATCGAGACTGACTTAATGTATAGCTTGAAATTTCAGCAGTGCCAGCAAACCAATAATCACTAAATTCCTTGGGAAGCGTTCGTGGCATTGCATCGACGCTGTTTTCAGAATTTGAAATTTCCGAAGTATCTACAGCCTGCTTTTGGTCTTTTTTAGTTTCGCAACTTGTAAAAAAGAGGAGTGATGTGATTAATAGAAGAAATATTTTTTTCATAAAGGCATTTTTAGAATAAATTGTTGAACATCCTCAGATCAGCCCTCTTCTTCAAATGAGAGGGGGAAGCTTTTTTTAAGAATTATTTAAAGTTACGTTATTTCTTTTCGGAAGCTAGCTCCAGTAACGTTTCATTAACAAGTCTCGTGGGTAGCCCCATGACGTTGAAGAAACAACCTTCTATTTTTTCAATTCCAACATAACCCAACCAATCTTGTATTCCGTAACTTCCGGCTTTATCAAAGGGTTTACAGGTATGTAGGTAATATTCAATTTGTGCTTCGGAAATTTCTTTAAAATAAACCTTGGTAACATCATAGACCGTTTTTTGCCAATCTCTCGAAGTAAAACAAACCGAAGTTAAAACTACGTGCATTTGTCCGCTAAGGCTTTTGAGCATTGCTTTTGCATCCTCAAAATCTTTGGGTTTGTTAAGCGCTTCATCTTTGTGCCAAACTATGGTATCGCTCGTAATGACAATATCATTTTCTTTCAAATCTGTAAATGCCGAAACTTTCAATTGTGCCAAGTAATTAGTGATTTGTTCTCGTTTCATTTCCGAAGGAAAAACCTCATCAACTTCTCTTACGTCAATGGTGAAATCTAAATCTAATTCTTGAAAAAAGTGTTGCCTTCGTGGACTTCCCGAAGCAAGAATGATATTGTAGTTTTTTAATTTTTCTCTAAGCATAACTAAATTTTAATAAGTGAATGGATATAAAGCGAGCGAGCAGATACCCAAAAACATAATGATTTTTAAAAGGATTGAGATTTTTGAAAAATCTGATTTCTTTTCGGCTTTCCAAATAGTTACTAATACAAATAATAGGGGCGCAATAATTAGAAATAGGAAATAGAGTACTAACGATTTGGCGCTATAAATATGCATATAAACATGATAAACTAGACCACCCAATAAACAAATTGTGAGTCCAAAAGCAACATAAACCGATCGCTGACGGCCAATCGCAATAGGTAAGGTGTTTCTTTCGCCTTTTTGGTCACCGTTGATATCTTGTAGGTCTTTAATGATTTCTCGAATAAAATTAATGCCAAAAGCAAACAATGCGTATTGCAATAATAGGGTCGTCGCTGTTAAGGTTTCTTCGGTTACTCGTTCTCCAATGGCGGGGTACAAATCAAAAATAATAGGCATTATAAGTACGATTGCAACAAGCAAAGAAACTACTATATTTCCAAATAAAAGTACCGACTTAAAACTTACTGAATAACCATACAACATCGCCGCAATAATTACAAATACAGCTGCTAACGAAGGGTGACCTATTAAGTTGCTCAAAATAAACCCCGATAAGACTCCTGTAAATGTGAGAACTATATAAAAAGTAGAGGCGTTTTTTTCTGAAATTTTAGTCCCAATTAAAATCCGACTTGGATGGTTAATCTTATCTGTTTCAACGTCGTAGATATCGTTTATTACATTTCCGCCTGCGGCAATACAAATTGTAGCTATTATTAATAGTGAAAAAGTGAATCCGTCCAACGTAGTGGGGAATTGCATCGCTTCTAGAAACCCGTATTTGACTACTGCCAATAGTAATACTATGAGCAAAAGGTTTATGGGTCGGGTTAGTTTTAGGTAATGCATTTTAAAATTCTAATCATATTTCGCACTCACATTCCCACTGTAATCCCATTTGCCTTGCACTTTTAGCACTTGTTCTATAACATCTCGCACGCAACCGTGTCCACCATTTTTGTGGGAAACATATTTACTCAATGCTTTAATTTCCTGTACAGCATCCTGTGGGCAGCAGGGGAGACCTATAGTTTGCATCACATGATAATCTGGAATATCGTCGCCCATGTATAAAACCTGTTCGCGATTTAAGTTGTTATCTGCAATGTATTTTTCGAGTGTTTCAGTTTTGTGGTGAGCGCCTAAATGGATGTCTTTAATTCCGAGTCCGGCGAGTCTTTTTCGTACCCCTTCATTGGTCCCTCCCGAAATGATACAAATGTTTAAACCTTTATTCAAAGCTTCCTTTAAAGCAAAGCCATCTTTAGTGTGCATCGTGCGAAACATTTCGCCTTCGGTGTTGATATTTATAGTGCCGTCTGTGAGTACACCATCAACGTCAAAAACGAGGGTCGTAACGTTGTTTAAAAGTTGTTTGTAGCTCATAATTCGTAATATAGATTTAGTCTATAGTTAGTTTATTTTCTTTCTTCTATGCTTTTAGTCAATGATTTATACACTTCTTCTTGAAGTTTATGTTTAATCATTGATTTATGCTTTTCAATAGTAGCAGTATCACCTCTTTTTGCCGGTCCGGTTTGTGATTTTGATGGAGAGAGCGTCTTAATTTTCTTTGCGGTTTCAGAAATTAGCGGTTTTAATAATTCAAAATCCAAGCCTTTTTCTTTTAAGATATCTTCGGAAATGTGATACAATTCATTCACAAAATTATTCACAAAAACTGCTGCTAAATGAATTTGTGCTCGTTCATTTGAAGAAATATCGACCACTTTATTTGAGATTGATTTACCTAATTTCCGAAGCAATTTTAAGTCATTTCCTTCTTCCGCTTCAATGCAAATGGGGATGATTTTGAAGTCAACTTCTGTCTCTTTTGAAAATGTTTGTAAAGGATAAAAAACACCTCTTCTTTGTTTATTAGAAATAGCATCCATCGCGACACCTCCCGAAGTATGCACAACCAATTTATTTTTTAACTGTAATTGCGCTGTAAAAGTTTTGATTGCATCGTCTGGGATGGCAATAATATAGACATCGGCTGTTTTGTCAATATCCGTAATTTTTGATGTAAAAGTAGTTTCGGTATTGTTGAGGGAAGCTTTGGTTGTATTTCGGCTATACACTTGTAGCACGTGGACTTCCTTTGTATCATGGAAAACTTTATGTAGATGTTGACCCACATTTCCGAAGCCTAAAATAACGACGCGTATCATAGGGTAAAAATACGTTAAAATTTTGGCATTAATAAATGCATTTGTTGTAGCAAAACGGCTTTATGTCGTATTTTTGCAAAAAAATTATAGCATGCAAAAAAAGCTCGCTTCCATCCTGTTTTCTACCCGATTAACCGCCATTTTATTTATCACTTTTGCCGTTGCCATGGCTGTCGGGACGTTTATGGACGCTTCGTCAGAAACTTCGCCCACACCCTATTCAAACGAGATGATTTACAAGGCATGGTGGTTTGAAGCTATAATGCTAATTTTTGTCATCAATTTCCTCGGAAATATAGCACGATATCGCCTTTGGACCCGCGAGAAATTGACGACATTAATTTTGCATCTTTCGTTCATTTTAATTCTCGTTGGAGCAGGAGTGACGCGTTACATTGGATATGAAGGACGCATGCAGATTTATGAAGGAGACACCTCAAATTCTTTTTTGTCGGACGATATTTATTTAAACGGATTTATTGATGGAGATTATGTAGTCGATGGACAGCAACAACGATTAAAATTGAGCCCTAAAAAATTGAATTTATCTGAACGTTTGGATAACGATTTTAGCATCAGTACTAACTATAATAACATCCCCGTAACCATTACCTACAAGGACTTTATCGATAATGCCACAAGTGGATTGATTGAAACCGAAGAGGGAGAATCATTTATAAAAATAGTGGAAGCGGGAGACGGAACTCGACATGACCACTGGGTAAAAGAAGGTGAAGTTTCAAATATTCATAATGTGCTTTTTGCTTTTAATGAACCTACAAAAGGTGCAATTAATATTGGTTTTGATAACGCCACTGAGGAGTTTACTATTGACAGCCCTTTTGAAGGTACGTTTATGCGTATGGCAGATAGAATGGAGGGTGCTGTAGTTGCAGACAGTTTGCAGCCGTTGATGTTGCGCTCGTTGTATAATTTTGGCGAAATGGCGTTCGTAATTCCCGAGCCTGTAACAACCGGAAGACGCGGTATGATTAAAGGAACAAAAGAAAACCCTTCTGTGACTGATGCTTTGATTGTTGAGGTTTCCTCTGGAAACGAAACTGAAACAATAGAACTGCTAGGCGGAAAAGGAACATTTCCAGACCCGGAAAAAGTTACTGTGAATGGCTTAGATGTTTATTTGACTTACGGTTCCAAGAAATACGAACTTCCTTTTAGTATCACCTTAAAAGATTTTATTGCTGAAAAATATCCCGGAACTCAAAAGGGCTATAAATCATTTAAAAGTGAAGTAACAGTGAATAATGCAGATGGCTCTTTTGCCGAAGAGGAAATTTATATGAATCACATTCTCGACAAAGACGGATATCGTTTTTTTCAAGCTAGTTTTGACCAAGATAAAGAGGCGTACACGGTGCTTTCTGTGAATCACGACTTTTGGGGTACTTGGATAACTTACATTGGTTATTTTCTGTTGTATTTTGGGTTGATGGCGATATTGTTTGATAAAGGGTCACGTTTCGGTTTCCTTGAAAAATATTTGAAGAAAATTAAAAAGAAGAAGGCCGCATTGACAACCATTGCACTTTTGGTTTTTGCTGCCAGCGGATTCGCACAAGATAGCCATGAACATAATGATACTGCGATAGGGCAGGCAGATTCTATCATTAATGCGACGGCAGTTTCAAAAGAGCATGCTGCTAAGTTTGCACGTTTGGTAATACAAGATAATGGGCGTATGAAGCCCATTGGTACATTTGCCAGCGAGTTGATTAGAAAAGTGAGTGGAAGTAATTCTTACAATGGTCTTGATGCTAATCAGGTATTTATCTCAATGACGCAATATCCACGCTTGTGGACGCAAGTTCCATTGATTGCGTTAAAGCGAGGAAATGATAGTATTCGCGAGGTTGCTGGCGTTCCAAAAGGAACAGAGCAAATTACATTGTTAGATTTATTTGACAAGGATGCGAACTATAAATTAGAACCGTATCTCAATGCGGCAACATCAACAAATACGCCTAATCAGTTTCAAAAAGATTTTATAAAAGCACACGAAAGTTTCTATTTATTGAACCAAGCATTAAGTGGTTCTATTCTTAAAATATTCCCTATTCCCAATGATCCTGGAAATAAATGGGTTTCTTTTCCTGAATTAAACGAAGCGAATATTAAAGGGCAGGATTCTATATTTTCAAGAACGGTGTTGCCTCTTTATTTTGAAAGTCTTCGAACTGCGACAAAAGATAATGACTATTCTAAAGCAGATGAAGTTTTAGACTTGATTAGAAAATACCAAGAAAACAGAGGCAGTGAAGTAATGCCTTCCGAAGAAAAAGTAACTGCGGAAATCTTATACAACAAAGTTGATATTTTCAATAGGCTTTATAAATATTTCACGGTATTCGGAATATTAATGTTTATTGGGATTATTGTTCAGATTTTCAGAGATGGAAAAGTGGTCAACGGACTCATAAAAACCTGTAAGTATATAATTTGGGCATTTTTTATTGCAATGACTATTGGTTTGATTGCTCGATGGTATGTGAGTGGTCACGCACCTTGGAGTGATGCATACGAGTCTATTATTTATGTTGCTTGGGCTACGGTTTTCTTTGGACTGGCCTTTGGACGTAAAAGTGATTTAACGATTGCTTCAACGGCATTTGTTGCTGCGATTATCCTTTGGGTGGCGCATAGAAATTGGTTAGATCCAGCGATTTCAAACTTGGTTCCAGTATTGGATAGTTATTGGTTGATGATTCACGTTGCGGTAATTGTAGCGAGTTATGGACCTTTTACCCTGGGAATGATTCTTGGTGTGACGGCATTGATTTTAATGTTGCTCACAAACGAAAAGAACAAAACCAAAATGGAGCTCAACATCAAAGAGATTACCACCATTAATGAAATGGCGCTTACCGTTGGACTCGTAATGTTAACCATAGGAAATTTCCTAGGTGGACAATGGGCAAACGAAAGTTGGGGGCGTTATTGGGGTTGGGACCCTAAAGAAACGTGGGCATTGATTAGCATTATGGTATATGCCTTTGTAATCCACGCTAGATTGGTGCCTGGGCTTCGTGGAAAATGGACGTTCAATATGCTTTCAATCATTGCTTATGCTTCAATAATGATGACGTATTTTGGGGTAAACTTTTACCTTACGGGACTTCACTCGTATGCTAGCGGTGATGTACCGGTTACCCCAACATTTGTAGGTTACATTGTGGGTGGTGCATTTTTACTCATGCTGATTTCGTATTTTCCTTACCGAAAATATTATTTAAAGAAGAAATAAGATTTTTATTTTAAGACTTCAAAGCATCTCTTTGCCACGGTAGGGAGATGCTTTTTATTTCATCCAAAAGCAATCTATTAAATCTGTCAACATATGAAACAGTAATCCGATTGCGACAATTCTAAATTTTTTAAAAAATAGGAGCAGGGCGTAACCTACAATGGCAACATAACTATGCAAAAAATGAAACCCGACACTACATCGGTCAGGATCAAAAATGGGATTTGCAAATAAGTGGTCTAAATCAACCAGCATAGTTGCTAGTAAAATTAGGTAAGCCTTTTTCCAATTATCTTTAAAAAAGACCCAAGCGATTAGCGCCGGAAAAATTAAGTGTAGCGAATAGTGAGTAATGGTTTGTAGCATGACTTCGGAAATATAATGTGTGAAATCCCTAGAATTTCATGATCCATTTTAAAAAGGCAAGTTTTCTTTTGGAATACGGCCCATATTTTAAGGGTAATTCTAACCACGTTGGTTTGTCGAGAATACTTTTATAGTGTGTAAAAGCGTCGAAGCCAGCTTTGCCATGATAGTTGCCCATACCACTGTGTCCCACGCCACCAAATGGCAATCGAGGGTTTGTGATATGCATTACCGCTTCATTTATAGCACCGCCACCAAATGAAATTTCTTTTAAAATTTTCTTCTTCGTTTTAGAGCTTGAAGTAAACACATAACACGATAATGGTCGGGTCAAATTATTTACTTTGGCTATTGCTTCATCTAAAGTTTCATAAGAAATAACAGGAAGAATGGGCCCAAAAATTTCCTCTTGCATTACAGCATCTTCAAATGTGACATCCTTCAAAACCGTGGGTTGAATATAGCGTTTGCTTTTTTGAGTATCGCCGCCATAGCAAATTTTGTTTTCAATTATCATGGAAGACAACCGTTCAAAATTAGCATCATTGATAATCTGAAGATAATTTCCATTTTCAAAACTATAGTCAGCTTCGGAAATTTCAGCAATTAAAAGTTCTAAGAATTTGTTTTCTACGTTTTTGTCCACCATTATATAATCTGGCGCGATGCACGTTTGTCCTGCGTTCAAGAATTTTGCCCAAACCAAACGTTTTACGGTCATCTTTAAATTAGCATCCTCTGTAACAAATGTGGGACTCTTTCCGCCCATTTCTAACGTTAATGGTGTTAAGTGTTCGGCAGCTGCTTTGTACACAATCTTGCCAACTTTTGTACTGCCTGTAAAAAATATTTTGTCAAATTTTTGTTTGAGGAGCTCTGTAGTTTCTTCAACGCCTCCTTCAATCACTTTTAGAAAAGAAGGATCAAAATTGTCATTAATCAACTTCGCCATAATTGCCGAAGTTCTCGAAGGCAATTCGCTAGGTTTTAAAATTACTGTGTTTCCTGCAGCGATTGCAGCGATGAGAGGGGCAAGGGATAATTGATATGGATAATTCCAAGCACCAATAACCAAACAAACGCCTAAGGGTTCTGGAATAATATAACTACTCGCTGGAAAATTTGTAATGTTTGTACTTACTTTTTGTTTTCGAGCCCAATGAGATAAATTCTTTTTTGCTTCTTCAATGTCATTAAAAAGCAACGCCATTTCAGTAATATAAGTTTCAAACTTAGATTTTTTGAAATCATCGTAGATAGCTTTATCTAAAGCATCTTGATTATTTTTTAATGTTTTTGAAAGCTTATCGAGTTGCGAAACTCTATATGAAATGTCTTTTGTTTGGTGCGTAGTGAAGAATTTACGTTGAGCAGAGATGATTTGTTTCATGAGAACTTGGAACTTATTTTCATTAAAAATACAACTTATTACATTATTTAATGAAGCCCTTGAACAAGCTCAGTGTAACGACTATTTGTTAGCAGAAATATTATTTATCCCTGTTTAATACACGATATTCCTCGTAACACTCACTAATGGCATCGAGGATTTGTAGGTCGTTTGCAGTTTTGATAAAATCTGAAGAGTAGCTACAATTATTTAAAATTTCGTCTATATCAATACGCTCTATTTGTAGTATGGTTTGTAGTGTTTCTCTATCGTATTTAGACTGAAGTAGATTTCTGATTTCGTCGTCCTTTTTCATTTGGCGAAGTTTTTTCATCTGCCGCGGCCGTTTTCCGAAGATTTGATACAGGAAATCCGCAGGATTAAAAATTGCACTTAGGGCTTTGTTTACTGCTCCCGGTTGGGATTGTCCTCCTTCATACCCACTGCCTATTCCGTCAATACGATAGCGATAGTTATCGTAGATTGGGATTGTTTTCGCATCTACTTCTACATAGCCTGTAAGTGTTACAGGTTTAATAATGACTTCCTCTAGTGCGATACCGAGTTCAGTCATTTTCACTTTAATTTCTCCGTACTTTAACCAGTCATTTGTAACACGAACGCGGATTGACTTAAATCCCAAATAAGAGAAATATAGTGTGTCATTAACGGCTGCTCTAATCTCAAAAGCACCTTTTTCGTTTGTTGTTGCGCCCCAAACCTTATTGAGGTTTACGATGTTCACGTTTTCAAGTTCTTTGTCATCCGCTGCGTTTTCAACAGTACCACGAATGGGCACAATATCGTCCTGCGACCAAGAAAAAGTCGTAATAAGTAGGGTAAAAATGAGTAGTAGGTACTGTTTCATACGCTAAAGTTACAAATGTACATATATAGACGTTAATTCCGTGCCAAAGTTTCATCAAGTCGATAGTTTTTAGGTGATAGGCGTTAGATATTTTATAAATCTTTAACGCTGAGTGATTTCTCGGTTGTTTTGTGCTTTATAAATGATTAATGGATTTATAATTTCCAGCACATTTTCGTGGAAGCTAAAACAAAAAAAGAGTGGTACAGATGAAATGAATCATTATACCACTCTCTATATTTAAAAGTACTCTACTGTCTTTTGTCTAAAGACGTGAAATTTATTTTATCCTCTTCTTCTGCGTCCGCCAGTACCTCCACCTGAAGGTTTTGAAGCGCCGCTTCCACGACGTTTTCCGCTAAATTTTGGTTTGTCTCCACCGCTTCCGCTACGTCCTTTGTAACCTCCACCGCCAGAGCGTTCACCGCCACCGCTGCTACGTTTTTTTCTGTCACCGCCTCCAGAGCCGCCGCCTTTGTAACCTCCGCCACCGCTTCTGTTACTGCGTCCGCCTCCACCGCCAGAGCGACCGCGACCTCTTCCGCCACGATTTTCTTTTTCGGTTGAAACTTCAACGTTGACACTGCGTCCGTCTAATTTAAAATCTTCAAAAGCTGCAAGTACTAAATCCTTGTGCTGTTCATCTGTATTAAAAAATGAGAAGCTATCTTTTACATCTACTTTATAAACGTCATCTTTTCCTAAATTCAATAAATCCTTCAAGAAATCTTTAAGGCTCATCCAGTCGAAATCATCTTTTCCACCTACGTTCAAGAAATAACGCACACTTCCTGTGTCATCGCTATAATCTCTTTCAGGGGCATTTTGATTGATGTCTTTTGCTTTGCTGTAATAGTTGTAGAAACGCGTGAACTCGACAGAGAAGAATTTTTTGATTAATTCTTCTTTTGTGAAATCTTTCAATGATTCGTTTATCTTCGGAAGATAGGCGTCAATGTCATGATTTATCTCCGTGTCTTTAATATTGTTTGCAAGATGCATCAATTGTCTTTCGCAAATTTCCATCCCAGAAGGAATTTCTTTTTTGATAAATTGTTGCTGTATTTTTTTCTCAATACTTTTAATCTTACGCATTTCACTCTTGGTGATAATTACCATTGAAATACCTGTGTTTCCAGCACGTCCGGTACGACCACTACGGTGTGTGTACGTTTCAATTTCGTCTGGTAATTGATAATTGATAACGTGTGTAATATTATCGACGTCAATTCCACGAGCGGCAACATCGGTCGCGACCATCATTTGAATTTGACGGCTACGGAATTGCTTCATCACAATATCACGTTGATTCTGACTCAAATCGCCATGAATTGCTCCTGCATTGTAACCATCTGCAATTAATTGCTCGGCTACTTTTTGTGTATCTCTTTTTGTTCTGCAGAATACTACTGAAAATATATCAGGATTTGCATCTGCAAGACGCTTTAAAGCTGAATAACGATCACGCCCACCCACGACAAAATATTCGTGAGATACGTTTTCGGCACCTATGTTTTTTGAACCTACCGTAACTTCAGCAGGGTCATGCATAAACTTTTTTGCAATCGAAGCTACTTCCGAAGGCATTGTAGCGCTAAAGAGCCACGTACTTTTGTCTTCTGGAGAGTGTGAAAGGATTTCGGTAATGTCTTCATAGAATCCCATGTTCAACATTTCATCCGCCTCATCGAGTACGCAATATTCAATTTTTGAAATGTCAATCATATTACGACTGATCATATCTTTCATTCTTCCGGGCGTAGCAACGATAACTTGTGCTCCCTTTTTTATATTTCTGGCTTGATCCGTAATACTTGCTCCACCATAAATAGCTACTACGTTTAAGCCTTTTTTGTATTTTCCGTAGGCTTTCATTTCGTTTGTGATTTGCATGCACAATTCACGAGTGGGAGAAAGGATAAGTCCTTGCGTCGTTCTACTTTCTGAATTTATTTTTTGCAACATTGGGAAACCAAATGCTGCCGTTTTTCCAGTACCTGTTTGTGCAAGTGCCACAAGGTCTGTATCTTTTTCTAATAAAATGGGGATTGCTTGTTCTTGAACTTCACTGGGAGTTTCAAATCCCATGTCTGTAATTGCCTGAAGTAATTGCTCGTCTAGGCCCAACGCTTTAAATGCTGTCATGTAATATGTAATAAAATTATTTGTGTGCTATGGGAAGTGATTGACAAATAACGTATTACTTCACTTGAGCACTACCTCACCCTGAGGATTTTCAAGGTGCAAAAGTACTGCTAATTTATGGATTTGTTAGCGTTCTTCGGAAATATTAATTTTTGGATACTTTATAGTAAAAATTAGAAATACAAAAGCGGAAATAAGAACTAAGAAACAGTAGCACTCGCTTAGCTCATTTTGGTAAACAAGATTCATTTAGAATATTTTTCATTCAAAACATTTTGTATTGTCTCTTGATTCCCTTTAGTCGTGTTTTAAAAAAATGTTTAACTAAAATAAGAAATTAACTGCCGCATGGCTTTTCCACGGTGACCGATTTCGCTTTTTTCTTCTAGAGACATTTCGGCAAAAGTTTGTATTTTTCCATTGGGGAGAAAGATGGGGTCGTAGCCAAAACCTTTTTCACCTCGTTTTGTTTTTGTAATTGTGCCTTCGCAAAGCCCTTCAAATAGAACATCAACTTCGTTATACGATAATGCAATTACCGTTTTAAAACAGGCACTACGGTCTTTTTTGCCGGCCAATTTCTCTAATAATTTTTTCATATTTGCTTCGCTATCGCTTGGTTCACCTGCGTAACGTGCACTATAAACTCCGGGTTCATAATTGAGTGATGTTACTTCCAAACCGGTATCATCTGCAAAACAATCCAAGCCGTATTTATCTTTTATAAACTCTACTTTTAAAATAGCGTTTCCACTAATGGTGTCGGCTGTCTCAGGGATTTCTTCGTGACAATTGATATCTGTCAAACTTAATAATTCAATTGTCTTAGGAAGCAATAATTTTACTTCGTTGAATTTGTTCTGATTGTGAGTTGCGAAGACTAATTTCATCTTAGAGGTTTTGATTTTTGTTTTGAGAATAGAATTTTTAGGGTTTAAGCTCTCGAATTCAATGCCACACGATTTCCTTCGGTATCCATAATCACTGCCATGTAGCCATGGTCTGGGGAAATTTGTGTTTTTGGTTTTAAGATTTTTCCTCCAGCATTTTCAACCTTGTCTAGTTCTTTTTGAAGATTTTTACACCCAAAATATGCGAGAGTACCAGTTTCACTAGGTACGTAATTATCATTTTGAATTAATGTTCCTGTGGCTCCGTAAGCCTCACCTTTTGAAGGAAACCATCCCATTTTTAATTCGCCAAAATCTTTAAGAACAATTTTTACATCTAGCACTTTTTCATAAAATGAAATAGCACGTTCCATATTTACTACGGGTATTTCCACCCAACTGAACGTATTCATTTCCATAATTTTTAGTCTTTTGCTAATAATTCTAAATATACAATAAGTTGTTTTAATTCTTCCGGCGGATTTCCTGCATCGAATGGGGTAGAGGTGTAGTCGTTTTCTTTCGTAGCAATGTTCAATGTTGCCGAAGCCGCACCATCAAAATAGCTGTCGGTTGACGGTCTTTGCAGACTCTCCATTTTTTTGAGTTCAATTTCTCTAATCTTAGTATTTATTGTTTCCCAAGTGGAGGCCGCCATTGGATTTTGAATATTATCCTTCTCATTCCTAGTATTGGAAATAATCAAGGCGTCTTGCGTCGCAACTATCTTTTTGTAGAATCCGCGGGTGGAAGCTTCGTAGGTTACGGCTTCTATTTTTGTTGTGTCACAACTTTTTGCTGTGGTGAGCGCTAAAAGAATGATTATAATAAATTTCATGTGAGTTGTTATTTTATATCTGTTTAGCTTCGACTTCAAGCCCGAAAGAAATTTTCATACTGGCGGGCGCTCAAACTGATACGCTTATTTTTCTTCATAAAAGCGTTCTACAATTTCGTCACTGCTTTTAATTGTATTTTTTGCCCATTCTATTCGCAATTCGTTTCTTTCTTCTTCGGAAATTTGCCAATCAATGTCACTTTTCCGAAGCTTTGTAACTACATGTTGCAATATAATAGCTGCGGAAACTGAAATATTTAAACTTTCGGTAAAGCCATACATTGGTATTTTTAGGGATACATCGGCATTTTTTAAGACAACGTCACTGAGTCCTTCTTTCTCTTTTCCGAAGAAAAAAGCACTCTTTTTTGTCACATCAAAATCATGTAATTCTACAGACTCTTCATGCGGCGATGTTGCGACAATTTGGTAGCCTTGTTCGCGAAGGTCATTCATGCAGGTTTTTATGGAATTATACCTATTGAGGTTGACCCATTTTTGCGCACCCATAGCAATTTCTTTATCTATATCCTTCGAGTTAATTTCTTCGACAATACTCAGGTCCTGCACGCCAAACACATCGCAAGTGCGCATCACCGCGCTCGTGTTGTGCAATTGATAGACGTCTTCGGTAACCACATGAAAATGCCGTGTCCGCTCGGTTAAGATTGACTCAAAACGTTGTATTCTGCGCTCGGTCAAATATTCTTGTAAATGTTCTAAAAGTGCTAAATCCAATGATGTTTTTTCTTTAGGCGAAAATACTCAAAAAGTTTAAGTGACGAGCTGTGGATGGGGAGTCTTTAAAATTTAAATATTACTTAGTTATATAGTTTGTTGCATGTGTATTTAAATACTGCGAGATTTAATTTTGGTCACTTTTCCACAGAAAAAAAGCCATCTTTATTTCTAAAGATGGCTTTTACAAATTGGGGATAGTTCGTTTAATTATAGAGATAATCGGGCTGAGCTTCTAGCATGCGATGGTCCTGCTCAATAGCTTCACTGATTTCTAATTTACGGTATAAGTCTTTTGTCATCTCTTCAACTTCACTCACGGTGGTGTTGAATCTTTTTGCAATTTTTTGGTTGGTTTTGTCTTCTGAAATGTATTGCAACAATTTAATCTCGATGCCATCCAAATCATATTGCATGATAAGGTTTTCTAAATACTCATCTTTCATCATTTGCGATAAGCTGCTTCTTGACATTTCTTCTTCGCGGGCTAGGAATATTTTCATTTCGGTTTGTCTTAAAATTAATTCATCTTTTAATGCTTGCATGCGGTACACAATGGCGTATGTCATCAATAACATTTGAATGCCAACGGCAACTTTAATGTGGATTGTTTGGGTGCCTAGAAAGTCAATTCCCATTCCTCCTAATAGAAAATAATCGATACTAAATAACAAAGGAATACTAGAAGCAATAACATAAAATTTTGCGTAATTTTTACTTGAAAAAAGAATAATTCCTGCGGCAAAATAAGCTAGCATCACCGTGAATGAAATAAAGGAAGCCGCCATCATTACTGTTGTGTCCTTTACAAACCAAGATATTGTAGTGAGCAATCCAGCGATAATAAGCAATGGAAGCGTTATAGATTTAAGCCTTGGATAAGAATCTTTTAGATTTAAATATTTTGAAGAAAATACCGATAATGTAACAGTTGATATTACTAATAGAGTTGTCTCAATCTGTGTGCTAAATGAAGTCAAGTTTTCAAAAAGAAGTGGAATTAAACTATCTGTACTAAATATTAAAGTTACGATAGTAGTTACCGAAAGGGCAAAATATCCAAAAACCTTGTCGCTAAATAGTAAGAAGCATAATAGATTAATGAGTATAATCATTGACATAATTCCGTAGAAAAATCCAGATGAAAAGATACAACTATCAAAAACTACAGATTTAGAATCTGCTGTTACAATTTCTTTTTCTGAAATTGCTGTTGTTTGAATACTATTTTCTGGATGTGTCTCAATTACTTGAATAGCTGTGTTGCTATCTGTTGAATTTGAAGAATTAGTGATGGTTTGTTTTTCACTGTCTATTTTCTCAACTTTAATGAGTTGCTGAAAATTGGTATCTAAAGCTTTAGTCTTTACATTGGTTGCTGAAGTTTGAGCAATGGTAAAAAATAGAGCAAGTAGAAGCGCGGGGGGTAATTTTCTAAGTTTCATAAATAAGCATTTTCTATTTGGGACTGGAAAGATACAAAATAAATACACTTAACCTTAAAAAAATGCATTTAATCGATGAAATGCATAAAAAAAAACGCCTTTATAAAAAAGGCGTTAACATTTATCAGAAATTTTGAATACTAATTACCTACCATATTTTCAGGTTTTACCCATTGGTCAAATTCACTTTCGGTTAAATAGCCTAGGTTTACAGCTTCTTCTTTTAAAGTAGTACCATTTTTATGCGCTGTATTTGCAATTTCAGCAGCTTTATAATAACCTATTTTTGGGTTCAATGCAGTCACTAACATTAACGAGTTGTTGAGTTGGTTTTTTATTACTTCAGTATTTGCTTCAATTCCTTGTGCGCAGTGTTCGTCAAAAGACACACATGCATCACCAATCAATTGAGCACTTTGCAATATGTTTGCGGCCATTACAGGTTTAAATACGTTTAATTCATAGTGTCCTTGCATTCCACCTACGCTAATTGCAACGTCATTACCTATTACTTGTGCACACACCATCGTTAAAGCTTCGCATTGAGTAGGATTTACTTTTCCTGGCATAATGGAAGAACCTGGCTCATTTGCAGGAATGGTTATTTCGCCGATTCCGCTTCGAGGTCCACTTGCTAGCATTCTAATGTCGTTTGCTATTTTATTTAATGAAACAGCTAATTGTTTCAGTGCTCCATGGCTTTCAACAATAGCATCGTGAGCCGCTAAGGCTTCAAATTTATTTTCAGCAGTAACAAAAGGTAAGTTTGTAAACTTAGCAATGTATCCAGCTACGTTTTCAGCATATCCTTTTGGTGTATTGATTCCTGTTCCTACTGCAGTTCCGCCAAGTGCCAACTCACTTAAATGTGGTAATGTGTTTTTTAGTGCTTTTAAACCGTGTGCCAATTGAGAGGCATACCCACTAAACTCTTGTCCAAGTGTTAAAGGTGTAGCGTCCATTAAATGTGTTCTTCCAATTTTTACCACAGAAGCAAACTCTTTTGATTTGCTCGCCAATGTTTTATGTAGCGCTTCAACGCCAGGAATAGTATTTTCAACCAACTTTTTGTACGCCGCAATATGCATTCCCGTAGGGAAGGTGTCGTTTGAAGATTGTGATTTATTTACGTCATCATTGGGTTGTAACGTTTTTTCACCTTCACCTATAGTATGACCAGTTAATTGATGCGCTCTATGGGCAATCACTTCGTTGACATTCATATTGCTTTGGGTACCACTTCCAGTTTGCCAAATGACCAATGGAAATTGGTCGTCATGTTTCCCCTCTAAAATCTCATCACAAACTTTTGCTATTAAATCTCTTTTTTCTTCTGAAAGGACACCAAGTTCACAATTCGAATATGCTGCTGCTTTTTTTAAATAAGCAAATCCATATACAATTTCTAAAGGCATTGATCCCGGAGCACCAATTTTAAAATTATTTCTAGAACGTTCAGTTTGTGCGCCCCATAGCACATTAGCAGGCACTTGAATCTCGCCCATTGTGTCTTTTTCTATTCTGAATTTTGTCATGTTTCGTAGTATTTTTTAGTGATGCAAAAGTAAGATTTCTTTCGTTAATAATTTGTTGAAAAACTATTGGGAAGTATTCTTAAAAACAAAAATTCATTTTATCTTTGCGGAAACTAAACACGCTATTATGTTCGATTTTGACCAATACCTAGGATTTCTTGCATTTTTAACCATCTTAACTATCGGATTTTGGTTGATGATATTTTTAGTATCAATTATTCCTTATTGGATTGGTGGCGCATTGATTGAGAGTATTAAGCTAAAGCGTGAAGCTAAGAAAAACGAGAAGAAATAATTTAATTTATTCTATTATAAAAAAAGGAAGCTCAATGAGCTTCCTTTTTTAGTTTTAAATTTTTTCAATCTTATCCTTCAAAATCGCCGTCATCATCTCCACCATCACGATTTCCTCTTTCTCTTTTCTTCTTTTGATTAAATCGGTACGTAAAGTTTACTGTTACTTGGCGCTGTCTCCATTGAAATTCGCTTTCACTTGTAAATGTGTCAGTATCGGTAATTGACATTCTTTTTCTTGTATTAAAAAGATCACTCACATTCAATCCAATTGTACCATTATCGTCCATAATATCTTTACTAAATGCAAGATCTACAGAGAGTATTCCTTCGGTCTCGGTCTGTGCGTTATTACTTGGGCCACGATAAAACGCATTTGTCTGCCAGTCAATCTTAGCGGGCAAAGATACTTTTGCGCTACCACGAGCGAACCAACTACTATTTTCGGCTCCATAGTCAACGTTGTTGAATTCTCCCACAGTTTTAAATAGAAAATAATTGAAACTACCATTAAGTCTTAACCATTTTGCTGGATTATATAGTACTCCAGCTTCGGCACCGTAGCGTTCATTTGTAGAAAGATTAATAGGTAAGGTTCTAATAATTGGAATACCATTTCCTGTTAATTCGCCTGTATCTTCTTGAATTCTTTCAAAAGCATTTGTTTCATTTTGATAGTAAATAGAAGATGTCAATGTTAGTTTATCCCATCTCTTTATATACCCTAAATCAAAAGCGCTTGCATACGCAGGATCTAAATTTGGATTTCCCTGAAACACATTTGCTTCACTTGAGCGACTAGGAAACGGATTGATAAAACGACCACGAGGGCGGTTGATTCTTCTGTTATAACCAAGTGTTACATTTTCTCGTTCGCCCAATTCATAAATTAAATTTACAGTAGGGAAGAGACCAGTATAGTTTTTGTCAAAATCAATATTAAAATCGCTATTTGTGTTGTCTGAAGTATCAATAGCATCAACTTTACCTTTAAGTTGCGTATTTTCAACACGTAGACCTAATAGAAAAGAAAACTTCCCAAATTTATTTCCGTATTGAGAATAAGCGGCAAGTACATTTTCATTATACGTGAAAACGTTTGTCAATCCATCGTCTATAATAAAAGTTCCACCTGCAACATCCTCTTCCAATAACGTGTAATCTGTAATTGTTTCTTCAAAATTAGCTCTTGCACCCGCTTCAAATTGAGCGTTTTCTCCTATTGGTCTTACATAATCAACTTGCGCCAAAAATTCGGTTTCATCTTCTAGATTTGTTATCATTTCAGAAGGTAAAAGTTCACTTGATGGAAATGTATTTTCTTCGGTAATTAAAGACATTTCTTCTTCACTTCCTATTTCGTATTGCACATCTGCGGTAAGTTTGTGTCCATCTTCATCAAGATTATTGATATAATTTAGTGAAAATTGATAATTAACATCATCCTCCAACTCATTTTCGATACGAAGACGAGAGATGGCCAAATCGTTGTTGAAACCAAATTCGTTCGCTGTGTTTGTTGTGATATCATCATCTTTCCCAATGCGCAGAAAACCTGTTGCTGTGATACTTGAAGCATCCGTCAAAAAATATTCAATACCTAGATTTGTATTGAAGCCTTTGTCCTCTCTTTCAAAAATTCTTTTTTCCGTTACCAAAGGATTTCTGTCCGGAGTGGCAATCGAGTCTATATTTTTATAGAAATTAGAGAAAAAAGCATTCCCAGGTGCATTTCTATAACGATATCCCGTGGTATTAAAAATGTTGAATTTATCTGTTCTTACATTAATATTTCCGGAGACATTACTCGAAGTTGGAACTCCCACACTCGTATTTATGGATCCGTTAACTCCTAAAGTCTTTTCTTTTTTAAGAATGATATTCAATATTCCAGCAGTTCCTTCAGCGTCATAGCGAGCCGATGGCGATGTAATTACTTCCACACGTTCAATAGCATCGGCAGGTAATTGTCGTAATGCATCTGTAGAACCAAAGCCTGCAATCGCAGAGGGTTTTCCGTTAATAAGAATACGCACATTTTCATTTCCGCGAAGCGCGATTGCACCTTCTACATCTACTGTTACTGACGGTACATTATTTAAAGCATCACCCACGTTGGCACCGCTAGTGGTTAAATCTTTACCTATATTATATATCTTTTTATCAAGCCGTACTTGAACTTCTGTCGTTTCGGCTCTAATAATAACTTCGTTTAAAACATTGTCGCTTTCACTAAGAGTAACGGGTGGTAATGTAATGTTAGATGTTAATCTTTGATTGGGAAGTTCTTTGGTTTCAAAAGAAATAAATTCGTAACGCACCGTATATGTTCCTGCCTGCAAGTCTATGGAAAACATACCATTTTGGTCTGTAATTCCTCCCGTGACAATTTTGCCGCTTTGATCTACAAAAACTATGGTAGCAAACTCTAAGGGTAGTGATGATGAGCTTTCGAGAACTTTTCCTTTAACTGTGATTTCTTTATCGCTCTGCTGCGCGAAGGTTGTTAATGAAATCACTAACAAGATAAATGTGAATAATACTCTCATGAATTTTTTTTGAGTTTGACACACAAAGATCCATAAGGTTTCATGCTAAAGAAGCCAAAGTTATGTTAAACAAAAATATCCTAAAGTTAAAGTTGGAGTACCTTTTCTGGGGGTCTGCCAATGATAGCTTTTGTTCCTTTAATTGCAATGGGGCGCTCAATCAATTTGGGATGTTCGTGCATGGCTTGAATGATTTCTTCTTCGGAAATTTCTCTGCCTTTAAATTTTTCTTTCCAAATGGATTCTCCTTTTCTCAAAAGTTCTTCTGCTGAAATTTCTAACAAAGACAACAGATTTTTAATTTCGGCAACCGAAGGAATATCTTTTAAATATAAAACAACATCAACAGTTTCACCTTTTTCCTGAAGTAATTGCAAGGCTTGACGAGATTTTGAACAGCGGGGATTGTGGTAGAGGGTAGTCATATTTCCGAAAATATATTAATAGAATTAATCCACATTATACGTCAATTTCATAGTAATCGAAGTGGTCTTTTCTTTTGAGGACGTATTATAAGCGCCTCCCCAAGAATAGTCTTCACCAGAATTTTGACCCGTAATTTGAAAAATACCCATGCGTGCTTCAACGAGTTCTCCCAAAGAGGAACCTGAATTCTCTGCAATTTTCTCAGCTCTCAATCGAGCATTTTCTGTTGCTCTCGAAATCATTTCGATTTTCAAATCTTCAATTTTTGTGAAGTAATAACGCGGAGCAGAGCTATACAACTGAATGCCTTGGTTTAAAAGCTCGGTAATTTCTCTTGAAATTGTTTCAATTCCTTTTACATCCGTAGAGTTAATTTCAACCGATTGGGATAAATTGTAGCCTGTAAATGTGGTGCCTATGTAATTGCCGTTAGGGCCATAATTTGGTTCGTTATTTTCACTGGTGCTTACTGCACTAAATACCACATTATCGGCAGGAACACCTTTTGCGGCAAGGTATTGTGTCACCTTATTTTTATCGTTTTCAAGGTCTTTGTACGCTTGTTGAAGATTGGTGTTGTTTCGGGTAAATCGTGCTTCCCACACAATCAAGTCAGACGTAAAGTCACTTTTTCCAAGTCCTGTCACGGCAATGGTTCGCTGTGATTTGTTGCGGTTCATAAATGCGTTACCCAATACTGCAGATGCAATAACAATTGCAAGTCCAAAAATAATGGCGGTGATAGATGCTTTCATAGTAGTTCGTTTTATTGACACAAAGTTAAAAAATAAGCAACTACAAAAATGAATTAAACGAGTATTCGTAGAAAATCAATTCTTTAATTCTTCGAGCTCATTTTCATAATCCAATTGCAAATCTGGGTGTAATCCTTTAATCTTTTTATCTGCAAGCTCTAACTGTCTTTCGTACAAATTAACCAGAGTAGTATTACGTTTTATGGAGGGTTTGAACGAAATAAGCCTATCGCAAAAATGTAAGAGTAGTGCCACTTCAGTCTCTTTACTGTTTGAGTAGCGAATGCATTTTTTTGTCTCTTTTAAAATTTTCCGAACGCTCTTTTTGAGGTAGTAGAAATTAGTATTCGTAATACCATCAAACAATTCGTCGATATATTCTTTAATATGCTGCACGTATCCTTCCTCATCATCTGCCTCAAATAATAAGTAGGTGAGGAGTTCCTTGTTTTCTTTTTTAAACCGACCCAAACGAAGGCACAGCGCTTCAATTTCATCTGGCGAGCGAAGTTTTAATTCTTTCTTAATTTGTGCGAGCGTTGCTGCTTTCAATAGAATAGTTTTATATAAAGTTATTATTATAAGGCTTTATTTTTTTGTAATAATTCCTTTTCTTAACATGAATATCCCAGAAATAACGATTGAAAGCGTGAGTATTAAATAATAATAACCAGAATTATCACTTTGCTTTCCCGAATAAATAAAAATCCCCAAAGACACATAAACCCCCGAAAGTATAACGAGAATTCCGGCAATTATTAGCGATAGTTTGTTTTTCATCGTGACGTTAAATTATAGAAACTAATGTGCAATTGAAAGTTATTCTAATTCGATACGGTCAATCAAAAGCTCAAAACTTTCCTCTTTTTTATTTCCGAAGAGAATACCAAATTCCTCAAAAGAAGTTGCTTGAAAATTGGGTTTGTCTAGCGTGCGCCCTCTAAAACTGGGATAAAAATCACTCAATTTTATTTTGACAGTTTCCCAATCTCCCGTAGTCTCGACGAAACTGATGTAAGATTCTGGAGCATTTTTGTCATCTTTTATTCGCATTTGGTACTTTTTGCCATCTCCTTTTATCCTGAGAGCGATAAATTTATGGTTGTTCACTTTTACCTTACCGCAATCAAATCTCACCGAAGCAAAACCGCCATTGTTCTCCAAAGAGATTTTACCTTTGAAAAAGCCGTGACCGTTTTCATTTATTGAAATGGTACTTTTTGACAAACCACCCATTACGCCATCATTGACAATGGTCCAGCTTGAAATATCTGCATTTTTATTAAAGTCGAAAAGAGGTTGTGATACCAGTGCCATGGTTATTAAAATTAGGATTAGTTTCATTATTGTTTAATTTATTTTCAAACGTTACATTAGCCGTGAATGGTCTCTTTTTTTCCATAGCTTTTGATGAGTTCGCCTTCAAATTCAATGAGTTCTTTCCATCGTTTTTCCACATCAACTCCTTCGCCGTATTGCCTTGCGAAGCCTAAAAATGTTGTGTAATGGCCAGCTTCACTTATCATCAATTCTCTGTAAAATTCAGAAAGTTCTTTGTCGTTTATCCGCTCGCTCAATAACTTGAAACGCTCACAACTACGTGCCTCAATCATTGCCGAAAACAACAGTCTATCAACCATTGCTTCCTTGCGGTTATTTGTTTTGGAGCGGGTAAATTGGAACAATTGATTTACATAATGGTCCTTACGTTCGCGACCCAATTTGTAGCCACGTTTTTTAATGATTTCGTGTACCATTTCAAAATGCTCCAATTCCTCTTGGGCCAATTTTAAAAGCTCCGTAACAAGTTCAACATGTTCGCTATTTAAGGTGATAATCGTTATAGCATTTGTAGCGGCTTTTTGCTCACACCACGCGTGATCTGTCAAAATTTCTTCAAGATTACTTTCAACGATAGTGACCCATCTCGGGTCTGTGGCGAGTTTTAAATTGAGCATAGCAAAAGTTTTATGGCGTCTTTAATTTTTGTTTAAAGATACAGATAATGAGGGAAAACAAACTTTAAATTAGTTCAAGCGTAGCTTCGGAAATTTTAAGGAATGATAACAATCAAGATTATTTCAAGACTACAGTTTCAACTGTCTAATTCCTTCGTAAACTACAATCGCCACTGCATTAGCAATATTCAAACTACGGATGTGCTCACTAAATAACGGAATTTTATATAACGAATTCTCGTATTTTGAAACAATAGCAGAAGAAAGCCCGACCGACTCTTTTCCGAAGCATATAAAAAGATTGTCCTCAAAAGGGATTGTAGTGTATTCCTTTGTGCCGTGGCTCGATAGAAATACCATTTTGGCATCCTTATGCTGTGAGAAAAACTCCGCAACCGAATCGTAATAAGTCACGTTTAAATGTTTCCAATAATCAAGTCCGGCGCGTTTTAATCTGCTGTCATCTATCTCAAAACCAAAGGGTTTCACCAAGTGTAAATGCGAGCCAGTGCCAAGACTCAACCTGCCAATATTACCTGTGTTATTTGGTATTTCAGGTTCAATGAGAACGATGTTTAGGGGCATTGATTTTATATTTAAAATTTCTACGTTGTATTAATTGCAAAGGTAAAGTAACAGGATTTAATAAATTTATGAGAGATTAATTCCTATTAAATCTTACAGCTTTTTTATGGTTTGATTTAGTATAAATAATTTATTTTTAGGATTATGAAAGAGAAAGAATATGTGCCGAAAGAAAAGAAAAAAGCGTGGCCCACAAAAGATGCCATGGCGCAAGTGTATGCACTTAAACTTTGGGGTGGTGATGCTTCTTTTTATTCTGGCGAGGGTTCTCACAATGATGAAATAGTGCAACCGTATCTTGATACTGTAAAAACATTTTTATCTTCTTTTGAAGAACCACTGGTAGTTTGCGATTTGGGGTGCGGAGATTTTAATATTGGGAAGGAGCTGGTTGAATTTACTGAAAAGTACATCGCTTTAGATATCGTTCCTGAGCTAATAGATTACAATAAATTAAAATTTCAGCAAGAAAACTTAGAGTTTCATTGTTTGGATATTGCAGAAGATACTTTGCCGGTAGCCGATTGTATCATTCTTAGACAAGTGTTGCAACATCTCTCTAATGCTGAAATTTTAAACATTGTTGAAAAATTGGTTGATTATAAATTGGTAATCTTAACAGAGCATCTTCCCAATGAAGATTTTAGGCCTAATGTTGATATTATTTCGGGACAGGGAACTAGGTTGAAAAAGGGGAGCGGGGTGGACTTATTAGCAGCACCTTTTAATTTGAAAATTGTAAAGCAAAAGAAGTTGTTAGATATTGTTTTAAGAGATGGAAATGGGGTAATTTTAACATCGGTTTTTTGGTTGGTTTGAGCTTTAAATTCTTCTAATTGCACTCAAATTAATATTTTTTTAGTGAACGAACGTTTTTTTTAGTCAACAGACTGATTTCGCATAGCTTAGGTTCAAATTAAATTTTATTTTTATCACTCACCAAACTTTAAAATTATGCGAACTAAAATCATTTTATCATTTATTGTTTTCAACGTACTATTAGTAACAGGTAAAAACTCAACCGTTGAAACTTTATCAACAATTATACATCCAGAAAAGTCAAGTATGGAAGTATGCATCAACGCGAATCCTACAATTTATTTAACACCTATCAAGCATAAAAATATAAAGGGAATAGATGTGCAAAATGCTTTTTTTAATGGATGGCAATTTGACAAATACACAGATATTTATGGCTATACCGCAACTGATGATCTTTGGACTTTTTTGAATCCTGGTAACGCGGCATCAAATAATTATGATGCTGTAAGAATAGAGGTTTTTGGTTTTGAAGTAGGCTCGCCAGAATGGAATTACTGTATGAGTGATATTAATCAAGTCGCAAATAATTTAGCGCTAAATGTAACGGTGGATTAAGATCATTTTTTTTTTTTTTCAAATAATTGAATTATAGAGTTTTAAAGATTGATAATTATCAATCTTTAAAACTCTTTTTCATTCTACCATTCTACCATTCTAACTAATGTTGGTGAAATTTCAAAAAACTTAGAAAGGGGAGTGGTGTAAGTATGTTTTTTAATCTCAAACTAGCCGAAGCCAAGAAGTTATTTTCTAGTGATTTAGGCGACATAAAATAAATATTTCTAAATAATTTTATAAATATTTTGGTAGTCTCTTTAATTAGTTAATTCTGTCTGGCCAAAAGTTTGGGTGTTCTCCGCTAAATCCCATTTGTGGGAGGTTGTCGATTTGCTCCATTTCAGAATTAGTAAGTTGAAAATCGAATATGTCGATATTCTCTTTTATTCGCTTAGGCGATGATGATTTTGGAATCACAATCACCTTGTGTTGCATAATCCATTTCAAGCAAACTTGTGCGACAGATTTTTCATGTTTTTTGGCAATTTTTTGAAGCACATAATTTTCAAATACTTTTCCTCTTGCTAATGGAGACCAAGATTCAACGGCAATATTTTGTTTTTTGCAATATTCAGTCAATGCCGGTTGCCAATAACCGGGGTGAAATTCTATTTGATTGATTGACGGAACGACATGGGCTGTTTGCAATAACGCTTTTAGATGTTCTTCAAAAAAAATTGCTCACACCTATGGACTTGATTTTGCTTTCGGCCTGCAATTCCTCCATCGCTTTCCAAGTTTCAGCATTTGTTTTTTGCCAGTTTTCATAATTTTTATCGTTAGCTGGCCAGTGAATTAAATATAGGTCAATATACTCTAATTGAAGTCTTTTTAGAGATTTTTCAAATTCTATTTTAGTCGATTCGTATCCTAAATTTTCGCGCCATAATTTGATTGTAATAAATAGACTTTCTCTTGAAACTCCGCTCGCTTTTATTGCTTTTCCTATTTCTTCTTCATTTCCGTAAATGGCCGCTGTATCGATGAGAGAATACCCGCTAGAAATGGCAGATTTTATAGATTCAATCCCCTCACTCCCTTTGGATTTATAGGTTCCAAATCCAATAAGAGGAATTTTATTTCCATCATTTAAGGTCAATTTTCCCATATTTTTTTAATTACAAATAATGTTTAATGACTTCGGAAATTTGCCATGATTTATTTTTTCAATTGTTAATGATATATCCTAACGAAGTCTGTTTTATATCATTTATTACCATTCAATTATATTCAATTATATTCAATTTGTGTTTCCCAACTGAAATATTTAAGCGTATTATCTTTAAGATAAGGGGCGGGAGCATTAAAGTATAATTTTGCCCCACAAAAATAATGTCAAAATTTAATGAAGAAAAAGGTTGTTTTTTATCTCTGTTCTTTGTTGTGATTAGTTATTCTTCGCCATCTTTTTAAATTCAGCACGTAAAATGCTATCTAAAGCGGACCTTTTTCCACTATCCGAAACATAAAATTCTTTTTTAAAATATTTATAATGTTCTTTTATCACAAGTGAAAGAGAGTCTCCATCAATAGTATCTGTCTTTAAAGTTTGTTCTTTGATTCTTCCCTGAATTAATTTCCTCCCTACTTTTTCTGCATTAATTCCGAAAAATGGATTTTGCGAACCATAAGTAAAAGTGTCCATTCTTTTGCCTAAATCTGAATATGAATTTTCAATTAAAACGAATAAATATCTTGTGTCAATATTATTATCATCACTTATGTAATTATTTATCCTTGCAATATTTTTCCCAATCTGCAATGTATCGGGAATTTGTAATTCGAAAGATGTATTTGGTTTGATTTTAATATTCTCATTCTCATCAAAATAAATTTCTTGATTTGGATAAATACTGTCATTAATACCAAACCATTCAATCTTTTTAATTAGTTTACCATTTTCGTTATTGTATATCCACCATCCATATTCCATATTATTTTTGACCATTCCTTTTTTCTTGATATTGCCATTCTCATAAAAACGAATTAGTGTGTCTACAATTTTGCCATTTTCAAAGATTGTAAGAGATTTTAAGACACCACTTTCATAACTTTCTCCTCCATAACCGCTAAATGAAGTATCGTTTAATTTTACTTTTTGAATAGTAACTAATTTTCCGTTATACATATATTTTCTATTATCAGCTTTTTTGTCGCAACTGATAATAAATAAAAGCAATATTATAATTGGAAAGCTTTTTTTCATAATGTCTTGTCCTGAAATATGCTACAGGTTAAAATTGATTTACGCTGTTAATTTATATACCATATTTGGTGTACGATAGTTTAAAGATAAATGTAATCTTATTTCATTGTACAATTTAATTGCACTTTTTGTGGCTCTCTTTCCGTGTTGCACGTTAGCAAAGGTCTGGTCGAGATAGAACTCATCTTTCAGTATGCCATTTACACGTTCGGCCATTGCATTTTCATAGCAATGGTTTTCTTCTGCATACTGATACCTATGTTGTTTCTCTTTAGAATCTGCGTGTACACATTGCTACAATACTGTATGCCCCTGTCGGAATGGTGGATAAGCTGTTCAATGTTTTTAGCTTGATACAGTGCTTTATTCAAAGCCCTCACACAGCCATTGATTTCCAGACTGTTACTTAAGTCATAACCCACAATCTTACGGGAATGCATATCCGTAGTAAGCGCCAGATAGCAAAAGCACTTTACCGTTCTGATGTATGTAATGTCAGAGACCCAAATTTGGTTTGGCCTAGTCACTTCCATGTCTTTTATAATGTTGCTGTACTTATAAAAGCGATGATAGGAGTTAGTGGTCCTGGCAGTGGTTTTCTTTCTGAGTGTCAGCATTTGATGTTTTCTAAGAACATTGAATAAAGTATCTCTACCTACCTTAATATTGGCTTTATTGAAATCCACATCTAATGATTTTATAAGTTTCCGTACGCCTTCTCTAGGAAGGAATCTGCGTCTTTTTCTAACGATGTCAATAATCTGTTGTTCTAGCTTTAAATTCGTATCGGCCCTGTCTTTATACTTGTAATAAGCATCACGTTTTAACCCGAAACAATGGGTTATGGTGGTTAAAGAAGCAAATCCCCTAGATTTTCCCTTGGCCTTTATCAAGGCTTTATACGTAACTTTTTTTTAGTTCGGCAATAGATTTGTAACCGAGATCTTCTGCAGCCACCTCTAGATAGGATTCTTCTACCAGCGCATCCAGATCCTTTTTGAGCAGTAGTTTTTTAAGCTGTTCAATCTCTTTTTGCAGTTCTTTAATTCTAGATATCTCGTCTTTTGTTTCCACTTTTACCCTGGTGTTCATTAAGTCAGTACGATTGTACTTTTTAACCCATACATTGACTGTTGTTGGTGCAATAGAATAGAGCTTGCAAAGTTCGCTCTTTGTGTGCTTTCCAGTACTAAGTTCTGCTAGGATTTTTAATTTAAAAGGTTCACTGTAACGTCTAATTACTTTGTCATTTCTGTACATAATGTTTAAAATTATGTAGCCTTTATTCAGGACGGTTGTATTATACTGATATAGGTTGACCTTTTTTCAGGTTAATTTTGCACGTTCAAAAGATTTTTTTAGCCGTTTAGAAGGCAAAAAATAATTTGAACTGGGTCTGTTTTTAAATTGTCAGTTCAGGTAAATTTACTTTATTTTTTCGATAGGACTTGTATTTGATGTTTGGGTTTAAATGGACATCTGCCGGTTTTCTTAGATCCAGGCTAAAATGCGTTCTTAGGTTATTGTAAATATAGACAGCTTGCTTTGTCATTTGTTGGGCGAGCTGGGTATTTTTGATAGTTTTCTTAAGGCCGTATTCGTATTTGAGAGTTCTATTCATACGTTCCGCAACAGCGTTTTCATAAGGGTCATATTGCTCGGTCATACTCATTGTAATCCCGTTACTTTCTGCAAACTCTGTGTATTTAGGGTTACAGTATTGAAAACCTCTGTCCGAGTGGTGGATCAGCTCTTGGTCAGGGAATTTTCTATTTTTAATGGCCATGGCGAGCGCCTTTGTACAAAGAGACGTTCTCATATGGCTGTCTAGGTCATAACCCATAATCTGCTCTGAATAGGCGTCCGTGACCAGTGCTAGATAGTTATGTCCATTTTCAGTTTTGATATAAGTGATATCGCTTACCCAGAGCTGTTCCGGTCTAGTGGGAACTTTGTCTTTTACCAGGTTTTTATATTTTTTGTACATATGATTTGAATTTGTTGTTGTGATGTAATTTTTCGATTTAGGTACCAACAGCTTGTTTAGCCTTAAAAAGCGGTAAAACTTATCTCTGCCTATTTTGATATCAGCGTTTATAAAGTCTTTTTTAAGAGCATCATAGAGCTTGATACCACCAGTTTTGGACCCTACTTTTTTACGGTAGTCCTTGACCATTATGATCAGTTTTTGATGGTCTAGTTGTTGTTTTTGTTGGGTTTTGATTCTTTTGTAGAAGGCTTGTTTACTGATCCCAAAGCATTGATAGAGCCATTTTCTTTTGAACGGTTTTTCTTCTTTAGCTCTATCTCTTTTGCTAATGATTTGGGCAACGAGTTTTTTGACATGTCGACGCCTGTAATGAGTTCCATCTCAGCAATGATATCTTGCTGGAAGTCCTTTACAAACTCTAGTTCTTCAATACGTTCCCTAAGCTTTTTTATTTCATCGTTTTTACCCATACCTGTGTTTTGTTGTACTAAGGTACTGTATTTTCTCAGCCAATAGTTAATGGTAGTTCTGGGAACGTCATATTTTTTAGAGGCGAAGTTTGTGGATAGTTGTCCGTTTAGGATTTGGTCAACGACTAAAAGTTTAGTCTCTAAAGTTGTCTTTTGGTAGCTTTTTTTTAGCCAGTGGTCTTTTTGCGTTTTCATAAGTGACTGTAATTAAATGATTAATTTTTAGTCAACCTATTTCAGGAAAGTACAGGGTCAAAATGCAGTACAACGTTTATGTATATGGAAAGTTGCGTTTTTGCTTGCGAGGATTTTCCGAAGGAAAATCAGACGTAGCAAACGTGCAACGACCTTTAAATTTAGCCTAAACTAGCAATTTTTTATATACGTCTTAAGTTTGATTTTTAATAATTACATAACTTTAAGTCATTAATCAGAAAGAACAAAAGAGA
>NZ_JBPOFW010000002.1:0-509988 GCF_051252435.1 Patiriisocius sp. | reverse complement strand
GGGTTTGGGGATATCCATTATCAGAATACAAAAAAGGGGAAAAACACCCCTGAAAAAGGGGAAAAATCCTCTTGTAGGACAGGCCATACTGTCCCATCTTTATAACTTATTAATTAATGCTATATAAACTGGGGAGTTTATAGCTGATGGGACTGTTCGCAAGAACAGTCTCTTTTTTTGGTCCTAAATATTTGAGTATTATCTTTACTATTTGTAAACTTTCAATTGAATGAGAACACAAACCAACTTAGAAGAAAAATACAATGCTTTGAGCCATGGCATTGGATTCGTTGTATTTTCAGTTTTAAGTATTTTACTTTTGTATCTTAATGAAGAGCGAACTATAATTTCATATTTCGCGTTAGGATTGTACGGTTCATCTTTAATGGTATTATATTTTGTGTCAACCGCATATCATTTCAGTAAAGAAATGAAGACGAAAAGTCTTTTCCGAAAATTAGACCACATAAGTATTTACGTGCTCATCGCAGGAACATATTCACCAGTTACGTTATTATTCCTCTCACATTCTAAAGGAATTTTATTATTTAGTATTGTTTGGGGAATTGCAATTCTAGGAACAATTCTCAAGATGTTTTTTACGGGAAAATTTGAAATCATCTCGGTACTACTATATCTCGTTATGGGTTGGTTAATTGTCTTTGATATTAATGCATTAAATAGCGTGACAGATACTTATGGAATTTTAATGCTGGTTGCCGGAGGACTATTTTATACTGTGGGTATCATTTTTTATGCTTGGGACAGATTATATTTTGGCCACGTGATATGGCATATTTTTGTACTCCTAGGGAGTTTGTGCCATTATATATTCATCTTCCATCAAATCACTTAAGTATTTTCTTCTGAAATGTGATTTCTGAAATACAATATCATTATGCCTATCTAGATAAAATAAGCGATGACAACACCTAAAATAATCGTTGCCAGTTTTGTAAAATTAAACTTGTGGTCCTTACTACTTTCAAATAAAATAGTGGTCGAGACGTGCAAGAAAATTCCAATAACCACTGCATTTATTTCTGTGCTGTACTGTTTTAATTGCGTGGTATTTTCGGCAATAAAAGAACCTAGCGGTGTCATCAATGCAAAAAGCACTAGAAATGCAAGCGTGATTGCCTTGTTATAATTCGCTTTAATGAAGAAAAGTGAAAGAATAATCGCTATGGGAAATTTATGAATAAGGACGCCAATATAAATGGAGTGTCCATCTGTAATGGGAAATCCTTCCAACAATGCGTGAATAGAGAGACTCACAAATAACAACCAAGGAAATTTTGTAGCATCGGCATGAATATGGACGTGACCGTGTTCGGCACCTTTACTAAAAAACTCTAAACAAATTTGTAGTAAAATACCGCCAACAATAAAAACGCCTATCCTTTTCGAAGGTGTTTCATAAACTTCGGGCAAAAGTTCGAATAGCGTTAATGCCAATAAAAATGCCCCGCTAAATGCAAGTAATAATGGGAGTTTAGAAACCTGACCTTTATTTAAAATCAAGGAAACCCCATAACCTGCGATTACTGCGACAAATAATGCAATATAAATCATAAGCCAAAAATAAGAATTAATCTTTCAGATGTGATAGGGTCAAAGGTATCTAATTGATAATTTCCAAAAGTTTTTTTCAATGTGACGCCCGCTTCTTTAAAATATTCTTTAAAATCACTGAGGGTTAATGCTTTTACTTTTTCAGTATATAAAAAATGTTGGCCTTCAGCTTTAAATCTAATATCTTTTATGATGTGATTATTTTCGATTCTTCTTTCAATCTGAAATGTAATACCTTCCACAATTTTTTCTTCGGAAGGCACTAAATGTTCCTCTAAATACGCTACATTCAAAAAATCGATAACTCCAAAACCTTCAGGTTTTAGTGATGTTTTAATGGCTTTAATTGTTCTCAGGTTATCTATTTCGGCTTCAAAATAACCGAAACTCGTAAATAAATTTAAAATAGCATCAAATTTTCCATCAAACGGGATGCACATGTCGTGAATTTCAAATGACAAATTCTCTGTTTCAAATTTCTTCGCAGCTTTAATGCTGTTGGGCGATAAATCTACTCCCGTAACATTATAGCCAAGCGAAGCAAGATGTTTTGAATGTCTCCCTTTTCCGCAGGCCAAATCCAAAATCTTTGCATTTTTATCCAAATTTAAAAAAGAAGCAAGATTTTTAACAAAAGTACCTGCCTCCTCATAATCACGGTCTTTGTAGAGAATGTGATAATAAGGGCTGTCAAACCAGGAGGCAAACCAATTAAAATCTTCTTTTTGCATATACGGGTATTGGAGTACGAAAATACTGTATTTTTGCAGTCCAACGAATGATATACTATGAATAAAAACTTTAAAATGGTGGCGAAGACCCTCTTTGGGATGGAGGAGATTTTAGCACAGGAATTGAGACAACTTGGCGCTTCAGGCATTGAAATAGGAACACGTAACGTGAGTTTTGAAGGCGATACCGGGTTTATGTACAAAGCCAATTTGTGCTGCAGGACCGCCATTAAGATTTTAAAGCCAATAACATCGTTCAATGTTTTTAAGGAAGATGATTTGTACGATAAGATTTATAATATCAACTGGCAGGAGTATATGTCGGTCAAAGGTACGTTGGCAGTAAATTCTACGGTGTTTTCAGATTATTTTACGCACTCGCAATTTATTTCTTTAAAAACAAAGGATGCGATTGTTGATAGATTTAGAGATATGGAAGGGGAGCGCCCCAATGTTGACTTAGATCATCCCACGTTGCGAATCAATATTCATATTGATAGAAATATTTGTACGGTTTCATTGGATAGCTCAGGGCAATCTTTGCACAAACGTGGCTACAAAGTGGCGAACACACAAGCGCCAATTAACGAGGTCCTTGCTGCGGGTATGATTATGCAAACGGGTTGGACCGGCCAATGCGATTTTATGGACCCAATGTGCGGTAGTGGTACTATTCTTACTGAGGCTGCGATGATAGCGTGTAATATTCCGCCTAACTTGAACAAGGAAGAATTCGGTTTTGAAACCTGGCCAGATTTTGATGTCGATTTATACGAAACGATTGAGAACGCAGCTTTAAAAAAAATTAAAGATTTCCATTTCAAAATATACGGTTACGACAGCGATGCAAGTGCGATTGCAAAAGCGAAGGAGAATATTGCCGCAGCAAATTTGACAGAATTCATTACCATTAAGGAAGCCGATTTTTTTAAGACTGAAAAGTTACAAGACCGACCACTTTTTATGGTCTTTAACCCTCCGTACGACGAACGAATTGCCATTAGAGATGTTGAACATTTTTATGGAGAAATAGGAAATACGCTAAAACGAAACTATGAAAATACCCAAGCGTGGTTGATTACCTCAAACCTTGAGGCCCTAAAGTTTGTAGGATTGAGACCTTCAAAAAAGATTAAATTATTTAACGGTCCACTTGAAAGTAAATTTGTTAAGTACGAAATTTATGCGGGGAGTAAAAAATTCAGTAAACGAGATATTACTTAGTAAAAATAGGAATCAAGTAAGAAACGGTATAGCCATAACCCACACCAAACTCACTAAAATCGTACGTTCTGTTAAAGCCAGGAATGTATAGATTAGCAAAGCCTTCTGGGATATCTTCGCTCACCTTTCGTTTTAATTGGAGATTTACGGAAAGGTATAAATTTTTATAAACTTCGGTTTTTACGCCGGCGATAAACTCAATCCAAGTGGCTGTCAAACCACTAAATTCTTGAGGTGCTACAACTGCCGTTGACGGAAATGTTTGGTCTGTAGTGTAAATGGTGTAAGCAATTAATTCTTGCTTAAAAGAAGATATACCGTATCTCAAACCAGTGAATATAGCATTGTTCAAACCCAACCAATTGTTGTATGCATTATAGTCAATCCCCAGTTTTATATAGCTTCCGCTAGTGCTAGCATTTAAGTTGGGTTCAAAATAATCTTTCTTTTCGTTTCCAATTTCCGCAGCGACGTAGAATTTCTCTTTAATTCTGAAATCAGCCATAATTTCAAAACCTGAATAATTTTCATCCAACAAACTTCGTATTGGTTTTGAAATATCTGCACCTACTCTCAGCCCATATTTTATAGGTTGTGCGATGGTATCATTAGGTTCTAACGTTTCGGTCTGTGCGACTGAAATTTCAGAAATGAAAACCGTGCTAATGAAAAATAGTAATATGCGTAACGTCTTCATTTTCTACGGTTGGGTTAGTAATTACAGGGCCAAACATCCAGTTTGCCGTTCCTTCTCCTTGGATTGTTATAGACACATCATCATACGTTGTTACGAATGAACATGCTCTGTTGATATAAACATCTTCGCCACGGGTATAATTTATAGTAGCAAAATCTGTATTTGGACTCGTCCCCGAAGCGTCTCTTGTAAAACTAAATTGCAACGAAGTAGCAGACGGATCTAAAGGAATTTGAAAAATAGTATCTGTCCTAGGGGTAAAAACTTCTTCTTGCGTGCTCGTTAACTTTACGCTCAAATTTGTCACGGGTTTTACCAATCTAAAATCTGTATTATCTCTAAACTCCATTACCAATCGTGGTGTTGACTGTGTGGTTTCAGGACAAATATCATCTCTTGTGCAACCAATAAAAACGGCTATTGCAAAGATGCAGATAGTAAATGCACTACTAATTTTAATATAATTCATTTGTTTTTCCTAAACGTTTCTTTTTTCAAGTAAAACCACATTTTCTACGTGGTGGGTTTGCGGGAACATGTCAACAGGTTGTACTTTGGTCACTTTGTAAAGACTATCTAATAACGATAAATCCCTCGCCTGTGTTGCACTATTACAACTCACGTACACAATTTTTTGTGGTGCAAGATTGATGAGTTGAGCCACAACATATGCATGCATTCCATCTCTGGGAGGGTCTGTTATAACAACATCTGCCATTCCATGTTTTGCAATAAATTGTTCATTGAAAACCTTTTTCATGTCGCCTACATAAAACTCACAGTTTGTAATCCCATTACGTTCGGCATTTTCTTTGGCTGCGGTAATAGCATCTGGCACAGCTTCAACACCAATCACTTTCTTTGCGTTTTTCGCAACAAATTGTGCTATGGTGCCTGTGCCTGTATATAAGTCAAAAATAAGTTCATCTCCATTCAATCCTGCAAAATCTCGTGTTACTTTATAAAGTTCGAAGGCTTGTTCACTATTGGTTTGATAAAATGATTTTGCATTTATCTTAAAAGTAAGTCCTTCCATTTCTTCAAAAATGTGGTCTTTTCCGCTATGGACTAACACCTCTTGGTCATAAATGGTGTCATTTCCTTTTCCGTTAATTACGTATAAGAGTGAAGTGACATCAGGAAATTTTTCAGCAATAGCATTTAGCAATGCCTCTCTTTTGGTTTTATCTTCTTTAAAAAATTGCAATAAAACCATGACTTCTCCCGTAGTTGAAGTTCGTATCATTAACGTTCTTAGAACGCCCGTTTGATTTCGGGTATTAAAAAAAGGAATGTCTAACTTTTCGGCTTCGGCTTTAACAAAATCTCTTATGGCATTACTTGGGTCTCTTTGTAAATGGCATTTATTTAAATCAAGAATCTTATCCCACATGCCGGGAATATGAAAACCTAAAGCATTTTTATTCTCAACGATGACATCGCTTTTAATTTGGTCAAGTGTGAGCCATTTGCTGTCACTAAATGAAAATTCCATTTTATTACGATAGAAATATTGGTCGGCAGAACCTAAAATAGGGGAGACTTCGGGGAGTTCGACCTTACCAAGGCGTTTTAAATTATTCTCAACTTCCTTTTGTTTGTAAAACAATTGGTGTTCGTAGCCCATGTTTTGCCACTTACAGCCACCGCATGTACCAAAATGCTCACATGTAGGTTCTACACGCTTGTCTGAGAGTTTTGAAAAAGAAATAGCGTTCCCTTCAAAGTATGCTTTTCGTTTTTTTGTGGTCTGTACGTCAACCACATCGCCGGGAATGGCATTATTGATAAAAACCACTCTACCGTCCTCTGCTTTTGCAACAGCTTTCCCTTTTGCACCTGCGTCAATGACGGTTAAGTTTTCTAAAATAACTCTATTTGTTTTTTTTCTTGCCATAAGCGCAAAAGTACCAAGTTTACTTTACAATTTAAGTCAAATTTTATTAATTTGCAGACAAGGATGATTTCTCTCCTCCGCTGAATTTTCGAGCTTTCGAAAGGATAAAGGTATAGTAGGAATTTTATATTTTTCATTTTTAAAATTTTAATGTTATGTCTGTAACACAACAGTCCTTATCGCAGCAGGCGATTGATTTAGAAAACAAGTATGGAGCCCACAATTATCACCCATTACCCGTTGTACTGAACAAAGGGGAAGGCGTTTATGTTTGGGATGTTGAAGGAAAAAAGTATTTTGACTTTTTATCTGCATATTCTGCTGTAAACCAAGGGCATTGCCATCCGCGTATTGTGGATGCAATGATTGAACAATCAAAAACTTTGGCCCTCACCTCTAGAGCGTTTCATAATGATATCCTTGGGAAATATGAAAAATTTGTAACCGAGTATTTCAAATTTGACAAGGTTTTACCAATGAATACGGGAGCTGAAGCTGTTGAAACTGCTTTGAAACTTTGTAGAAAATGGGCCTATGAAAAGAAAGGAATCGATGAAAACGAAGCCGAAATTATAGTATGTGAAAATAATTTCCACGGAAGAACCACTACGATCATTTCGTTTTCAAATGATCCTGTCGCCCGAGAGCATTTTGGTCCTTACACGAAAGGATTTATAAAAGTTGAATATGACAATTATGAAGCTTTGGAAAAAGTTTTTAATAGTAATAAAAACATCGCCGGATTTTTAGTGGAACCTATCCAAGGAGAAGCTGGTGTATTTGTTCCATCTGAAAATTATTTAAGAAAAGCAAAAGCACTTTGCGAAAAGCACGATGTTTTATTTATTGCAGATGAAGTACAAACGGGAATTGCAAGAACAGGACGTTTATTAGCTACTTGCGGAAATTGCAGCTGTCCAAAGAAAGATTGCAGCGGAACACCAGATGTAAAACCAGATGTTTTAATTTTAGGAAAAGCATTGAGCGGTGGAGCTTATCCAGTTTCTGCGGTTTTAGCGAATGATCATATTATGGAAGTTATTAAGCCGGGAAACCACGGATCAACCTTTGGCGGGAATCCTGTGGCTGCAGCTGTTGCTGTGGCGGCTCTTCAAGTTGTTTCAGATGAGAATTTGGCAGATAATGCAGACAAGCTTGGTGCTAGATTCAGAAGTAAATTGAATGATTATATTGAGACGAGTGGTATCTGCAAATTAGTTAGAGGTCGTGGATTACTGAATGCTATTGTAATAAACGATGATGAAGAAAGCGACACAGCTTGGAATATTTGTCTGAAATTGAGAGACAATGGATTATTGGCTAAACCCACACACGGAAATATCATTCGTTTTGCGCCGCCTTTAGTGATGAACGAGTCACAACTTGATGAATGTATCGCTATTATCATTAAGACACTTAAAGAATTCGAGATCTAATATTTCCGAAGAAATTTAAAATAAAAAATGGCGCAATATAATATTGATATCGCGCCATTTAATTTATTAGTTAACTATTAACTATCCTTCTAGGTTGTATTGTTGTAACATTTCTTGTTGCATTTCTTGAAGCCCATCAAATCCATATATAGCTATCATTGCAATGTTTATAATAATATAAATAACACCTAGCGATATACCAATAATTGCAAGAATTTTACCAGTTTTTACATTCTGAAATCCCTTGTACATTTCAGGGTTTTCATTATGTAGTGCGGTTGCTTTTTTTGCAAGGACTATGGCAATAATACCTAGTACTAATGCGGGAATTCCATAGCAACAGCATAGCGGAATTGATAAAATTCCTAAGATGAGTACTGCCTGCGAATTGGGTAATGTTTGTTGTTCCATAGTAATGTGTTGTTTGGTTTAGTACTTAAAAATAACCTAAAAATTTGATGTACTAAAATAAGAAGCTCATCTTATAAAAATAACTTACGAGGATGATGACGCCATTGAGGATGGCAAAGACGATTTTAATTTTGTAGGCATATTTAATTTCCCAAATCATGCTAGCAATAATAAAGAGCCCAAATAGGAGTAGGGTATACACTGCGGGATACATTTTAAAAGCTGCAATGAACTCACCCCTAAAAAGTAAGGCTGTAGCTCTTTGAAAGCCACAGCCAAAACATTCTAATCCAAAAAGTTTTTTATTTAGGCAGGGTAACATAAAATCTTCCATACCTATAAATAAAAGACAATTATTTATTTTCCACAAGAATTTTATAATCGATTACTAAATCTGTAGTTGTTGTAAGTAATACTAAATAAACACCATCACTAAAGGTACCAGTTGGAAATTGTAGGTTTCTATTATTTCCTAGGTTTTGTTGATTTAAAACCAGTCTACCAGCCATATCAAATATTACTGCGCTTTTGATATCATATCCTTCTGGATTTGAAACTTCTAATTGCCCTTGTCGATTATTTTGAAAGAAATCTACTGAGGCTTCCATTTCTTTGGTTTGCTCTTTCTTATATATTTCGTTTGCCGTAATTGTAGGGTCATAGTCTATAAATACAATATAAAACCGATTCTCATATTTACCTTGCTCCAGAAAATAAGAAGCTGTGTTATTACCAGTAATTTCTTGGTAAGTATCATTTAGAGAATCGTACATATATGTATGGTCTGTAGGCAAATTAAGCTCTTCAATTCCAGTTACACTAACCCTCATTTCTTCTTCAATTTCAAAAGTAACGGGTATCTTTTTTGAAATATTAAAAGGAACTGTATTGATTACAAATGGGAATGGTTTTTCATCATTCCAGGGTGTTAATACAGGAAAGTACATTTCACTTGTAGCATCCATTGGGCTTATTGCATCTCCTCCCAAATCAAATTCATCAGTAGCGTTATCATTAAAAAGTAATGCCGTTTGTCTCATGTGTGAGGTCCCCATATATGTGTTTATTCTTAGTCGTGGTGTAAAAGTCCCCTCAATAATTGTTGGATCGATTGTATTTCCACCTGAAACAGAGCCTGTAAGAGTTCCGTTATTTGAAGTAGTATTTCCTTCTTGATTTCTAAATTCTGAGTATGTTGTACTTTCTTTAACAAAACGACGATGGCTATTTTTAAATGTTAAAGTAGTTTGCGAGTTAACTCCTGGAGATGCTTTGATGAAAAAACCTTGTCCAATTGGAGCCATTCTTCTCTCCAAATAATCTCCTGATCCTTCGTTTCCTCCGGCTGGAGTGCCATCATTATTGAAGTTTTGAAATACAGGTATCGTATATACTCCTGGGTCGTATGAAGGATCACCTGGGCTTACGTTATTTGGACCTAAACCACCAGGAGCCCAAGTACCATACCCAGCTTTATTATCTACATATGCATGAGAATTTATAGTTCTATCCTCGTCGTAATATTGTATCATTGTAAATTTGCCTGCGTTTGCTGAATCCCAGAAAAATGCATCTAAATCTAAAGCTGATGGATATGGATTTCCCGTCAAGGTATTTCCTTCATCGTTTGTACCAACTGGAAATAAAGGGATTTCTATATCTCCACTATTTGGACGCCCTCTAAAGTCATAAGTTTGATTTTGAGTTTCGGGAACACCCTCTTGTGTGATATCAGTTCCTTTCATAATAAAACCATAGCCCGGTGGAACTACATCTGCATTATTAATAGCTACAAATTCTTGGCTTGCAGGAGCCCAGCGATAAAACCATCTTCTTGATATTTGTAATGGGCTCGAAACCCCGTCGTGTCCAGTTTTAAGAGTAGCGGGTTCTGCACTCGTTAATCCTGTAGTTTCATTAATTCTTGAAATTCCAAAAAGATTATTTCCAAAAGCTGCGACAGGGACACTAACGGGTGAAGCCCATAGATTATAATCGTAAGCGTCAGAATTACTATCTTGTTGTACAGATATTGCCCCGGTCCCTCTATTTTGGGCATTACCGTTTTGCATTAATTGTGCTTGGTTGCGTAGATACATACTTGCCTCAGTATCTGTATCGTATATATTTTCAACAAGTCTAACATACCCTTCAACAGTTATAACAACACCATCAACATAGATAAAAGAATCAGTTGATGTAGTCACATTGGGGGATACTGATAATTGCGCTGTTGTCATCGACGTAAATGCGAGGATTACAACGGCGGTTAGTAGTAGGTGTTTCATAATAAGATTTTAAGAAAATATTTGGATTTGGGGGTCAAATATTTTTGTTACGCGATAAATTTAAGTATTTAGTGGCTATGTAGGAAAAATATACATGTATTTTCGATGAAATGCATCTTCCATTATCCTTTTAAAGAAAAATTTTGTAAGTATTTTTGATTTTCATTAATGAATAGGGTTATGGAAGTAGGAGATAAAATTATGGTTCTTGACGATGTTTTTTCAGGAATTGTTGTACAGGTAAATGGAGAAATTATTAGCGTTGAAACTGATGACGGATTTGAAATGGATTTTAACCGTTCAGAACTCGTTATAATTTCTTCGGAAATTAAAAAAAACGAATTTCACCCTTTCAATTTAAACGAAATTAAAGCTGACAAACAGCAAAATAAGCCAAAGAAAAGCACACGCGTAAAACCAAAAGAGCGTTCACTTCCGCCCATGGAAGTAGATTTGCATATCCATCAATTGGTTCCCAATGAAAAAGGAATGTCTAATTTTGATATGCTTGAAATTCAATTAGATACGGCGAAACGACAACTAGAGTTCGCCATGCGAAAAAAAATACAGCGCATTGTGTTTATTCACGGGGTAGGTGAAGGAGTTTTGAAAACCGAACTAGAATTTTTATTCCGTAAATATGATAACGTTGCTTATAACGATGCTAATTATCAAAAATACGGCAGAGGTGCGACGGAGGTGTATATATTTCAGAATATAAAAAATAATTAGAGACTTGGATTTTTGATGATTGTTTCATTTCTAATTCCTTCAATAGTCCCGAAATTAAATACTTCAAGGATAATCTCTTCTTCCGTATTAAAGAGCGTTAGGTCTTCAATAGTGATGATACCATCACTTACCCTTGTGTAGCTATGCTCCCTATATCCTGGTGCGGGATATGAATCAATAACCGCAGGATTTAAATAATTAGCTCCCACAATATTGTCATTTACATCATCGCGTGGATCCATATTGCCATTTGCATCCTCATTAATGGTGGGTACTCCATCTCCATCATCGTCTCTGTCTAAATAATCTGGTGTTCCATCATTATCTGTATCTATCGCTGGAACATCTGGATAGTCAGGACCGAGCTCAATTCGAGTAGGTACATTATCGCCATCGTCATCAAAGTCTATATAGTTAGGGATTCCATCATTATCTGTGTCTAGTGTTGAAATAGATTCCTCAATGCCATCATTATCATCCAGTACCGTGGTTGAATTAAGAACTACAGTACCAGAATATCCTAAATACTCTGTAACAGTTAATGGAGTAGTGGGAGGAATAGGATTACAAAAATAATCGCTAGTTACAGTATTGTCAAAACTACGATAGTTTACTGTATTTGTACCCTCGGCAAGTTCGAACGTTCTTATTCCGCTTTCTAAAAAAAGGCTGTCATTCGTGGAGAGTAACAAAGAAATACTCTCGTTGACTGTTGGATTTATTTTATAAAAAACATACCCTCCATTTTCACCACAAGTTTGCAGGTTTGCATCTTGAAAATCAAAGTTAGTAACAATAATATCGCCGTCATTACAACCTAAAAATAGAGCGGTTGCTATCAATAATAACCAAATTTTTCCCATAACAAATATGACATTCATTTTCTACTTACAAAGTAAAGCATTTCTTTATTAGTGGCTCTCATTACTCATAATATTATCTGTATTTTTGCACTCCATTTACAAATTTCAAAAAAAATATCCCCTTGAAAAAAGTATATTTCGATAGTGCAGCAACCACACAGTTGAGAAGCGAAGTTATTTACGCTATGACTGAAGTACTAAAAACCGAATATGGAAACCCATCCTCATCCCACGCCTATGGGCGTTCTTCAAAAAGTGTCATTGAAACAGGAAGAAAAGAGGTTGCAAAAATTTTGAATGTTTCTCCTTCTGAAATTATCTTCACATCTGGAGGTACCGAAGCCGATAATTTAGTTCTAAACAGTTGCGTTAGAGATTTGGGTGTCACCCGAATCATTTCAAGCAAAATTGAACATCACGCCGTTTTGTACAGCATCAACCAACTTGAAACTACCCACAATATTAAAGTCGATTTTGTAAAGTTAGATGATTGTGGACATGTTGACTTTACGCATCTCGAAGAACTATTAAAAGACAAAGAACACAAAACTCTTGTTTCATTAATGCACGTAAATAATGAAATAGGAAATGTTTTAGATTTAGAAAAAACGGCAAAACTTTGCAAAAAATATGATGCTCTATTTCACAGTGACACCGTGCAATCTGTAGGCCATTATCAATTAGATTTTCAAGAAATCCCAGTTGATTTTGCAGCTGTTGCAGCACATAAATTTCATGGACCAAAAGGCGCGGGATTTGCTTTTATTAGAAAGAACACTGGACTAAAACCGCTCATTTTTGGGGGTGAACAAGAACGAGGAATGCGTGCTGGTACTGAAGCTGTGTACGCGATTGCTGGAATGGTAGAAGCGTTGAAAATCAGTTATCAAAATCTTGAAAAAGAAAAAGCATATATAACCGACTTAAAAGATTATTTCAAGCAACAACTTTCATCGCATATTCCAAATGTAATTTTCAATGGTTCTTGCGATGATAACGTAACGAGTACTTATACATTATTAAATGTTTGCTTGCCGGTAACGACAGAAAAAGGATTGATGCTTCTATTTCAATTGGACTTAAAAGGGATTGCGTGTTCAAGAGGGAGCGCTTGTCAAAGTGGTAGCTCTAAAGGCTCTCATGTTTTAGCCGAAATATTAAACGATGAAAATATGGCAAAACCATCCATCAGATTTTCATTTTCAAGCTTCAATACAAAAGATGAAATTGATTACGTGGTTGCTACTTTAAAAGAGTTTGTGAATTCTTAAAACTCAAATTTATCTTCCTTCGGAAATGTGTAGGGTTTGAAATTATTGTTTTGAAACCTATCTTCAGAAAACCACTTATTTACTTCATTAAAATTTCAGTAATCTAAAACTTGGCCGTAACTCTTACATTAAACACACGTGGTGTTAAATAGTTGGGTATTGAATATTGTACCTTAGTGTACACATCTCTTACAAACGTATTGGTAATTGAATTCTGCACATCAAAAATATTGAATATTTCAGCACCAATGGTAAGCTCTTCAAAAGGTTTGAAAATGCCGCTTTCTCTTTGGCTATTTTCGTCTACAAGAACGTATTGAACTCCAAGGTCGGCACGTTTGTAATCGGGCAAGCGTTGTTGGTAATCGTAAGGATCAGCGTAGCTCGGTGAGCCTCCCGGTAATCCTGTGTTATATTGTAAATTTAAATATCCTTTTAAATTTGGTATCACTTTCACATAATCCTGTAATAACAATCCTACTTTTAATCGTTGGTCTGTCGGTCTAAAAATATATCCTCTGTCGTCAATATTTTCTTCGGTTTTTAGGTATCCTAAACTTACCCAACTTTCAGTTCCGGGAACAAATTCTCCCGCAAGTCTAAGGTCTAGTCCATAGGCGTATGCTATAGCGTTGTTGTTCGCTCGGTATCTTATTCGTACATTTTCTAATGTGTAAGGATTTACATCGGTTAATTTTTTATAATACGCCTCCGTATTAAGTGTAAATGGTCTGCCCCAAAGGTCAAAACTGTAATCATTTCCGAGGACAATATGAACCGATTGTTGTGCTTTAACTCCGGGTCTCACGGTTCCTGTAGAATCTCGCAACTCCCTATAAAATGGGGGCTGATGATACACTCCTCCAGACAATCTAAAAAGCATATCCATTTCCCAATCTGGTTTTAAAGAAACCTGTGCGCGAGGGCTAAAAACCGTTTGGTTAGTACTTTGAATCCCATCGCCACTTACCGTCCAATTATGAGCGCGGACACCAGCGTTTAACCAAACATCACTTTCACCAAGTGTTGTTCTTCGACTCCATTGCGCATAACCGCTCACGCGATCAATTTGAACATCGTTTTCTGCTCTTACGTCTGTGTAAGGAACAATGGCAGATGTAAAGGGCTCATAAGGCTGGAGATTTGCAAAATCAATAATTGGTGGACGAATTGAAAATCCTGCTGAGTCAATAATTTCATATTCTTGAATACGGTCGCGAATATCTTCGTGTGTAAATTTTACGCCGTACTCAATCTCGTTGTCTCCAATGCTGGCATTTCCTTTGTGTTCTAAATTGACAATCAAGGCATCAAGATTGTTGCGGGCGTGCGTGAGTTGGGAGCCTATTCCTTCAGTAAATGTTACATCACCTGCGGTTTCACTACCTATGTTTGTGTCAACTTCTCCAAGGCGATACTCCGCTAAAATATCGTAATATTCTTGCTCTTGTGTTTGATAAATAGAACCAATGAGTTTTGCAGTATAATTAGGAGAAACCACATACGTTCCTTTTAAAGCCCCAAAATACGTGTCATATCTATCTTCTTCCTGTCCTTCATAAAAAACAATGAGTGCAACCGGGTCTGCTAATGTTCCAAAGTTTGTTTGTCGGGCTAACGGCCTGTAGCTATAATTGTTTATTGCAAGGTTTCCTAGAAAGCTCAACTCAAATTTATTGTTAAACTTATAGCTCAAATATGTTTGTCCATCTGCAAAAGTAGGGCGGTAGTTAGTTTCGGTTTCCTTTGCGTTGACAAAAAGACTGTTATCGCGATAACGAAGGCCAACAATTCCTGTAAGTCGTCCATTTTTTGAAACACCCTCAACGGTAGCACTTGCTCCTAAAAAACTAACATCAAGACTTGCGCCAAATTCAGTAGGTTTGCGATACGTAATGTCTAAAACCGAAGATAATTTATCTCCATATTTTGCTTGAAATCCACCCGCCGAAAAATCAACTCTAGAGGTCATATCGCTATTTACAAAACTCAATCCCTCTTGTTGACCGCTACGTACTAAAAATGGACGATACACTTCAACTTCGTTTACATAGACCAAGTTTTCATCGTAGTTTCCACCACGTACAGCATATTGCGTGCTCAATTCGTTATTATTGTTTACTCCGGGTAGAGATTGTAGTAAGGTTTCGACCCCACTATTTGCCGTTGGTATTTTTTTAATTGTTTCGGGGCTTATTGTAGTGATTCCTTCAACACGTTTATTTTCTCTTCCTGTAATTACGACTGTAGTGATTTGCTCAATGTCCGACTTCATTACCGGATTGAAGATAAAATCTTCATTCGGGCTCAAGTTGAAAGTTGCCGTAATGTCTTTATTTGAAACGTGACTAAATTTTAATGTAACGTCTTGATTCGATGGGATTTCTAATAAAAAATAACCATCAAGATTTGAAATGGTTCCTTCATTTCCATAGGTAATATTTACGCTAGGAACGGGAAAATTATTTTCATCAAGAATGACTCCTTTAATGGTTGCTTTTTGGGCAAACAGTGAAATCGATATAAAAAAAAGGAATATGCTAAGGGAATATAAACGTGTCTTCAAAAGCAAGGATTATAGTTGTTTTCTGAAAAATTGAGCCTCAAATGTACTGCTATTTCCCACATTATCGGTTACAATTAATTTCAAATTGTTTTCTGTTTCAGAAATGATGGCGTCATCAAAATCATAAGTTAAAACGTCCTTTTTGTAATTATATTCCATCAATATAAATTTCCCGTTGATGGTCGCCCTGTAAGAGCTAATCCCGCTCAAATCGTCATCAATTTTAATTTCGAGCGTCTTATTGCTACTTATCCATTTTCCCTCAGTAAAATTTACAGCGCTCATTTTTGGTGCCGTTGTATCTGCCACGAGCGCGTAGTCACCTAATGTTCGCGTGTAAGCGGTGAGTACATTTCCTCTTCGTCGTGTGGAGTTATAATATGGATCGCCCCTATAATTTAACCGCGCAATAAACAATTTACTTTTGTCAGCACCCACATAATTATCAATGTTCAAACTCACCGAAATATTTTTGTGCACCGGCACCACGTCTTCGTGAAAATGTAGCGTGTCGCCACTAGTGGTGATAGATAGGTATGTGTCTTCGTATAGTGCTTTCTTAGGAATAAAAATGGTAAACTTCCCTTTATTAATAGTTGTTGGCTCATCTGACTGCACAAACTCTAAAGATTCATCAATGGTTTTTTCTTCGGAAATTTCAATCAATTTACCTTCTATGGGTATTGAAACCGATGTAGTATTTCCTTTAAAATCTATCACATCGATGTTAAAAATAGAGCTAAATCCGTCCTCGACCTCGATAATTCCCTTGTCGTTTTCATACTTAAAAATACTCAACGGATTGTTGGGTTCTCTGAATAATTTTTGAACCCTGTCTCTATTTACCTTATAACTATTATAATCAATGTACCTATTTAAATAACGGGTTTCGCTAAAAGAAAATCGTTCAAATCTTATATCAACTTTTTCTTCGCCGTTATAGTTCGTTTTTATTTGATAAACTCCATTCTTGTTTGAAGCACCATTCATTTGGTCAACGGTATTGATTCCAAATCCTATTTTTCCGTTTGCGATTACTTTTTCGGTGGTGTATGAACCGTCTTTTTGTAAGATAAGTCTCAATTTAATAGGGTCTTTAGAACCATTGACAATCGCGTTTTTTTCTAACGGATATGCCATTAACGTAGTAATGATTGGATTTTTGATATCGGGGACATCAACTCCAAAAAGCATTGGATTCATTGGGCGCGATGCGCTATCTCTTATTTCATAATGGAGGTGTGGCCCACCGCTACTTCCGGTATTTCCTGTGTATCCAATGAGGTCTCCTTTTTTAACAGTGAGTTGGGTAGCTTCGGGGAAAAGTTCGACTTCAAATGTTTCTTTCTCGTATTGGGTTTTCTTGACGAAATCTTCAATGTCGCCAGCATATTCTTTGAGGTGTGCATACACAGTAGAATAGCCATTAGGGTGGTTAATGTACAATGCTTTTCCGTAGCCATAATGCGCCACTTTTATTCGACTGATGTAACCGTCAGCCGGAGCATAAATGGGGATTCCTTCAACTTGTTGGGTTTTTATATCGAGCCCACTATGAAAATGGTTACTTCGCAATTCGCCAAAACTCCCAGAGAGAATGATTGGGATTTGCAAGGGCGAGTCAAAATAATCCTGCGGAAGATTGTCTTGTGCGATTAAAGATAAGGAAGTGAGTAATAAGAGGGCTGCTAAAATTGTTTTCATCGAATATCTACTAGATGCTTTATATACGGGGAGTAGGTGACAAATATTGTGATAGATATTCAATATTACAAAAATTAACGCAAAAGGTTTGCTTATTCGTTAATGTAGTTTAACTTTGTGACTATAGGATTGAAATAACCAGTTAATGAGTACGCTTTCAGAACATGTTGATACGCTGGAGAATAGAGTTAGCAAGCTGTTACACAAGTACACGAACTTGAAACAGAAAAATGCAACGCTTTCTGCCGAAATTAAATTACTGAAAGAACAGCAGGATACTTCCAAAGCCGAAATTGAAGATTGGAAAAATACTTGTGACTCGCTAAAATTGGCAAACTCAATGCTTGGCAGCGACCAATATAAACGAGATACAAAACTCAAAATAAATGCTCTAGTACGGGAAATTGATCAGTGTATTACCCAACTTTCCGAATAGAAAATAGTAATGTCAAACCAGTTAAAAATAAAAATTTCTATTGCAGATCGTGTGTATCCATTAACGATTCATCCAGATCAAGAAGAGGGGCTAAGAAAAGCCGCAAAGAAGATAGAAGTAATGATTAAAAGGTTTGAAAAGAGCTACGCAGTAAGGGATAAGCAGGATGTTCTAGCAATGTCAGCTTTGCAATTTGCCGCACAAGTAGAGCAAAAAAATATTGATAATTTGACTGATACAACACAAGTGGAGCAAAAGATTAGTGCTCTTAACGAATTGTTGCAACAGCATTTATCGTAACGTTCTTTACATAACAATAGGTTACTGCCTACATTAATATACATTTTGGTAAACTCAACAGAGATTCTTTTGAGAAGGGTGAGTTAGAGTTGTAAAAGCGAGCCGTCTTTGAGCGGATGCTTGATCAGCTTGTTAGCCCTAAACTTTTTTTCATTGGAGTTTACACAAATCAAATATTATTGTAGGCTTTTTTATGTCTTATTGTTTCAGAAAATCGTTAAAAAAATTTTAATAATTAATACAACTAAACCAAATATAAAATGAATGACATAGTAATATATATTGTAGTAGGAATTATAGGCCTAGCCATTGGCTTTGTAATTGCTAAAATGATTGAAAAGAATAATGCGTCGCAAACAGTGGCTTCAGCAAAAAAGGAAGCTGCTAGTATTTTAAAAGAGGCAACTATTGAAGGTGAATCTATCAAAAAAGATAAAATGCTTCAAGCCAAAGAAAAGTTTTTTGAACTAAAGAGCGAACACGAAAAAGTTATCAATAGCCGTGACAAAAAAATGGGCGAGGCCGAAAAGAGAATTAGAGATAAAGAGTCTCAAATATCTAATGAATTGGCCAAAAGTAAAAAATCAACCGCGGAGCTTGAAAAGAAGAAAAACGAGCTTGATAACAAAAAGAATGATTATGACGAGCGCATGACAGTTTTGGATAAAAAGAAAGCCGAAGTTGATAAAATGCACCGTTCGCAAATTGAACAATTAGAAGTTATCTCTAGTCTTTCGGCAGATGATGCCAAAGAACAATTGATGCACAGTTTAAAAGAAGAGGCTAGGACAGACGCAATGGCATTTGTTCAAAACTCTGTTGAAGAAGCAAAAATGACGGCCCAGCAAGAGGCAAAGAAAATTATTATTACAACAATTCAACGCATAGGTACTGAGGAAGCGGTTGAAAACTGTGTGTCTGTATTTAACTTAGAAAGTGATGATGTAAAAGGTAGAATAATTGGGCGTGAAGGCCGAAATATTAGAGCCATTGAAGCGGCTACTGGTGTTGAGATTATAGTTGATGATACACCAGATGCAATCATACTTTCTTGTTTTGATAGTGTGCGAAGAGAAATTGCACGTTTATCATTACATAAATTAGTTACGGATGGAAGAATACACCCAGCACGTATTGAAGAGATTGTAAAAAAGACCACAAAGCAAATTGAGGAAGAGATTATCGAAGTTGGAAAACGTACGGTAATCGATTTAGGAATTCACGGTCTACAGCCAGAATTGATTAAAGCTATTGGAAGAATGAAATACCGTTCTTCTTATGGTCAAAACTTATTACAACACTCAAGAGAAGTTGCAAAGTTATGTGGAGTAATGGCAAGTGAACTAGGTTTAAATCCAAAACTAGCTAAACGTGCAGGTTTATTGCACGACATAGGTAAAGTGCCAGAAAGCGAAACAGAAGTTCCTCACGCAATTCTTGGAATGCAATGGGCTGAGAAATATGGTGAAAAGCCAGAAGTTTGTAACGCCATAGGTGCCCACCACGATGAAATTGAAATGACAAGTTTACTCTCGCCAATAGTTCAAGTTTGTGATGCGATTAGCGGAGCAAGACCCGGCGCGAGACGTCAAGTTCTTGATAGCTACATTCAGCGTTTAAAAGATTTAGAGGATATAGCCTTTGGTTTTGGTGGAGTTAACAAAGCGTACGCTATTCAAGCAGGTAGAGAATTACGCGTTATGGTTGAAAGTGAAAAAGTAACCGATGAAAGAGCCGCACAATTATCTTTTGAAATTTCACAGAAAATTCAAACAGATATGACGTATCCTGGACAAGTGAAAGTAACTGTAATTAGAGAAACGAGAGCAGTTAATATTGCAAAGTAATAATATAAAACCAATATATTTTAAAAGAGTCCAGACGCATGTCGGGACTCTTTTTTGTTTAAGGAAAATTTCACTAAAATTTAATTGTAACATTTACAAATTATAAAAGTCTATTTTAGAACTAAACCAACTAATTATGACTTCATCAATCAGCGAAAAGCCAAATTTCAATTTGGCTCAGCGTATCTTTTTTCGATTTTTCTTTGTTTATTTTGTTCTGTACATCATTCCTTTTCCTGCAAGTTATATTCCAGGGGTTTCACAGATAGTGCCATTTGTTATGGAAATATTTACGAATATTTCTTTATGGTTCGGGGAACATGTTTTTGGGATTAGTGATGAGATTGACCCAACACCCGGCGGAAGTGGTGATAGATTATTTAATTATGTGCAGATGTTTACATATCTCATTATTGCGGTTGTAGCCACTGTTATATGGTCAATAGTGGATTTCAAAAGGAAAAATTATCATAAGCTCCTTACCATCTTCACAGTATTTTTGAGATATTATCTAGCTTCCATCTTATTGTCTTATGGGTTTTCCAAGGTATTCCTAAATCAATTTTCTGAATTATCCCTCGGTGATTTAGTAACTCCCTACGGCGATTCTTCTCCTATGGGACTCATTTGGAATTTTATGGAATATAGTGATGCCTACACTATATTTTCAGGGCTGGCCGAAGTAGTAGGAGGGTTATTGTTACTTTTCCGAAGAACTACTACACTTGGCGCGTTAGTCTCTGCTGGCGTTATGTTGAATGTATTTATGATGAACATGAGTTTTGACGTTCCTGTGAAACTCTTTTCGGGTCATTTATTGTTGATAAGTGTCTTTTTGCTACTGCTAGATTCAAAAAGAGTGATATACTTTTTTATATTAAATAAGCCTACCGAAAAAAAACAAATAACAAACTATTTTTCACTTCGGAAATGGAACATTTCACAACTCGTGCTAAAAATAATTTTCATCCTTTACATTGTAATATTTAGTGGTTATAGCTCGTATCAAGGCCAATTTCAATGGGGTAAAAAAGCTCCAAAGCCAGCTCTTTTCGGTATTTATACATTAGAGAATTTTATTGTTAATCAAGACACGCTATCACAAATGAGTGCAGATAGTATTCAATGGAAACGATTTATAGTTGATAAATACAGTACACAAATACAGTTTAAGAACGATGAGAATTCGTATTGGAAAAAAGAGATTGACACCATTGAAAAAACGTTGAAACTCTCCTCTTGGAATGACAGTACAAACCTTTACGACTTTAAATATAAATTTCAAGACAGCATTTTAAAGCTAGATGGAATGTACCGTAACGATACGTTATATATAGAATTGAAGTTAAAAGATATTAATGATTACTTATTGATAAATCGCAAGTTTAATTGGGTAAATGAATATCCATTTAATAGATAACTAATAAGTTAATCATCCTTACGAGGGTGAAATTTATTAATAGTTTCGGTTAAGAAAGAGGTTTCAATGTGGGTGTATATTTCTGTGGTGGTGATGCTTTCGTGCCCCAGCATTTGTTGGATGGCACGTAAGTCGGCACCGTTTTCTAGCAGATGCGTCGCAAAAGAATGACGAAATGTATGCGGGCTAATGGTTTTTCGAATGCCGCTAATTTCAGCAAGTTGTTTGATAATGGTAAATATCATGGCGCGCGTTAGGCCGTTGCCTCTTCGGTTTAAGAATAGCGTGTCATTTGCTTCGGCTTTGATATTTTGATGAACTCTCACTTCTTTGCGGTAGAGATTGATGTATTTAATGGTATGGTCGCCAATGGGCACAAATCGTTGTTTATCTCCTTTTCCGGTAATTTTGATAAAACCTTCTTCAAAGAATAAATCTGAAATTTTAAGGGTGGTTAATTCGCTCACTCGCAAACCACAGCCGTAAAGGGTTTCTAGTATTGCTCGATTTCTTTCGCCTTGCGGACTGCTCAAATCTATAGCCCCAATTAATGCGTCAATTTCTTCAACTGCTAATGTGTCCGGAAGTTTGCGACCTATCTTTGGAGCCTCGATAAGTTCTAAAGGATTTGTAGTTCGCATATCTTCAAAAATGAGATAATTGAAAAATCCTTTTAATCCTGAGATAATTCGGCTTTGAGACCTTGGGTTTACTTCTTTTGCAATCGAATATATAAATTGTTGTAACGTTTCAGCAGAAATTTTAATGGGGGAAACAGTTACGTTATTCGATTCTAACCAAAGCATCAATTTTTTGATGTCTAAAGAATAGCTGCTTATAGAATTAGCCGAAAGCCCACGCTCAATGCGAAGATAATCTTGATATGATTTGAGGGCTTGGTTCCATTTCATGGTGTAAATGTAAATAAAATCCTACCTAGATTTATTCGTTAAAAATAATTGTTATATTTATCTAATAACCAGTTTATTAAAATCTGTAATTGTTTAATTCATTTAAAGAAGTTAACCTTTTGGCTCCCCAGGCATTAATAGATAAACGAGTAGTAACTAAAACAACAAAACATGAAAAAAATTATTTTAGGAGTATGTCTTTCAATTTTTGCAATGACAGCAACGAAGGCGCAAGATTTAAAATTTGGAGTAAAAGCAGGACTTAACGTAGCCTCCATTGGTGGGGATGCTTACGCAGGATTGGGAGGTCTTGACTCAAGAATTGCTTACCATGTAGGGGTTTTTGCTGAAATTCCACTTGTGATGAAGTTTTCAATTCAACCAGAATTATTGTATTCTGCACAAGGGAGTCAGTTTGGTGGCGCCTTTGGTTTTAATGATATTGATGATCAACGTCTCAATTATATCAATGCTCCAATATTAGTTAAAAGAAGATTTATAAAAGGTTTGAGTGGTGAGTTAGGCCCTGTCTTCGGATTTTTACTTTCGGCAGATGGTGAGAGAGCATTCAATCAAAATGGTGTAGAGGTTGATAATAAGGAAGCTTTTAACGATTTAGATATTGGTATAGCAATAGGGGCTTCTTATGCACTAGATAATGGCTTTTTGTTTGGTTTACGATATAACAAAGGAATTTCAAACATAAATAATAGCGATTTTACGAATAACAAGAACCAAAATAATGTATTTCAAGTTTGGGCGGGATATTCGTTTTTGTAAAACATAATTATTCAAATTACTGAAAAGTGGAAACATCAAGTTTCCACTTTTTTATTATCTTAAATACTGTATTTTTGAAGTCTAATATTTAAAAATTTCAGAATGAAGAAAGTACTTTTTTTAGGTTGTTTTATTTGTTCAATAGCTGCATCTAAGGCGCAAGGATTTAAGGCAGGTTTTGGTGTTGGTTATTTGACTGAGATTGATGGTGGTGGAGGTAGTGTTGATTTAATTTATGAACTTGATGAAAAATGGGGGATTGGAAATACAAATACCTTTTCGGTAGCTACTTTGGATTCAGATGACAGATTAAAATGGTTTGCAGTAGATTTGAATGCGCGATATAAAGTGTACGAAGAATTTTATGTTTTTGCCGGTGGAGAGTATCTATCTCAAACGCTTAATGTAAAATCTTCAGTTGGAGGTTTTGTTATAAACTCTGATCCCGTAAGTGAATCATTTTTTGGTGGAAATTTGGGTGGTGGATATAAATTACATATTGTATCGAATGTAAATGCATTTGGGGAAGTTAAATATACGATTATTGATGCAGGTACAACAGGTGGTAGTGGTTATGTACATGCACGACTAGGATTAGTTTTTGATTTTTAATACGTACTTAATTGTTAAACATTTTATTTAGAGACCGAGAAAATAATTTCTCGGTTTTTTTTATCCTTATATTTGAAATATGAAACTAATTATCATCAACGGCCCCAATTTAAATCTCCTTGGAAAGCGGGAAACGGCTATCTACGGAAACGAGACATTCAAAGACTATTTTTTAAAATTACAATTTAAGTATACCGAAATCGAACTAGAATATTTCCAATCCAATATTGAAGGAGAATTGATTGATAAAATACAAGCTGTAGGTTTTGATTATGATGGCATTATTCTTAATGCTGCGGCATATACTCATACATCTGTGGCTATTGGTGATGCAGTAAAAGCAATCGAAACACCGGTGGTTGAAGTACATATCTCAAACACATTTGCAAGAGAAGATTTTAGACACCATTCGTATATTTCGCCAGTAGCGAAAGGAGTGATTTTGGGTTTTGGAATGCAGAGTTACGATTTGGCTATTCAGAGTTTTTTGTCTTAATCTAGAGTATTTATTAATTGTTTAAACATAATCTTAACAAAGATTATGTTTCGAACATTCTACATTAAAAGTTGACTTATGAAGTATATATTTTTTATTTCCTTTTTTCTTTCTTCGGTAACTAGTACACTGCTTGCACAAACAAGTTTTGGTGTAAAAGGAGGAGTCAACTTTACGTTCTTCAATGAAAATCAAGAACAGTTTGGAGAAGACCCAGAAATTGAAACCGGTTATTTTGGTGGATTGTTTGTTGATTTCAAAATTAGTGAATCATTTCACGTGCAACCTGAATTATTATATAAAGGGGTGGGAGATTTTCACTTTATAAACGCTCCATTTTATCTAGAATATTATGTTGCGAAAGATTTGAGTTTATTGCTTGGCCCTAGTCTCAATTATTTTTTTGACCTTTTCGTCAATAAATTTAAGGTAAGAGCAGATATAAGTACTGCATATCATTTCTCTGAAAATATAGAGGCAAACTTAAAATATACCATTGGTTTTGAAGAGCTATCCCCCAATGTTCTATTCCTAGGACTTGGATTTGGCTTTTGAAAAAGGAAAAAAAATTATTCTCTCTCGTCGTTAATATATGGAATAAAAAAAAAGTCCCGAAACAATTATTGTTTCGGGACTTTTTAATTTTATCTTACGTCTTACGTCTTACGTCTTACGTCTTACGTCTATAAATGAATTACTTCACCGTAGGCATCAGCAACTGCTTCCATTACCGCTTCACTCATAGTAGGGTGTGGGTGGATTGCTTTTAACACTTCGTGTCCTGTAGTTTCCAATTTTCTTCCTAGAACAGCTTCGGCAATCATATCGGTCACTCCAGCACCTATCATGTGGCAACCTAGCCATTCGCCATATTTGGCATCAAAGATTACTTTTACAAATCCGTCTTTGGTTCCAGCAGCACTTGCTTTTCCTGAAGCAGAGAATGGAAATTTGCCCACTTTCAATTCATATCCAGCATCTTTAGCTTGTTGTTCTGTCATCCCTACGCTTGCAATTTCAGGGGTTGCGTACGTACATCCTGGTATATTTCCGTAGTCAATAGCCTCTACGTGAACACCTGCTATTTTCTCAACACAAGTAATACCTTCGGCAGATGCTACGTGTGCCAATGCAGGCCCGGGAGTAATATCGCCAATAGCATAATATCCTGGAATATTAGTTTGGTACCAGTCATTCACCATAACCTTCCCTTTATCTGTTACGATACCCACTTCCTCAAGACCTATTCCTTCAAGATTAGTAGCAATACCAACAGCCGAAAGTACAATCTCAGCTTCGATAACTTCTTCGCCTTTTGCTGTCTTAACCGTTGCTTTTACTAGTTTTCCTGACGTATCTACCTTTTCAACAGAAGAATTGGTCATTACTTTAATTCCACTTTTTTTGAACGATTTTTCAAATTGTTTTGAAACATCAATATCCTCAAGAGGAACAAGGTTTGGTAAAAACTCAACGATGGTAACATCAGTTCCCATTGCGTTGTAAAAATGTGCAAACTCAACACCTATGGCACCACTACCTACAACAATCATAGATTTTGGTTGCTTTTTAAGTGTCATTGCTTCACGATATCCAATTACTTTTTTTCCATCTTGCGGAAGATTGGGTAATTCTCTAGAACGAGCACCCGTCGCAATTATAATGTGGTCTGCGCTGTATTCCTTTCCATCAACATCAATTTTCTTTCCGGCTTTCAATTTTCCGAAGCCATTAAGAACATCAATTTTATTTTTCTTCATCAAGAACTGAACTCCTTTGCTCATGCCTTCGGCAACGCCACGGCTACGTTCTACAACCTTTGTGAAATCTTTATCATATTCTTTAACGGTCAATCCATAATCCTCGGCATGTTTCAAGTATTCAAAAACTTGGGCACTTTTAAGAAGCGCTTTTGTAGGGATACAACCCCAGTTAAGGCACACACCGCCTAAGCTTTCTTTTTCTACAACTGCAGTTTTAAAACCCAGTTGAGAAGCTCTAATGGCAGTAACATAGCCTCCTGGACCACTTCCTAAAACTATAACATCATATTTGCTCATGGTACTTTTTTTGCTTGTTAATTTAAGAAGTCAAATTTACTAAATGTGAAATGAAATACAGAGAAATTACATAAAAGAAAAAATCCCAAATCTCAAAGCTAAAATTGCTAGAAATTTGGGATGTAATTTTATTAAAATATGATTCTTATTTCTTCAAATCAACCGATAATGAATTCACACAATATCGCTGTCCCGTTTTAGTTGGGCCGTCATTAAAAACGTGACCTAAGTGACTCCCGCAGTTCGCGCAAAGTATTTCTGTGCGCATCATCCCAAAGGTAGTGTCTTTTATGTATTCTACATTTCCGGGGATGCTTTCGTCAAAACTTGGCCATCCACAGCCACTTTCAAATTTACTGTCGCTCTCAAAAAGTGGGTTGTGGCATGCACCGCAAACATACGTTCCGTTTTCAAAAGTGAGATTGTACTCTCCTGTGTGGGGACGCTCGGTTCCTTTTTCTCTTAAAATTTTATATCTGGCTTCACCGAGTTCTTTTTTCCACTCGGCTTCGGTTTTTTGGACTGGGTATTTACTCATTTTCTGCTGGGATAAAGTTTAACGCCACGCCGTTAATGCAATGTCTTTTTCCAGTAGTGTCCTTTGGTCCGTCGTTAAATACGTGTCCCAAATGCCCACCACATGTTGCGCAATGCTCTTCAACTCTTGTATATCCTAATTTGTTATCTGTATCAAAAGCTACATTTCCTTCAATTTCACGGTCAAAACTTGGCCATCCTGTTCCGCTGTCAAATTTATGTTCACTTTTAAAAACAGGCGTATTACAAGCTGCACAAACATAGGTTCCGGGCGCGTAATTTTTATTTAATTTACTCGAAAATGGCGGCTCGGTTCCTTCATTTCGTAATACATCGTATTCCTGAAATGTTAATTGTTCCTTCCATTCTTCTTTGGTTTTTGTCACTTTAAAATTTTCGGCAGATTTTTCACTTTTTTTAGCTTGTGAATTACAACTAAAGAGAGTAAAACAAGCAAGTGCGAATATTAGATTTTTCATAATTCTGAAATTTTAATTTATTATTATTAGTTTGATATATGTTCGATTTCCGAAGCATCTATTTCTATCTGTCGTAATAAATCGTCCATACTTAAATTAGCATCTGCAAATTCTGCTGGAACGGCAACAATTCTAAAAGTTTGATTGTTTATATTCTCACTGCCTATGTTAGTCAAATCAAAATTACCTTCTATCGTCATTTGAACGTCAAGAAAAGTATGGTTGAAATTATATTGAAAAATATCTCCAGTACCGTCATTGAAAAATACATTTTGTGGTAATTGTGTCCATACATCTGCTGGCGTACCGTCGCCTAAAGGTACTACCGCTTGCAACCTGTAGACTAAAATAGCATCACTTTCAAATACTTCAAACGGATAATTAATAATTTGTGATACATATTGATTATTACCTGTGTCCAGATTAAAATTCAATGTAGTTTCAAAAACTTGGCCTAAAATGTTGATACCCGGTTCTCCAGGAGGTACTGGGTCGCCTTCACACGATGAAAATAATAGCGATGCTGTAATACCAAGGAATAAAAATAAATGTTTCATAATTGTTTTGTTTTTCGGAAATGTTACAACAACGATTCCGTTTTTGCTGAATTTTAAATTGAGAAGTTAAAGGTAGTCGCTTTCTTAAAATTTCAGTATTAAAATTAAGCCAAAGAAGTCTTGGCGTTGTATTTGATATTTCTATTTCCGAAGAAAGAATTTATAGTTTTTTTAATATAATTGAAATGTTAAAACAGTACTTTTAATTTTACAAAAACAAACACCATCATTATGAATTACAAACAGATACTTTCAATAGCAATTGTTGCCATATTTATGGTAGCATGCGCAACAAATCCATTTACGGGGAAATCCACGTTGGCTTTGGTGCCAAATTCGCAGATTTTGCCGATGGCATTTCAGCAGTACGACCAATTTTTAACTGAAAATAAGGTTATTAATGGAACGCCTCAAGCAAATATGGTAAAAAACGTTGGACAAAAAATATCAAGTGCTGCGGAGCGATATTTAACGGCTAATGGTTATGCGGGATATTTGACCGATTACCGTTGGGAATATAATCTTGTTGAAGACCCAGCGATTAATGCTTGGTGTATGCCTGGGGGGAAAATTGTTTTCTATACAGGAATTATGCCTATCGCTCAAAATGAAGCTGGAGTTGCAGCAATTATGGGGCATGAAGTAGCACACGCACTTGCTAATCACGGTCAACAACGTATGAGCGCAGGACAGTTGCAACAATTAGCTGCTGTAGGAGTAGCCGTAGGTACTGCAAGTTCTGAAAATGCGGCTATTTATAATCAAGCTTTTGGAGTAGGTTCAAATGTTTTAGGGATGTTGCCTTTTAGCCGAAGTCACGAGACTGAGGCTGATAGAATTGGATTGACATTAATGGCAATCGCTGGTTATGACCCACTAGTAGGAGCGAGACTCTGGGAGCGTATGAGCCAGCAAGGCGGAGGAGCTCCACCAGAGTTTTTAAGCACGCACCCCGCAAACCAAACACGTATCAATAATATTATGCAATGGGCACCAGAGGCAAGAGCCGAAGCTAGAAAATATGGTGTTACCACATTTAAAAATTAATAGAAATATTTTTTAAATTAACTATCAAATATCCCGATGATTCATCGGGATATTTTTATTTTAGACGTTTAATATTTCAACATGGCAAAACTAGAAAAAGGGTCTAAAAAGTTATTGAATGCGTGGGCGTTTTATGATTGGGCAAATTCTGTTTATAGTTTAGTAATTGCATCGGCGGTTTTCCCTATATTTTATGGGGCGCTCTTCAAAGAAAAAGGGATTGAAGCAGTTGAGGTATTTGGTATTGCAATTCGTAGTACACCTTTGATTACATTCACAACAGCTGCGGCATTTTTAGTTGTTGCCATTTTGTCTCCGCTACTTTCAGGTATTGCTGATTATGTGGGTAACAAGAAAAACTTTATGAAGTTTTTTTGCTATTTGGGAGCCTTGTCGTGCATCGCATTATATTTCTTTAATCTTGAAAATATTTACATAAGCCTATTGAGTTATTTTCTTGCGCTCATTGGTTTTTGGGGAAGTTTGGTTTTTTATAATTCTTATCTGCCAGACATTGCCCATAAAGAACAACAAGACAGCATTAGTGCAAAGGGGTATTCATTGGGGTATATAGGAAGTGTTTTGTTACTTGTTTTTAATCTCGGAATGGTAATGTACCCTGGAATTTTTGGTTTAAGTGACGACGGAAACGGAAGTATTGAGGCTATGAAAATCTCATTTATAACGGTTGGTTTGTGGTGGATTATTTTCAGTCAATATTCATTTTATCATTTACCAAAAGGAAACAAATCTGGTCACAAAGTTACCAGCGCAGTTATTTTTAATGGATTTCGAGAATTAAGAAGCGTCTATCAATCTTTGACCAATAACTTAAAGCTAAAACGATATCTAGGAGCATTCTTCGTTTACAGCATGGCTGTACAAACAGTAATGCTCGTGGCGACATATTTTGGTGAACAAGAAATAAACTGGGGAGATGGTGACGCCAAGACTGTAGGGCTTATAGGCAGTATTTTAATTATACAATTGGTTGCAGTTTTAGGAGCTTATTTAACCAGCAAAGCATCTTTTAAATTCGGAAATATCAAAACTTTGATATTTATAAATACTGTTTGGGTCTTATTATGCATTTCAGCATTTTTTATTTATGAACCTGTTCAGTTTTATATTACGGCTGGATTTGTTGGTTTGGTAATGGGTGGAATACAATCTTTATCGCGCTCTACCTATTCAAAATTTTTACCCCAAACAAAGGATACCACGTCTTATTTTAGCTTTTATGATGTTGCCGAAAAAATCGGTATCGTTATAGGAATGGGTATTTATGGCTTTATAGATCAGATTACGGGAAGCATGCGTAACGCAATCTTATTTCTCGTTGTTTTCTTTGTAATTGGCGTTATTTTACTGTTTAGAGTGCCTAAAAAATAAAAAGGATTACACAATTTTTCTTTATGTTTGCGTTTAAAGAAAGAACTTACTTACTTAACTATGAAAAAATTTAAACTATTTAATTGGATGCTTGTCGCCTTAATGGCATTTCAATTTGCTTCATGTAGTGATGAACCTTTAGAAGGCCAATTCCCACAATCAGGTGGCGGACCTGCAGAAGGTGAAGTTGGAGCCTTTACTGCTAAAATTAATGGGGTGAATTTTGTTGCAGCAAGTACTTCGGCTGTTGTTTTTAGCGATGGTTTTTTTACAATTACAGGAGTATCGGGTAGTAACAATGCGATTACAATTTCGGTTCCTAATATAGCTACTGGTAATTTTAGCCTAACGGATATACCAGATACCAGTAATACTGCAGCTTACGTAGATGCGGCACAAGTAACCAATCCTTACACAACATTAAGTGGTATAGGAGGTTCTGGGCAAATGGTGATTACGAGTTACAATGAAATTGACATGTTAATTTCTGGTTCATTTCAGTTTACTGGAGCCAGACAAGCTCAAGATGCTCAAGGCACTCCGCTTTTTGATGGTAATGGAGACCCGATCATTCAACAGGTTCAAATCACAGAAGGTTTATTTACCGCAATCCCATACATATTAGATGAAGATGGTGGCGGTGGCGGCGGAAATGGCGGTGGCGGAGATCCAAATGGTCCTGTTGAAGATTTCTTTGCATTGGCTGATGGTGAAGAATTTGTTGACACCACATTAACTACAACTTCAAATATGGTAGGAGAGGTGCTCGTTATTAAAATTGAAGCGCTTACAGCCACAGGACAATTAATACGTCTTGATATTCCTTCGGATATTGGAATTGGAACATTCCCAATGGAGAGTGAAATTTCAGACGGTTCTATGTTAATAGGTCTTTATAACGGAAATACCGGAGGAGAGAATTTAAGTTCAAATCCTGGCGAAATGACAATCACTACCTTTAATGTTACAGATGGAATTCTTGAAGGAACATTTTTCTTCACCGCGAGAGATCCACTCATGCAAGACCCAACAGTTGTAGAAATAACCGAAGGTACATTTACAGTTTTCACAACGGATATTTCAATACCAGAACCACTACCTTTTAGAGCAGTCGTTGATGGATTGGAATTTTTACCTGCGGTAAATGACATTATTGTAACAAATAATGAAGTGAACATGATTGAGTCAAGAACGATTACAGCTACAATACCAAGCGGAAGAGAAATCACTATCACTTTGCCTGTAAACGTTGAAGTAGGGGTCTATGAAATGGCACCTGAGGTTGTAAATGGTGATGAAGTCGTTGGAACGTATACATTGCCTAACGTGAATACAGTTTTCAGTTCAAATCCAGGTAACCTTACCGTTCAAGAGTATGATTCTGAGACGGGAGAAATTAGAGCGACCTTCTCATTTACTGCAATAGATAATGTTGGGACAAACCCCTCAATTGCTTCAATTACTGAAGGAGAATTTGCATTAAATATTCTCTAGTAGCACTTCGGAAATTTTAAATATCAAAGCCTCTTTAATTCATTTTAAAGAGGCTTTTTGTTATGCTGAAATTCTTTGTAAATGCAAACCCTAAATTAAAATAAGCTCCACATTTCCGAAGATATGGGAGCTTTTTAAATTTTATCTAGAGTTTATAATTACATCTTATCGATGTCACCGGAGCCAAAAACTTTGGTATCTTTTTGAGTAGGGTTTCCAAAGTATTCGATATCACCACTTCCTTTCACGCGTGCTTTTATACTTCCCGAAGCAAATACCGCAGCATCACCTGATCCAGTTAATGAAATATCGGTTGTAGTTGCCTTTAGATTTTTAGCCTTAAAGTCGCCACTTCCAGACACCACCGCGTTCAATGTGTCAGTTGTGCCATTTAGTGTCATATCGCCGCTTCCTTTTAGATTTGCTTCTATATTCTTAGCTTGCAGTTGCAAAGTAATATCGCCTGACCCTGTAAGTTTCGTTTCAAAATTTTGAGCATTGATTACATCTTTTCCAATCACATCGCCAGAACCTGTTAGTGTAACTGCATCCAAATCTTTGAAAGGAACAATAACACGTATTTTATGTTTTGATTCATAATACGGCATTTTGTTTTTCGTGGTAACTTTTAATGTGCCGTCGTTATTGGTAAGCTCAACATATTGCTGCAAGTTATCTTCGGCAATAATTTTAATGTCTCCCTCGTTCCCGGAAACAAGTTCAACGGTAATAGAGCCCACCGTATTTACCGTGTGATAATCTGCGGTATTTACAGTATTTGTAACTACATTACCACTTCCGGTAATCTTTTTTTGAGCAAGGGTACTTTGTGTGGTTGCTATACATATTGCAATGAATAATAGTGTGTTAAGTATTTTTGAAGTTTTCATAATTTTAGTTTTTGGTTATTGTTATGCTTCCGTAGCGTGAATTGATATTTATATTGTTTTTGGAATTCATATTTCCGAAGTAACCCACATATTCAGATTTACCCGACTTTTTATTCTCGCTGGTCATTGTAATAAAATCGGCTCCTTTCAATCCACCATATCCTAAATCTGCTTTGAATTTAAAGTTATACCCAGGGTTTATTCCCAATGAGATTTTTGAATAGCTACCATCAATAAGGATGTCTTTCATCGTGGTTTCGGTTTTTTCTATACTCAATGAACTATAGCGTGCAGTGACGTTGAAATCATACTTTACATTCATAAAGATACCGCCGTTATAATCTGCTTTTCCATTTACGCTACCCGCATTTTCCACTCTCAATTTACCGTAGCGGTTTTGATAGTCGAGTTTGCTTACAGTGCCAATATTGCTTTTTGTATAATCTGCAACTAATTCAAGGTCATCCACTTTTTCCAATGAAAAATCTGAATAATCTGCTTCAATTTTGCCGTTTTTCATATAATTAATGGTAGCGTGATCTGTGTAGCGCATTTTGATGTAGTTGTCATCAGCATTTAAATCTCCAATAATAACATCGCCATACATGGCATTTATTTTTGCGTTTCCGTTGAGGGAGGTGATTGTGATAGCGCCGTATTTATTTGTCAAATCTACGTTGTTGCTCTTTGGTAATTTTATGGTGTAAATTATCTCAAACGAAACTTGGTTACCATTTTTCTTCCAGCTAGAGTTGTTGCCGCCATCTTTAAAATTAGTTTCGGCGTTCACTTGATTACTAGTTGCGTTAAAGTCAATCGTAATTTCTTCAAGTTTTTCTTGAACTTTACTTTCGTCGTCACCATTTGTTTTAATTAGGACGTCTATAACTGTTCGGTTTTCATCCCAAGTTGTGATATTGATATTTCCGTAGGCATTATCAACGTTCAATCCAGCGTTGGGGCTAACTGTAAACTCTTTAGAGACTTTTTTTTCCTTTGTGTACTTACCTTTAAACTTAGTTTCATTTGCAAAAGTCATTGCAGGGATGAGTAGTACTAGTAATAGTATGTTATAATGTGATTTCATCTTTATTATTTTTTTGAATTTTTATATCTTCTATAATGTCAATTACCCCTTGAAGCAACTCTATTCTATTTTGAAAGTTTGCAATCATGGCAGTTACAACGCGTTTGTCATTGCCGCTTTGCAGTAAATCTACTTTCAAATTTTTGTATTGCGCTTCTAGGGATTCAATTTCGGTTAGTGTTTCGTTGATGATTTGTTTTAATTCTGGGTCGTCATAACTTTTTAAGGTTTCTAACTCCTTGTTAATAGCGGTCGTAAAGAAGGATTGTGTTTCTTGCATTTCAATAGAGATACTTGAAAGTTCTGCATCTTTGGGTGCTTTATTAAAAAACAAAGAGCCAACGGCAACAATTACGGCAATGCTAGCTGCAATACTCAATGGTTTCCACCAATTCGTTTTTTTACGGGTCTTTTCAATAGCATTTTCTTGCGCTTTCAGTTTATCAAAAAATCTGTTTTGATGGCCTTGTGGCGTTTCCTCAATATCAAATTGACCGTTGTTGTTGTTTAGAATATGTTCTATTGAGTCTTTCATTATTTTAGGTTCAATTTTTTTCTCAAACTTTCTTTTGCTCTTGAAATCATGGTTCTACAATTGGCATTTGTAATGTTCAAAATCTCGCAAATTTCTTCGTAATCAAATCCTTCAATGTAGTGGAGGGTCAACACTTGGTCATAATTGGGATGCAAGGTTTTCATTACTTTTAATAGGTTATTTGCTTTTGGGTTTTCGTTTGAAATTTCGGCTATGCCATTTTCATCTTCATCTTCATAGGTTTCTTCGTTATGTAAAAATTGGTCTAAGGGAACATATTTACTGGATTTGTGATATGCCGAAATACTATTGTTCACAACAATCCTTTTTAACCAAGATCCAAAAGTTGCCGTGCCTTTAAATGTATCCAACCTATTAAAGGCTGTCAAAAACGACTCTTGCATTATGTCTTCCGCAAGTGCACTATTTTTTACAATCCGAACTGATGTATTGAACATCGCTTTCTGGTACCTATTATAAATTTCTAACTGCGCCAGATTGTTCTTCTGCAAACAGAGCTCGAGTAAACTTTCAACAGGTACTTTGGTTAATGACACTTTTTTGATGGTTGGTTGTTATAAAGATACGGCTGGTTTTTAATTGTTACAGTTGGAGGAAAAAAATTTACGATTTGCATAATTTATTTTTTCTTCGGAAATATAAATTACATAAAATTTGTCCTTATAGTTAAATGAGTTTTTGTTTTCTTCATTTCCGCAGCAAACATTTCCCCTTGGCATACACTTTGAAATATAGTAATTGCGATAGTCATTGAATCTACTGAAAATCAGTTCCTATCAGCGAGATTACATTTCATTTAAAAAACTTAACGACAGTGTTTTGCGTATATACGTGACACAATGTCTTATCACATACTATGTCAAAATCAAGAATAAAAATATTAGACAGTCTGTCATTGCAGGAATTTCAAGATGATGCGGAGTTTATACCGTTGATGTCTACAGAAGATGAGGAAGAAATGAACAATGAAGAACTACCCGAAATTCTCCCTATCCTTCCATTGAGAAACACTGTTTTATTTCCGGGTGTTGTTGTACCAATTACTGCAGGCCGTGACAAGTCCATAAAATTAATCAACGAAACAAATAAAGGCAACAAGATAATTGGCGTTGTAAGCCAAAAAGTGGAAGGCGAAGAAGAGCCGGGCATTGATGATATTAATACAGTAGGGACTGTTGCAAAAATTTTAAAAGTCCTAAAAATGCCAGATGGTAATACTACAGTTATCATCCAAGGAAAAAAACGTTTTGAGGTCAATCAAGTAATGACCACAGAGCCTTTTATGACTGCAACTGTACGATCAGTCGCTGAGGCACGTCCGGCAAAGGATAATGCTGAGTTTAAGGAAATAGTTGCTTCGATTAAAGAAAAGGCTTTAAAGATTATAAAGGATAGTCCTAATATTCCTAGCGAGGCGTCGTTCGCGATAAAAAATATAGAGAGCCCTTCGTTTTTAATCAATTTTGTATCCTCAAATTTGAATGTTACCGTTGCCGAAAAGCAAACGTTGCTTCAAATAAATGATTTGAGAGATAGGGCATTGGAGACACTTAGATTTATGGAATTGGAGTTACAAAAACTTTCTCTGCGCAATGATATCCAAAGTAAAGTTCACAGCGATATAAATAAACAGCAGCGTGAGTATTTCTTGCATCAGCAGATGAAAACCATCCAAGAGGAATTGGGTGGAAATTCTTCGGAAGCTGAAATTGAAGAAATGCGCAGTCGCGGAAATGTTAAAAAATGGGATAAAGCTGTTGGTAAACATTTCAGTAAAGAATTGGCGAAATTACAACGAATGAATCCACAGGTAGCTGAATTTAGTATTCAGAAAAACTACTTAGATTTGTTATTGGATCTACCTTGGAATGAATTCAGTAAAGATAAATTCGATTTAAAACGCGCAAAGAAAATTCTTGACCGTGATCACTATGGTCTTGACGATGTAAAGAAACGAATCATTGAATATCTAGCAGTTCTCAAACTCCGAAATGATATGAAATCGCCCATATTATGTCTATACGGACCTCCGGGAGTTGGTAAAACAAGTTTGGGAAAATCTGTAGCCGAAGCATTGGGGAGAGAATATATTCGTATTAGTTTAGGTGGATTAAGAGACGAAGCCGAAATACGAGGACATCGTAAAACATACATTGGCGCAATGCCAGGTAGAATTATTAAAAGTCTAAAAAAAGCAGGGACAAGTAATCCGGTTTTTGTACTGGACGAAATTGATAAATTATCTGTGGGCAGTCAAGGTGATCCGTCTTCGGCAATGCTTGAGGTTCTAGATCCAGAACAGAATAGTGCATTCTATGATAATTTTTTAGAGTTAGGTTACGATTTATCAAAGGTAATGTTCATAGCTACATCAAACAGCTTGAGCACCATTCAACCAGCACTTCGTGACCGTATGGAAATCATTAATGTCACAGGATATACGATTGAAGAAAAAGTTGAAATCGCCAAGCAGCATTTATTACCAAAACAATTAAAAGAGCACGGCTTAACTACAGATCATCTTAAGGTGGGTAAGACTCAATTAGAAAAGATTGTAGAAGGATATACAAGAGAAAGTGGCGTTCGTGGTTTAGAAAAGCAAATAGCAAAAACCGTTCGTTTTGCAGCAATGAAGATTGCAATGGAGGAAGAGTATGAAGTAAAAGTAACCAACGAAGCCATTATTGAAATCCTTGGCGCACCAAAAATGGAACGTAATAAATATGAAAGCAATGATGTTGCTGGAGTTGTTACAGGACTGGCATGGACGCGCGTAGGAGGCGATATTCTATTCATTGAGTCTATTCTAAGTAAAGGAAAAGGTAATCTCAATATGACAGGTAATTTGGGGAAAGTAATGAAAGAGTCTGCAACCATTGCCATGGAATACATTAAAGCTAATGCAGATAAACTGGGCATTAATCCTGAAATTTTTGAAAAATACAATGTCCACGTTCACGTTCCAGAAGGAGCTACTCCTAAGGATGGGCCTAGCGCAGGAATTACTATGTTAACATCATTAGTATCATTGTTTACGCAAAGAAAAGTGAAGAAAAGTATAGCGATGACGGGAGAGATTACGCTCCGCGGAAAAGTATTACCCGTAGGCGGAATCAAAGAAAAAATATTGGCGGCAAAAAGAGCTCGTATCAAAGAAATTCTACTCTGCGAAGAAAATAAAAGAGATATTGAAGAAATAAAACCAGAATATTTAAAAGGACTCACTTTTCATTACGTCAAAGATATGAGCGATGTATTAACACTCGCATTGACAAAAGAAAAAGTGAAGGACGCGAAGAAATTATAAAACAAAAGAGCTAAAACTCAATATGGAATATCTTATATAGTTTTGGCTCTTTTGTTATATAATAATGTTTCCTTTTTTTACCGTTCAAAAATATTTTATACTTGCAGTCGTTACTATGTAAAGACACCGCGTCCCAATGCCAATGAACCACAAGGTTTTATTCTTATTAGCCTCATTATTAACCGTTTCTGCGATTGGGCAAATTGGTGGACGTTCTACCTATTCTTTTTTAAATTTGGTTAACAATCCCCGGCAGGCTGCTCTAGGGGGTAAGACGGTGACAAATTATGACTACGACCCAGTGCAGGGATTATTCAATCCAGCTTCGATTAACCCAGAAATGGATAATCAACTCTCTGTAAATTACAATAATTATATAGGCGATGTTAATTATGGGACTGTTGCATACGCTTATTTATGGGACAGAAGAACGCAGGTAATCCACGCTGGTGCAACGTATATTAACTACGGAAATTTTGAAGGTTATGACGAAAATGGTAACGAAACCGGCAGTTTTAGTGGTGGTGAAGTAGCTGTTTCCATTGGTCATGCACGTAATATTCCATATACCGATTTTCACGTCGGCGGAAATATTAAGTTCATTAGTTCTACATTAGAAAGTTATAATTCAGTTGGAGTTGCAGTTGATGTGGCTTTAAATTATATCTATGAACCTTGGGATTTACACATCGCAGGAGTTGCCAGAAATATAGGAACTCAAGTAACTCCCTATGATATAGAACTTGAGCAAGTACCATTTGAACTTATTTTTGGAATCTCTCAAACTTTAGAAAGAATACCCATTCGTTGGCATTTTACGTTAGAAAATATGCAACGTTGGAATGTCGCATTCTCAAATCCAGATAGAGAAATAACAGATTTAGAGGGAGGAGTGACTACCGAAAATATAAACTTTTTTGACCACGCACTTCGTCACATGATAGTAGGAGTGGAGCTGTTTCCAGAAAGTGGATTCAATATTCGTTTAGGCTACAATTTCCGAAGAGCAGAAGAGTTACGTATTGTTGATAGACGTGCTTTTGCAGGAATTAGTGCAGGATTTGGGATAAAGCTCAATAAAATTAGACTCAATTATTCGTATTCAAAATATAATACAGCAGCCTCCGCAAGTTTCTTTGGAGTACAAGTTGATTTACGATAACTTTGCGACATGGGAAAAATTACCATTGCCATTGACGGCTTTTCATCTACAGGAAAAAGCACCATCGCCAAGCAATTATCAGATTGGTTAGACTACATCTACGTTGATACAGGTGCTATGTACAGAGCGGTCACACTATTTGCAATGCGAAATAGTTTCATTTCTTCTGAAATACTAGACACCCAAGGACTTATTAAAAGTCTCGATGACATTTCAATCACCTTCAAAAAAAATCAAGCTACCGGAATTGCCGAAGTTTATCTCAATGGTGAAAACGTAGAAAACCAAATTAGAACGTTAGAAGTTTCAGAATTCGTTAGTCCCATTGCAACGATTTCTGAAGTACGAAAAAAATTGGTTCATCAGCAACAATTAATGGGGCAGGGCAAGGGTGTAGTAATGGATGGACGCGATATTGGTACAGTTGTATTCCCAGATGCCGAACTCAAAATATTCTTAGATGCCTCACCTGAAACTCGTGCACAACGCCGTTACAAAGAACTTCTAGAGCGTGGAGATGCTATTTTATACAAAGACGTACTTGAAAATGTAATTGAACGCGACCATATTGATTCAACAAGAGAAGATTCTCCGCTGCGTAAAGCCAAAGGTGCTATTGAAATTGACAACAGTGAAATGAATCTTGAAGATCAATTTCACGTCATTCTCCAACTAGCAAAAGATAGAATTGCTGGTAGAATGTTAAAATAAGATTTGTCAAAACTCCTTTTTTCTTACAAATAAATTTTTAGATATGTCGCTTAAACATATATTATTGGTGTTTTAGCGATTTTGTTACAATATTTTTAGATTTATGGTGTCTTTGTGAATATTAAATTTTACATTTAATCGTAAAATATTGTTTTTAATCGAATTTTTTTATGTAGTTTTGTTTCCAACCCGCTTAAAACAACTCTGAAACCTACCTAGATTTGTTTTTTAAGTACTAACCTTTAAAAACTAATTTTATGAAAACCCAAATCAAATTAATGGCAATTGCTGGATTACTAGCATTTGCAAGTTGCTCAAAAGATGCAACTTTAGAAGAACAAGAAAATTTAAATCTACAGACAAGTCAGTCTTTAAATGCCAAAGAACAAACACCCAATAGTCTTTTTGATACCCAGAAAAAAGGTATTTACACAGGAGTTATTGCGGCTGCCAACACTCAAGATAGGGGTGTTATATGGATAAACGCAGAAAATAATGGAACTTATAATGCTTACGTTGAAATGGTAAGTGGTGAAATAATTGAATATACTTCCAATAATAGTTTTGCAGCTGATATTGCTGACAGAAGTTTTACTTTTGTATCCTCCAACGGTTCTTTTGTGTTAGACTTGAATCAATCTCAAGCAGTTGTGAAAGATGTAACTTTAAATAACAATCCTTATTTTGTTCAGGTAGCGAAAGCAACAAGTACAAGAATGCCTGTTTCGCGAACAGGAACATTTACTGATCCAGAAAATCCATCTTTAACTGGTACTTGGAATTTGATGACCAATGGTACAGTTTCGGCTGGAGCTGTTGCTGGAGAAGAAGAATTATCGCTTTTAATGGTTACCTATAATGGTATGGAAATAACAGATACTGAGTTTGAAAGTTTTGATTTTGATTGTTATGGTATTCCTAACTATGTCCCTGGTGCTAATTCCAATTTTGTTTTTGCTATAAGTCAAACATCTGATTTAGGAGGGGCGGCTTCTTGGTCTATTCATAACGAATCCGGTGATTATTATTCTGCCGATCCCTGTGGTCCTGTTTCCTCTGGTGTATTTAATTATACTGACGGTAGTGGGACTTATGATGGTGTTATAATGCTTGATTAATATAATTTTCCCAATTAAAAAAAAAACGACCTAAAATAGGTCGTTTTTTTTAGTCAACTTTTTGCAGCTGCATAATTTGCTCCTCATTATTATTGAGTAAATACAATGATAACTTTTCAATACGATAGCCGGCAACTTCTTGCATGGTATCATAAAATAGATTTGCTAAGGCCATATCTGGGCACATTTTTTTAGTTCTTCCCAATAATCCAAATTGTAGATTATTATCATCTACTTGTTCTATCGCTCCAAAGAATTCATTGCAACTATCGTTTCCAAAAATCTTTTTTTCGTTAAGTTGTAATTCGAGTGTTATTTGCGGTTGATTACCTAGCTCCTTTACTGGAGTATCGTTGATTGTTTTTACAACCCAAATATCGTGCAGTCTAATGGTGTTTTCTTTTTGTTTTCTTATCTGTTTCACCAGCGTGTAGTTTAAACTGGCAGCCGTGCCTGGTATTATTGATGGGTCTAGGTTTTCTTTTGTTACTTGAATCGTATATTTATAGCCTTGTTGGTATTCAAAACCTTGAATAGGTATATTGAATTCTGCCCAGTTTTTTTGTCCATGCTTGCGTACCTGCATGCATTGCGAATCGCCTATTCCTTGGCAAGTTACTTTAAAACTTGCTATTTCGAGTGTTTCGGTGACGGTGGTCGGTTTGGTTCTAGTGCCGCAGGCTATAAGACCTAATAATACAACAATGGCAATATGTTTCATGTGTTTTAAATTTCCGAAGTTAATAGGATGATAGATATGAATAAGAACTAAAAGTAGTAAATTATATTTGCCGTCAATGCTCTCTATTCCCGAAATGTAACAACACCTATAAATATAGTTCAACATTTTAATATATCCTTTTGAAAATCAAAACAAATAGATTATTTTTGCACCCCTTTTAACGATCAAGTACTGGAAAAAGGAAATCAAACTAAACATAACCCTTCTGTGGGTGCGTCGTTTTAACCAGTATACACTAGCAGAATACAAAAACTCATTGAGGTTAAAGCTTTTCGCTTTCGCGGGAATATTAAATCCTTAAGAGAATTAAACAAATGGCTGAAAAAGCAAAAGACGAAGCGGTTAAAGAAACTGCTAAAAAAACAAGAAAAAGAACTCCTGCTGTTGTAGCTCCTGCCGATGCAGAAATGGAGAACTCAGTAGAAACAACTGAAGAAGAAGTAGCCGCTCCTGTAAAGGAAAAAAGAGAGCCTTCTTTAAAAGAATCAAATCCTGAGAAATTTCTTGAGGATTTTAACTGGCACAACTACGAAGAGGGAATTGACCCCGTAGATGATGGTAAGTTAGAGGAATTTGAAAAATTAGTAACGGAAAACTTCGTAGATACACTTGATGATGAGGTTGTTGAAGGTGAAGTAGTGTTCTTATCGGACCGTGATGTAATTATCGACATCAACGCGAAGAGTGAAGGTGTTATTTCTTTAAACGAATTTCGTTACAATCCAGACCTTAAGGTAGGGGATAAAGTTGAGGTTTTAATTGATGTGCGTGAAGACAGTACAGGTCAATTGATTCTTTCTCACCGTAAGGCGAGAACGATTATGGCTTGGGACCGTGTTAATAAAGCACACGACGAAGCAACTATCGTTAACGGTTTTGTGAAGTGCAGAACTAAAGGAGGTATGATCGTTGACGTTTTTGGAATTGAGGCATTCTTGCCAGGTTCTCAAATTGACGTGAAGCCTATTAGAGATTACGATGTATATGTAGGTAAAACTATGGAATTCAAAGTTGTGAAAATCAACCACGAATTTAAAAACGTTGTAGTATCGCACAAAGCGCTTATCGAAGCAGATATCGAAGAGCAGAAAAAAGAAATCATTGGACAACTTGAAAAAGGACAAGTACTTGAAGGTATCGTGAAGAACATCACATCTTACGGAGTATTTGTTGATCTTGGTGGTGTTGATGGATTGGTACACATTACAGACCTTTCTTGGTCACGTATCAACCACCCTAACGAGATTGTAGAGCTTGACCAAAAATTGAACGTTGTAATCCTTGATTTTGATGAGGATAAAACACGTATCCAATTAGGTCTTAAACAATTGAGCGCACACCCTTGGGATGCACTTGGTGAAGAGCTTAAAGTGGGTGATAAAGTAAAAGGTAAAGTAGTTGTAATCGCAGATTACGGTGCATTTATCGAAGTTGCTGAAGGTGTTGAAGGTCTTATCCACGTTAGCGAAATGTCTTGGTCTACACACTTACGTAGCGCACAGGATTTTGTAAATGTTGGTGATGTTGTTGAAGCGCAAGTATTGACAATGGACCGTGAAGAACGTAAAATGAGTTTAGGTATCAAACAATTGGCACCAGACCCATGGACTGATATCACAACAAAATATCCAGTAGGTTCACGCCACACAGGTATTGTACGTAACTTTACAAACTTTGGCGTATTTGTTGAATTAGAAGAAGGAATTGATGGATTGATTTATATCTCTGATCTTTCTTGGACTAAGAAAATCAAGCATCCAAGTGAGTTTACAAACATTGGAGACAAACTTGATGTTGTTGTACTTGAATTAGATGTTGAAGGACGTAAACTTAGTTTAGGTCACAAACAAACTGAGGATAACCCTTGGGACAAGTATGAGGCTGAGTTTGCAGTAGGTACTACACATACAGCTACTATTGACGAAGTTGTTGACAAAGGAGCGATTATCAACTTTAACGAAGATATCTCTGCATTTGTACCTAAACGTCACCTTGAAAAAGAAGACGGTACTGATGTGAAAAAAGGTGAAGAAGCAGAATTCCAAATTATTGAATTCAATAAAGATTTCAAGAAAGTGGTAGCATCTCACATGGCAATTCACAAAGAAGAAGAAGCGAAGATTGTAAAGCAAGCTGCTAAGAAAGCTGCTGCACAAGCCGACGAAGCGAAACCTACTTTAGGGGATGCTAACTCAGCACTTCAAGCTTTAAAAGACAAAATGGACGGAAAGAAATAAGAAGTCACATTTAGTTATATAGTTAAAGAGTCTCGATCAATCGGGACTCTTTTTTATATTTTATTCTGAAATATTAATTTAACCCTACAAAAAAAATAAAATGAAGAAAATTACAATCCTCACATTATTGACCTGCACAATTTCATTTGCTCAGAGTCCAACAAATTATAATGAAGCTTTAACTTCAAATGCTCACCCTGCATCAAATTCTGGGCGTTCAGTGGCAACCATGTCTAGAGTCGATACGAATAGAATGCCTATTATAGAGACATATACTGATTTAGCTAATTTTAATGCCGGTGTTTTGACTAACTGTCCAAATACTGTGCTTACAAGTGAAAACTTTACAAATGGTCCAACTACTATTACCCCTTGCGGATTGTCCATTAGTAGTGCTGGCGATAGTTGTTTTGCTGTTGGTGAAATTGAAGATGGTTTTATTGCCACAGCTTCAAGCAATACAGATATGGTAAACATACCTGCAGGCGCGATAGGGAATACTGATTCTTTAATTGGTGCATCTGCTTTTGCAGAATTTACAATCGCAACTTTTGACCCACCCGTTTTTGCTGTAGCTGCAGATGTTTGGGAAAATAGTAACCCTGACACGTCAATTAGGATTTATGGAATAGGTGATGTTTTGATTGAAACCTATGTTATTAATGCCCCTATTGAAACACAGGCTTTTGTTGGGTTAATATCTGATGAGCAGATTACTAGAATTGAACTAGAGGGTATGACTGGTAGTGGCGAATTGTTCGGTAATTTTGTCTATGGAGCAATTTGTACCGAATTGTCAGTAAATGATAATTTACAATCGCAAGTTAGTATTTCTCCAAATCCTACAACCAATATACTATTCATCCAAACAACATCTCAAATTACGATTGATTCGGTACAAATTTTTGATGCTTTAGGAAAAACGATACCTGTTTCGACAAATAAAAATCAAATAGATACTTCCATATTGACAAGTGGTGTTTACTTTTTGAAAATCAATACAACAGAGGGAACATTAACTAAGAAGTTTGTGAAGAAATAATATTTCAGGTTAAATTTTTATAGATAAAGAGTCTCGAGCAATCGAGACTCTTTTTTTATGCGTTGTTTTCTTCTGAAATTTTAATGTAACTTTATAGGACAAACATTTCGGTTTTAATTAAATTATTCCTCATGCCCGTTTGGCTTCATACACTCATTTGGATACTTGCAATCTACATTGTGATTAGTGTATTGCTATATTATCTTCAAGATCAATTTCTTTTTAAACCAGAGAAGCTTCCAAAGGATTTTCTTTTCGAATATGAAAACCAAAAAGTTGACGAGTATAATCTTGAAACAAAAGATGGCGCAACTATTAACGGACTTCATTTTAAAACCACTAACCCAAAAGGTGTCGTGCTTTACTTAAAAGGAAATAGTAAAAGCATTAGAGGTTGGGGTAAATTTGCGGTCGACTTCACCCGAAACCAATACGACGTAATCATGGTTGATTATAGAGGTTTCGGAAAAAGTACTGGAAAACGCTCGCAGGAGGCAATTAAAAGAGATTTACAATTTGTATACAACAAAATAAAAGATAGGGTTCCGGAAGAATACATCATTCTTTACGGCAGATCCTTAGGCTCTGGATTTGCAACAAAGTTGGCTTCAATGAACACTCCAAAAATGCTTATCCTCGACGCACCATATTATAGCCTTTTGTCAGTGACAAATAGATATATGCCATTTATGCCTTTGAGTATTTTATTGCGATACCCAATGCCTACGCACAAATGGCTAAAATATGTAAAATGTCCCATTCACATCATTCACGGGACCGATGATAAGTTAATACCTTTTAAATCGAGTTTAAAATTGGCCGAAATACAACCAGAAAAAACACAATTATATCCCATTCTTGGTGGTGGACACAAAAACATGAATACCTTTGCTGCGTATCATAAAACGTTGACCCGGATTATCCAAGAACGCACGGTAGATATTGATTTATCCACAACTAGCATAGGTGTTAAGCATTCTTATAAATAATGAAAAAAATAATTAAGAGGGCTTTAATCGCGCTAACGGGTCTTATTTTACTCATCTCAATTGGCACAGCCGTAATGTATTTTAAACAAGAGGATATAGTATTTGCAGCAACAAGTTTAGATCAAGATTATACATTCGATTTCGATATTTCATTTGAAGAAGTGAGATTGACTGCAGAAAATGACGTTTCGCTACACGGCATTCATTTCAAAGTTGAAAACCCTAAAGGTGTTATTTTATATTTTCACGGTAATTCTGGAGATTTGTCTCGTTGGGGGCATATTGCGTCTTATTTTACAACCTTGCAGTATGATGTTTTAGTAGTCGATTACCGCACATATGGAAAAAGCACTGGCAGTATCGATGAACAAAAAATGCTAGACGATACCCAATTGTGGTATAATTATCTTCTAAAATCAAATTCAGAAAAAGATATTATAATTTATGGTAGGTCTATAGGGACTGGATTTGCAACATATTTGGCGTCCAAAAACAAACCTCGAAAAGTAATTTTAGAAACACCATTTTATAATCTTAAGGATGTAGCAAAGCAGAAATTTTCATGGATTCCTTTTTTAGATTCATTGTTGAAAATTAAATTGACAAGCAATATATACGTCAAAAATATAACATCACCAATCGTTATTTATCATGGAACCAATGATGCTATAGTAGATTATAAATCAGGCGAAAAACTAGCTACGCAAATCCCTAAAAAACAGCTTACTTTTATAACAATACCAAACGCAACGCATCACAACATAGGTACTTTCGCAGAATACACTTCCACCATTGAAGAAAGTTTGAAATAAAAAAATCGGTTTCAATAATTAATATTGAAACCGATTCATGATGATAGACTTTTTTAATTATCTATTATCAATTTTTTTCTTAGCTTTTCTAGCCGCTTTTTTCTCTTTTTTAGCCTCTTTCGCCATCATTTTAGCCTCTTTTTCAGTTTGACCAACTTCTCTTTCTAAAATTGCCTTACGCTCCAAACGTTCTTTTTCGAGCATCGCTTCTTTTTGCTCCATTGCTTTTTTCTCCATTTCCTCGCGCTCCATCATTTTTTGTTTAGATTCTTGCAATTCAGCAACTTTTTTAACCTCAATTTCTTCTTTAAGCATTTCGTTCTTCATCGCGTCCTGCTTCATTTTGTCAGTATCAACTGTAGAAGTTTTAACTAAGACGTTTTTGCCTTCTGATTTATTGGATAGTCTTGAAGTCTCTTGATTAGTTTGATTATTTTGCTCAACTTGAATAACTTCAACTTCTTCTTCAACGTCTTCAGTTACCTGAACATCTTCAGAATATTTATCGTGTACTCTTACCTTCTTAGTAACAGTCTCTTTCTTAACGTCTACATTTTCTTGTGCCATCATCCCGCCTGCTGCGAAAATTAATACACCTAGACTAATTGCTAATTTTTTCATGGGTTTGTTGTTTTAAATGTTTGATTCAAAAATAGATAAGGAGTTGTTAATTGTTTGCAAAACAGGTAATAAAGTTTTCTTATAATTTTAAAAAGAAAGGATTTCTATTTGTGACTTAATATCCTATTAAACCATATCTTTGCACGATTTTTTAGGTTAAAATTTAATTCTGAAATATGACCTAAATTAACATTCGTGTTACATTTCAGAAAAACAAAAAATATGTCATGAAAGCAGGTATTGTAGGATTGCCCAATGTAGGTAAATCAACACTTTTTAATTGTTTGTCCAACGCTAAGGCGCAAAGTGCAAACTTTCCATTCTGTACTATTGAGCCCAATATTGGAGTCGTAAATGTCCCTGATGATCGTTTGGTTCAATTAGAAAAATTAGTCAATCCCGAGCGCGTATTGCCCGCTACTGTGGAGATTGTAGATATTGCGGGTCTTGTAAAAGGCGCTAGTAAAGGCGAAGGTCTTGGAAATCAGTTCCTCGGAAATATTAGAGAAACAGATGCTATTCTACATGTGTTACGATGTTTTGACAATGACAATATCGTTCACGTGGACGGAAGCGTTGACCCTATTAGAGATAAAGAAACGATTGATATTGAATTGCAATTAAAGGATCTGGAAACTACCGATAAAAAACTTGAAAAAGTAAAGCGTGCCGCGCGTACCGGAAATAAAGAAGCTCAAAAAGAAGAAAGCATTTTAGTGAAAATCAAAGAATCTTTGGAGCAAGGAATTTCAGTTAGAGCAATTGACTTTACAGAAAAAGACCGCGAAGAGTTTGTGAGACCATTACAGTTTATTACAGACAAACCGGTAATGTATGTGTGTAATGTAGATGAAGATGCGGCTGCAACAGGTAACGAATATGTAGAAAAAGTAAAAGCCGCCGTTGCCAATGAAAATGCCGAAGTAATCATCCTAGCAGTAGGAACAGAAGCAGATATCACAGAATTAGACTCTTTTGAAGAACGCCAGATGTTTTTGGAAGACCTCGGTCTTGAAGAGCCAGGTTCAGCAAAATTGATTCGTGGTGCATACAAATTACTGAATTTACAAACGTATTTTACAGCAGGAGTAAAAGAAGTTCGTGCTTGGACAATTCCCGTAGGTGCAACTGCGCCACAAGCAGCGGGAGTAATCCATACCGATTTTGAAAAAGGATTCATTCGTGCTGAAGTCATCAAATATGCAGACTACGTAAGTTATGGTAGCGAAGCAAAAGTAAAAGAAGCTGGAAAAATGGGGGTGGAAGGAAAAGAATATGTTGTAAGCGATGGAGATGTGATGCATTTCCGTTTTAATGTTTAGTGAGTTAATATACTATTCTAATAAAAAAAGGGCTTTTTCTAATAGTAGAAAAAGCCCTTTTTGTTATGCTAATGTTATTTGTATTAAAATTGTACTCTAAGTGCCATTGCTTTGTATTCATCACCCAAAAAATTAACTCCTCCCGTTGGGTATAATGAAACTCCGTCTAATCTTTTCTTGTGTAATTCTGGAACTAAATAACCAGTGGCAGCACCAAGCGCATAGCCTAATAAAACATCGGTTAAAAAGTGTTGTCCCGCTTCCATTCTAAAATAACCTACGGTTGCTGGTAAAACAGCTGCACCTGTCCAAATTAATGTTTTGCCTAATGGAGCAGCGTCGGGATTAAAATCGCTGTAGGCTTTTGCCATAAAAAAGGTCGCCGATGCCGTGGCAGCAACGTGGCCAGAATAAAATGAACGTTGCCCATTATTACTTTTTCTCCTATCGATTCCTGTATCTCCGCTATTGTCATAGACATATGGACGACTACGATTCACTAATCCTGCGGTAATAGAATACATTGCAGCTGTAGTAGCAAGACTCTCAATATAAAGCCCTAAATATTGACCTGTGTGGTCATTAATTTTATCATCAAAGAGCATAACAAAAGGTGCTGCAAAGGAAATCGCAAATGGAATATCACTTATTTCGCTCGCTTTTTCATCATGTTTTCCCACAACCCAATTGTCTAAAAAATTGATGTCAACGGCATCGGCGGCTAGTTCAGCTTCAATGCGCGCAAACTCCGCTTCATCAATATCGTCTTTTTCGCCAATGAGGTAAAGTCCAAAGGCTGATCCGCCAAGGGCTGCGCCGGTCCAAATCCCGTCACGAGCCCAGTCCCACTCGTAAGGAGACTCGCTCTGTGCGTTTGCAGTTACTAATCCTAAAATAAATACTAAGGGTAAAAAGAGTTTTTTCATAGCCACAAAAATATAATTGCTTTGCAAATATGAATTCGGTTTAACAAAATGTTACCAAATAATTATTTCTTCAAAATGAATTTCTTACCAAATAAATCTTCAATTACTCAAAAAGATTGGTTCCTTCTTGTATTTTTTGAATATAGAATCTAAAACCAAAAATTGACCAGCATTATCCGGAAATTCATTCGATAATTCTTCAATTAAATGACTTCCATCTTCACAATGAAAGTTTTGAAATTTGCAGCTGTAACTATAGGCAAGCGCCAATCTATAATTGGGCTCAAAAGCATTAGGATAATAGATTAATGCTTTTTGATAAAGCTGTATTGCTGGTTCCCATTTTTTGTACTCAATCCAAGTATCACCTCGCTCAATATATCGCAAATACTCTTTTTCGTACTTAATAATATCGTCCGAAGTTTTAACAATCTCGGGAGCGGTTACTAATTTGAAAAACCCAAAACTTACTACAGATACGATCAGTATTAAGGCAACAAACAATATTCTATTTTTTATTTTAGATTGGTTCTTTATTGTAAGTTGAATTTGTTGGCGTTCAAAAGCAGTAAATTTTTTGTCATCAACAATGCCTTCTTGATAGTTTCCCCTTTTGGTTTCACGCATGCGGGCATTGGTTTCTTTTGAGAATAAGCTATATCGCTTTCCTAAAAGTTTTCTGTTGTTGTTTAAAACTGTCTGTCCGTGTCCGCTTCCTCCCATAATTCTGTTTGTAGTACATTATATGATACGTGCCAAAGGCTTAAATTGTTACAGATGGCTTCGGAAATTTCTCACATTTGAGATTTTCTCACTAAATGTTTAATCATTTAAATAAAATCCACCTTTAAAATTTCCGAAGTAAAATAAAAGACTATCCTTTTTTCTTCGGAAATGTGACACAAAAAACAACTTGAACTAATTAACAATTTATCCTCACAATTGTTAATTACTTTTGTTTGGATATATTCCAAGTCCGACTGCGAAACGCTATATTTAACAACTATTCACACGATTTTATGGCAGAGACAAATTATACAGAAGATAACATACGTTCGCTCGATTGGAAAGAGCACATTCGCATGCGTCCAGGGATGTATATTGGGAAACTTGGAGACGGGTCGTCGCCAGACGATGGTATCTATATTTTATTGAAAGAAGTTATTGATAACTGTATCGATGAATTTGTGATGGGAGCGGGGAAGACCATTGAAATCCGTATCAAAGACAAGGAAGTGAAAGTACGTGATTATGGCCGCGGAATTCCTTTAGGGAAGGTCGTTGATGTGGTTTCAAAAATGAATACGGGTGGAAAATATGACTCTCGCGCGTTTAAGAAATCTGTTGGTCTAAATGGGGTAGGAACAAAGGCGGTGAATGCTTTGTCTTCATATTTCAGAGTAGATTCAACCAGAGACAATCAAACAAAATATGCCGAATTTAGCGAAGGAAATCTTACAGTAGATAGCAAGGTTGAAGAAAGTGGAAAGCGTAAAGGAACAAAAGTGGTTTTTCATCCCGACGAAGCCATTTTCAAAAACTATAAATACCGAAATGAATATGTGGAGAAAATGCTCCGCAACTACGTATATCTTAATCCGGGGCTGACAATTGATTTTAACGGCGAAAAGTTTTTTAGTGAAAACGGTCTTAAAGATTTGCTGGAAGATAACATGTCGCAAGAGGACATGCTTTATCCAGTTATCCACCTAACAGGCGAAGATATTGAAGTGGCAATAACCCACAGTAAAACGCAATATAGCGAGGAGTACCATAGTTTCGTCAATGGGCAGAATACCACGCAAGGGGGTACGCACCAAGCCGCGTTTCGGGAAAGTCTTGTTAAAACAATTAGAGAACATTACGGTAAAAACTACGAGGCGAGTGACATTCGCAAGTCTATTGTAAGTGCGATAAGCATTAAGGTGATGGAGCCTGTTTTTGAGAGTCAAACGAAAACAAAATTAGGTTCTACGGAAATGGGTGGCGAATTCCCAACCGTACGGACATATATCAACGATTTTCTAAAAACGCAACTCGATAATTTTCTACATAAAAATACAGACGTCGCCGAAGCATTGCAACGTAAAATCATGCAAGCCGAACGTGAGCGAAAAGAACTTTCGGGCATTCGTAAATTGGCTAAAGACCGTGCGAAAAAAGCGAACCTACACAACAAAAAATTACGAGATTGCCGCATACATTTGGGCGACACCAAAAAAGAACGCAATCTTGAATCTACATTATTTATAACAGAGGGAGATAGTGCGAGTGGAAGTATCACAAAAAGTCGAGATGTTAATACGCAGGCGGTTTTCAGTTTAAAAGGTAAGCCTTTGAACAGCTACGGACTTTCAAAAAAGATAGTGTATGAAAATGAAGAGTTCAACTTGCTACAAGCCGCATTGAATATTGAAGAATCCATGGAAGACTTGCGATACAACAACGTGGTTATCGCAACAGATGCCGATGTTGATGGAATGCACATTCGGTTATTATTGATTACTTTTTTTCTCCAATTCTTTCCAGAACTTATAAAACAAAGGCATTTGTATATTTTGCAAACACCTCTTTTTAGAGTCCGAAACAAAAAGAAAACCATCTATTGCTACACCGATGAGGAGCGAAGAAACGCTATGGAAGAACTAAAACCAAAACCAGAAATCACAAGATTTAAAGGACTTGGGGAGATTTCGCCTGATGAGTTTGTGCATTTTATTGGTGAAGATATACGCCTAGACCCAGTGATGCTGGACAAGCAAATGAGTATTGAGGAATTATTGAGCTTCTATATGGGCAAAAACACGCCCGATAGACAAGAGTTTATTATTGAGAATTTGAAGGTGGAATTGGATACTGTTGAGGAGTAGAGATTTATAATTGAAGATGATGATTTAATCAAAATATCAAAACAAGAATTAACTATATATGAGTGACGAAAACTCAAACAACGAAGAAAACTTAGAACCCGAGGATATCAACTTTGAAACTATGAAGAAAACACCATTACAAAAAGCTGTAGTGTTATTATTAATTTTATTTGCATTTATGGGGTGCAGTGAAGATGATAATGGTATAAATTGTGAAAATGGCACACAACAATCTCAAGTATCACGTATTTTTATTGAAGATCAAAATGGCAATACATTAATTGGACCAGATAATGTATTTCAATTTCAAAATTTCATATTCTTTAATGAAACAACATTTATTCAGCTAGAGTTTCAAGAGCTTCCCGGTAATTTTAATGCCATCAACTTTGATTCATTATTAATGGAAGATAACGAAGATTTTAAATTTGTAATCAATGAAGATGGGACACAATTTGTGATTATCAATATTAAATTTAAAACAATAGAGGGCGATTGTTTTGATCAACGAGTTTTTGATGTAGTTAAGGTTAATGATGTCATTGTGCCAAGTGAAAATAAATCATTCAGTATTATTTTTTAGCAACAATAATACATTAATAATTAAAATTTCAGAAAGAAGAAATATAAATTTATGAGTGACGAAAACTCAAACAACGAAGAAAACTTAGAACCGGAGGATATCAACTTTGAAAATCTGGAAGCAGATGGCGAAGGCAACTTGGTACCCGAGAAAGAACAAGAAATAGAAACCGAGACCATTACACGCGTTTCGGGCATGTACCGCGAGTGGTTTTTAGATTATGCCAGTTATGTAATCTTAGAGCGCGCCGTGCCGGCTATTGAAGATGGTTTTAAACCAGTGCAACGCCGTATCATGCATTCTATGAAAGACCTCGATGATGGGCGCTACAATAAAGTGGCAAACATTGTGGGGCATACCATGCAGTACCACCCGCACGGAGATGCGAGTATTGCAGATGCGATGGTGCAAATTGGACAAAAAGATTTACTCATTGATACCCAAGGAAACTGGGGTAATATTTTAACCGGCGATCGCGCGGCGGCATCTCGATATATTGAAGCGCGACTTTCTAAATTTGCGCTGGACGTTGTTTACAATCCAAAAATTACAGGTTGGCAAGCCAGTTACGATGGCCGCCGCAAAGAACCTATTAATTTGCCCGTTATGTTCCCATTGCTATTGGCTCAGGGCGCTGAGGGAATTGCCGTGGGTCTTTCCACAAAGGTGTTACCACACAATTTTATTGAGTTGATTGATGCCTCGGTAAAGCATTTACAAGGCAAGCGATTCACCATTTTTCCAGATTTCCCAACGGGAGGAATGGTAGATGTCACAGATTATAATGATGGACTTCGTGGCGGGAAAATAAAGAGTCGCGCGCGTATTTTACAGCACGATAAAAATACATTGGTCATTCGCGAGATACCTTTTGGAACAAATACGGGTTCACTTATCGATTCTATTTTAAAAGCGAATGACAAGGGAAAAATAAAGATTAAAAAAATAGAGGATAACACGGCGGCCGAAGTGGAGATAATGATTCACATCGCGCCAGGAATTTCGCCAGATAAAACCATTGATGCATTGTATGCATTCACAAATTGCGAGAATTCCATTTCGCCCTTGGGCTGCGTGATTGAGGACAACAAACCTTTATTTGTGGGTGTTACTGAAATGTTACGACGTTCCACAGACCGTACTGTTGCATTGCTGAAAAGTGAATTAGAAATCCAACTCGGAGAACTTGAAGAACAATGGCACTATGCAAACCTAGAACGCATTTTCATTGAAAACCGAATCTATCGAGACATCGAAGAAGAGGAAACTTGGGAAGGCGTTATCGCTGCGATTGACAAGGGATTAAAGCCATTTACAAAACACTTAAAAAGAGCAGTAACAGAAGAAGATATCGTACGATTGACCGAAATTAGAATCAAGCGTATTTCAAAATTTGATATTGACAAAGCACAGCAAAAGATTGATGCTTTGGATGAAAGCATAGATCAAGTAAAGCATCACTTAGCCCATTTAATTGACTACGCGATTGATTATTTTACCAGGCTGAAAAAAGACTACGGGGAAGGTAGAGAACGCAAAGCGGAAATTAGAGTCTTTGATGACATCGAAGCCACTAAAGTGGTGATAAGAAACACAAAACTTTATGTAAATAGAGAAGAAGGTTTTATTGGGACAAGCCTAAAAAGAGATGAATATGTAACCGATTGTAGCGATATAGACGACATCATCGTTTTTACCGAAGAAGGAAAAATGATGGTCACGAAAGTGGACGCGAAAACCTTTATCGGGAAGAATATTCTGCATGTCGCCGTATTCAAAAAGAAAGACAAGCGGACCATTTATAATATGATTTATAAAGATGGTGTAAAAGGTGCAACGTACGTAAAACGTTTTGCGGTGACCAGTATGACCCGCGATAGAGAATATGATTTAACAAATGGAAGCAAAGGGTCTAAATGTCTTTATTTTACAGCAAACTCCAATGGAGAAGCTGAAGTCGTAACAGTATTACTTCGTCAAAGTGGAAGCATTAAAAAGTTAAAATGGGATTTAGATTTTAGTGACATCCTTGTAAAAGGACGTGCTTCAAAAGGAAATATTGTTACTAAGTATCCCGTAAAACGTATTGAGCTAAAAGAGAAGGGTTTATCAACATTGAAGCCGAGGAAGATTTGGTTTGACGATACGGTGCAACGCTTAAATGTTGACGGAAGAGGCGAGTTGCTGGGCGAATTTACCAGTGAAGACAGACTGTTGATTATTGATCAAAAAGGAATTGTAAAAACGGTCGTTCCAGAATTGACATTACGTTTTGCAGATGATGTTATTGTTTTAGAGAAATGGGTTCCTGAGAAACCTTTATCAGCTATTTATTGGGAAGGTGAAAAAGAAATTTTTTACGTCAAACGTTTTTTAATTGACAATCCCGATAAGGACGAGTTGATTATCACCGAGCATCCAAAGTCTTACTTAGAGAAAATTTTTACAGACTATCGTCCGGTAGCCGAAATTGTCTTTGGGAAAAAGCGAGGACAGGACCGTGCTGAAAATTTAGAAATTAGTCTAGAAGATTTTATTTCTATCAAAGGAATTACTGCAATGGGTAATCAGTTGACAAAAGATAAAGTGCTTGAAATAAATGCGTTGTCACCATTACCTTATGAGGAGCCAGAAAAAGTTTCAGCTCAAGAAATGGAAGTAGTGGAAGAAGAGGAAGTAGCCAATGAGACTGAAAAAGAATCTACTAGCAAAACGGATAATTCAACAACCCAAAAATCTTCTAATGATGATGGAGAAGAGCCCCCAATAGATCCGGACGGACAAGCGTCATTATTTTAAGTAAAAGTTTTGATGATGGAAGCTTAACAGTTTTTTGGACAGCAAATTTCCGAAGTAAAAAATAAAAAAACATTAAGTAGAAAAATACAATGGCTGGACTATTAAAAGAATTCAAGGATTTTGCCGTAAAGGGCAATATGATTGACATGGCGGTGGGTATCATTATTGGTACCGCCTTTAATAACGTTGTCAATACAATCGTTAAAAAAGTTGTTATGCCACCGCTGTCATTGATGACAGACGGAATAAACTTTGCAGATAGAAGATACGTTCTCAAAGCTGCGGAAGGAGATGTAAAAGAAATTGCAATTGGCTACGGTCAATTAATAGAAGTTTTAATTGATTTTGTAATCATTGCTTTTACCATTTTTATCGTCATAAAATTTATTAATCGATTCAAGAACAAAGCGGAAGACCCTAAAAACAAGGAGGTTTCTACACCAAAGAATATTGAATTGCTTTCAAATATTGAAAAATTGATGGAAGAACAGAATGCAATGTTAAAGAGTAAAGAGAAGTAAATTACTGTTTTATAAAAATCCCAAATAATTCCTGTCCTTTTCTTGGTCCAATGGAATTATACACTTTTTCAAAAGTTAGAACTTCAAAATAAGGTTTGAAATAACTGAGATATTCAGCTCTATTCCCGCCAAAGGGTCGTTTTTCAAAATCATCCTTCAATGGAAAATCAAACCACAATCCCACGAGTTTGCCTTTATTGACAAGTAGTTCGTTCATTTTCTTGGCGTAAGCTTCGCGGTTTTGTTTCGTTGGAACAAATGAGCAGAAAAACGTTTGTTCGATAATTAAATCGTATGTGTTACTGTGGTTAAAAAAATCGGCGTGTATCAGTTGGTGTTTCGGGAAATCGGGATTTCTTTGAGAAAAGGCGTGGAGCGGTTCTTCTGAAATGTCTAAAACAAACACATTTTTAAAACCATTATTATAAAGATAGGTAGCCTCATAAGCATTCCCTGCGCCTGGAATTAAAATCTTTAGTCTCTTGTTCGTGAGCTGGTCAAAGTATGCTTTTAAAGGCGTAGAAATATGACCGATGTCCCAACCAGTAAGGTTTTGTTTATATCTATTCGTCCAGTATTCTTCTCCCGAAACTTGTTTCATTTTTGATTTATTTCACTTTACGGACCGTCCCTTTTTTTACTGTGTGCGCTTGGTTTTCTTTCTTGACGACCATTTTATACTCAAATGTGTAAGTATCTTTTGTGGTGCTTAAAATTTTAAAATGTAGGGCTTCTTCATCGTATGGAGTTTTTGGGTGCAATTTCCGCATTATATATTCGCATTCATTGATCCATCGCACGCTAAACGTATCTACTTTGTTTTGAAAATGCTCAATGGCAATGCCATCCTGTCTCGTAAAAGTGGAGGTGATGATTTCGGTGCCTAATAATTGTTCAAATTCGAAGGAGCCATTTTTAAAATCTTGGCAATTTCGTTCTACGTTATAACAGCTTGTACATAAAAATAACGAGAGAAAGACTAAAAGAAAGCGCATAAAATAATTTTAAGCAAATTTCCAAAATTTCAATCAAACAAAACTATTTCTCAATTTTTAAATTCGGAAAATGTGCCGTCTTTATAAAAGATAATAATCCTATCAATTTCACTTTTGTTTTTTGATTTTTCTGAAATAGGAACTTCAGAAAGTGTTTTTTGTTTTGCTACTTCGGAAATATGTTCTTGATGAAATTTTTGTTTTTCATCATTTTCAATTTTTTCTATGCCCTCAGATTTTTGATTTTCTTGTTTCTGAAATGCTTCTGAAATTTTTGACGTTTCGGTTTTTTGAGTGGAAGGGAAGGTGCCTTTTCCATTTAGCAACCAGTATAATTCTACCTCGGGATATGCCTCTAAAACTTTCATTACAAATTCTAAACTCGGCTTATTTCTACCCGATAATAGATGCGAAATAGTGGATCTGTTAAAGCTTATCATTTCAGAAAAAGCAGTGGCCGAAACACCGTAATAATCCAGTATTTTTTGAAGCCTTTTTGAAAATTGAGCACTGTTGACCATTGTAATTATTCTCTATATTGAAATAACGTTACAAATGTAAATTAATTTTACATAGCTTACAATTAAACTTTTAATTATTAAGATAATGTAACAACTATAACTTTAATTGAATATATTTAAAATACTGAAAATTAATAATTTAATATAATATTTAGTAATTTGAATTGTCTGCTCTTCAAGTTTCGCAAAACACTCATTGTTTTGTTTACAACAGTACACAATTTTCTATTTTAATATAGTTTACAAATGTAAACTATTCTATGTTTACATTTGTAATTAACAATGGGAGCAATGAACATCACAGAATGGTACAAACAGAATTTTGAAGCATCGCTTTCTGGTAGATATGTGACCATAAACCATATTGAAAATTTGTTGGATTCCTATGCTGTTATTTTTGAAATTGAGGTGGCTGGAACATCAGAAAATGGTGTTGAAATTCCTATGGTTAAATTTGGAACGGGACCTAAAAAAGTTTTGGTTTGGTCACAAATGCACGGAAACGAATCTACAACGACGAAGGCAATTTTTGATTTTTTTAAATTTATTTCATCCCTTGGCCCATTTCAGAAACAGGTGGAAATCTTTTTAAAGAAATATTCATTTACAATTATCCCCATTTTGAATCCGGATGGTGCAAAATTATATACGCGCGAAAATGCGAATAAAGTTGATTTAAATCGAGATGCAAATAATCTTACGCAAAAGGAAAGTCAAGTTTTGCGAACTATATTTAATAAGGAAAAACCAGATTTATGTCTAAACATGCACGACCAACGAAGTATTTTTGGTTTAAAGGGAAAATTTCCAGCTACGATTTCTTTTTTGGCTCCTGCCGCAAATAATAAACGGACCATAACTCCTGCAAGGAATGCTGCCATTTCTTATATTGATAGAGCAATTGCTGGATTGAATGAAATGATTCCGAATAAAATAGGTCGTTTTGATGATGGTTATAACCCCAATTGCGTAGGAGATGCATTTACAACAGCGGGAGTTCCCACTATCTTATTTGAGGCGGGACACTCGCCAGGCGACTACGAACGAGAGGTTTCGCGTAGTTACATCTTTTTTGCTTTGATTGCGATGTTTGATATTAGTCAATTTTCTGAAAGAAATAAAGACATTACCTATTTTGATATTCCTGAGAATGAAAAGATTTTCAATGATGTTGTTTTGAATGGGGTTTTTATTTCAGAAGAAAAACCAGCGTGTCAAGTGTGTTTGCAATACAAGGAAATTTTAAAAGATAATGCTGTTGCGTTCGAATTGACCATTGATGGGATTTATAACGAAACAGAAAAATTGGGACATCAAACGTTTGAGTTAGACGGTGAAGAAATTTTGATAAATTCGCAAGGAAATTTCCATATTGGTCAAAAAGTGACATCTATTTTCGATAAAAAGAACAATTTGATGTTAATTTAACATCTATAACATCTTAGAACTTGAGTAAATTGAATAAATTTGACGTCACTAAAAACCTACAAATGAAATTCAAATTAGACCAAACAGACCAGAGTATACTTGACATGCTCATAGAAAATACAAGAACCCCATTTACCGATATTGCAAAGCAGCATGGTATCTCTGCAGGAACGGTACATGTTCGCGTAAAGAAAATGGAAGAAGCAGGGATTATTACAGGGTCTTCATTGCGATTAGATTATGAAAAGCTTGGGTATTCCTTTATTGCATATGTGGGAATATACCTGAATAAAACCTCGCAGACACAATTTGTTTTAGAACGAATTGCAGAAATTCCATTTGTAACTGTTGCGCATGTTACTACAGGCAAGTTCAATATTTTTTGTAAAATACGTGCTAAAAACACAACACATGCAAAAGATATAATTTATGCTATTGATGATATAGAAGGAGTTACGAGAACCGAAACCATGATTTCTCTAGAGGAAAGCATCAACGATAAAAAGAGATTGATGCATTCAATTTTTAGAACGTTATAGCATAATTAACATATATTTAAATTGGGACCCTTTGCATAACAGCAAAGGGTTTTTCTATCTTAGCGTATTTCATAATTAACGCTTAAAAATGAAACCATCTCAACTACAAACCACAGATTATATATCTTATTACAAAAATTACATTTCTTTAAATAGAGAAGCGACATTAGCGGAATTATTAGCTGATGGCATGCTGGCAACCGTAACTTTTTTTGAGAATATTCCGGCTGAAAAGCATGAATATCGCTATCGAGAAGGGAAGTGGACCCCGAAAGAAATTTTATTGCACCTTATCGATACAGAACGTGTTTTTGCATATAGGGCACTTGCGTTTGCGCGTAATCAAGGAGAGACTTTGCCAGGTTTTGATCAAGATATGTATGTAGCTAATAGCTTTGCTAATAAAAGTTCTATGGATTATTTAATCAAAGAATATGTAGCAAATAGAGCTGCGACAATTTTATTGTTTAAAGGAATGAGTGAGACTGTCTTGAGGCAAAAGGGTATTGCTAATGGGGGAGACCTTTCGGTGGCTGCAGCTGGGTTTATTATAAGCGGACACGAAATACATCACTGTAATGTGATGAAAGAACGTTATCTATGAAAAAAATCTTTACTTTTTTAAAAGACACCTACAACCATTGGGACAGCATTGACCCGTGGGCTACGAGCGCCATTATTGCGTATTATGCACTTTTCTCTATGCCTTCGGTTTTAATGATAAGTGTTTCGGTTGCTGGAATTTTTTTTGGTACCGAAGCGGTCACTGGAAGCCTTACAAGAGAGCTATCTGTATTAATGGGACAGGGAAGTGCCGAGGCGATTGAAAGCATGATTAAAAACGCTATGCTGGAAGATAGTGGCGTAATGACGTATGTAATCGGAATCGGGATGCTCGTTTTTGGAGCAACCGCCGTTTTTTTCCAACTTCAAAAAGCATTGAATGCTATTTGGGGCGTTCGTGCTAAAAGTTCTTCAATCATTGACACCCTAAAACGCCGAATGACTGCTTTTGGACTTGTTGCTGCTATCGCCTTTTTATTATTGGTTTCTCTTGGAGCGTCTGCTGTTATTGATGTTTTTAGTAATTATTTGGGTAGATATTATTCTGAAACCTCTGCGGTTATCGTGAAAGCTATAAATATTGTGCTCTCGCAACTTATAATTACAGCGCTTTTTGCAAGTATTTTCAGTATTCTTCCAGATGTTAAACTTAGATGGAAATATACGCTTCTAGGTGCATCTGTGACTAGTTTGCTCTTTCTATTGGGTAAATACGCGATTGGATTCTATTTTGCAAATTCAAATCCGGCATCTGTATTTGGCGCCGCGAGTGGTGTAGTACTTGTTTTGTTGTGGGTTTATTATTCCTGTCTTATTTTATTCTTTGGCGCGTCATTTACGGTAATTTGGACAAACTACCAAAACATTATCGTAGAGCCAACAAAAGATGCTACGATTTCCTATGCACGCGAACTTGCCGAACTTCAATCTTTTAAGGCAGCGGCCGAAATGCAACATGATCAAGAAACAGATTGAGTTTCATTATACTTCTCTTAACAAAGTTTAATATAACCTTAGCTTTAAATCCTAGTCATAGCTGGGCTTTAGCGTTATCTTTGGTATAAGTAAAAAGGAAAATTAATTTAAAAGAAACTATCATGAATAAGAGAATAGCAATATTAGCAACAAACGGATTTGAAGAATCTGAATTAAAATCACCAAAAGAAGCTATGGAAGCTGAAGGTTTTCAAGTTGAAATCGTGAGTTTAGAAAAAGGAAAAATTAAAGGTTGGAGTGATGGTAACTGGAGTAACGAATACACAGTTGATAAAACTTTGAGTGAAGTTACCGCAAAAGATTACAACGCATTAGTATTACCTGGAGGAGTAATAAATCCAGATACTCTAAGAAGAAACGAAAACGCCTTAGTATTTGTTAGAGATTTCTTTAAGCAACATAAACCAGTAGCAGCAATTTGTCACGCACCATGGACACTAATTTCTGCGGATGTTGTTAAAGGTAGAAAAATGACTTCATTCTCATCTATAAAAGATGATTTAATTAATGCAGGCGCTAATTGGGTTGACCAAGAAGTGGTTTGTGATGAAGCACTCGTTACAAGTAGAAATCCAAACGATTTGCCAGCATTTAATGCTAAACTTATCGAAGAGATAAAAGAAGGTAAACATGATATGCAACACGCATAATCAAAACTATAGATAAATTTAAAAGTCCCATTAAGGGGCTTTTTTTTATGTTTAAAAATCATCGTCTAATTCTTCCGATGGCTCATCGTCATCATCTAGTTTTTTCTCTGGAAGTTCTACTATAGGTTCATTCAATTCATCGTCTTCGTAGTCATCAACGTCAAAATTTGCCATCGACGTTTCGAGTCTTGAACTTACTTTTACTAAATAAATGGTGTCTTCAGTTCTTACCTCAACCGCTTCGACTATTTCGTTTTTAGCGTTTTTAAATTTAATTACGGCATCGTCATCATATCCATCAGGATATTTATCGACGAGCATAGAAAGAATTTCGGGTGTTAATTTTTTGAAATCTACAATGATACGTTTCATGATACTGGGTTCGTTTGATTTTTTAAAACTAGTAAAAAAATAAATACACCAAATTAATTTAGTGTAAAATTTTTATAAAATTCAAAAGCACTAAATATCAAAGCATTATCTACAATGCTGTCGTTTTGGCTTTCTCCATAATCCCTCAACAAAACAAACCGCACTTGTCCATTTCTATTTTTTTTATCATGTTTCAATAATTGTATGATAGCTTCAATGTCGTTATTGGTAAAGTTTACTTTTGGATATCGTTTTAGAAAAATCTGGGTGATTTGGGATAGTTCCGTTTTATCGAATTTTAAAATTTCCGAAGAAATATAAGTAGCTAAAATCATCCCGATTGCAATTGCCTCTCCATGGAGTAATTTTTCTTTTGATGGATTTGAAAGACAATATGATTCAATAGCATGTCCCAAAGTATGTCCATAATTTAAAGCCTTACGCTCCTTTTTTTCAAAAGGATCTTTGGTTACGATTTCATTTTTGATGAGAATGGATTGCCAAACAAGTCGATTGGTTATCTCTTTGTTTTTTAAACTGAAATCTTGCAGGTCCTTCCAGTATTTTTTACTTGAAATTAATCCGTGTTTTAGCATTTCAGCAAAACCCGAATTTATTTCATTATCCGGTAGTGAATTTAAAAATGAGGTATTGACGAGAACTATTTCGGGATTATTGATAATCCCTATTTGATTCTTTAAAGTTCCTAAATCAACTCCGTTCTTTCCACCGACAGAAGCATCCACCATTGCTAATAGGGAAGTGGGAACATTAATAAACGCAATACCGCGCATAAAAGTGGAAGCAACAAAACCACCCAAATCTGTCACTACGCCACCACCAAGGTTTATCAATAAACTAGAACGGTCAGCGCCTTTTTGGGATAATATATTCCACACCTCTAGACAAGTAGTGATGTTTTTATATTCTTCGCCTGGAGTAATTTGTATAACCGTTGCATTGTCTTTCAGTCCAGTTTTGTCTAAGAATTGAGGAAGACAATGCGTATTTGTGTGACTATCAACTAAAATGAAAATTGAAGATGGCACTAGTTTTTCAAGCGTTTTTTTTAATGCTGATCCATCGTCATTATTGAAATATATTGCGCCTTTATCTTTTTCTATTTGTAGCATAAACAAATTTAATAGGGTTGTTTCGGTAGCCATCAAAACTAACTATATTTGTCTACATTATATTTTAAATATGAAAACAAATTCTTGTTTTGATGATACAAAAACCGCGTTCACTCTTAAAAGTGATTCTGAATTAGAGCGCGCTTATTTTTTGTTCAAAATGATTTCAATGGAACCTTTGGTGCGCATTGGCACAGCAGCAACAAGGTTTGCTCTAAATTTACACTTACCGGTAGAAGGGCTTATTAGGTCTACAGTATTTGACCATTTTTGTGGCGGTATCAACGAAAAAGATTGTATGCCCACGGTGGATGCGCTTGACGAAGCCGGTGTTTTTTCAGTGTTGGACTATTCGGTAGAGGGAAAGGAAGATGAGGCTTCTTTTGATGCAACAATGCAAAAAGTGATAGATTTGACCAAGTTTGCGAAAAATAAAAGTGCAATGCCGTTTTCAGTATTTAAACCTACTGGCTTCGGAAAATTTAAAATTTGGCAAAAAGTAACTGAAAATCAACCATTGTCACCCACTGAAGAAAAAGAATGGGAAGCGATTAAACAACGTTATGAAAATGTTTGCCAAGTTGCTCACACTTGCGATGTTGCATTGTTGATTGACGGAGAAGAGTCCTGGATGCAAGATGCAGCTGATGACTTGTGTGAAACAATGATGCAAAAATACAATACTGATAAGGCTATTGTTTTTAACACCTTACAATGTTATCGTTGGGACCGTCTTGACTATTTGAAGGAGCAACATGCAAGAGCAAAAGCAGGTGGCTATAAGCTGGGATTTAAGGTAGTGCGTGGTGCTTATATGGAAAAAGAAAATGACCGTGCGGAAGATAAAGGATACCCCACGCCCATTTGTGCCAGTAAAAGCGCTACGGATGATAATTTTAACGCGGTGATGAATTATATCCTAGACAACTTAGAGGACATCTCCTTATTTCTAGGTACTCACAACGAAATAAGCAGTTATATGGCGATGGAAATAATGAGTCAAAAAGGATTGCTCATAAACGACAGGCGTATATGGTTTGGGCAATTATATGGTATGAGTGATAACATTAGTTTTAACCTTGCGGCCGAAGGTTACAATGTTGCAAAGTACATTCCATTTGGACCTGTGAAAGATGTGATGCCTTATTTGATAAGACGTGCTGAGGAAAATACATCGGTCGCAGGGCAAACAAGTAGAGAACTTAATTTGCTTAAAAAAGAAAAAGAAAGACGCAAAATTTAAAATTTTGAGCGTTCAGCAACAAGTCTTAAACTATTTACCTTTTACTAATCTCTGCCTGCAATACAGTCGCAATACTATCACAATTTTCAATGCGAAGTTTTAGGTTTTTTTCTGAAACTACACCCACAACAACATATTGTTTGCAGGAATCTAGTTTTGTATTACTTTCAGAAAAAAGGACGTCGCCATTTTTAAGTAATTTAGAAATAGCCGAGGTATCTAAGTCATTAGCTCGCAAAGCGGAAACGGTAGCTTCAGAAAATTTGCGTTCTTTAATTCTTATGTTTTTTAGTGTTCTTGAATTAGGGCCATAATCGCACCCGGTTTTCTTTCCACCTAAAAAAAACATGAGCAACACAATACCGATTGCAAATCCTACACCGTAAAATGAAATACGCTTAATCAAATTCATAGAAGTAACAAATTAAAATAACGAATGAAAATCGCTTTCTGAAAATTAAAAAGGCAAAGATACTTTCATTTTAATTCCAAAGTAAGTTTAAGTCTAATATTTCCGAAGAGAAAAAGAAAATAAAAATAGGGAAGAGGGTTTAAAACATCAATAAGTTTAAATCGCTGTACGGCATATCAAACAAATTACCCACTTGTTCATTGGTTAAAATACCCCTGTAGAAATACAAGCCGCACTTAAGTCCTTGATCAAATCTAATGGCTTGTTCAAGTCCACCGGACTCTGCGATTTCAAGTAAATAGGGAGTGAAAATATTACTGATTGAGATTGATGCGGTTCGAGGATAACGAGCTGGGATATTAGGCACACCGTAATGAATCACACCATGAGTAATATGTGTTGGGCTGTCGTGTGTTGTCATTTGTGTAGTTTCGAAACAACCGCCCATATCAACACTCACATCAATAATCACTGCGCCTTCTTTCATTTTTTCTACTAAATCCTCAGTGACAATTATTGGAGAGCGATTTTTGCCTCTTACTGCTCCAATGGCTACGTCGCAGCGTCGTAATGCTTTTAATAAATTTTTTGGTTGGATGGTGGATGTGTAAAGCGTACACCCAACATTTGATTGGAGTTGCCTCAATCTTGTAATAGAGCTGTCAAAAACCTTAACGTTTGCACCAAGCCCCAAAGCAGAGCGCACTGCGTATTGACCTACCGTACCTGCGCCTATAACAACAACTTCAATAGGTGGAACGCCGCTAATATTTCCGAAGAGTAAACCTTTTCCTTTTTTTGCATTTACCATCAACTCGGCCGCAATAAGAACCGATGCGGTTCCAGCAATTTCACTAAGTGCTTTGACAGCAGGGTAGGAGTGGTCTTCATCTTTGATAAACTCAAAAGCGAGTGCCGTTATTTTCTTTCTTTGAAGAGTTTTAAAATATTCTTTTTGGCGTGTTTTGAGTTGGAGCGCTGAGATGAGAACCGTTTTTGGATTGATCATTTTAAGTTCTTCAATAGTAGGTGGTTCTACTTTTAAAATGATGGGGCAGCCAAACACTTTTTTAGTGTCATTTGTAAGTTCTGCTCCAGATTCGCTGTATTCTTTATCCGAAAATCCAGCTTCAAGACCTGCTCCACGTTCAACCAATACGCGATGTCCATTAGCCACAACGGCACCAACTGCATCTGGTGTTAAACAAATTCTTTTTTCCTGAAAATAGATTTCTTTTGGAAGCCCGATGTATAATTCTCCTTTTTGTTTAGAGATTTCGAGCATTTCTTCCTGCGGAAGCAATTGTTCCTTAGTAAATGGAGAGGTTGGGTTTGCCATTGATAGTTGGGTTAATAACAGTCAATGTACGGATTAAAAATGTAAAAATGAAATTTGGAAATCTATCTAAATAAATCTTTTATTTGTTGCCAGATAGTTCTTTTTCTAAGAAGTTCTTCTTCGAAAGCCTCTAAATCATTACCTCTAATTTTGGAGAACAACTTGGCTCTAATTAGATAGACAAATGGTACAAGAACCATCATTAATGGAAATATATATATAAGTTCAAGTTCATCATAGCCGCCATTCTCATTAACTAATCCCCAAATTTGAAATGCATACATTGCAATTGGGACTAATAAAATCCAATGCCACCAATGCTTACATGTGAAAAACCATAATAATAGAAGGTAAAAGGGTATGATTTTATTTGCTAAATACCAGGCATAGCTAATCCAATCTGGAAATTCAGTTTTCCATAAAAAATAAGAAGTTTCCCAAATTTGTTTATCTGGGAAACTTTTATAACTGTAAAAAAGCACAGGAGATAAAGCAATTAATAGAACCACAATACCCCCAACAAAAAGGGATTTTTTACCCGTTTTGCGCTGGTCTGAGTTTGTTATCGACTTGTTGTTCTGTGTTGTCATTTTCAAGATTTTCAGGAGTGCAAGATGCAAATAATCCCATTCCGAAAATTGCTACGATACATAAAGTTTTTAGGGTTCTCATAATAGTTTGTTTTTGTGAGGTTAATATTATTAATTTGTGAGGTTTATACCACAAATCTATCCTAAAAAAACACAAGTCGCTAAAATACCTTTGGCGTATCTTTATGGGTTTTTCATAACTCAAATGGAAAATACCTAAGATATATATAAGATTTGGGACTATTACTTAGAGAATACGTACTATTATGTGTGTCGTGTAGCAATTTATTTCACTGGCTCAAGGGTTAAAGTTCTACTTCCGTCTGTATTTTTTATTAGTTTTATAACTGTGTGTTGCACTGGAATATGACTAGAAATTTTTTCTGGCCACTCAATAAAATTATAATTTCCAGAACTTAAATATTCCTCTATTCCAAAATCCAAAGCTTCATTTTCATCTTCTATACGGTAACAATCAAAATGATATAACATATCATTTGATGCTGTTTCGTATTCATTTACAATTGAAAAGGTAGGGCTTGTGAGTGTGGTTGTAACTCCAAGTTGTTTTGCTATTTCTTTAATCAACGTTGTTTTTCCAACTCCCATCTGTCCATAAAACAAAACAGTTTTAGATGGTAATGCATCTATTACTTGTTTGGCAACGCTGGGGATTTCGTGAGCTGTAAATATCAATTTCATCGATTAAATGACACAAATATAAGATTTAATGTAAAACATGCACGATTTTACAGGTTAAATGTACGTTAATAAGAAAAATCTTACATAATTTTTATTTTGGAGACAATGTAACAAACGGTATAATCATCTCCTCAAGGCTCACTCCACCGTGTTGGTAGGTGTTTCTGTAATAACTCACGTAGTGATTATAATTATTAGGATATGCAAAAAATAAGTCTCCTTTTGCAAATATAAAGGAGCTACTCATGTTTATTCTAGGTAAATGTATCGTCCCAGGATCTTTTGCGGCTAATACATCTTTATCTTCGTAGGTTAGACTCTTTCCTGTTTTGTAACGAAGGTTAAGACTTGTGTTTTTATCACCTATTACCTTCGACGGATTTTTTACATTAATCGTTCCGTGGTCTGTTGTGATAATTAATTTAAAGCCTAGTTGGGCTGCCTGCTGAATAATATTCATCAACGGCGAATTTTTAAACCAGCTCTGTGTTAAAGATCTATATTTTTTGTCGGTGGAAGCTAATTCTTTAATTACTTCCATTTCGGTTTTAGAGTGAGAGATAATGTCAACAAAATTATAAACAATAACAGTCAAATCTTCGTCCTTATGGCTCTTAAAATTGTCTGCTAATTTATTTCCTTGCTTTAAGCTTGAAATTTTGTGATAACTCCAATTGATATCCATTCCCAAACGCTTTAACTGCGCCTCAAGAAATTTATCCTCATACATGTTTTTTCCACCTTCTTCAGTATCGTTCAGCCAATAACTAGGGTGTAATTTTTCCATATCACTCGGCATAAGCCCACTAAAAATAGCGTTACGCGCATACTGAGTTGCTGTTGGTAGAATGCCGTAATACATTTCCTCTGTGTTCTTTTTGTAGCTGTTTGCTATAAAAGGTTCAAAAGCTTTCCATTGGTCGTAACGCAAATTGTCAACGACAACTAACAGCGTAGGTGCTTCTTTTGAAATATGCGGAACTACTTTTTCTCTAAATAGCGTGTGTGACATCGTAGGTGCATCTGCGCTCCCATCAAACCACTTAGGATAATTTTTATCGATGAATTTACAGAACTGCGTATTTGCTTCTGTTTTTTGGGATTCTAAAATCTCGAACATTCCATTATCTTCAATATCCTCAAGTTCTAATTCCCAATACACCAATTTTTGGTACATATCTGCCCATTCCTCAAAGGTATTTACCATAGAAAGATCCATCGCAATTTTTCTGAACTCCTGCTGGTAATTTGAAGTTGTTTTTTCTGAAATAAGCCTAGAGTGATCTAGATTCTTTTTAAGGCTCAATAAAATCTGATTTGGATTTACCGGCTTGATAAGATAATCGGCAATTTTCGATCCAATCGCCTCCTCCATAATATATTCTTCTTCACTCTTCGTTATCATCACTACGGGAAGCGAAGCATTTATTTCTTTCAATTCCTGAAGCGTTTCAAGACCCGTAAGACCTGGCATATTTTCATCAAGAAAAACGATGTCAAAATTTTGTTCTCGTATTTCTTCGAGCGCTTCGGTTCCACTTTGGGCAGTCGTCACATTATAATTCTTTTTTTCAAGAAACATAATATGTGGTTTCAACAAATCAATCTCATCATCTACCCATAGTATTTTTATTTCGCTCATAATTTTATATTTATCTGGTTCTTTTTGCTGTTGTTTAATCCTTAAATATTTCTTCGGAAATTTAAAACAGTCACTTTAGTTGCTATTGTTTGAAAACAGAAGTTTAGTTGTTTTCTATATAACATTTCCGAAGCCATAAAACTTCATTTATAACAACCGATTCCTTAAATTTACCTCAAAATTACTGCCGAAAAATTCAGTAGTAATCATCATCATTCATAAAACTTAGTTAATAGTTGGGAAAAAGAAATTCACTTAAAATAGTAAACGACCCAATCTATGGTTTTATTACTATTCCTGGCAGGCTCATTTTTAAATTAATTGAGCACCCATACTTTCAACGGTTGCGTCGTGTTTCGCAAATGGGGATGTCTTATATCGTTTATCCCGGTGCACATCACACACGTTTTCATCACGCGCTCGGTGCCATGTTTTTAATGAACAAAGCTGTTGAAGTACTTATTTTTAAAGGGATTAAAATTTCAGAAGAAGAAAAAGAAGCCTTGCTCATCGCCATACTTTTGCACGATATTGGTCACGGTCCTTTCTCCCATGCAATGGAACATAGCATTGTTGAAAACATTACTCACGAGGAAATTTCGCTCCTATTTATGGAGGCCCTAAACAAGGAATTTAACGGGAGTTTAACATTGGCTATTGCAATTTTCAAAAACGAATACCACCGCAATTTTCTACATCAACTAATTTCTGGGCAACTCGATATGGACCGGTTAGATTATTTGCGTCGTGATAGTTTTTACACGGGGGTGAGCGAGGGCTCTGTAAATAGTGAGCGTTTGATTGCTATGCTCAATGTGGTTGATGACTCGCTAGTTGTGGAGGAAAAAGGGATATATTCGGTTGAAAAATTTATTGTTGCTCGGCGTTTGATGTATTGGCAGGTGTATTTGCATAAAACGGGAATAGTAGCAGAGCAGTTGTTGATGCGCGTCCTTAAAAGGGCCAAGGAATTAACACAAAATGGAGTTTCGCTAAAAGCAAGTACAGATTTGGATTATTTTTTAAATACTTCGGTGGAGATTACTGATTTTAATGATGAAGTCCTTCGGAAATTTTCAAAATTGGACGATTACGATATTATAGGAGCAATGAAATCTTGGCAATACCATGACGATTTTGTGCTTCGGGAACTTTCGTTAATGCTCTTAAATAGAGATTTGCTGAAAGTGAAATTAAAAAAGAAGAAGATTTCAGAAGTTAAAATTTCCGCAGAAAAAGAAAAAGTGATGCACCAACACAACCTTTCTGCTCATGAAGCATCTTATTTTGTGTTTACGGGTTCTATCTCTAATCAAGCCTATAGAATGGATAAAGACACCATTAATTTAGTGACCAAAACAGGCAAAGTGATAGACGTAGCAAAGGCTAGCGACCAGCTAAATCTTGAAGCGTTGTCAAACGAAGTAGTTAAATATTATCTATGTTATCCTAAAAAGAATTAATTGCACTTTTTTCCTATTTTTGCAAATGAACGTTCAAGGCAATAATAGTATAGTCATTAAAATGTTTCAAACAGCAACATTGCGTTCTAACGTAACCAATAAATGAAATTTACAGCACAACAAATAGCGGGCATTTTAGAGGGAGAAGTGGATGGTGACGATGGAGCCGAAGTGTCAAAACTAGCTAAAATAGAAGAAGGCGTAACGGGCTCACTTACGTTTTTAGCAAATCCGAAATATACTTCTTACATCTATTCTACAAAGGCCTCGATAACTATTGTGGGTAAGGATTTTGTTGCAGAAAACCCTTTAACAACTACATTGATTAGAGTTGAGGATGCTTACAAATCGTTTTCTCAACTTTTAGAATATTACAACCAAGTAAAGATGAATAAAACAGGAATTGAACAACCTGTGTTTATTTCAGAAAGCGCAAAAATGGGTGATGACATCTATCTTGGCGCTTTTTCTTATATTGGCGAGAATGTTACCATAGGTAAAGGCGCAAAAATTTATCCCAATGTATATATAGGAGATAATGTAACGCTTGGAAATGACGTTGTTATTTTTGCGGGTGCTAAGATTTATTCTGAAACCGAAATAGGAAACAACTGTGTTATCAATAGCGGCGTTATCATTGGTGCTGACGGATTTGGATTTTCACCGAACGAAAAAGGAGAATTTACTAAAGTACCTCAAACAGGTAATGTTGTCATAGAGGATAATGTTGATATTGGTGCTGGTACTACGATTGATAGAGCTACTTTAGGCTCAACCATTATAAGAAAAGGAGTGAAACTGGATAATCAAATCCAGATTGCACATAATGTAGAAATTGGAAAGAATACAGTAATAGCTGCACAAACTGGTATAGCAGGTTCGACAAAAATTGGTGAGAATTGCCTTATTGGCGGCCAGGTAGGTTTTGCCGGTCACTTAGTTATTGGAGACAACGTTCGCATTCAAGCCCAAAGTGGTATAGGTAGAAATATTAAAGACGGAGAAACTTTACAAGGTTCACCAGCATTCAATTATAGTAGTTTTAGTAAAAGCTATGTACATTTCAGAAATCTTCCAAAAACAATGGAACGATTTAATGCTATCGAAAAACAATTAAAAGATGAGTAAACCCCTTGTACAACAATGTACGATTAAAGAAGAAATTTCGCTTACTGGTGTAGGATTACACACGGGTAATGAAGTAACACTTACATTTAAACCCGCGCCTGTTAATACGGGGTATGTATTTGTTCGCGTGGACTTAGATGGTTCCCCTAAAATAGAGGCAGATGCTAATTATGTGACAAATACTCAGCGAGGAACTAACCTAGAAAAAAACGGAGTTAAAATCCAGACTTCAGAACACGTGCTAGCTGCGTTAGTGGGTTTAGAGGTTGATAATTGTATTTTAGAAATCAATGCTGCTGAGCCTCCCATAATGGACGGTTCGTCAAAATATTTTGTTGAAGCTATTGAAAAAGCTGGCATTGAAAAACAAGATGCCGAGCGAGAAGAATATATTATTACTGAAGTGATTACCTATCTTGATGAAGAAACAGGAAGTGAGATTACCTTAATACCTTCTGAAAACTATCAAGTAACTACGATGGTTGATTTTGGCACTAAAGTTTTGGGAACTCAAAATGCTTCTATAAAGCATCTTTCAGAATTTAAAGCCGAAATTTCAGACTCAAGAACCTTTAGTTTTTTACATGAAATTGAAACGTTGCTAGATCGTGGGCTTATTAAAGGCGGTGATTTAAACAATGCCATTGTCTATGTTGATAAGGAATTATCACCAAAAACTATGGAAAAATTACGCCATGCTTTTGGGAAGGATAAAATTTCAGTTAAACCAAATGGAATTCTTGACAACTTAACATTACATCACCCCAACGAAGCTGCACGTCACAAACTGCTTGATGTAATTGGCGACTTGGCACTTGTGGGAACAAGAATTAGAGGAAAAGTAATTGCAAACAAACCAGGACACCACGTCAATACTGAGTTTGCAAAAAAACTTTCTAAAATTATTAAAACCGAAAAGAGACAAGGAATCCCTAAGTATGATATTACAAAAACTCCCGTAAAAGATGTAAACGCTATTATGGAAATGTTGCCACATCGCCCGCCATTTTTATTGGTGGATAAAATTATGGAGTTGAGTGATACACATGTTATCGGATTAAAAAATGTGACCATGAACGAGCCGTTTTTCGTGGGTCACTTTCCAGGGACTCCAGTAATGCCAGGTGTTCTCATTGTAGAGGCGATGGCTCAGACCGGTGGAATACTCGCCTTGAGCACAGTTCCAGATCCCGAAAATTATTTGACATTCTTTATGAAAATAAACAATGCCAAATTTAAACAACAAGTAAACCCGGGAGATACCTTGATTTTTAAGCTCGAATTAATCACGCCAATTCGCAGAGGTATTGTACATATGAAGGGGAACGCATATGCTAACGACAAGTTAGTAACTGAAGCCGAACTGATGGCTCAGATTGTAAAAACTAAAAACAACTAGATGAACCAGCCACTAGCTTACGTCCATCCGGGCGCAAAAATTGCAAAGAACGTAGTTATTGAACCTTTTACCACGATACATAATAACGTGGTTATCGGTGAAGGAACTTGGATAGGTTCAAATGTGACTATTATGGAAGGTGCTCGTATAGGTAAAAATTGTAATATTTTTCCAGGCGCAGTAATTTCAGCAATACCGCAGGATTTAAAATTTCAAGATGAAGAGACTACTGCTGTAATTGGAGATAACACTACCATTAGAGAATATGTTACTATTAATAGAGGTACTATTGATAGGGGCAAAACAGTAGTAGGAAATAACTGTTTGATTATGGCTTATTGCCACATTGCACACGATTGTATCGTAGGTAATAATTGTATTTTTTCAAATAGTAGCACCCTCGCGGGTCATTGCACGGTGGGTGATTTTGTAATCCTTGCCGGTATGACAGCGGTTCATCAGTTTTGCACTATTGGTAATCATGCTTTTGTAACAGGGGGATCGTTAGTGCGTAAAGATGTACCGCCATTTGTAAAGGCTGCAAGAGAGCCATTATCTTATGTGGGTATCAATTCTATTGGTTTACGACGTAGAGGTTTTAGTTCGGATAAGATTGGAGAAGTTCAGAATATTTATAGATTATTATATCAAAAAAACTATAATACTACCCAAGCTTCGGAAATTATTGAGGCCGAATTTGAAGCAACTCCGGAGCGTGATGAAATTTTACAATTTATCAAAAACGCAAAACGGGGCATTATGAAAGGTTATTTTAGTAATAACTAGCACATTTCAGAAATAGAAACAATATGACTTCCTAAAAACACTTTGGGATTCTAAATAATAATTAAAATATACCCTTTTATGGGGAAATGCTATGGCAACAAGTTCAGATATTAGAAACGGATTGTGCATAAAGTACAACAACGATATTTACAAAGTGATTGAGTTTTTACACGTAAAGCCAGGAAAAGGGCCAGCGTTTGTAAGAACAAAACTAAAGAGTGTGACCAACGGAAAAGTGATTGATAACACATTTTCAGCAGGGCATAAAATTGACGATGTACGTGTTGAGACACATAAATTTCAATTTTTGTATAGTGACGGAGATTTCTATCATTTTATGAATGAAGCAGATTATACGCAAATTAGATTAGTTGAGGCTGCGCTTGATAAGCCAGAGTTAATGAAAGAAGGTGAGGTCGTAACTGTAATCATCAACACAGAGAACAATGCGCCACTATCCGTTGAATTACCTGCAAGTGTAATTCTGGAAGTTACTTCAACAGAGCCAGGAGTTAAAGGAAACACGGCTACAAATGCAACAAAACCGGCAGTAGTTGAAACGGGAGCAGAGGTAAACGTTCCTTTATTTATTAACGAAGGCGACAAGATAAAAATTGAAACAGAAAAAGGCACTTATAAAGAGCGTGTTAAGGAGTAATTGATTTTGAATAATAATTAATAAATTTTAACATCCAATACTAATTAAAAGGTATTGGATGTTTTATTTTCGTCAAAAAAAATTAAAAATGAAATACAGAATATTATTATTTGTCAGCTTACTAGGACTATTATCAAGCTGTGTAGGAGATGACGCTCCTATGGTCGAAGACGAGACAGAAGATGGGGTAACAACAACGATTACTGAAATCACTAACATCACAGATTTTGAAGCACAAGTAAATGTATCTATGGAAAACGGTACTTCAAATACAATTACGGAGCGCGGAGTTGTCTATGGGTTAGAAAATAATCCAACGGTTGATGATACTAAAATTATTGATACTGGTAGTCAAAATACATTTAGTGCGAATATTACTGGATTGTCATCGGCAACTCAATATTTTGTGAGGTCTTATTTTATTGTGGGTGGAGATGCGAGTTATAGTGGGGGTAGTGAGTTTGAAACTACAGATTCTTGTTCGGAAAATGTGTTTACAGGAGATGTAAGATTAGAAACTCAAGCAGAATTACAGGCTTTTGGCGCCATGGGATATTGTAAAATAGACGGTACTTTGCGAATAGGCACTATACTCAATGACAATGATAGAATATCAAACTTGAGCTCGTTGTCATCTATAAGAGAAGTTCAAAATTTGTTAATTGTTAACACTTTAGTTTCAAATCTTGATGACATAGAAATCACATCTTTGGGTAGACTTCTTTCAGTTATGGAAAATGAAAATTTGACGAACATAAACAAACTTAATAATATAAGTTTTGTTGCGCTAGGTCAATTAATTATTAGCGAGAATCCTATTTTAACATCAATCGATGGTCTTGTAAATGTTAATAGTTTAGGGTCAACATCTTTTGGCGACCCAGAACTATTAATTAGAGATAACGATTTGCTTGAAAATCTTGATGGATTACAAAACCTGATTTCTATCGGAGGTCTTGGGTCTGTTTTTATTGATGGAAATCAAAATTTAACAAACATCGATGCATTATCTAATATAGAAAATGTGACATCTGATTTTGGAATAAGTATAAATATAAGTAATAATGATTCATTAGAAAATATAGATGGTATTTCAAGCATTACAGATTGTTTTTCAATAAATATAGAAAATAATGATGCCCTTGTTAGTGTAGAAGGTATAAGTGGATTTGAGAATTTATATTCTTTCTTTTTAGAGGATAATGATAGCCTAAATAGTTTGCAAACAAATATCCCCATTGGTGAAGGTGCTGCCTTGGTAATTACAAACAACAACAATCTATTGGACATTAATGGATTAGAATCTGTGGGTAAATTGTTTTCGGCTAGGATTTCAGGTAACAATTCGCTCATTAGTTTAGATGGATTAAATAACCTTGTAGAAATTGAATTTGAGTTTGAGGTAAGAAACAATTCTAATTTAGATGATTTTTGCTCAATTACTAATCTAATTACATCTGGAGGACTATTAGGAAACTATATTGTAAATGACAACGCCTACAACCCAACCCAACAAGACATTATTGATGGTAATTGTAGTCAGTAAGTGATAATTGTTAAAATTTTAATACTATGAAATACAGAATATTATTATTTGTCAGCCTATTAGGATTACTATCAAGCTGCGGTGGAGATGACGATACTCAAATGGAAGAGTCACAAGTAATCTCAACAACGATTACTGAAATCACAAACATCACAGATTTTGAAGCACAAATAAATGTATCGATGGAAAACGGTACTTCAAATACAATTACAGAGCGTGGAGTTGTCTATGGATTAGAAAATAATCCTACGGTTGATGATACTAAAATTATTGATAGCGGGAATCAAAATAATTTTAGCGTTAATATTACTGGCTTGACATCTGCAACTCAATATTTTGTGAGATCTTATTTTATTGTGGGTGGTGATGTGAGTTATAGTGGGGGTAATAATTTTGTGACCACTGATTTATGTGGGCAAAATGTATTTGAGGGTCTTGCATATTTAAAAACTCAAGCTGAAGTTGAAGCTTTTGGTGCAATGGGATATTGTAAAATAAACGGAAATTTGTTGCTAGGCACTATTATAGAAGATGATGATAAAATTACAGATATTTCTTCTTTATCTTCAATTAGAGAGGTTCATAGGCTTAGAGTCAATAACACACTTTTATTTAATCTAGATCAACTCGAAAACTTGACTGAGACCGATGTAGTTTCTATTAATTATAACGATAATTTGTTAAATGTTGATGGTTTAGAAAACTTAAACACATCTGTAAGTAATGTTCAAATTTCAAATAATCCAGCATTAGAAAATATCAATGGACTTTCTAATTTATATTTTGATGGAGATTTTTTTGAATATATTTCGATATCAAGAAATGAAAGCCTCTTAAATATAGACGGTCTAAGTGGTTTTAAAGATTTAAGTTCGTTCAATATAGGAGGAATTACAATTTCTGAAAATCCATTAATAACAAATATTGACGGTTTATCAAATTTAATAAATGTTAATGATTGCAGTATTTCTATATTTAACAACGATGCATTATTAAGTATAGACGCTTTGTCAAATATTACAAATTCACAAGTTATTGATGTTAATATTAGTGATAACCCAGTTTTGACTAATATAAATGGTGTTTCGGGTATGACTTCAATTCTTTCACTTAATTTGAGAAATCTACCTTTATTAACTTCGCTAACCCCATTAAGTAATACTACTATTATCAGCAACGTCAATATTTCATCTAATGATGGTTTAGTTAGTCTTGAGGGTTTGTCTAATTTAGAAAATTTACAATCTATCATAATTAATGAAAATAATAATATTTTAAATTTGAATGGTTTAAATTCTTTAAGTTCAAATTTGTCCTTATTTCGTGTAAAATCTAACGCCTCATTATCAAATTTTTGCAGTTTAGTCATTCCATTTCAGAATATAAATATTGAGCAATACAATGTTTCAGACAACGCGTACAACCCAACCCAACAAGACATTATTGATGGTGATTGTAGTATTTAAAAGGTTGTAATCAAATTAATATAAAAGAAAATGAAATACAGAATATTATTATTTGTCAACCTATTAGGATTACTATCAAGCTGTGGTGGAGATGACGATACGCAAATAGAAGAGTCGCAAGCAATATCAACAACTATTACTGAAATCACTAACATCACAGATTTTGAAGCGCAAGTAAATGTATTGATGGAAAACGGTACTTCAAATACAATTACGGAGCGCGGAGTTGTCTATGGGTTAGAAAATAATCCAACTGTTGATGATACTAAAATTATTGATACTGGTAGTCAAAATACATTTAGTGCAAATATTACTGGATTGTCATCGGCAACTCAATATTTTGTGAGGTCTTATTTTATTGTGGGTGGTGATGCGAGTTATAGTGGGGGTAGTGATTTTATTACTACTGATAGTTGTGCTCAAAATATTTTTACAGGAGATGTATTTCTAGAAACTCAAGATGATGTAGAGGCTTTCGGCGCAATGGAATATTGCAAAATTGAAGGAGGCTTAAAAATAGGAAACATATTAAACAACGATAATTTGATCACTGATATTTCTTCTCTTTCTACTTTAACTAAAGTCAAAGGTTTAATCGTTGACAATACTTTATTGTACAATCTTGATCCGTTGATAAATCTAAAAAAGGCAGATTTCATTTCAATATATCAAAATGCCAACATTGAAAATATAGATGGTTTGATTAACATTACATCTCCCGTAACGAGAATAAGGGTTTCATTTAATCCAAATATTCAAAATATTGATGGACTTTCTAATTTATCGGCTTCCGAAGATATAGCTGTATCTTCAATTGAAATATATCAAAATGCGGTATTGCAAAACATTAATGGACTTTCGGGCATTCAAAAATGGTTAGAAGGTCAAATTACTATTACCGAAAATCCATTATTAACAAACATTAATGGATTAGAAAATTTAATTGATGTTTCATCTACAACAATTTACATAGGAGAAAATATTCAATTAGAAAATATTGATCGGTTAAGTTCAATTGAAAATTCGGCCTTTTCTAGCTTTTACATTATAAATAATCCATTGCTACAGAATATTAATGGACTTTCAAATTTATCATCACCATTATTTAATCTAGATATTAGCGGTATTCCGAATCTTACCAATCTTGATGCATTAAATAGTATTCCAGTTATCTATAATCTTAATATTATTAATAATATATCCTTAACATCAATTGAAGCGCTTTCTAATACAGAAATAGCAAATGAGAACGGCAGTTTATATATATGGTCTAATGACTCCCTTTTGTCTTTAAACGGTCTTGAAAATTTGTCAACTGGCATTGTAGAATTCTCCATAAGAGCTAATGACAATTTGGAAGATTTTTGCGCAGTTTTAAATACTTTTCAAGATATAACTCAACCAATTCCTACTTATACAGTTGATAGCAACGCCTACAACCCAACCCAACAAGACATTATTGATGGTAATTGTAGTATTTAAAATTGAAATAACATTTCCAAAGCAATTACAAGTAAAATTAAAAATCCCAACACATCTATAAATGTGTTGGGATTTTTTATATTTGATAACCAAATCTACACCCTATGAAATTCAAGCAACCACAAACACTTCAAGGCATCGCAACGTTATTGGACTGTGACTTTGTGGGTAGTGAAGATTTTCCAGTTTTGGGGATGAACGAAATTCACGTTGTGCAACCTGGAGATATCGTTTTTGTAGATCACCCAAAGTATTACGACAAAGCATTGGCATCAGCCGCTACCATTGTACTTATAAATAAAAAAGTAGATTGCCCAAAAGGTAAAGCATTACTTATTAGTGATGAGCCTTTCAACGATTTTAATAAGCTAACCAACCACTTTAATCCTTTTAATCAAGCAAGAGCGGTTATTGCAGATTCTGCTACCATTGGAAAGAATACTTTAATACAGCCCAATGTTTTTATTGGAAACAATGTGACCATTGGTGATGACTGTTTGATTTATAGCAATGTGGTGCTTTATGATAATACGGTGATTGGCAATGGCGTGACCATTCATGCAGGGACTATTCTTGGAGCAGATGCTTTTTACTATAAAAACAGACCCGAAAAGTTCGATAAATTGCTTAGCGGCGGAAATGTAGTCATCAAAGACAATGTAGATCTAGGGGCACTATGTACTATCGATAGGGGAGTGACTGGCTCAACCACTATTGGTGAAGGAACAAAAATAGATAACCAAGTTCACATTGGTCACGACACTATTATAGGCAAAAGATGTTTGCTCGCGGCTCAAGTTTGTATTGCTGGTTGTGTATTGATTGAAGATTTTGTAACGCTTTGGGGGCAATCTGCTGTTACAAGTGGCGTTACCGTTGGAGAGAAAGCAGTGATTTCTGCACAGAGTGGTGTGAGTAAATCCTTAGCTGGGCATAAAAGTTACTTTGGTTCGCCCGCAGGTGAATTCAGAGAAAAATATAAAGAGTTGGCATCAATAAGGCTGATACCAGATATAATTGAAAAATTAGATAACCTATAATGAGCAAGAGCGCAAAAAATGTTGTTAAAGAATTTTACAACTGCAATTTAGTTACCGAACCCGAAAAAGTACTGTCATTAATACATGATGATGTTGAGTTGATTTGGAATAGCACAGATGGCTTGACCATTATGAATCACAGTGAAATCCTAGATACTTTCAAAGAAATTCAACGTACTTATAAAGACCTTAGGGTTGAAATTAGCCATATTTTAGAGGATGATGACTATGTAACCGTGCGCTACAAATACTATGTGAGAACCATAGAAAATGAAGATGAGGAGCTAGGTATAGCTCACTTTATCTCTATTTGGCAAGTGAAAGATGAAAAATTATACCGCGGCCATCAAATAAGCCAACCAGTAATGTCGGCAGACGATTCTACCGGAACGTACCACAAGGTTAAATCTTAATTTCACAGCATTTTTTAGTTAAAAAAAACTACCTTTGCAATCGTTCTTAAAGAGCTGAATTGTGTTGGAGTTTTTTTAATTTTCCGCAGAAATATAAATCTTTTAAAGGCTTCGGAAATGTGACTTACATTAAATTAATTGAGTTGCTTAAAATTTCGGCTTTGCATTAAAAAAATTCAGAAATTAGGACGAAATAGAAAAGAAATAATAACAATCAATATAATACATCGCAATGAGTGTTTTAGTAAATAAAGATTCAAAAATTATCGTTCAAGGATTTACAGGGAGTGAAGGTACTTTTCACGCTGAGCAAATGATTGAATACGGAACTAATGTAGTAGGTGGAGTGACACCTGGAAAAGGTGGTCAAAAACATCTTGACAGACCCGTTTTTAATACTGTTGCTGAAGCTGTAGAAAAAGTTGGGGCAGACACTTCTATTATTTTTGTACCGCCAGCATTTGCTGCAGATGCAATTATGGAAGCTGCAGACGCAGGTATCAAAGTAATTATTACAATTACCGAAGGTATTCCCGTTGGCGATATGATTAAAGCGGCAAATTATATTAAGAGTAGAGATTGTAGATTGGTTGGACCTAACTGTCCAGGGGTAATCACTCCGGGTGAAGCAAAAGTGGGTATCATGCCAGGGTTTGTTTTCAAAAAAGGAAATGTGGGGATTGTTTCAAAATCTGGAACATTGACGTATGAAGCGGCTGATCAAGTTGTAAAACAAGGATTAGGAATTACAACTGCAATTGGTATTGGAGGTGACCCAATAATTGGAACTACAACGAAAGAAGCTGTTGAAATGCTAATCAACGACCCAGATACGCACGCGGTTGTAATGATTGGGGAAATTGGAGGTCAATTGGAGGCCGATGCTGCCAATTGGTATAAAGCCAGCGGAAGTAAAAAACCAGTGATTGGATTTATCGCGGGTGAAACTGCTCCAGCAGGTCGTACCATGGGACATGCAGGTGCTATTGTAGGCGGAAGCGATGATACAGCACAAGCGAAGAAAAAAATTATGAGAGAGTGCGGAATTCATGTTGTGGACTCTCCAGCAAAAATAGGAAAGAAAGTTGCCGAAGTTTTAGGATAACTTTTAGATAATAACCATATCAAGCCCTGCTATTTTAGCGGGGCTTTTTAGTATATTTGAGGATAATTTGAGAATTGCGACAAGCAATTTGAAGATAGCCAACGTAGTGGTCAAAACCAACTATAAATAGTTACAGAGCTGTTATAAAAGCTCATTATAATTGTTTTATTATGAAATTATTAGAAGGAAAAACAGCAATTGTCACAGGCGGAAGTCGTGGAATAGGAAAGGGTATCGTGGAAGTATTTGCAAAGCACGGTGCCAATGTTGCATTTACATATAACTCCTCAGCCGAAGCTGCCGATGCACTAGCGGCAGAAATAAGTAAGACTGGCGTTAAAGCAAAAGCGTATAAAAGTGACGCCTCAAACTATGAAGCATCGCAAGAATTAGCAGCTGCGGTTTTAGAAGATTTTGGAAGTATTGATATCCTCGTGAATAATGCAGGAATTACAAAAGACAATCTTTTAATCCGAATGAGCGAAGCCGATTTTGATACGGTCGTTGAGGTAAATTTAAAGTCGGTATTTAATATGACGAAGGCCGTACAGCGCACAATGTTAAAACAGCGCAAAGGTTCAATCATTAATATGAGCTCTGTCGTTGGTGTCAAAGGAAATGCTGGTCAAACCAATTATGCAGCATCAAAAGCTGGTATTATTGGTTTTTCAAAATCTGTAGCATTAGAGTTGGGATCACGTGACATTCGTAGCAATGTTATTGCACCAGGTTTTATTGAAACAGAAATGACTGGAAAACTCGACGAAGCAACTGTCCAATCTTGGAGAGATGCCATTCCGTTAAAGAGAGGTGGCTCGCCAGAAGATATTGCAAATGCATGTGTATTTTTGGCAAGTGATTTGTCAGCTTATGTAACGGGACAAGTCTTAAACGTTGATGGAGGAATGCTAACGTAAAAATAGTCGATAGTTTTTAGTCGGTAGAGTGTTTTGAATTGCAAAATAATTTAAAATGTATCACAATTTAACTTCCAACTTCCAACTTCCAACTTTCAACCCTTAACCCTTAATCTCCCTCTTTGTCTCCAGAAACCATTCTTTACATAATTATCGCCGCAGTAATTTCTTTGATTATTTCGGTATTTATGTATGGCTATAAGTCAAAATATACAGGAAATTTAAGGTGGTTGTTTGGTGTGCTTAGGTTCATTACGCTTTTTAGTATTTTATTGTTGCTTATCAATCCGAAATTTAAATCGGAAACATATACTGTTGTAAAGCCACAATTACCAGTGGTGATAGATAATTCTTCTTCAATTACTGAATTGGGACAAGCCGAAAATGCAGCCCAAGTAATAAACATCCTTAAAAACTCTGAAGCTTTAAACGAACGTTTTGATGTTTCATATTTCCAATTTGGGAATGGATTTAATGCGTTTGATTCACTTTCGTTTTCAGAAAATAATACAAATATTTCAAAAGCTTTTTCTTCTATTAATGAATTGTATGATACTAACGATGTGCCGTTGTTACTAGTTTCCGATGGAAATCAAACCTTGGGAGAAGATTACGAATTTGCCACCCGAAATTTAAAAGGCGCCGTGTATCCCATTATTTTAGGGGATTCCACAAAATATACCGATTTGAGAATCCTGCAATTGAACACCAATCGATATGCATTTTTAAATAATAAATTTCCTGTCGAGGCTGTTTTGGTATATAATGGAACAGGTTCAAAACAATCACAATTTACAATTAGCCAAGGAAATGCTGTGGTGCATCGCGAGACGGTTTCTTTTAGCGAACAAGATAATACGAAGACGATTTCGGTAACATTACCAGCTTCGAGTGTGGGATTACAAAGATATACGGCGACAATTGCACCATTAGCAGACGAAAAAAATAAAGTAAATAATTCTAAGCGCTTTGCTGTTGAGGTTATTGACCAAGCCACAAATGTATTAATCGTTAGTAAGATTTTACATCCAGATTTAGGGATGCTTAAAAAGTCTATTACCACCAATGAACAACGCACGGTAACGTTTAAAAAGCCTAGCGAAGCGGCGAGTATATTGAATGATTATCAATTGGTTATCTTGTACCAGCCTGACAGAACTTTCTCCTCGGTCTATCAAGAAATCAATACGTTAAATAAAAACACTTTTGTAATTGCAGGTACCTCAACCGATTGGAATTTTGTCAATAACGCCCAAGAATTGTATAAAAAGGAAATGACCAATCAACTTGAAAATGTTTCGGCGCGACTGAATTTAAATTACGGGACGTTTGCCATTGACCCTATTGGCTTTGGTGACTTCCCGCCATTAAAATCACAGTTTGGAGAATTGAATGTTATCGTTCCTCACGAAATAGTTTTAGAACAAACGGTTGATGGTTTTGGTAGCGGAAGCCCTATGCTCGCAACAATGGAATTAAACGGCACACGACACGCTATCTGGGACGGAGAAGAATTATGGAAATGGAGAGCCCAATCGTATTTGAGAGAAAAGAGCTTTGAGGACTTTGATAATTTTATAGGAAAGTTGGTTCAATATTTGGCCTCAAATAAACGTCGAAGTAGGTTAGAGGTGAGCAGTGAAACGTTTTACTATAACAATAATCCATTAAAAATTTCGGCGCAGTATTTTGATAAAAATTTTGTGTTTGACAATCGTGCCTCGGTTTCAATTTCGGTTGTAAATGATGAAACGAAACAGCGCCAAGTATTTCCTTTGCTGTTAAAGAATAACTATTATGAGGTGGATTTAAGTAGTTTAAATTCAGGTGAATATAATTTTACTGTATCAGTACAAAATGAAGAAGTTGCTCGCAGTGGCAATTTTACAATTCTAGAATTTGATATTGAAAAACAGTTTTTAAATGCTAATATTTCAAAATTAAATAGACTTGCGGCAAAGACAAACGGTGCTTCCTTTTTTCCTTCGGAAATAAACTCGCTAATTGATAAATTAGTAAATGATGATACCTACCGCGCAACGCAAAAAAGCGAACAAAAAGTAGTACCTTTAATCGATTGGAAATATCTGCTAGGACTTATCATTCTTTGCTTAGCATTAGAGTGGTTTATTAGAAAATATAACGGACTTATTTAAAGAAAAATAAAAACAAAAATTATGGAAAAATTACCAAAAATTGGAATACCAATTATCATTGTAGTAGTGCTATTAATTATTTTACTCGCAAAATCTGCAGTTACTATTGACTCTGGAGAAGCGGGCGTTTTGTATAAAACTTTTGACGAAGGAGTTGTAACCGACGAGCCACCATTGGGTGAAGGGTTTCACATCATCGCGCCATGGAACAAAGTGTTTGTTTACGAAGTGCGACAACAAGAACTTTTTGAAAAAATGAGAGTACTTTCTTCAAACGGACTTGAAATTCAAATTGAGGCTTCTGCTTGGTATGAGCCAGTTTATTCAGACTTGGGAAATTTGCACCAGTCATTGGGTGAAAATTATTTGGGTCGTGTAATTCAGCCGGCAATCCGTTCAGCTGCACGTAGTGTTGTTGGTCGTTATACACCAGAACAATTGTATTCAAGCAAGCGTGATGCCATTCAAGATGAAATTTTTACTGAAACTAAGAAAATTTTAGAAAAGCAATATGTTCAACTTAATGAAGTATTGGTTCGTGATGTAACATTACCAAATACAATTAAAGATGCGATTGAGCGTAAATTAAAGCAAGAGCAGGAATCTTTGGAATATGAGTTTAGATTGGTAACAGCATCAAAAGAAGCAGAGAAAGTTATTATTGAGGCTCAAGGTAAAGCAGATGCAAATCGAATTTTGAGCGCTTCTTTAACAGATAAAATCTTACAGGATAAAGGTATTGATGCTACAATGAAATTGAGCGAATCACCTAATTCTAAAGTTATCGTAATTGGAGGAGGAGACGGTGGACTTCCTATTATTTTGGGGAATAACTAGTTTTATTTAAACAAACAATACTGAAAGTCGCTTTCGAAAGAAAGCGACTTTTTATTTGGGATTAAGTTCTATCTAGTTTAGTCAAAATTCAATTTTCAATTCACAACCCAAATTTCCACACCATCTTATAAAAAATAGTATTTTTGTATTCTGAAAATATTTCAGAACACTTCTATGAGCCAAAAAGTTTTATTAAACGCAACCGAAGTACACATCGCACTGCATCGTTTGGCTTGTCAATTAATTGAAAATCACAACACTTTTGAAAATACAGTACTCATTGGTATCCAACCAAGAGGGATTTTTCTTGCCGAAAGGTTAAAAGAACTGCTCTTTTCAGATTACAAGATTAAAAAGATACAATTGGGCAAGCTTGATATTACCTTTTATCGTGACGATTTTAGACGCAGCGGTACGCCATTAGAGGCAAATAAAACGCATATTGATTTTATCGTAGAAAATAAAAAAGTGGTGTTGGTGGACGATGTTCTTTATACGGGACGTAGCATTAGGAGTGCATTAACGGCGATTCAAAGTTTTGGTCGTCCTACTGAAATTGAACTTTTAACCCTCATTGACCGTCGTTTTAGTCGCCATTTACCCATTCAGCCAGATTATCGTGGGAGGCAAGTGGACGCTATTGGCGATGAAAAAGTGAAAGTGTGCTGGGTAGAAAACGAAGGAGAAGATGCGGTCTATTTGATTGATAGTAAAAAATAGAATTAGATAGCTTACGCGAAAATTTTAAGCATGTAAGAAATAAGCATTGTTTTAAAATTTCGTAAGAGATAGAAAAAAATAGCGAAAGCAAAACGATAAAAAATAGCATGAGCGAACTAAGTGTCAACCACTTACTTGGAATTAAATACATCACCGAAGCAGATATCCAGTTGATATTTGAGACGGCTGACCATTTTAAGGAGGTCATAAATCGGCCTATCAAAAAAGTTCCATCACTTCGTGACATAACCATTGCCAATTTGTTTTTTGAAAATAGTACGCGTACAAGACTATCTTTTGAACTTGCAGAAAAGCGCTTGAGTGCAGATGTTGTTAATTTTTCGGCAGCATCATCTTCTGTGAAGAAAGGGGAAACGTTGGTAGATACCGTAAACAATATTTTATCTATGAAAGTAGATATGGTTGTAATGCGTCACCCAAATCCCGGCGCGGGAGTATTTTTGTCAAAACATATAAACGCAAGTATTATAAATGCGGGCGATGGAGCCCACGAACACCCTACGCAAGCGCTGTTAGACTGTTATTCAATTAGAGAAAAGTTGGGTGATGTTGCAGGGAAGAATGTGGTTATCGTTGGTGATATTTTGCATTCTAGGGTTGCATTGTCAAACATTTTCGCTTTGCAAAAATTAGGAGCAAATGTAAAAGTATGTGGACCTAAAACATTAATGCCAAAACATATTGAAAGTTTAGGTGTTGTTTTTGAGCCTAACTTAGAGAAAGCGTTAAATTGGTGCGATGTGGCAAACATGTTGCGAGTTCAAAATGAGCGTATGGACATTAGTTATTTTCCATCAACGAGAGAATATACGCAACAGTTTGGGGTCAATAAAAAACTATTGAATTCACTAAATAAAGAAATCGTTGTAATGCACCCAGGCCCCATAAATAGGGGAGTGGAGATTACGAGCGATGTGGCTGACAGCAAACAAGCAATTATTTTAGACCAAGTACAAAATGGAGTTGCAGTGCGAATGGCAGTGGTATATTTATTAGCTTCAAAAATTAAACAATATGAAAATTAGAAGTACAGATACGTTTGTAATTCTTGAGGATGAAAAAGATGATATTAAAGATTTTGCCTCTTACTTAGAATTCATAATCCCAAAAGCGTACAAAGGCCAAAATATCATAGTTAATTTATTGAAGTACAGCAATATGAGTCTTCAAGATTTGCTGTTGTTCTTAAAAATTTCTACATCGCACCGAAAGACAAAACAGTCTTTTATTTTGGTAAATAATGATTTGGATATTGATATTGTCCCACCAGAAATTATGGTAGTTCCCACCTTGCAAGAAGGAGAAGATGTGGTGGAAATGGAAGAAATTGAAAGAGATTTAGGCTTTTAGCAATTTAAGGGTTACGAAGCAGGAATTTAAAATTTTTTGAATTTTAAATTAAGGCTAAATTTTAGTACTGAGTTAACTTCAACCATATACTATTAACTTTTAAACTTCTTTATTGAAACTAACAATATTAGGCTGTCACTCTGCTACCCCTCGCTGGGATGCAAACCCTACGTCACAAGTTTTAGAAGTCAAAGGACATTTATTTTTGATAGATTGCGCTGAAGGTACTCAAGTTCAACTTCGCAGGTTTAAGGTTAAATTTTCACGCATTAAACACATCTTTATTTCGCATTTGCACGGCGACCATTTTTTTGGTTTAGTTGGTTTGATATCTACTTTTAGATTACTGGGTAGGGAAGCAGATATGCACGTATATGGCCCTAAGGGAATAAAAGAAGCCATATTGCTCCAATTAAAATTAGGTAAGAGTTACACAAATTATAATCTCTATTTCCACGAGTTGGTAAGCGATGCCCCACAAGTTATTTTTGAAGATGATAAAATAACCGTGACAACCATTCCTTTAAGTCATAGGATATATACCAACGGATTTTTTTTCAAAGAGAAACCTGGCGAACGTATTTTGGATATTGAAAAGGCAAGGGCGCTGAATGTGGAAATGAGCTACTATCGTAAGATAAAACAAGGCTTAGATGCTATTACTAAAGATGGAAAAAAAATATCAAACAAAGAAATCACTTTTGATCCACCAGTTCCTAAAAGCTACGCTTATTGCAGTGATACAGAATACTATCCTCAAATAGTCCCACAAATAAAGGATGCAACATTATTATATCACGAGTCCACTTTTTTACACGATAATCAGGACCTCGCCGTAAAAACAAAACACAGTACCGCTAAAGAAGCTGCGCAAATTGCAAAGGATGCCAATGTGGGCACATTAATCCTAGGCCATTATTCTGGACGTTATGGAAACTACGAACTCTTTAAAGCAGAAGCGCAGACTATTTTTAAAACCACAGTGTTGGCAGCAGATGGGAAGGCTTTTGAGGTTTAGGAATTTTGTGTGGAGTTAGTGATTTATATTAGATGTTTGGCAACGTTTACTTTCAGAAACAAACTCCAACATGCTCGTTTGTGGGATATTCATTTTGAAATCAGTAACATTTCGCCAAAAAAACTACAAACTATTAGTAAAAATTTTGGAACACTTATTGCTCTCTATTTGTCAGTAATTTAATAACACGCAACAACATGCAAACCTCAAAATCATCCCTACTTAGAAAAAGTCTTATCTATGATGTCATTGGTATGGCAACTAGCTTTATTCCATTAATTGGTCCATTTCTAGATATTATCTGGGCGCCTTATGCAGCCAGACAAATGAGTGAAATGTACAAAGGTAAAGAAGGTAAAATAGCTTCCGTAATTGTATTTATTGAAGAAATTCTTCCTTTTACAGATATTGTTCCAACCTTTACACTTATGTGGTTGTACAATTTTGTCTGGAAAAAAGAAACTCCCAGCAAAATGCAACATATTGAAGTAGAGATAGTAGAAAAATAAATTTACTCATTGGCTTTATAAGGGAGCAGTGTTTGATTCTAAAAAAAAAAGGTTAAAAGTTAAGTTATATTTCAGCTTAACTTTTAACCTTTTTAATCATTAGTCGTTAAATAGAAATCCTAATTTTAAGAATTTTAGCATTTTCTTTTCAAACTCCCAGAAAAATTCAAATTCACCAAAAAGCCATCCAAAAAAAACCAACAAAACTTGATATACAGGAAATATAATAAGAATTCTAAATGGCCAATATACAATCCACCCCATTTCCTTTGTAATCCCGAAAGCATCTGTAATTGGTGCAGCAAATTTAGCGGCTGTACTTCCTGTAATTGCAAACACAACAAAAATTATAATTAAGCGCAAATTTGAGTTAATATTCCAACGTTCCTTTAGTTTTCTCATTTGAGTCTTTGATTATATTTCTGTTCGAAAAACTGGAAATACATGTATAGTAAGTAATTTACCTCTTGACCGTAGTGAACATTAATATTGTAATTAATTTCTTGTGGATATAGATCTCTTGAGTAGTTGATGTCTCTCACGCGGCGATTATATTCTAAAGTATAGAACGCGTTTTTTCCTTCTAAAAAAGAGATGCCGTAAAAATCTTCATTGGGTTGCGTGCTTAAATAACGCTCAAAGCCTTGTTCGAGAATGATAATCTCATATTCGAGTTCTTCATTTACAATCTTGATGGTATCTGTAGCAACCGTTTCAGAAGTAGTATTTTCAATAATTTTTTTATTGGACTCACAGCTTACGAATGCACAAATAACAAGTACTAAAGTGACTAAATATTTCATAAGATTGTTTTTCAACAAAGTTAGCAAAACAAAAAGGCGAGGGATTGTTTTTAACTTTGTTTTATAAAAAAAAGCTGCCCCAAGTTAATGAAACAGCCTATACTACTTTAATGTATAGATTTATTTTCCAAAAAATCCGCCTAATAATCCACCGAGACCTCCGCCTTTACTTTTATTTCCTCCGCCTAAAACCATTCCTGCGATATCATCAATAACACTACCGTCATTATTTCCATCAAGAATAGATTCGATCAAGCTTTGTTGTTTTGGCTGTTGTTTGCCTCCTCCCATAAGATTACCAAGTAAATCACCTATACCACCAGATGAACTTACATTTTGTTGTTTTGATTGTTTTCCAATCATTCCCAACAAAATAGGAGCAGCCACTTGAAGAATTTGCATCACTCCATTAGTATCAACACCAGATTTTTTTGAAACTGCACCAACTACGTTATCCTGAGAACCTCCAAGAACGTGTCCTAAAATTCCCAAACCATCTTGTTTGACGTCTTCGTTAACACCACCACCAAAAAGGCCGCTAAGATTATCCAAGATGCTTCCATCATGTTTGCTTTTAATAGCGTTCATTAATCCTGCGGCTCCCTCTGGGCTATTTGCGTTACGTTTCATGGCACCCATGAGCAAGGGTAGCGCAGCTGTTAATACAGATGCAGTCTTATCTGCTGGTTGATTTGTTTCTTGACTAAGGCCACCAATCATTTGGCGTCCCATGTCACTATTCAATAAGTCTAAAATTCCTGACATTGTTGTTTTCTTTAAAAAATTGAACTGTAATTTACTAAAAAAAATGACAAATTCATTACACAAAAAAACCGAAAACAGGCTGTAATAGCTTGTTTTCGGTTAAGGGAATATTTTAAGGGTTTTCTACCCTAGAATTTCAATAATTTGAGATGCGAGTTCTGTCCCTATTCTATCCTGCGCTTCATTGGTGGCAGCACCAATGTGCGGACTCAAAGAAATACGATGATTCATTAAAACTTTGATTGCTGGTGTTGGCTCTTGCTCAAAGGTATCCAATCCTGCAAATGAAAGTTTTCCACTATCTAGTGCTTCGACTAAGGCAACTTCATCAATTACTCCACCGCGTGCAGCATTAATAATTGCGGCACCGTCTTTCATTTTAGAAATTTCGGCTTTGCCTATAATGTAATCCTTTTGTGCTGGTACGTGCAGTGTAATGAAATCTGAGTGTTGTATTAATTCGTCAACTGGGGCTGTTTTAATCTTTAAAGTCACTTTTTGTCCATCGTAAAAGTCTAATGTAATATCTGCTTCACCTACATAGCTATCACTCGCAATTACTTTCATACCGCAACCTAAAGCAATTTTTGCAACTTCGCGACCTATGCGTCCAAATCCAATAATCCCTATTGTTTTTCCGCGTAGCTCACTTCCTTTTGCATAATTTTTTTTAAGGTCTTTAAATCTCGAATCGCCATCAAGTGGCATATTTCGATTAGCATCGTGTAAATAACGAACTCCACCAAATAGATGTGCAAAAACAAGCTCTGCTACAGATGATGAAGATGCTGCTGGAGTATTGATTACGTCCAGTCCTTTTTCGCGGGCATAGGTAACATCTATATTATCCATTCCCACACCGCCACGTCCAATGACTTTTAGGCTAGGGCAAGCGTCAATGAGTTCTTTGCGAGCAGTAGTTGCACTTCTCACTAATAAAACATCGATGTTATTTTCATTGATAAACGATACCAATTGCTCTTGAGCAACTTTGGTTGTAATTACTTCAAAACCCGCTTTTTCAAGTGCGTCAATTCCTGATTGTGATACTCCGTCGTTTGCTAATACTTTCAAATCTTAGTTATTTATAGTTACTATTGAATTAAGCTTTTTTCTCTAATTGTTGCATTACATCAACAAGTACTTCTACACTTTCTATGGATAATGCGTTGTACATAGATGCTCTGTAACCGCCCACGCTTCTATGTCCATTTAATCCATTGATGCCGGCTTCGGCCCAAAGTACATCAAAATTTGATTTATGAGTTTCATCTACTAAAGAGAAGGTTGCATTCATTTTTGAACGGTCTTCTTTATTTGCCACAAATCCTTTGAATAATGGATTACGATCAATTTCATTATAGATTATTTCGGCTTTTTTATTGTTCAAATTTTCAATGCTCGCAACACCGCCCAATTCTTTCAACCATTCCTGCGTTAACATAGATACATACACGGGAAATACCGCAGGTGTGTTGAACATACTTTCTTTTGAAATATGCACTTTGTAATCCATCATTGATGGTATTTTTCTTGAAACCTGCCCAAGCACTTCTTCTTTTACAACAACGAGCGTTGTGCCAGCGGGACCCATATTTTTTTGAGCGCCTGCATAAATTAAATCAAACTTGCTGAAATCTAACACACGGGAAAAAATATCGCTACTCATATCACAAATAAGTGGACAATCAACCTCTGGAAAACTATTCATTTGCGTTCCAAAAATTGTATTGTTACTCGTACAATGAAAATAATCTAAACCAGAAGGTATGCTGTAGTTTTTTGGTATAAAATTAAAATTAGCATCTTTTGAAGAAGCCACTTCAACAACTTCCCCAAATAATTTGGCTTCTTTTATAGCCTTGTCTGACCAAGTTCCAGTATTGAGATATCCTGCTTTTTTTTCTAAAAAATTATAAGCAACCATTAAAAACTCCATACTCGCACCACCTTGTAAAAATAACGCTTTATATCCTTGATCTTGTAAGCCTAAATGCTCCAAAGCTAATTCGCAAGCACGGTCCATGACATTCACAAAGTTTTTACTACGATGCGAAATCTCGATTAATGATAGGTCTAACCCGTCAAAATTAAGAACTGCTTCGCTTGCTTTTTGTAAAACCGACTGAGGTAAAACACAGGGACCTGCGCTAAAATTATGTTTTTTCATGTTGCTGAAATTTTAAGGATACAAAGATTGTAAATTGAAGATGAAACTTCGTTAAATCTATTTTAAGTTATTAAACAATTGAAGAGGTTTTTAACAAAAACGAGATGTTTTTGATTAAAGGGGTTACAGAAATTAATACCTGGATACTTTGAAGTAAAATTAATGATATAAATATTAAAGATTAATTAAAAAATCCAACGTATCAACGCCATCTGCATATTCCCACAGCTGCGGATTTTGAGCTTCTCCAAAAGGAACATCTGTTGCCGAAACCACACACTGAATCTTTTCTTTTTCTGAAAGGAGTTTTGCCCTTAGCGTTTCTTTTGATTCATAATTTTCGTAGAAAACCACCGAAATAGGAGAGGAGAACCCTTTATCGTTTTTCAATAACATAAACTCATTATCTAACAGTTTAATGTTACTCATCAAATACACGGCTTTATTATAATCATAGTTGTTAGCGTATTTATGATTGTTTATAATCTGCTTTTGAACAAACATATTGTTAAAAAAGTGGTTCCAATCATATTTTTCTGGCACGTATATTTTTGAAACGTTGCGACAACCCAGTCCAAAATACCTAAAGATATCTTCACTCAATGCTTCCATTTGCTGTGGAGTTTCTTCTCCCGAAATGATGGCTACACTGTTTCGGTTTTTACGAATAATGTGAGGGTATTTGCTGAAATAATAATCGAAATAAGTCGCTGTATTATTGCTTCCAGTAGCGATTACAGCATCAAAATTTTCTAACTTTTCGTCAGTAAATGTTATATAATCAGCAAACCGAGCTTCGATTTTTAAAATTTCCGAAGTCAAAAAAGGCAACAATATTTTATCGTTTGAAGACAACTTTGCCAACACGCGATTACCTGAAATCAATACCGAAAGAAAATCATGGAATCCTACCAAAGGAATGTTTCCTGCCATTACAATAGCAATCGTTTTGGGAACCATACCATCTTTAATTTGATAGTTAGAAACCCATTTTTCAAGGTTATTTTTTTGTAACACCTCACTCCAGCTATTCAAAGCATGTATTATATTTTCTTCAATAAACCAACCGTTATTGGCTTTGGCCAAATTTAAAACAGATTGAAATGTTTCGTTATCTGGGTTAGAAACTAGCATCTTTAACTGACTGCTTAATTTAGCAAAATCGTTAATTCTTTCTTGTAATTTCATACTTCGTTTGCAGTTACCGTTCTTAGGCGTTAAATTTGCGCAAAGTTAGAAAAAGAAACCCCAATGGCAATAATTATAACAGACGAGTGTATTAACTGTGGAGCATGCGAACCAGAATGTCCTAATACGGCAATTTATGAGGGCGCAGACGACTGGAGATACGCAGATGGAACAGACTTAGAAGGAAATGTAGTTTTACCAAATGGTAAAGCGGTAGATGCAAGTGAAACGCAAGAACCGGTAAGCGATGAAATTTACTACATCGTAGCAGATAAATGTACCGAGTGCAAAGGGTTCCACGAGGAGCCACAATGTGCTGCCGTTTGTCCTGTAGACTGTTGTGTGCCAGATGAAGATAATGTAGAAACAGAAGAGGTATTACTTGGAAAGCAAGCATTTATGCACCATAAATAATTTTAAGGAACTTATAAAAATTTAAAAAGCATCGTGAAATTCACGATGCTTTTTTTATACAATTTTTTTCCAAATTTTAATTAATATGGCTGTGCAGATTATGGAAACAGCAGTTAGAGATACTGCATAAGTTACATTTCCGTAGATATAATATCCTGTGGCAAAAAGAAAGCTGTAAGTAGCGATGATACCGAGTAAAAACCCTAAAATTTTATATTGGATATTATGAAATTTGCTTTCTGAACCAAATATCAAAGATTCAAAACTGTTGATGGTCTTTTCATCAGTAGGCTTTGTGAGCAGCGTTACAATAATCCAACCAACAGTTGTAATAGCTACTCCAATAATCAATTGCCAATACCCTTCTATTTCGAATAGTGGTGTTGCTAGCTTTTTATTTATAAAGAAAAAAATGGCAATGATAAACGAAATGACCATCGCCGCAATTTCGCTATATGGGTTAATACGATTCCAAAACCAGCGAAGAATAAATAGCAATCCTGTACCTGCTCCAATTTGAAGTAACAAATCAAAAACATCTTTCGCACTTTTGATATAAAAAGAAAATAACGCAGCGCAAATCATTAATAATACAGTGGAAATTCTACCGACTAATACTTTTTGTTTTTCGGTAGCATCTTCATTTATGAATCTACCATAAAAATCATTTACTATATAAGAGCTTCCCCAATTTAACTGCGTTGAAATAGTACTCATAAATGCGGCTATTAAAGAAGTTAAAACAATACCTATAAGTCCAGCGGGCAAATACGTCATCATTGCGGCATAGGCAACATCATGACCTTGCATGTTGCTTTCTAAATTAGGGAATGCGGTACTCAAACTATCTAAATTTGGGAACAAAACTAAAGAAGCTAATCCCACCATAATCCAAGGCCAAGGACGCAAAGCGTAATGTGCAAAATTAAAAAATAGCGTCGCCCAAGTCGCATTTTTTTCATCTTTCGCGGCAAGCATTCGTTGCGCGATATACCCACCACCACCAGGCTCTGCACCAGGATACCATGTGCTCCACCATTGTACGGCAAATGGAATTATGAATAAAGTGATGAGCATTTCTTTATTTGAGAAATCTGGTAATATATTTAATTTTCCTGCTACGTTTTCATGAGTGAGTAATTCCTGAAGTCCACCAATTTCGGGCATATTAATGATATAAATCGTTGCCCAGATAGAACCAATCATTGCTATAAAGAATTGAATCATATCCGTTATCAAAACTCCTTTTAACCCTCCGAGGGAAGAATATATTACAACAATAATAGATGAATATAGTAACGTTTCCCATTGGGAAATACCTAATAAAATATGTGCAATTTTAGCACCAGCAAGGCAAACTCCAGCCATTGTGATAACGTTGAAAATAACGCCTAGATAAATTGCTCTAAATCCTCTTAAAAAACTTGCGGATTTACCAGAATAACGGAGTTCATAAAATTCTAAATCGGTATTGATTCCTGAGCGTCTCCATAATTTCGCATAGAAAAAAACAGTTAGCATTCCTGTAAGCAACATAGCCCACCACACCCAGTTTCCTGAGACCCCGTTCACTCTCACAAGCTCTGTAACTAATCCAGGAGTATCTGCGGCAAAAGTGGTTGCGACCATTGAAATTCCTAATAGCCACCAAGGCATGTTCCTTCCGGAAAGGAAAAATTCCTGCGAGCTTTTCCCAGCTTTTTTGGAAACAACAATCCCAACGACCAAGAAAATTATAAAAAAAGAACCAATTAAAATCCAGTCGAAGGTGGCTAACTGCATAATTTAAGAATGTATGGATTTGAGAGCTTTTGCCTGACCTATCCAATCGTCACGCTCTATACGTCCAGGAAAGAAATCTATGAGGGTAGTTATAAGACGAATATCGTTGATTTGCAAACGACTTATTTGGTCAAAATTATAGATACCTATTTCATTTAGTTTTTCTTCAATGTAAGGACCAATACCGTTGATTTTTGTAAGTCGGTCACTATTTAAAGGGTCTCCATACCCAAAACTTTCAAAATCTAATTGTGGCTTTTCAGAGGAGTAGTTTACATATTCGCTTCTTGTCTTTTCGGCTACAACTTGTTTAGGTTGAGGAATTTTAATTTTCTCTTTTTCCTTGATCGCGGAATCAATAATATCAATTTTTTTCGGTTTGATTTCAGAAAAAAGTGTTTCGATTTCATTGAGCGGTTTATCTGAAGCCCTTAAACTGTTGACCTCCTTTTTAAGCCTATCAATTAATTTTCTATTCTTGAAATTCGTTAATCTCAACCCAAAAAAATACCCAATTATAAAAGTACTGAACATAAGTAGTAGAATACTTAAATAAGCAGGACTTGTAAGAAGTTCTATAAATGACTTTAAGTTCATATCTTACTTAAATTTTATTTCAATACGTTTATTTAACCTGCGTCCCTCTTCGGTACTATTACTATGTATGGGATACATTTCACCATTTGAAATTGCACTAATTCTATCTTCTTTGACAAATCCTTTTTTTACAAGGTATGCTTTTATTTCTTGTGCGTAAACCAAGCCCATTCTGTAATTTTCATTTGCATCATTGAGGTTATCTGTATAACCAACGATGATAACTTTTAAATAGGGGTTTTGTGTTGTAATTTGATTGATTTTGGTTGCAAGTTCTTGAAGTTTTTTATCTGCCAAAAGGCCTTCATAAGAATAGTTGGGATAAAACAGCATTGAATCTGGAACGTCCATTACGGTAACTTCTTCAACTTGATTAGCAATTCTATCCTTATTTAATTTGGCAAATTGAAAGTCTATTGCATTCTTGTAGATACTATCGTTGTCAAATTTAAGATTTTTGATTATAGATTTAACAACAATTTTTTCAGCTGGCACTCCCGTATTCACTAATATTTTTTTGATTAGCATTCCGCGCTGGACACCTAGATTGGGGTTTTTAATATTTTCATCTGCACTATAAAGAGAGTTGATGTGCACTTCTTGATCAGGGTGTTCTATAAGATATGAGTTCACTTTGTACTTATAATCCACAATACTTGGATTAGAAAGTATTGTGTTATGATTTTTTTTAAATGATATACCTTCATCGAATGCAAAAATTATATCGTTGTCTTCATTTAGCGCCTTGATTCCAGTAACAACGTGTGCAATATTTTTTATTCTTGCGAGGGTGTCTTCCGAAATTTCACCACCTGTATTTTTTTCTTCTTCAATTAAGGTAGAATCGCTTTTATTTAAATCTTTGATTTTTTCAATTTCCGAAGTAGAAGTAACGTTTTCAGAAATTAACCTACTTGAAGGGACCAACCAAGAAAATAGCCAAAGCGCAAAAAGGGCCCAGACTAAAAAGATTAAGAAAGCTACTAAAAAGTTTTTCATGGTTTTTTGCTAAACGCGACAATCGAAATAAAATTTGAGGATGATTAACAAACATAATAAATCAAAAGCTAACTTTTTGTAAAATTTAATATGTTTTTTACAAGACTATCAACAATAAAATCATAAGTTTGCATTTAAAATATGAAACTATTTACTACACATCATCATTTTCACAACCACGCTCTAGCGAGGAGGAAATGATTTTGCATAAAGCAACAATATATTCTAACCCGTTTGAGCATTCAAACGGGTTTTTTGTTTTTAAAAAAAATGATACAATGAAAAAATTAAAAATTGCAATCCAGAAATCGGGGAGACTCAATGAAGACTCCCTTAATTTGCTTAAGGATTGCGGCATCTCAATAGATAATGGAAAAGACCAATTAAAAGCTTCCGCGCGCAACTTTCCGTTGGAAGTTTTTTATCTCCGCAATGGAGACATACCACAATATTTAAAAGACGGCGTCGTAGATTGTGCCATCATTGGAGAGAATGTTTTGGTAGAAAAAGGAAGAGAAATAGTAATTAAGGAAAAATTAGGATTCTCAACATGCAGAGTTTCTATAGCGGTGCCAAAAGGAGCAAAATACAAGAACAGTAAAGATTTAAATGGAAAACGAATCGCGACCTCATATCCCGAAACAGTAAAAGCATATTTGACTAAAAACAACCTTGAAGCTGAAATACACGTAATAAATGGAAGCGTGGAGATTGCACCAAATATAGGTCTTGCAGATGCCATTTGCGATATAGTGAGTAGTGGTAGTACACTTTTTAAAAACAATCTTAAAGAGGTTGAAGTATTAATGAAAAGTGAAGCTGTGTTAGCGGCATCCCCTTCAATAACTTCGGAAATTTCTACCATATTAGACACGCTGCAATTTAGAATAGCATCCGTTTTAAAGGGAAAAAATTCACGATATGTTTTATTGAATGCTCCGAACGAAAAATTAAAAGAAATCACCAAAATTTTGCCAGGAATGAAAAGCCCAACAATTTTGCCATTAGCCGAAGAAGGATGGAGCAGTATCCATAGCGTAGTGGACCAAGATAAATTTTGGGAAATCATAGAACAATTAAAAGCAGCAGGTGCCGAAGGCATTCTCGTTTGTCCCATTGAAAAGATGGTGTTATAAAAAGACTTTAGATTTAAAAATTAAGATAATTCAGAAATAAGGAGTCCATCAAAAGCGATGGGATGGCAAAATGAAAAAAATAAAATATCCTAAGAGAGAAAATTGGAGCAGTTTGTTAAAGCGCCCCACACAGGAGGTAAGCGATATTGAACAAACGGTTTTAGAAATTTTTAATGATATTAAACTAACCGGAAATACTGCTGTCCACAAATACACAAAGCGCTTTGACGGAGTTCAGTTGGATGATTTAATGGTTTCAGAAAAAGAATTTAATGAAGCAGAAATTTCCGAAGAATTAAAAAAAGCCATTCAAGTAGCAAAAGGAAATATCGAACGTTTTCATAACGCTCAAAAGACCGAGAAAGTTATGGTCGAAACAATGGAAGGCGTTGTTTGCTGGCAAGAAAAGCGACCCATTCAAAAAGTGGGATTGTATATTCCCGGCGGCACTGCACCTTTATTTTCAACCATTTTAATGCTTGCCATTCCTGCAAGATTAGCCGGATGCAAAGAAATTATATTATGCACACCACCCGATAAAAACGGAATTATAAATCCTGCAATAGTTTATACAGCAAAACTTTGCGGCGTTTCTCAAGTTTTTAAAGTAGGTGGAATTCAAGCCATTGGAGCGATGACTTTTGGTACTGAAACTATCCCAAAAGTATCTAAAATTTTTGGTCCCGGAAATCAATTTGTCACGGTCGCAAAACAAATCGCCACTAAATTTGGAGTAGCAATAGATATGCCTGCGGGTCCCAGCGAATTGTTAGTGTACGCAGATGACAGCGCAAATGCAGCGTTTGTTGCCAGCGATTTATTGAGTCAAGCGGAGCATGGTGCAGATAGTCAAGTGATTTTAGTGACAATTTCAGAAAAAATGATGGTTGCCACGGAGACCGAAATTTTAAAGCAACTAGAAAAACTGCCAAGAAAAGAAATCGCCACAAAAGCGATTGAAAAGTCAAAGTTAATTCTTGTTGAAACAGAAGATGAAGCAATTGATTTAATCAATGAATACGCGCCGGAGCACTACATTTTAGTTTCGGAAAACGAAGGTTATTTTTTAGAATGCGTTGAAAATGCAGGTTCAGTATTTATAGGAAATTATACTCCTGAGAGTGCTGGAGACTACGCTTCGGGGACGAATCATACATTACCCACAAATGGCTACGCTAAGCAATATAGTGGTGTTAATCTTGACAGTTTTTTGAAAGCGATTACATTTCAAAAAATATCAAAAAAAGGAATTCAAAATATTGGAAATTCCATCGAAATAATTGCAGAAGCTGAAGGACTACAAGCGCATAAAAATGCTGTGACCTTGCGATTAAAAAGCTTAAAAAAATGAGTATGAAAACAAAACAGTTTGATATCGCTAAGCTAATTCGTCCCAATGTGGCAGCGTTAAAACCGTATAGCAGTGCTCGTGATGAGTACAAAGATATGGATGGCGATATGGTATTTCTCGACGCTAACGAAAATCCTTTTGAAAGTGAAGTCAATCGATATCCAGACCCACAACAGCGAGATGTGAAAGCTATTTTGGGCGCTCAAAAAGGAATAAACCCCACACAAATCTTGTTAGGAAATGGAAGCGATGAAGTGCTGGATTTATTGTTCAGAGCTTTTTGCGAGCCCAACAAAGATAACATCATTACGCTACCACCAACTTATGGAATGTACAATGTGCTTGCGGGAATCAATGCCATAGAAAACAGAGAAGTTTTATTGACAAGTAATTTTGAACCTAATGTTGCTGAAATTTTAAGTAATCAAGACAACAAGTCAAAATTATTATTTCTCTGTTCTCCAAATAACCCCACGGGAAATAGTTTTTCTGAAATTTCAATCAAACAATTATTGGAACAATTTAATGGACTAGTTGTAATCGACGAGGCTTATATTGATTTTTCACCCAATGAAAGTTGGATGTCAAAATTGAGCGAATATCCAAATCTTGTTGTAACTCAAACATTGTCAAAAGCGTACGGCCTTGCAGGAATTAGGTTGGGTATTTGTTATGCCTCTCCCCCAATCATTAAAGTTCTCAATAAAATAAAACCACCGTATAATGTAAATGAACTTACACAACAACGCGCTTTTGAAAGACTTGTAAATATTGAAGATGTGATGGATGAAGTGGAAGCAATTATAGAGCAGAAAGAAATTTTAATGGATGCTTTAAACGAAATTTCATTCGTTGAAAAAGTATATCCGTCTGATGCCAATTTTGTCTTGCTGAAAGTAGACGATGCCACAAAAAGATATCAGCAATTAATTAAAAAGGGAATTGTGGTGCGAAATAGAAGTACACAAGCACTTTGTGAAAATACGTTGCGAATTACTGTTGGTACTAAAAACGAGAATGAGCAATTGATACAAATTTTAAAAGATTTAGATTAACAAATTACCTATTTCAATAGGGTATAACATATTCGCTTTCGCGGACTGTATTATGAAGAAAAAAGTATTATTTATTGACAGAGATGGAACCATCATAAAAGAGACAATCGACGAACAAATCGATGCTTTTGAAAAAATGATTTTTTACCCAAAGGCATTCACATATCTTGGTAAAATTGCAAAAGAATTGGATTACGAATTGGTAATGATTACCAATCAAGACGGTCTAGGAACAGAGGTTTTCCCAGAAGAAACCTTTTGGCCCGTTCATAATTTTATCCTAACATCTTTTGAAAATGAAGGAGTAAAATTTGATAAAGTTTTTTTGGATCGCACATTTCCGCATGAAAATGCAAACACCCGTAAACCGGGCACAGGACTTTTAACCGAGTATTTTTCGGAGGAATATGACCTTGAAAACAGTTTTGTCATTGGTGATAGATTGACTGATATGGAATTGGCCAAAAATCTAGGTTCAAAAGGAATTTTTATCAATGATGAAACAAATTTAGGTACTTCGGAAATTACTGTAAAACGAGATGATTTAGATACATATATTTCCGTTGAAACCAATGACTGGCAAAAGATTTATGAATTTCTAAAGCTGAAAAATCGTGTCGCTACCATTGAAAGAATAACGAACGAAACAGATATAAAAATCGAACTCAATTTAGACGGAAAAGGAACATCAAATATCGACACTGGAATTGCTTTTTTTGATCACATGCTTGATCAGATTGCCAGACACGGGCAAATGGATTTGAATATCTCCGTAAAAGGCGATTTAGAAGTGGATGAGCACCACACTATTGAAGACACCGCTATTGCTTTGGGTGAAGTTTTCAGTCAAGCATTGGGTGATAAATTGGGCATTGAACGTTACGGTTTTTGTTTGCCAATGGATGATTGTTTAGCGCAGGTTGCTATTGATTTTGGAGGCCGAAACTGGTTAGTTTGGGAAGCCGATTTTAAACGCGAAATGATTGGGAAAATGCCAACCGAAATGTTCTACCATTTTTTTAAAAGTTTCACGGACGGAGCAAAAGCAAATCTCAATATAAAAGCCGAAGGCACAAACGAGCACCACAAAATCGAAGCTATTTTTAAAGCCTTTGCAAAAGCGATTAAAGTTGCGGTTAAAAGAGACGCAGACAAAATGATTTTGCCAAGTACAAAAGGGATGCTGTAAACATATAAAATGAAAAAAATAGCAATTATAGATTATGGCGCGGGAAATATAAAAAGCATTCAATTTGCGCTGCAACGTTTAGGATACGAAGGTATTTTGACTAGCGATGTTGACCAAATAAAAGAAGCCGATTATGTTATTTTTCCAGGCGTCGGCGAGGCAAGTAGTGCTATGGGAAAACTCCGAATTTCTGAGTTGGATACATTGATTCCAAATTTAAAGCAACCTGTTTTGGGTATCTGTTTGGGCATGCAATTATTATGTAACGGCACAGAAGAGGGCGCCACAAAAGGACTTGGAATTTTTGATGTCGATGTTATTAAATTCACTTCAAAAGTTAAAGTGCCACAGATAGGTTGGAATACTATTTCAAATTTAAAAAGTGGTCTTTTTTCTGAAATTTCAGAAAATGAATATATGTACACGGTTAACAGTTTTTACGCGCCAGTATGCAACAACACAATTGCCGAAACAGATTACAACGGAAACTATTCAGCAGCATTAAAACAGGATAATTTTTATGGAGTCCAATTTCATCCCGAAAAAAGTGGAAATGCAGGGGAGAACGTGTTGCATAATTTTTTGAAGATGTGATGAAATTAGAAATATAATGAAAGTTAACTCTTTGTAATTTATTAATTATACTGCTTCAGTAAAGTTTCGACTGCGCTCAACCAGACAAATAAAGGTGCCCGCTTTTACGGGCAAAAGATGAGAATAATACCAGCAATAGATATCATTGACGGAAAGTGCGTTAGACTTTCCAAGGGAGATTACAACACAAAAAAAATATATAATGAGTATCCTTTAGAGGTTGCCAAACAATTTGAAGCGCACGGTATTGAATACCTGCATCTTGTGGACTTAGATGGTGCGAAAAGCAAACATATTGTTAACCATAAAGTATTAGAACAAATTGCAACCAAAACCAATTTAAAAATTGATTTTGGCGGAGGTTTAAAAACCGACGCTGATTTAAAAATTGCTTTTGAAAGTGGTGCAAATCAAATCACTGGAGGAAGCATTGCAGTTAAGGATGCTGAAACTTTCAAAAGTTGGATTTCAAAATATGGTGCCGAAAAAATCATACTTGGGGCAGATGCCCAAAATGAAAAAATAGCAATTAGTGGTTGGCAGGAAGAGAGTAATAAAGAGTTGATTCCGTTTATTCAAGAGTATCAGCGAGAAGGAATTGAGTATGTAATTTGTACAGATATTAGTAAAGACGGTATGTTGGAAGGTCCTTCTTATAAATTGTATCAAAAAATTTTAAACGATTGTAAGGTTTCAAAAATTAAATTGATTGCTTCGGGAGGAATTTCAACGTTTGCTGAATTACCAAAATTGGCTGAAATGGGATGCGAAGGAACAATTATTGGAAAAGCCATTTATGAAAATAGAATTACTTTAAAACAGCTAGAAAATTTTATCAATGAGTTTAACTAAACGAATAATTCCATGTTTGGATATCAAAAATGGGCGTACTGTAAAAGGCGTAAATTTTGTTAATTTGAGAGACGCGGGTGACCCCGTGGAGCTTGCTAAATTATATAGCGAAGAAGGCGCGGACGAATTGGTATTTCTTGATATTTCGGCAACGGAGGAACGACGTAAAACTTTGGCTAATTTGGTGTTGAATGTGGCAAAAACTATCAATATTCCTTTTACGGTGGGAGGTGGAATTTCTAGCGTGGAGGATGTCGCTTTGCTGTTACAAAATGGAGCGGACAAGGTTTCCATAAATTCTTCTGCCATTAAACGACCTGAGTTGATTAATGAGTTGGCTGCCATTTTTGGCTCGCAATGTATTGTGGTTGCTATCGATGCAAAAAAGATTAATGGAGAATGGATTGTACATTTAATGGGAGGTAAGATTCCAACCGAACTCAACCTTTTTGATTGGGCTAAGGAAGTTGAAACTCGTGGTGCTGGCGAAATTCTATTTACATCAATGGATAACGATGGAACCAAAAATGGTTTTGCAGACGAAGCTTTGGCAACACTTTCGGAGTTATTGAATATTCCTATAATCGCATCGGGTGGAGCAGGGAAGGTGCAGCATTTTACAGATACTTTTACTAACGGAAAAGCAGACGCGGCATTAGCTGCCAGTGTGTTTCATTTTAAAGAAATAGGGATTCAAGAACTAAAAAGAGAACTGGCAACGGCGGGAGTTTCGGTGCGATTGTAGTTAAATTGAGAATCTAAGATTTAATGTTTGGCTACTATTTCCGAAGCAATTAAAACGAAGAATAATTTAAATAAATTCCCATTCCGTGGGAGATGGATATGAAAATAGATTTTAAAAAATATAGTGACGGTCTTGTGCCGGTGGTAATTCAAGATGCTACGACCAAAAATGTCTTGATGTTAGGATATATGAATGAAGAGTCGTATTTAAAGACTTCGGAAGAAAAAAGAGTGACATTTTTTAGCCGAAGCAAACAGCGTTTATGGACAAAAGGTGAAGAGAGTGGAAATTTTTTAAACCTAGTTTCTTTGGCTGTGGATTGTGATAATGATGCATTATTAATTCAAGTAAATCCGAAAGGACCAACCTGCCACAAAGGTACAGCTACTTGTTGGGGCGAAGAGAATATTTCAAGTTTTGGTTTCATTTCTGAATTAGAAAAAGTCATTGAAAACCGAAGAAATGATCTCGACAATCCCGATAGTTATGTGGCGTCTCTATTCAGAAAAGGAATTAATAAACTCGCGCAAAAAGTGGGTGAGGAAGCTGTAGAAGTGGTTATTGAAGCTAAAGATAACGATGATAATTTATTCTTGAACGAGAGTGCAGATTTGCTTTTTCATTATTTGATGTTACTGCAGGCCAAGGGATTTTCGTTAAAGGATATTGAAAAGGTTTTAAAAGAAAGACATTAAAAAATTAAAATAAATCCCGCAGCTAATCACAACTGCGGGATTTTTATTTTCTGAAATTTAAAAGATTCAGAAAACGCTAAATTATTGATTTTGATTGATTAGTGTTTCTATTTGGTTTATCCAATCTGTTTTGAAATCCAATTTTATTTGTGGTTCAATGCCTCTTCCTTCATATTTGAGATATTCATTTCCGAAGTCCATATTGGTTCCTTGCACATAAAAATTACCTGAAGGAGTAAAGCCTTCTGGTGCGTCATCAATGCCGTAGGCTAAAATCCCGAATGTTGTTTGTCCCACATGTAGGCTATTTTCGATTTTTGAAATTTTTGATGCAAACTGCTCCCCATTGCTTCCTGTAAAAGAATTTGTAATCACATAAATCGTAGCGCCACTCTTTTCAAAAGGCTTTAAAAACTTATCTGACAAGTATTTGCTTCCACCTGAGTTGTTTCTTAAATCTACAATAAGATAGGGTGCTGTAAAGCTTTTCTTGTGTTCTTTCAAAAATGTTTTGGCCGCGTTTCTATTTTCAGTTGAGTAGGCGCTAAAATCTTTAAAAGCTACGTATTGAATTTTTTCGGTTAATTGTTTGAACAGCCATTTTTCTTCATTTTGCGAAAGTTCAAAATTATTTTCATTTCCTATTGCTTTGTAATTCCAAATTCGGCCATTATCGAATGTGAGACTGGGAACGACGCTGGGAGAAAGCGTTTGGTCATTATAGATATAAAAATCATACTTATTGGCTGTTGTATTTGTCGCATAAAATTTTATCATACCTATTTCCCATTGTGGCAGTGTATTTTCAATAATAACGCCTGCATAAACGTTGGGGTTTTCAGTTTCATAAATTCCTATTTTTTGTATTTCACCATACTTATAGATTCCTTCTAGGGATGATTCAGGTTTTTGTGCTAGCACTTTTTCAAGTTCTTCTAAATTCTTTGAAAACCTTGGAAGACTTTTGTAATAAGATTGATTTTTAAAATCTTTTAAACTTGTTGAATCTTTTAATATTTCAGCAGATAGCATTTCAGTTTTAAAAAAAATGCCTTGGTGAAGGTCAAGAATGAGTTGCTTTTGCTTTAATAGTAATTTGAAGCATGCTTCTAACGGCAACGGATTTGACATTTGGGAACTTAAATTTTGATATGTTTCATTAAAAAGTGTTTCCTTTTTACCTTTGATTTGGTCTTTATACGATGCTGTTTTCTTTAAAATTTCTACAGTGTAATCTAAGTCTTTTTTGCAGTCACAAGTTTGCAATTGCGCTTGGGTTGTGATTGAAATAAGTAGTGCAAAAATGATTGTAAATAGCGTTTTCATGATATAATTGTTTGTGATTAATATGGAACAAACTTATTTTATTTTTGAAACTGCTACTAGTAATAATAAGTCTTTGGGGCGAAATTACAGTTACCTGTGGTGAAATTTGAAGATTATTTTTTTTAAGTTTTAATTTAATCTTCAGCAATTAATTATTTAGAGTTTCTTTTACGTTTTCACTATACGTTTTTGAAATAGGAATTATAATTTCATTGCTCAGATTAATGTGTAATTTACCTTTTATCATTTCCCATTTTTTGAAATGGTATGGATTGATGAGATAGGAGCGATGTGTTCTTAAAAGTTGCGGGAAGTCTTCGGAAATTTTAGACAATTTATTACGTATTAATTGCTTTTTTAAAATGGAATTGTCTAAATATTGGACGTCTATATAATTATCATCTGCTTTTATAACGATCAAGTCATTATAAAGTAATTTTAATCCCTCATACGTGCCTTCTCCTTGAATTTCGATTTTTTCATCCGCTAGCTTTTTGTCTTTATACTTCCCAAAAGCCCATCTTCCAGCAATCACAATAGGAAGTATTGTGACCATCGCAGGTAAATATATGCTCAACGTAAAATAGCGCAATGAGTATGGGTTTGGTTCATTGGGGACGATGATATACAAATAGACAAGTCTTGTAACTATTAATCCCCCGAGGATAAAGATGATGAATATTATTATTTCGGTTTGTAAGTACCAATTTTCATTGTTTCGGTTAAAGAGCCAATGTTGAAGTGGCATAAGTGCTAAATACGCAATAGCTCCAACAATACCGTAAATGGGAAGGAATAGTAACTTTTCCGAAGTACTCAACTGATTTACATCTAGAGGTTCGGTAAAAAATAAAAAAATAAATATCCAGAGCGATAAACTCAATGCTATAATGAGGTGGTGTTTTAATTCGGGGTCAAATGGTACCTTAATTTTAAGCATTGAATTTTTTAAATAATTATGAATTGATTAAGATTTAAAATTAAATAAATACTTTAGTTTTCTATCTTTAAAATTCAACTGTTATCTATGGCAACTAAGAAAAGAAAGAAAAGGCATTTTAAAATCCCCCATATTAAAAAACCTGTGATTCATAATGAAGCGCCAGGAACGGTTACATATACTGGAAAAAAAGCGAACCAATCTACTAAGTTAGAAATTATAGATTATTCAAAAGATCATTATAGACGAGTAGATACAGAGAGTATTGAAGATGCTTTTGGTTTTGAGACTTCAGAGCATATTACTTGGATTAACATCAATGGTCTTAATAACACTAAGGAAATTGAACGGCTCGGTGAGTATTATAATCTTCACCCATTAATTCAAGAAGATATTGTAAGCACTAATCAACGTCCTAAAATGGATGAATATCCCGAATATTTATACATCGTTTTTAAAATGCTTCATTATAGTGATGAAGGCGAATTTATAAACGAGCATATAAGTATGGTCGTGGGTAAAGATTATGTGACAACATTTCAAGAGGCAGATGGCGATGTTTGGGATGGATTGAGAGATAGGCTTGAAAACTCTAAGGGACGCGTGCGCAACGCAGGAGCTGATTACTTAATGTTTGCTTTGTTGGACGCTATCGTTGATAATTATTTTAGCGTTATCGAAACACTGAGTTCTAAAATTGAATTTATCGAAGACCAACTTTTTGACGACGACATAGATGAAGATATTACGCAGGATATTCAAATATTAAAAAAAGAAATTCTTCGTATTCGGAGAGCTGTAGTACCATTGCGCGAAGTAATAAACAGACTCGAAAAAATAGATAGTGAATTGATTGAAGCGCGCACACAAAACTACATTAGAGATTTATACGATCACATTATTCAAGTGAGTGAAAGTGTTGATATCTATCGTGAGATGATTTGGGGATTGATGGATATGTACATGACCACAATTAGCAATAAGATGAACGAAGTAATGAAAGTTTTGACCATTATGGCTTCAATCTTTATTCCTTTGACATTTATGGCGGGTATTTATGGGATGAACTTTGAATATATTCCAGAGCTAAAATATAAATATGGATACTTTGTTTTATGGGGTGCTATGATTTTAGTGTTCTTTGGGTTGTTATATTATTTCAAGAAGAAGAAATGGTTGTAGGATATTTTTTTGATAATTCATTAAAAGTGAAAAAGTTCCAGTGATGCTGGGACTTTTTTTTGTAAAATATTTAAAAATTCCTTTAAGACAGTTTTAATATCTTCTTATGAAATTTTATATATAAGGTAAGTTAGATTTGTGCAAACAATAAAAACTAAATCATGAAAAAAATTTTATTAGTAGTAGCAGTAGCCGTGTTTGGAACAAGTTCAATCATTGCACAGGAATTAAAACTGGGAGCAAAAGCAGGTGTCAATTTTGCTAAACTTACTGGAGACGACCTTGAAGATGCAGATGGAAGAACAGGATTTCATATAGGTTTTGTAGCCGAAATTCCATTAAGCGAAAAGTTTGCAGTGCAACCAGAATTAATTTACTCTCAACAAGGATTACAACAAAAAGATGAAGTTTCTATATTTGGGTTTACACGAACTATAGAATCGAAACTTAAATTAGATTACATCAACGTACCTATTATGGCGAAATATTATTTTGTTGAAGGTTTTAGTGTTGAAGCTGGACCACAAATTGGAATCAATGTAAAAGCCGAAGCACAAACTATACAAACAGGTGGCGATTCTGAAACAGACGAAACTCTAGATGTAAGCGACAATATTTCTACTATCGATTTAGGTGTTGGTGGTGGACTTGCTTATCAATTACCAATGGGTGTGTTTTTTCAAGCTAGATATATCATTGGACTATCTAACGTAAATGATGATGACAACGAAGGTGTTTTTGGTGATGACTTCACAAATTCTAACTTATCATTATCTGTTGGTTACAAATTCTAGTTTGATAACCAACAGTATAGAGTGAGATTTTCTCACCAAATAAAGGTCCCGAAATTCAAAATGAGTTTCGGGACTTTTTTGTTCTACTATGTTAGCCATCCATTCCTTGCAGCGCCCTTGCTGTAATAGTATAGAAATATTGAAATAACAATAACTACAATGGGCATTATCATTGATTGCATTCCCATTAATTTAATAGCATCTGTACCTAACACCCAGTAACCTTGAGATATAAGCACCATTATTAATGAAATTAGAAAAAGTAACACAGAAATTTTCTTTTTAGCTAATAATAAAATACACGCTAAAACTCCTGTAAATACAGAAATTCCAAAAGCTATTAAATACCAAGTAGGTACATTTTTCATCATTTCAAAGACTTCTGGAGTGACCATTGACTCTGTGGAGTCTATTAAAATTGTTGCTAATCCAAATTGATATAATCCCATTAAATTCCATAAGAGTGCGGCGACGGCTATGATCCAGAATGCCTTATTTGGTTTGTTGTTCATAATTAGTTGGTTTAAGGTTATTCCTTATAAATATAGTAATTTTAATCACGTATCAATTTATATCCAATGACAAAGAGCGCACAGATTAAAAAAGAATCGTTTCAATTTTTAAACAAACTCAAACAAAACAATCATAAAGATTGGATGGATGAACATAAAAAAGAATATCTAGACAGTGAAAAATCTTTAAAACTTTTTTACGCTGAAATTTTAAAAGGATTAAACAAAACAGACGAAATTGCCAAGCAAAAAATTTTCAGAATCAATCGTGATATACGTTTCAGCAAAGACAAAACTCCGTATAATGTACATCGCAGTGTTAGTTGGAGTAGAGCAGGAGCGCAACGCAGAGGTGGCTATTATTTAAGACTCGAGCCCGGCAATTCTTTAATGGCTGGTGGTTTTTTTGTACCTGAACCAGCAGACTTGCTAAGAATTCGAAAAGAGTTTGAAATGGATGCTTCGGAAATTAGAAAAATATTAAACCAAAAAGATTTCAAAAAAGCATTTTCAGGTTTCAACCAAGCATATCGAGTAAAGACAGCCCCAAAAGGGTTTAGTAAAGAAGACCCGAATATTGATTTGATACGATTAAAAAGTTACTTTGTCCAGCACACATTTACAGATGAAGAAGTCTTTGCTGCTGACTTTAGAGAGAAGCTTTTATATCATTACTCACTATTACGCCCATTCTATGATTACATGAGCGATGTGCTTACGACAGATTTAAATGGTGAGTCAATTTTGTAAAACAATACAATTATAGTAATCAATTAATATTTCCGAAGTAAATTAAAAAAGCCGTTCCCAAAATGAGAACGGCTTTATCAATTTTATAATTGAAACTATCTAATAATTAGTTCAATTTAAAAGTTACTCTTCTTACAAGTTGTCTAGCTTCAGAAGAACCTTTATCTACACTTGTATCTTCACCACTACCTGTATGAGAAAGTCTGCTTTCGCTTACTCCTGATGCAACTAAGATGTCATAAACTTTTTTCGCTCTCTTTTCAGAAAGATTAGTATTATAAGTAGCATCTCCAAGTTCGTCAGCATATCCAATTAACTGTGCAGTAGCACTTGGGTTCTCGTTCATGTAAACTTTAAGGTAGTTAATAGCTTCCAAAGAATATGTTTGTGGTCTAGTACTATTGAATTCGAAATAAACGTTTACATATCCTTTATCTAATAGATCCTTAACAGTAGATGAACCAGAAGTTGAATTTGAATTAGGATTATAGTCATTTTTATTCAAGTAACGAGCATCTAAAGAAGGCTCAATCTCGTCAGGGATTCCATTATTGTTTTTGTCAACAGCAATACCTTTAGTATTGACAGCAACACCACTCATAGTATTCTTTTCTCTGTCTAAGTAATCTGGAACACCATCTTGATCAGTATCGATCATATCCGTTTCAACTTTAGACAAACGCTCTTGAAGTTCTTCAATTTCGCTCATCATAGCGTCTTCTTTGCTATACCAGTCAGCATGCACATCATTTTTACCTAAGTAGATATTGAAACCTGCAGATACATTATATAATAAACCGTCATCGATTCTTCTATTGTTGCTTGTAATCAACTGTGTACCTTCCCATGAACGCTCCATTCCTACGTTTGAAATTAACGAAACATCAGCAAAAAATGCTACACGATTTCCTAATTTAATTTGTGGCGTAATACCAGCAACTAAATTAAAAGCAGAATCATTTTCGTCAAGGTCAACAGGCTCTTGGTAATCAATTGATGAATAACCTCCACCACCATGGAATAATAATCCAAAAGAATTAGAAAAATCATTAAATCCTAATACGTTACGTAGATTTACAACTCCTTCAAGAGAAGCTCTGTAATACTTAGTTTCAAAAGGTAAAAATCCACCTTCATCATCTCCTGAAATATCATTATAACCAAAAGTAGCTCTTAAACCTACTTTTTCGTTCATCATATAACGAACACCTAAAGAAGCTTGATAAGGAGCCATTCCTTTTACACGATATCCTGGTGCCAAAGGAGAAGAGGGCTTGGTTAAACCACCACCTAATTCAACAGACCATTTGTTGAATGCAGAAGCAGAATCTTGAGCAAAAGTTGCTGAGGAAATAAGTGCTACAGCTAGCACACATAATAATTTTTTCATTTTATTTGGGTTTTGATTTGTTTGTTTTATTGGACAAAAGTAACCCACTAAATGAATTGAAGAAGCCGTTTATAAAAGTTTATTAATACATTAACATTCTAGATTCAAACCTTATAGATTTAAAATTTTCAAAATTTATGTAAAATATTAAAAATCAGTAATTTATATAAATTTTGAACACCTATTTTATAATTTTATCCTAAAACAATTTCAAACTCCAACATATTGTTTTTTAGTCTTTCTTTAACAATATTCATCATCCTCTTGTTCAATGCTGAAGAATTTTCAATGTACAATAAGTATTCACTGGAAGTAAATTGACCGATGACCATTCCCTTCAACGCATTTCTAAATTTAATGTCTTTTTGTATGGCATTATCGATATACTCTAAACGCTGGTCAATGGTAAGATTATAGAAAACATTTTTATGCTTTCTTATATAATTTTTAAACACCAAAACCATTAAATCATTTTGCAATTTTGCAATAGGCCGTATTGTTTTGTTCTGAAATTTCTCTTCGCTAGACATCCCTTCAATAATTTTCGCAGTAGGTAGTTCGGGTCTTATTGCGAGTAAAGCTGCATCTCTTGTTTCCATGGTATTTGATTTTTATTAAATATACAGGTTACAATACTTATACCATGATTTTCAATAGATAGTTATAAACAGGGCTATCAACAGTATAAACTACTAATTTCGTTAAAGTCGTCTTAATCAAAATGTTAATGTATCAGTTAGTTTTTACCTTTAAGGAAAAACAAAAAAATGGGAACAACAACTTCAATAAACCCGTATAACGGTAATGAAATCAAAACTTTTAAAACGCATACAAAGTCTGAAATTTCTGAAATTTTAGAAAAAGCAAACAAACGTTTTTTTAGTTGGAGAGAAACTACATTCGACCACCGAAAAAAACTAATGCTAGCCGCAGCCGCCGAATTAAAAAAGAACACGCGTGAATATGCCGAAATAATGACTGCTGAAATTGGAAAACCCATTACACAATCAATTGCAGAAATTGAAAAATGTGCTTGGGTATGTGAGTATTACGCAGAAGAAGCAGAAAGTCATATGGCAAATGAAATCATTAAAACAGATGCTAAAAAAAGCTACACAAGCTACGAACCCATGGGAGTTGTACTTGCCGTGATGCCTTGGAATTATCCATTTTGGCAGGTATTCAGATTTGCCGCTCCTGCTTTGATGGCGGGAAATATTGGGGTTTTAAAACACGCGAGTAATGTTTTTGGCAGTGCACTAAACATTGAAAAAGTATTTAAGCGAGCAGGATTCCCAGATAATTGTTTTACAACACTACTTGCCAATAGTGATGCTGTTGAAAATATCATTGAAAATCCAATCGTAAAAGCTGTAACACTTACGGGAAGTGGCCCAGCGGGTAGTGCAATAGCTGCAACTGCTGGAAAGAATATTAAAAAAACGGTTTTAGAATTGGGTGGAAATAATGCATTGGTGGTTTTAAAAGATTGCGATATCGATACAACGGTTGATATTTGTGTCCAGGCAAGATTTCAAAATACGGGACAGAGTTGTATCGCTGGTAAACGACTTTTGATTGATAGTCAAATTTCCGAAGCATTTATAGAAAAATTATTAGTAAAAGTGAGGGAGTTAAAAAGCGGTGACCCAATGGATGAACACACCTATATTGGAACCATGGCTCGCGAAGATTTAGCCAAGGAACTTGAAGAACAAGTTAAAAACACGATTAAAGCAGGTGGAAAACTAGAAATAGGAGGTAAGCGACAAGGTGCCTATTTTGAACCTACAGTTGTGAGCGGAGTCACCCAAAAAATGGATATGTTTAACCAAGAAACTTTTGGTCCAGCATTATCAATAACAACATTTAAAGATATTGAAGAAGCGATTGCACTGAGTAATAATTCTCGATTTGGTTTGGGCGTTTCAATTTTTACAAAAGACATTAAAGCAGCTGAAGAAATGGCGTATAAATTTGATGAAGGTGCCGTGTTTATAAATAGCTTGGTTAAAAGCGATCCACGTTTACCGTTTGGTGGCGTTAAAGAAAGTGGATATGGAAGAGAACTTAGCAAACACGGTATTAGAGAGTTTTTAAATAGAAAAACTATTTATATTGCTAAATAGTACATTCAATTATATATATAAAGTAAAATCCCCTCAAGAATGTTGAGGGGATTTTTATTGGAATAATTATAATTTTAATCTTTCTTTAAAAACTCTTCTTTTGATTTGATTTCTGGAGCCTCCATTCCTGCTTTGTCTAAAGCTTTCATGAATTTTTTCCCTTCTTTATCCATGATGGTTGCATAACGTGCCTGCTCTGTTGCAAACTCGTCTTTAATCAATTCATAATTCTGCATCAATCTTCCCGAAACATTGTCGTAGTTGGTTGCAATATTGCTATAAAGTTCGCCCATACGCTCGCGGAGTTCTGGCTCTGCACTTGCTACATAATTATCACCAGTTGTAACTACTAAGTCTGTTCTCAAATTTTCCAAAGCATCCCATAAAGTTTGAGCTTCTTTTACACCTTTTCCTCCAGCGTCAATTACTTCTTTTGCTTTAGACTGGGTTTGACCAATTTCATAAACCATATATGCTAAATCTTCCACCATCTCAAACATTTCTTGCGTCAAAGCTTCTTGTTTTTTGCGGTCGGCAACAGTAGTAATAGATTTTTCATCATATTTCGTTTCAATCGTATGTTCGTAGGTGTCTTTCCCTTTGGTCAATACTACTTTATATTTCCCAGCAGGGGCACGTGGAGAAGTGAAACCTCCATATGCCATTGTTTTTGCAGCAGCCATTTTAGGATTCGTCGTGTTGAAATCCCATTCTACGACATTGATTCCTTTAGATTTTCCAGGAGAAAGAGTTGTGATTTTATTTCCCTGCATATCTTGAATTTCCATTGTCATTTTACCAAAGGTGTGACGCTTCTGTAAATAATAAATGATTCTCGCTGAAGTTGATTTGTTTGCTCCTACAAATTGTGTTTCTGCTCCAAAACTTCCCGAAAACCCACTATCTTCAGTCATAACAAAAGGTTCTGTTTTAAAGAAATGAACATCTTCTGCAAGGACATCTTGGTTTAGTTCTCTCAATGGACTAATATCATCAATGATGATTACACCACGACCGTGCGTTCCCATCACAATATCGTTTGTTTGCTTTTGCATATCAATAAAATGAACGGCAACCGGAGGCATGTTGTTGGTAAAATGTGACCAGTTTTTTCCACCGTCTATAGTAACATAGAGTCCCATTTCGGTACCAAGAAAAAGTAAATCTTCATTTACAAAGTCCTCTTGAATGTTGCGCACAAAAGCATTTTCTTGAATGTCTGCAGAAATTATCGATTTCCAAGTTTTTCCAAAATCGGTGGTTTTCATTGCATAGGGTTTCATATCTCCCGTTGTATGTCCTTCAAAAACAGCGTATGCAGTTCCTTTTCCGTGTACACTTGCTTCAATATGATACACCCATGTATTTGCAGGAATTCCAGTTAGATTTTTGGTTACATTATTCCACGATTTTCCGCCATCTTGCGTTACTTGTACGTTTCCGTCATCGGTTCCTACCCAAAGAATGTTCTGATCAAGAGGAGATTCTGCAATAGTAAAAATGGTAGTGTGATTTTCAGCACCACTATTATCTACAGATAATCCACCACTACTAGATTGGTCCTGCTTGCTCTTGTCATTGGTAGTTAAATCTGGAGAAATAATTTTCCAAGTATCTCCCATATCATCGGAAACATGCACAAATTGACTTCCCATATAAAAGCGATCAGGCTGGTGTGCGCTAACTGCCATTGGAGCATTCCAATTAAATCTCAATTCAGCATCTCCCTTTTTTGGAAGTGGTTGGATTGTTTTTGTTCTGTTTCTATCTATGTCGTAGCGCCAAACGTTTTCGGCACCTTGCATTTCAGAATACACAATATTTTTTGTAGGGTGTTTTAAAACTCTAAAACCATCACCGTAGCCCACACTGTTCCAGTCACGTGCATTTACGCCACCTGGCGATGATGATGGACCATACCATGCTCCATTATCCTGTAAACCGCCATATACATTGTAGGGTTCTGCATCGTCAACGCTAATATGGTAAAATTGGGATAGAGGTAAATTTTCAACAATTTCAAACGTAGTTCCTCCATTCCAAGAGCGGTAGATACCACCATCAGTTCCAGAAAAAATCATGTCACTATCATTGATATGAAATGCCAAATCATGGATATCACTGTGCATATTTCCGAGGTCTTTAAAGGTCTTTCCCCCATCTCTACTTATAGAACCGCTCAAACCTCCTTTTAAAACGATATCTGGATTTTTAGGATCGATGACAATTCTAGAAAAGTAGAACGGACGCACGACCAAACCAAAATCATTATTTAAATGTTCCCAACTTTTTCCGGCATCTGTCGATTTCCAAAGTCCGTTTTTGCTTTTGTCCTCTGTTTCTAATACCGAATATAGAATATTAGAATCACTCGGAGCTACTGCTATTGCAATACGTCCCAATTGTCCACTTGGAAACCCTGAATGGATTTTGTTCCAAGTTGCACCGCTATCGGTGGATTTGTAAAGTGCGCTATTTAAGCCTCCAGAATTAAACCCCCAACCTGTGCGACGAAACTGCCACATAGAAGCATAAAGCACGTTCGGATTGTTTGGATCCATAATTACATCACTTGCTCCTGTGGAAGGGCCCACATATAAAATTTTATTCCAAGATTTTCCACCGTCGTTAGATTTGTAAACCCCGCGGTCTGTACTATCGCTCCACAAAGCTCCAAGTACGCCTACGAACATTTCGTTCGTGTTTTTTGGATTGATGACAATCGATGTAATTCGTTCACTATTTTCGAACCCTGGAACTTCCTTAAAGTTAGAGCCTCCATCAGTTGATTTAAATAGACCATCACCAATTGAAACTGAATTACGCGTCCAAGTTTCTCCAGTTCCAACCCAGATGATATTGTCTGGGTCTTTTGGGTCAAGTGTAACGACACCAATGGATTGCACGTGTTCATCAAAAATAGGAGCGAAGGTCGCTCCTCCATCGTTTGATTTCCAAACACCACCACCAGCGGTACCCGTATAAATAATTCGAGGATTTGTTGGGTGCAGTTCAAGATCGTTGATACGACCACTCATTAAAGCAGGTCCTATGTGGCGGGCTTTCATGTCACCAAACAGTTCTTTTCCTTTTAACGAAATTTCTTCTTGCGCATTACCTGCAAAGGGAATTGCCATCAATACCGTAAGTATTGGAATAAAGATTTTTTTCATTTTCAATGTTTTTTAGTTTAGACAAAAGCATACATTCAAATGAAAGAATAGATGCGTCGTTAGTTAGTTGAAATACCAAATTTCAGAAAACATAGGATGTGTATTCCTGAAATGTGCTATTTTTTTGATTTGTGTATTAGTTGACTAAATATACAAACTGTTACAATTTCCGAAGAAAATTTCAGAAAAACTAGACATAAAAAAAATCCCCGATAGTCGGGGATTTTTTTTGATTTATGAAGATTTGATTATTTTTTATCTTCTGGAAATGCAAATAATGCTGGGTCAACTTCTGGATTAAGGGTAATCTCTTTAATTGTAAAAGTTCCTACACCACCCATTCCCATTGAAAAAGGGAAGTAAAGACCATCAACTTCTTGATAGTCACTAAAAGTAGATTTGCTCATTTGTCCTTTCATTTCTCCTGAAGGAATAGCCGCCTCCATCATAATTGGCACATAATTTTCAGTGTCGAAATAGAAGAAAGAAACATTTGGTTCTTCTTTTCCGTCAACTAAAATTGGCTTCATTGTAAGTTTCATTTTAAAAACTTCAGTTCCTTCTTGAGTTTCTTTTCCTAAATACTCAACGTCAAATCCTTTTTCCTTATAATTTAGAAACGGAGTAGGAAAACTACCAGCGTTGCGTTTCATGTTTTCAGCTGCTTCTGCATCACTTTTTTCAGGCATCATGGTCATAAAATTTGTTCCCCACATCGTGTCACCATCAAAAGCACCTTGTGTTAATTCTTGTCCTTGAATATTAATTTTGACAACTTGTCTACCATCGGTCAATTGATACATATCAACAGGAATTTCCATTCCTTGACTTACTGAACCAGACATTTTAACTCCTTCAAGTTTGTTCCAAGCTTCAACACCGCCAGTGTTTTCAAAATATTGATCTAAAATTTCGTCTGCTGTTTGAGCCGTCATTGCTGGTGCTACGACCATAATTACTAAAGCAGCTATAAGCGTTTTTATTGTTTTCATGTGTTTTAGTTTTAGTGTTTTTTACGTTATTATAAATATAAGTCTAAATGGTTTTTGGATTGTTACAATTTCATAAAATATTTTCTTCGGAAATTTTAAACATCCACCACTTGTTTAGTATTTCAAAAGCCTTGCCAAAAATTTAATTGTAAAGTATCTTTACGTAAAACCATTTTAAAATGAAATTTGGAAGTGTAGATAACCCAGCCAAAATAGATTTTGCGTTACCGCCAGACCATCCGGATACAAAAAAGCAGCTGTCAAAATATAAAGTAAGCGACAAACCTAACCTCTATGTAGGTTGCGCAAAGTGGAATAGGGCAGACCTCAAAGGTTTTTATCCGCGAGGAACTAAAGATGAACTTACCTATTACAGTACTCAATTTAACAGTATTGAATTGAATGCTACATTTTATCGCATATTTTCGGCCGATGTTTTTGCCGGTTGGTATGATAAAACTCCACCTCATTTTAGGTTTTTCCCTAAAATGTTTCAAGGGGTAACCCACTGGAAACGGTTAAATGATTTTGAAGGTTATTTAAATGAATATTTGTTAAACGCTTCAAATTTAAAAGAGAAACTTCAAATGCCTTTTGTGCAAATGCACGGTACATTTGGACCAAAGAATATAGACCGCTTAGTTCCATTTTTTGAAGCTATACCGAAAGATATGCAAGTAGCGGTCGAATTTAGACATACAGATTGGTTTAATGATGAAGTGGTTGCCGATGAACTCTATGACATTTTGGAAAAATATAATGCTACAAATGTGATTGTGGATAGCGCTGGGCGGAGAGATTTATTACATATGCGAATGACAAGCGATACGGCATTTATAAGATATAATGGCGCAAATCATGAAAGTGATTATGACAGACTCGATGATTGGCTCGACAGATTAGAAGTATGGTTTTTGCAAGGATTGCAGAATATATATTTCTTCGTTCACCAGAATATTGAAAAAGCGTCGCCATTGTTATCTGCACATTTTATTGAGAAAGCGAATGAACGATTTGGCACTGATCTTCACATCCCAAATATGGATAAACCTGACACACTATTTTAAAAAATATCACTATGAATTTCCACACACGTAAATGGATCAAACCAGAAGATTTAAATCCCAACGGCACTTTATTTGGTGGGCGATTGCTCGAATGGATTGATGAGGAGGCCGCGCTTTACTCGATTATTCAGTTGGAGAATCCTCGAACAGTAACTAAATATATGAGTGAGATAAATTTCCGAAGTTCTGCAAAAAAAGGAGATATTATTGAAATAGGATTGGAGCCTACAAAATATGGCAATTCTTCATTGACATTAGCTTGCGAAGTACGAAATAAAATGACGCGTGAGGTCATTATTACTATCGATACTATTATTATGGTAAGTCTGGGCGAAAATGGAAAACCTAAAGCACACGGTAAAACCGAAATAGAATATGTGAAAGATAGATTTTCTGATGATTAATCCTGCTAGGAATTAATACATATCGTCTGGCATTTTTTCAGTGCCTTTTATTTGCTCATTGGCTCTCTCTAAATCTTTCGTAGTAACAGCATCTGGTTCCTGAATAGAAGCCCCTTCAGGTTCAAGACTAAATTTAATAAACACTGGGAAATGATCAGAATCTATTTTCTCTCCCTTTTCCATAGACACTACTCTAAATTCTTTTGAAGCAAATACATGGTCCAAAGGCCAGCGCATTAAAAAATTTTTGGCATTAAATGTATTGTACAATCCGCGACCTTTCCTTGGGTCAAGTAATTTGCTTACTCTCTGAAACAATTGCGAAGTTTGAGACCACGCAACATCATTAAAGTCGCCCACGACCATTGTGGGCAATTTATTTTCTAAAGCAAGTTTAGCCGTTAACATCATTTCTTTATCCCTATCTGTTGACATAGGATTGTGCTGTGGCATAGGTGGTGTGGGATGGATAGAATATAACTGTACTAAATCACCTGAGCGTAATTTTATTTTGGTATGAATGGATGGAATACTATCATCCACTTGATATTTTATTTGTGGTTCAATGAGTTCAAGTTTAGAATACAATAGCATTCCGTAGGTATTATTTAAAGGAACTTCAACTTTATAAATATAAGCAGGGTCTAAAGAATCAGTAATTTCATTTTTCCAAGTTACATCCGTTTCCGTAAAGACCATTATATCTGCATCATATTTTTTTATCTCTTGATTTAATTTATCGTAAGATGTATTTTTTTGAAGCACGTTCGCCGTAAAGAAGCTCAATTGTTTTTTGGGGTCATCTTTCTGCGCATCGTGCATTTCAAAAGAGGCTAAAGGAGTATAGATGTAAATTTTATAAATTTGATAGGTCATGCAGATGAGCATGAGTCCTGCAAAAAGATAATCAATCTTATCCTTGAAATCGAAACGTAAAAAATACGCAAGGAAAGCCACTATGCTCAAAATGGTTAATTGAACATGTGGAAAATCAAAAACCCGTATCCACCAATAATCCATTGCTACAAAACGGAATAATGTTAATACTACCGTAATAGCACCAAAAATTTGAAGAAAGGTTTTCAAAGATGTTTTTCTAAGTTTTTTAAGAATGCTCATTGGGAACAATTATCTTAAAATTAATACTATTGTTCTGTTTTGTTCATTAAAGAAATTTTATCAAAATCGGTACCCGAAGGACTTTCAAAAACTTCTAAATCAAAATAGGGGACTGCCGCAATTAAGTGATCAAAAATGTTTGCTTGTATACGTTCATAATTCTCCCAAGCCTTGTCGTAAGTAAAACAGAAAATTTCAATAGGAATCCCTTTATCTGTAGGTGCTAAATGCCGCACCATTAAAAATAAATCTGGATTGATAAGTTCGTTTTCGGTAATAAACGCCTCCGCATAATTTCTAAAGATACCAAGGTTTGTTTGATTTCTACCGTTTATTGGTATTGATTTATCTGCAGCTACAGTTCGATTAAAACTAGAGACTTCCTTTTCTCGATGTTCAATGTATGGCGCGATCAATTGAATTTTTTTCAACTCATCTAAATCTTCTTGTGTTAAAAATTTAATGGTATTTTGCTTAATATAAATAGACCGTTTTATTCGTCGGCCTTTGCTTTCTTGCATTCCGCGCCAATTCTGAAATGAATCAGCAATCAAACTATACGTTGGGATGGTGGTAAACGTATTATCAAAATTTTGTACTCTTACGGTGGCTAAGTTTATTTCGGTCACATAACCATCTGCACCAAATTTACTGAACGTAATCCAATCTCCAATACGCACAATATCGTTCACTGAAACTTGTATGGAAGCAACAAAACCAAGGATGGTATCTTTAAAAATTAATAGGATTACGGCAGATAAAGCTCCAAGTGCGGCAACGCTACCTAAGTCAAATCCTGTCAACAGGTTAAACGCAAAAAATATCCCAATTCCCCAAGCAAAAATCATCATTACCTGAATATAACTCTGCAATGGTTTATCTTGATATTTTTCTATGCCTTCAGCATAGTTTTTTGAACTTCTTAGAATACTTCTAAAAACTAAAATGCATAATAGTACTATGTATATTTGAAGCACTATATTCAAAAATTTATCAATACTGGGAAACTCCACAAATATTACTGGTAACGAATGCCACAAGATAATAATGGGAACAAAATGAGCAATATATCTGGGAAAGTTGCTCTCAACTAAAAAATCATCAAAAGTACTCTTTGTCTTATCGCTGAATGCTTTAAAAGATTGAACAATTATTTTTCTGAAAATAATATCGAGCAACGTAACAACTACCGTGAGTATAATACAATTTACAAGGATGTTTACAACGATTGCAAATGTTTCATTCGCTCCAGAATTAATCATGTATTCCTGCAAAAGACAACTATACTCAATAATTTTTTCTTCAGTCATTATAGGTATTTTTTCTCGGCGTAAAAAGGACCAAAAGGCAAGATAGAACATAGCACTACGATTGCGAGTGTCTTGATGCTCCAATTTAAAAGTTGTGATACGTAAACAGCTCCAGCAATATATAACAAAAACAGCACACCGTGCGCCATTCCTACAATTTGCACCATTTGTGGCATTTCCCAAATATATTTTAATGGCATCGCAATCCCCAATAATATAAGGAACGAAATACCTTCAAGAATACTTATAATTTTAAATGTTTTAATCGTTTTTTCCACGGAAATGTAAATTTTCGACAAAGATACTATTGTCCTTTCGACTGCGCGTTTTTTTAAGATTTATTTACAATATGGTTCTTTATAAAGTACTTATCTTTTCAATCTAATATTTCGGCTATAAAATTTCAACATATAAAATTAAACCAAACCCTATGAAACGCTCATTACTAACAACCTTACTCGTACTTCCTTTGCTATTTTCAAAATTCTCCACCAATGCCCAAAATTCTCTTTCCGAAGAAAAGAAAATGAATACCCAATTCAAACTTGAATATGAAAAATTTACTTTAGACAATGGACTCGAAGTAATTTTGCATGTTGACAAAAGCGACCCCATTGTCGCGGTTGCAACAGTAATGCACGTAGGTTCAAATCGTGAAAAGCCCGGAAAAACTGGATTTGCTCATTTCTTTGAGCACATGTCGTTCAATGATAGTGAAAATGTACCTGTAGGTGCAAACCGAAAAATGATTCCAGAATGGGGCGGAAGCCGAAATGGAGGAACTTGGAGTGATGGTACCATTTATTATGAAGTTGTACCCAAAGATGCGTTCGAGAAAATTCTTTGGATTGATAGTGACCGTTTTGGATATATGATTAATACGGTTACCAAAGACGCTCTTGAGCGTGAAAAGCAAGTAGTTAAGAATGAAAAACGCCAACGAGTGGATAACGCACCGTATGGCTATACAGATGAAATTATAAGAAAAAACCTCTATCCCGAAGGTCATCCATACAGCTGGACTGTAATTGGAGCATTGCCAGATTTACAAGCAGCAACCCTTGAAGATGTAACCGAATTTTATAACCAATATTATGGAGCATCAAATGCATCATTAGTCATTGCTGGTGATATTGATATTCCTGAAACAAAAAAATTAGTAAAAAAATGGTTTGGCGAGATTCCAAGCGGTCCCAAGGTGGAAGCGTTGAAGCCAATGCCGGTAAATCTTACCGAAACCAAATCACTTTACTTCAAAGATAATTTTGCAAAGCTACCAGAATTGCGAATGGTATTTCCAACAGTGGAAAATTATAATGAAGATTCGTATGCCCTTCAAGTATTAGGACAATTATTGAGCGGAAGTAAAAAATCGGCCTTATATAAAGAAATCGTTGAAGAGAAAAAATTAGCTCCTGGAATAAACTCCTATCAAAGTAGTAATGAGATAGCGGGAGAATTTATAATTAGAGTGCGTGCAAATGAAGGTGTAGCTCTCGATAAGGTGAAAAGTGCAATTGATAGCGGATTGAAAAAATTTGAAACTAATGGTTTTACTGATAATGAACTAGAACGCATCAAAGCTGAATTAGAAACTCAAGTATATCGTGGTGTTGCCACAGTGTTGAATAAAGCTTTCCAACTTGTACAGGACAACGAATTTGCTGGAGACCCAGAACGTTCTATTAAAGATACTGAGTATATTAAAAACATGACGCGCGAAGATGTGATGCGAGTTTATAATAAATATATAAAAGGTCAAAATTATATTATGACAAGTGTTATTCCGCAAGAAACACCAGAACTTGCTGTAAGTGGAGCAGAAGAAGCTACCGTGTGGATTGAGGAAGTGGGAGCGATGGCTGAAAATGAAGAAGTGGGACAAGGAGAAGAAGCAGTATATGACAAAACACCTTCAAAATTTGACCGCTCAGAACCTGCATTTAGAGACGCTCCATTACTGGAAATGCCAGATGTTTGGACCGGAACATTGGATAATGGAATGAATATTTTCGGAATTGAAAACAACGAACTTCCATTAGTAGAATTTAATATAACCATAAAAGGTGGACATTCCTTAGACCCTGAGGGAAAAGCTGGATTAGCATCCTTGACGGCCGATTTGATGAACGAAGGCACAGCTACAAAGACCGCGGCAGAACTTGAAGAAGCTATCGGGCTTTTGGGTTCTAGTATTTATATAGGTTCTGGCACAGAGGATATTTACATTAGTGGAAGCTGTCTCTCTCGTAATTTTGAAAAGACAATGGCGTATGTTGAAGAAATGCTATTGCAACCTCGTTGGGACGCTACAGAATTTGATAGATTAAAGCAAGAACTTGAAACTTCGTTGAAAGGTAGAGAAGCAAATCCAACAGCTATTGCGGCCATAAATTTTAATAAATTATTATACGGCGAAAACCATAGCTACGGAATTCCCACAAACGGAACTCTAGAAACTATAGATAATATAACCTTAGAAGATGTAAAGCAATTTTACAAGAAACTTTCACCAAAAGTGGCAAGTTTTCATGTGGTGGGGAATATTGAAAAAGCTAGAGTTAAAAGCGCCTTGAGTGGTCTTTCAAAAAAATGGAAAGGTGATGATATCGCTTTGAGCACACAGAAATTACCTGCGCAGGATAAGGCTGGAAATCTCTATTTTATTGATGTTCCGGGGTCTAAACAATCGGTACTGTACATTGGTAAATTGGCAGTTTCCGCAAACGATGAAAATGCAAAAAAACTAGATTTTGCCAATGAAATTCTTGGCGGTGGTTCCAGCGGGCGTTTATTTCAAACACTCAGAATAGGCAGAGGATACACTTATGGCGCATACTCTAGAGTGCCCAATCGCATGGAAATCGCACCTTTTACGATTTCAACGAGCGTGCGTGCAAATGCCACTTTACCTTCTTTAGAAATTATAGAACAAATGGTTGCTGACTACGGAAACGGATTCACTCAAGAAGATGTTGAATTGACTAAAAATAAAGTTATAAAATCAAATACGTTGGCTTTTGAATCTTTTGGAGCAAAATTAGGATTGCTTGAGAACATTAGTAAATACGGGAAGTCATTGGACTATGTAGATAAAGAGCAAAAATTATTAATGCAAATGAATCTTGAAGATTTCAAAAATACAATCGGTATGTATATGGATGAAAAAGAGATGGTTTATCTAGTGGTAGGGGATAAAGAGACACAATTTTCCGAAGTTAAAAAATTAGGAAAACCAGTAATTGAGCTCGATATCTACGGAAATTTGAAAAAGTAAAATCCTATTTTTTCAACAAAAAATTATGAATCAAAACTTACTAATGCTTTTATTTCAAACACAAACCACTACCGAAACGATTACAAATTCTTTGGATCGTTATTATAACGAATTCCTTTCTTCATTGCCTCGAATAGCTTTGGCAATATTTATCATTGTTGCTGGAATTTTGATTGCGCAGCTTATTACAAATATTTATAAGAAGCGTATTCTACAAAAAGCGAGTGATCCTTTAATGGCGCGTTTTCTCGCCCAAGCCATAAAATTCACGCTCATTTCAATCGCGATAATGCTTGGTTTAAAAGCTGCCGGATTGGATGGTGTTGCTACGGGACTTTTGACCGCAGTGGGAGGCGGGGCCATTGTTTTAGGATTTGCATTTCAAGACATTGGGAAGAATTTTCTTGCTGGAATTATACTTGCATTCAATAGACCTTTTGACATCAATGATACAATTATGATTGATACTCATTTTGGAAAAGTGCGAGCGCTCAATTTTCGTTATACACATATAAAAACAAGTGACGGACGTGACATATTTATTCCCAATAGCGATGTTTTAACAAAGCCGGTTCAAAATTATACAGCGGATGGATTTTTCAGAAATGATTTTGTGGTTGGAATTGGTTATGAGGATAATATTTCAGAAGTAAAGGAAATAATTTATAATATTCTTGATAATCACGAGGGTATTGTGCAGGACGAGGAACATAAAAACTTTGTTATTGAAGAAGAGTTGAGTGCAAGCACCATTAATTTAAAAGTATTCTTTTGGGTCAATACGCTGGATTATCGGGTGGCTTCGCGAGTGTTGCGTGGCATCGTCATTAAAAAGGTAATTGAAGCGCTTATTGAAGCTAAGTTTATCCTGCCAGGAAATATTACCGAAATCAAACTCTACGGTGGACAAGAAGATTTACCATTAAAACTGAAGAAAGACCCAGCGGATAGAGAATTGGACAAAATTGAGAGAGCCGAAAATAAAAGTTAAAATAACTAATCACACGGCAACTTATCATTCATTGTTTTAAAGCGCCAGCTTTTTTCGAAACTAAAATGCCACCATTCGGTACGTACGGTTTTAAAGCCAACGGCTAGTAAGCCGTCTTGTAACAGCTTTCGGTTGTCTAGGATTTCTTTACTTAAATTATAATTATCAATATGTGAGGCACGACCGAAAAAGTCGTAATCGCTACCCATATCTACAAAACAGCCATCCAAAGTAACCAGCGTAACATCAACTGCAGCTCCTTTGTTATGGATGCTGCCTTTGCCATAAGGGTTTGCTACATAGGTGGGTCGAGGTACTTTTGACCAAATAAACTTTTGAACATCTAAAGGTCGATAGCAGTCGTAAAATTTTATTTTGTATCCTTTTTCGCAAAAAAATTGGTTAGCCTCAAAAATGGCTTGTGCAACTTCGGGTTGAAGGAGGCATTTAGGACAATCGTATAAAACTTCGCCTATAAAATTGTTCGTGGTGGCATATCTAATTTCATATTCAAATTCTTCACCGTAAATTTTCATATCAACAAGGGAATCCTGCTGTAGTCCATAGCTGAAATTTGATAACAATAAAAGAGGTAGTAGTAAGAGTTTAAAATATGTAATCATAGACACGGCGCAAAAAATTTCCGAAGTAAAAATAACAATTCAAATTTTAAGTTTCCCTTAATATAAAAGGGATTTAAGTATTTGTAGCTTTGAAATATTCACAAAAAAAAATTGAATTATGACAGAATTAAAAAATAAAGTAGCCTTAGTAACTGGCGGGAGCAAAGGAATAGGTTTTGGAATTGCAAAAAAATTATTGGCAAACGGTATTCATGTTGCCATAACAAGTAGGAGCTTGGAAAGTGCTCGAGAAGCAGCTGATGAGTTGAAAAAATATGCGATTCATGATTCAAAAATACTTGCTTTGGAAGCAGATGTTAGGAGTTATGGAGAACAGGAAGCAGCTGTAAATAGGGCTTTGAAAGAATTGGGTGCTATTGATATTGTTATTGCGAATGCAGGTTTGGGGCATTTTGGCAGTATTGAAGAAATGACAGTTGAGCAATGGAATGAGGTGATAGACACCAATCTATCTGGAGCATTTTTCACTTTAAAATCTACCGTTGATTCGCTCAAAAAATCTAAAGGATATTATATTTCAATCTCAAGTTTAGCGGGGACTAATTTTTTTGCTGGTGGAACGGCGTATAATGCGAGTAAATTTGGAGTTACTGGATTTACACAAGCTGCTATGCTAGATTTAAGACAATATGGTATAAAAGTAAGCACCATTATGCCAGGCAGTGTTTCTACACACTTTAACGGGAATGAACCAAGCGAAAAAGGTGATTGGAAAATACAATCTGAAGATATTGGAGATCTGGTAATTGATTTATTAAAAATGCATCCGCGTACTTTACCGAGCAAAATAGAGGTGAGACCAACAACACCTCCAAATAAATAAGATTTTTATCTTTAATATTCAAGCGCTTTCGAGCGCTTTTTTATTTTGCTTTTTTGACCAAATAATGGCCTCATCAAGTGACGTAAATTTTTGAAGTTTAGTTTTGACGAATAACATTTCAAAAATAAAGTTACTCAATCCCGTTCGGTTTTTTGTTACTACTGCAATGGAAGTAAGATTTTGACGGCTCTTAAAGAACTTTAACCAATCCTGTGGATAGATGGAATAAGAGTTTATACGATTGGATATATAAGCGACCCTAATGTCTCTACTTCCAAAATACTCATAAATTTGTTCTATAAGTCCTTCAGCACATTCCCAATTAAAAATAGCACCTTCTTTAATTTCACTTACAACAAAATCATCAAATATGTAAAAGTTACCTTCTTCAATAGTGATTTTTTTCTTTACTATAAGGCGATATTTGCCGTCTTCTATTCTCATTTTGTAAAAAATAATGGCTTAAATTTAAAGAAGTATTTGAGATTGGCAATGTTTCAACTCAAATTTTCGTTAAAGAACATTCTAAAAAAAAAGAAAAGCAGCTTCAATTTGAAGCTGCTTTTCTGTCATAGTTATTTACTTTCAATTAGTTGGCAGAAAGCAGTGCCAGAAATTTATCTAAGTTTGGAAGGATTACTATACGTGTTCTTCTATTTGTTGCACGTCCTTCCTTGGTATCGTTTTCGGTAAGTGGGTGATAGCTACTTCTTCCAGCAGCGATTAATTTTGAAGGGTCCACATTGAAATCTTCTTGTAGTTTTCTAATAACTGCTGTTGAACGTTCAACGCTCAAATCCCAATTATCTTTAACAGCTGCACCATCCTTAACGGTTTGTGCATCTGTGTGTCCTTCTACCATAACCTCCATAGCTGGCTCACTATTAATTACATCAGCTAGACGCTTTAATAGATTATCTGCTTTTGAGTTGACTCTGTAACTTCCAGAGTTAAATAGCATTTTGTCTGAAATAGTAATCATAACTACAGTCTCGTCTATTGAAACTTGAATGTCATCACTGTCCTCAGTCATAAATTCGTTAGAAAGATTCTTCTTTAAATTGTAAGAGACAATTAAATTCATGGAGTCTTCTAAAGTTCTTGCGTTTGCAAGTTCATTTTGGTCCACATTTGCTAAAGCAGCTTTCATTTGTGCCTTATCTTTATTGCTCATCATTACCTTATCATACTTTTGGTATCTAGAATCGCTTAATTCTTTCAACGTAGTATTTGAAGTTGATAAAGATTGAATTTTAGAATTGTACTCAGCAACTCGTTCTTCAATACTTGAAAGTTTTGCACTGAGTTGTTCTTTTTCTAATTCGGTCTTAGCCAGTGTTGACTTTGTTGCATTGTATTCGCCTTCTAAGGCAACATACTTCTTTTTAGACACACAAGATGTCGTTAAAATTGCAACTGAAAATAGGGATACTGCAAATAATTTTTTCATTGTTAAAATTTTTAATGGTTTGTCATTATATAACCGTCAGAGTTAAATTATATTCCTTAACGGGTTGCTATTGTTTTGTTAAAAGTAACCCAACAAAAAAGCCATTCAATTTTATGAATGGCTAATTGTCAATGTTTTATAAAATTTCAGTTGAGATTAACTTAATCCCAGCCAACCTAATACAATAAAGATTATTATAAAAACAATTACAGTTCCAACACAGCCGCAACGACCACCACCAATTTTTTTTGCGCCCCAGGCTGCAATTATTGTTCTAAGTATATTTTTCATTTTCAATGACCGTGAAGACGGGTAGCTATTTAGTTTATTTGATTTTTAAATTTAATTATTCTTTATTTTGATTATGGATTGTCAAATTGTTTTTACCAAAGTCAAGTGTACGTATTGGGAATGGAATATTTACATCGTTTGCATCAAATGCTTTCTTTATTGCTTTGATAGCTTTATGCATATTTTGATTCCCTTGTTTTCCATTTACGCAATCTGCCCAAAAACGAACAACAAAATTTATTGAGCTATCACCAAACTCTTGATAAAAGAATTCAATTTCCTCACCGTCTCTTTGTTCGAAGGCTTCGCCTATAGTTTTTACAGTTAAATCTTCTACCATTTGTAAATCACTTTCATAGCCTACACCACAAGCAACAATCGTTCTTGAACGAGGAGAGATGGAATAATTAGTAAAAGGATTGTCTATAAAAGTAGAGTTGGGGATGATGGTAAATTCGTTATCAGGTCTTTTGATTGTTACGTTACGAAGATTGATTTCGGTTACAAACCCTTTTTCTCCATTGGTTTCAATCCAATCACCTATACTTATTTTAGGTAAAAATGAAAGTATAAATCCTGAAACCGTATTACTTAAAGTACCCTGCAACGCAAGACCTATAGCAAGACCCACAACTCCCGCACCTGCAAGAACCGATGTCAATACTTTATCTAGATCCATTACGCCAAGCGCTACAAAAAAGCCTAGAAGTAATACAACAGCAAATACAATCTGCCCAATCATCTGCTTAACCGATTCTTCTTTTACTTTACTTAAAAGAACTCTTTTTATAACTTTACGTAATCCTTTTGCTATAAAATAGAAAAGTACAATTACTAAAACGGCGATGATAAAATTTGGCAACTTTAGAATGAGAGAATCAAGCCATCCGCCCAATTTGTCCCAAAGTCCAGAAATAGCGTCATCCACGTTAAAGGTTTCGGCGACTTCTTTTGATGTTTCTTTTACTTGCTCTGTAGTAGTTTCTTGCATTGGTTGTTTATTTTGTTCAAATATACGTGTTAGGTTTCAGCAATTGTTTTAACAAAATCCTAAAAAAAAATGCAGATGAAAAATTCATCTGCATTCTGTTAGTTAATATTTCCGAAGTTATTATCCTAAATACTTCTTTAAGATATGACTTTTTGATTCTTGACGTAAACGTCTAATTGCTTTCTCACGAATTTGACGCACACGCTCGCGGCTCAACTCAAAAGTATCGCCAATCTCCTGTAATGTCATCGCAGGTTGCCCGCTCAATCCAAAGTTTAACTTCACAACGTCTGCCTCTCTAGGCGCAAGCGTGTCAAGTGCTCTGTCAATCTCAATCTTTAAAGATTCGTGGATTAACGCTTTATCTGGATTAGGAGTTTCACCACTACTAATTACATCGTACAAGTTATTGTCATTTTCACCTTCTTGAAACGGCGCATCCATCGATAAACTTCTAGAAGAATTTTTCAATGATTGTTTTACACTGCTCACAGTCATATCAAGCTCTTTCGCAATTTCGCTAGCACTAGGTACACGTTGGTGAACTTGCTCTAAGTGAATAGATGCTTTTCTAATTTTGTTGATATCACCAATTTTGTTCAAAGGCAAACGAACCACACGAGATTGCTCTGCGATTGCTTGCAAGATAGATTGTCTAATCCACCATACAGCATACGAGATAAATTTAAAACCTCTTGTTTCGTCAAAACGTTGTGCCGCTTTTACAAGCCCTACGTTACCTTCATTGATCAAATCACTAAGTGTTAACCCTTGATTTTGATATTGTTTTGCCACAGAAATCACAAAACGTAAATTCGCTTTTGTCAATTTGTCGAGTGCGCTTTGGTCACCCTCACGAATACGTTGTGCTAACTCAACTTCTTCCTCCGCGGTTATCATATCAATCTTACTTACATCTTGTAAGTAGCTGTTCAAAGATTTTGTTTCTCTGTTGGTAACCTGCTTGGTAATCTTGAGCTGTCTCATATTATTTCTCTTATTTTTAAATTAAAACTAATTTTTCGGAATTTTTACTCTCAAATGCTCTTGATATTTATTTCTGAAATTTAAAGGAATTGCTATAACTGCTATCCATTAAAAGAGCTGTGATATCATTGCTCGTTTTACATAGAAGTCCAATTAAAGGGAAACCAAAATTTCAAAACTTAAATTCAAACACACGAATACCGAAACTAAAAGTGTGTATTTCAAACATTCAAAAACATTTTTTTCAACTTAACCACATAAAAAGTAATCCAATTAATAAACTATAAATTGGAACGTTTAAATTTCTATAAAACTGTCTTTAAAAAAGAAGGGCTTAAATAGGGGCGTTGTCAAAGAAATGTGTTTTTTGTAAAACCCATAATAGGGCTACAATTACTAATACGTAACAACATCAATTAAAGTTACAGAGAATTTAAAAAAAGTTTTAAAATAATTTATAAAAGGATTCAGTTGTACGTTTTCAAAATACCCCACGACCTATATAATACCTATATTTGATTCTGAAAAAGAAAAGTTTATGAAGTCTTTAAAAAAAGTTTTATGTATTCTATTTGCGCTACTATCGCTTAGCGTATCTGCACAAGAAATATTTTCAGAAATTCAATTAAATAACCCCACAGACATTTCTCAATTAGCTGCTGAAGGTTTTACAGTGGACCACCCAAACATTGACGAAAACAACAATATAAAACTGCTGTTTTCTGAAACCGAACTACAACGATTAAACCAATTAGGAATTCAATATACCGTTACAATTCAAAATTATAAAAACCATTATCTCCAGCAAAGAGTTCAAGACCAACAAAACCAAATCATTCGAAACTCCAACGTAGCCGAAGGATTTGATTTGGGTAGCATGGGAGGCTTTTACACTTTTGATGAAGTTGTTGCCAAGCTCGATGAGATGAAAACAGATTTCCCAAATCTCATCACGGCAAAGACCAGCATAGGCACAACTATAGAAGGAAGGGATATTTGGATGGTAAAAATTTCAGACAACCCAGAAATCGACGAGCCAGAACCAGCAGCTTATTTTGATGCGCTGCACCATGCTCGTGAGCCACTTTCAATGGCAACTAGCATTAATTTTATGTTTTATCTTTTAGAAAATTACAACTCAGATTTGGAGGTGCAATATTTAGTAAACAATAGAGAACTCTATTTTGTTCCCGTTGTAAATCCGGATGGATATGTGTATAATGAAACTACAGACCCCAATGGTGGCGGATTGTGGCGTAAAAATAGAAATGTAGATGCTGGTGGTTGCGTTGGTGTTGATTTGAATAGAAACTATGGTTTTGGATTTAACAATAATGCAGATTGCTCAAGTGGCGACCCTTGTTCTGGGGTGTATCGTGGAACGGGGCCGTTTTCAGAATTAGAAACTCAGGCTGTTTCAAATTTATTATCACAGATCCAACCCAAAACAGCTTTTTCAACACATTCTACCGCGGGAACGTATTTAATGCCTTATGGTTATGACACTTCACCACCAGATTTCGAAATCTATTCAGAATGGGCATCTGCGTTTTTGGATGAAAACGATTATACGTATGGAGTTACATTTCAGATTTTAAACTACACATCTTGTGGTACAACCCGTGATTACTTACATAGCGAGGGAATTTATGGTTGGACTCCAGAAATTGATGGCTCAGGATTTTGGCCTATGCCAAGTACTATCTTCGCTTTGGTAGGAGAAAATGTACGCCCTATGTTCTATCAATCTTTTATTTCGGGGCCCTATTTAGATGTTCAAAGTCACACGCAATTAGATGATGCCATTCCTGGCGAAACCATGGAATTGCTCGTGGAACTCAAAAATGTTGGACTTGAAAACACGAGCGGAAATGTAAATGTTCAATTATCTATTGACAGTCAATTGATTTCCTCACAGAGCAGTATTGATTATGGAATAATAAACGCGAGAGCGCGTAAGGAAAATACAGCCACTCCCTTTTTAATTGAAATTTCACCTGCATTCGACCAGCAATTTTTCAATGTTGAAATCATTCCATTTCAAGATGGTGTTCGCAATGAGTCGATAACCATTCCCATTTTTATTGGGGAACGAACCACTTTATTTAATGATACTTCGGAGAACGGTGCTGCCAACTGGATTTCCTCGGGTAATAATTTGCAATGGGGAGTTACAAATGACGATTCGTATAGCGGGACCACTTGCTTTACAGATTCGGCTGGTGGGAACCAACTGAATAACACATTAAACTTTTTTGAGTTGAATCAATCGTTCGATTTTTCAACAACGACAGGTCCTTTACTGAGTTTTATGGCAAAATTTGCTTTAGCGGCCGGAGATTTTACATCATTAGAAACCTCCATTGATGGCGGTACGAACTGGGAGGTATTTGAAATCTACACAGCGAACGAATCTTGGAACATGAAAAATTATAGTCTAGCACAATTCAACGGTCAAAGTGATGTTCGTTTTAGATTTAAAATGCAATCAAATGAAAGTATACCGGGCGATGGATTTTATTTTGATGATTTCAATATCACAGATTATGAAGAAGAAATTTTAAATATTTCTGAAATTTATAGTGAATTTAATATTTCGGCATTGCCAAATCCTTTTATAAATCAAATAACAATTTCGACTTCAGAAACTTCTAACTTTGAAATAACGTTATTTGATATGCAAGGTCGAAAGGTTTCTGAAACTTTAAAAACCAAAAATGGTACTATTGAAATCAAAAACCTTGACACATTGACCATTGGTATTTATTTTGCAACTGTTGTAACAGAGGCGGGCCCATCAACGTCTCTTAAATTGATTAAGAAATAAAACATTTTTGGTGCAATTATTGTTTATCAAATAGAAAATTAAGTAGCTATGAAATTATTTTTGTCAATATCGTTACTCTTGGCAACCTTTGTTATGAGTGCACAATTTGATAACCCTATTTCAAATTCGGTACAATTTGAAAGAGTAGATACCGCAGTCCCAGAACCTACGGGACTTGAACTTCCTGCAACAAAAGTTCCCGGATTGAGTAATAATGAATATCGTTTTGATGCCAATATGGATAACAATCCATTGGGTAAAGATGATCCAAAACCTCTAGATATTAAAAGCGATGACGGTTTTTTGAGCACGAAGACAGATATGACTCCCAAGTCTTTTGTAAAAGACAAACCTGCCACAAGCGAGTATGACAGAGACCAAGTGCTAGGAGAAATTAAAACGGGTGGTTCTTATGTAAACGTTGTGTATCGCGATCATCAAAGCGTGGACGGAGATCGTATAAGAGTATATGTCAATGATGATATCGTACAGAGTGATATTTCGCTGGACGGAACATTTAGAGGCTTTGATTTAACGCTAGAACCGGGAGAAAATGTGATTGAATTTCAAGCACTCAACCAAGGCGACAGTGGCCCAAATACCGCAGAATTACACGTCTATGACGATAAAGGAACACTTATTTCTAAAAATGAATGGAATTTGTTGACAGGGAGAAAAGCGACTATTGTTGTGTATCAAAATTAGCGATAGCTAGTAGCTGATGAATTTTTTTAATTTAACTAATCAACTATTTACCATTTAACAAATATTTCCCTAACATCTCCCTTATCCATTCCGTCAATAGTAAAATCGCCAATACGGTAACGAACCAATCGTAACGTGGGAAAACCAACAGCAGAGGTCATTTTACGAATTTGCCTAAACTTGCCTTCGGTTACTGTGATGGAAATCCAACTTGTGGGACCGTGACGTTCATCTCTAATTTTTTTGTTACGAGCGGGGAGAAGCGGAATTTCAATTTTCTTTACCACAGACTTTTTTGTAATATAAGGTTGGTCTTTAACGGTAATTTCGACTCCATTTTCTAATGCTTGGATTGCCTCTTCTATAATGATACCGTCCACTTGAGCGAAGTATTCTTTTTCAACACCGCTTTTATTTATGTAAGTGCTGTATTTTCCGTTTGTTGTTAGTAACAATAAGCCTTCGCTAGGTTCGTCTAGTCGCCCGACTGCCATGGTACCTTCGGGGAAATCGTGTAAATCGCTTAGAAATTTCTTCCGCTTTGCGTGTTTGTCATTGGTCATGAACTGGCTGAGATAGCCATCTGGTTTATACAATGCGAAATATTGATGTGATTCGATTTTCATTTGGTGTAAAAATAAAATTTAAATCTTCGGAAATTTTAAAATCGGCACTCATATTGTTCAATGAAAAACTTATTTGGTTCAATTATTTAAAATTTCCGAAGAAAAAATAAAATTTATGCTACTAAGGTATTGATAAACCTACAAAAGGACGTAAATTTGCAACTTGCTAAAACTGAAATTCCATTGAAACTTACACACGAAGATTTTCTCGACGAAACTAAAGAAGGTAAAAAACTCTATAGCTACCAAAAGGGTGCTATTGATAAGATTTTTGCGGCATTTGATGAAGCCAAAGAAAACTACCGTCTCTTATATCAACTCCCTACGGGAGGTGGTAAAACGGTTATTTTTTCGGAAATCGTTCGCCAATATTTGTCAAACCACAATAAGAAGGTATTGATAATGACGCACCGTGTGGAGCTTTCAAAGCAGACAAGTAATATGTTGACGGAGTTTGGTGTTGTCAATAAAGTGATTAATAGTACTGCAAATCTTGATGACCAAGATGAGTATGTGTGTTATGTTGCGATGGTAGAAACCCTGAACAATCGTTTGCAGGATGATAAGCTGGATATTAGTGATGTGGGATTAGTGATTGTGGATGAGGCGCATTATAACTCGTTTACAAAATTGTTTAAGTATTTTGAAAATTCTTTTTTATTGGGAGTAACGGCAACGCCACTTTCATCGAATATCAAATTACCGATGAACGAAAACTATGATGAGCTCATTACTGGTGAAACCATTGATGCGCTGATTGAAAATGAATTTTTGGCAAGCGGTAATACCTATAGTTATAATGTGGGATTGACCTCGCTGGAAGTTGGAGCAAATGGTGATTATACGGTAAAATCATCTGAGGATTTATATACTACGGGCGACATGTTGAGCAAGTTGATGCAGGCTTACGAAGAGCGCTCGAAAGGAAAGAAGACATTGATATTCAATAACGGGATTAATACATCTTTACACGTTTATGATGCATTTTCTTACGCGGGTTATCCTATTATGCACTTGGATAACACGGCCACAAAAAAACAACGTAGAGCCATTTTGAAATGGTTTCATGAAACTCCCGATGCTATTTTGACATCGGTTAGTATTTTGACGACTGGATTTGATGAACCATCGGTTGAATCTATTATTTTAAATAGAGCGACAAAGTCTTTGACATTGTACTACCAGATGATTGGTCGTGGTTCAAGGATTTTTAAAAATAAAACAACGTTTGATATTATTGATTTAGGAAATAATTTTCATCGTTTTGGACCTTGGGGAGCAGATTTAGATTGGCAGAAGATTTTTAGATCTCCTAATTATTATCTTGATAATTTGTTGGACGATGAGGAATTAGAAAGTCACTTTTCGTATGATATGCCTGAGGCACTCCGTGAGCAATTTTCGAAATCTGAAGATGTATCTTTTGACATAAAGAAAGCCTATACCGAATCGGTTAGGGCAGGAGAGAGCTCAAAAGTTATCCTTGAACGCTCTATTGACCAGCATGCGCGTATTTGTGTTGAAAATAGTGAGGATGTGTATGATGCGTTGGAGTTGGCTAAGCAGTTGGGTGATGATATTGACTTTAGAATTATGCGCTATTCAAAATGTATAAGTAAGAGCACACATAATTTTTTAAATTGGTTGAAAGATGATTATCGTTTAAAATTAAGAAGCCATCTAAGATTAAATTTTGATGAAATTTTTGAAGATATTCACGGTTTCCCTCCTCCAGAGGATGATGAATAAATAATATACTAAAAAGTCCCTTTTCAATTCGAAAAGGGACTTTTTTATCTAGTTTATTTTAGGAATTAACTTTCTACTTCTTTCTAATTTTCAACTATCCCTTTTTCTCCATCATTCAATTTTTCCATTAACTCTTCAAATGTTTCAATATCTGAAACGATTCCTCCTTTTACATTAAATAAAGGAGTAACTACAGTATCTAATCTTGCGTTTGCCATTGCAATCTGTCTTTTGATTTCCTCATTTTCATTAAGCACCGTGCTTCTATACTTGTACGGACTGCGCTCGAGCTTTGCAACAATGCTATCACAACCTACGCAGTTTTCAGCAATATACATATCAATAGGATTCATTGGGTCGATGCGAATAGCTGTTGCTTCTTTACGCAATGCACGGCGAGAAATACTATCTGAAACTGTAATATCAGTTGTGTATTTAGGTGTTTCGCCTTTATTGACCATTAAGTTAACGACATGTACTTTTGATAATTTAGGTATTTTCATAGCCCTTGGTGCGCGGGCACTTTGACGAAAACCAGTTCCTTCTACAACTATGGTAGCTTCAACATCTTCAAAGTTTTCATTTAAGGCATAAAGCATTAATCGGTTGCCTCTTCTTTCTTCTTCAATTTTGATTTCCTTTTCTTGTCCTTGCATTACTGTGGAGATAAAAATAGCACAAAACAAAATGATTCCTTTTTTAAACATAATATAGTTTTTTGTAAAAATATGAGTATTAACGATTAAATCAATGAATATTCTCTAAGATAATTCTCATAAAATTGATGGATAATGAATTTTAAAAAATAAATGCTGCAACCAAATTGATTGCAGCATTTATAAATTACATATTTAAAATTATCTTCCTTTGATAATCTTAAGCTGTCCTTTTCCTGCATCACTATCGAGTGAAATTACGTACAAGCCATTAGCAAGGGCGTCATTTAACTCAAACTTATGTTCGGTTTTCCCAGGCATGATTGCTATTTGTTTTTGTAGTACAGTAATCCCATTAACATCATAAATGCTTAACGTAGCCATTGAAGGACGTCGCGCTTCAATCTGAATATTAAAATACTTTTGTACGGGATTTGGATAAGCTTTTATATTTATATTTTGCACTCCTGCAAAAGGGAATAATTCAACAGACAATTGGTCTCTTGGTACCGCTTCAAAAACATTTTCTTGTAATGTTTCGATTGAGGTATTCCTTAATAGAATTTCAGAAAGTTTGGTGTTTTTTATTTCTGAAATTTCATCTGCAGAAAAAGCAGGATCATTTTCATAATAATAGCGATCACCATCTCTTAAAGCCTCAAACTGAAACTTTAATATAGCGTTCATTCCTTCGCCCATCAAAGCGTTAGGTAAATGGTCTTCGCTCATAAATCCAATCCAAGGATCCACATTATCAATAGTTGTGTAAACCCCTTCTAGCGTTCCCTGTAAAGAAGCATCTGATGTTAAATCTGCAAAACTAGTGAGCTCACTCAAACCTAAATCTACTCTAATGGTATTATAGTCTGGCACACCGCGCTCTCTCGCACGAGCAATATTAATTGATAGTAAATCCAAGCCACCTGCACCTGGAGGACCGAATAGAAAATTACGAATATCATTCATTATCAAAGGATCTACTATTTGATGTTCTTGCGCAGCGAGACCTCTAAAGAATGGTTCAACACCACCTTCTTCTAAAAGAATTGTAGGCTTGAAGAAACCGTTTCTCAAGTCGATAGCACCAAATGACCAATCGTCACCATTTTCCTCGAAGCGCATTAAACGCCCATTTACCATGGTGTGTCCAAAACGATATCCAGCTGCTGAAAATGTATTCAAAATATCGGGTTGTACAGTTGCGTCATATCCAGAATAGTCTGACATGGTTACCCCTATGTTAGTCAAAAATTCCTCATAGGTTACCGCTTGAATTAAAGCTCCGACAACTTTACGAGCACGTTGGAAAATCTGTTCGTCTGTCCAATTAGGATTTTCTGCTTTAATTTCATCGGCAAGTCTATTGTGTTCACGCACCATTAAGGTGTGAAAACACATCAATCCCGGTTGTTCGTTTACTCTCACATCACCACCCACAAAGAATTTTTCTGGTAATGGCATTCCGTCAAGCACCATAAAAGGAGCTGTTGGGTCAATGGCACTACCAAACTCACCATCAACAGTATTCCATGGTAATAGATTTCCTGTTGAAACTTTTAATTTTCCATCCACATTACTGCGAAGCCAATTAGCTCTATCAACATCAACGCCATAAACTCCAGATCCATCGATATAACTTGTAATTTCGTTTACATGACGACGCGGATTTGTAATTGAAGTTCCTGTAGTGGCATCGCTTATAGAACGAAACATACGTATCTCTTTTGTTCCCGTGCACGCAGGGTCAAACATAGGGTCGCATTGAGGGACAGGTATGTTGTGTGTTTCGGTCGTCTCATCATCATTGAGATTAACATCATGATCGATAAATTGACCCCAACCCCAAACAAAATCACTTAAACCCAATTCATTAGGAATAAATGTATTTTGACTTCCTATGGCGTTACTTACTGCACGCGGATTTGCTCGGTCCAGAGCACCCGGCTCACTAATTCCGTCAGAATAATCTACGGTAATCAATGTTCTAAAATTTGATTGAGCTGCACCCCAAGATGGATTATCCAGATTATTTTCAGAACCATTATAATCCCTATTTTCTTGAGCAAAAAGGCACATGCTGCTAAAGAGCAATAAGCCAATTAATTGTAATTGTTTTTTCATTTTCAAAATTTTTGTTAGTGCGATAAAATTAGCATTTTTTTAACAATTTTTATAATAACGTGTAAGGTTTAACTTTTTCTACGTCTTAACAATGTTAAATTTTGAAATTTCACACATTGAAAATAAACAATAATATCCAAAAAAATTGCAATGGGCGGTGGCTGTCATTGGTGTACCGAAGCTGTTTTTCAATGCTTAAAAGGTGTTGAAAATGTAGTGCAAGGATATGCACTTGTTGAAGCACCAAATATATTTTCAGAAGCAATAATTATAGAGTTTGATCCTTCAATTATAACGTTACAGGATTTGATTGAAATCCATTTGCACACCCACAAAAGTACGTCGCAGCATTCCATGCGTGAAAGTTATGTTTCTGCGGTATATGTGTTTTCTGAAATACAACAAAAGCAAGCAATTAAAGCCATTCAAGAATTTCAAAAAGATTTCAAGGAAAAAATCATCACCAAAGTTTTAAATTTTAAAGGCTTCAAAGCTTCTAGGGAAGAAATTCAGAACTATTATTTAAAAAACCCTTCCAAACCTTTTTGTGAAAGATACATTCATCCAAAATTAGAGTTGCTCCGCACAAAATTTTCAAATCATCTAATTTCCGAAGAAAGTGCACAATGAAATTAAATATTTGTCCTGTTTCTTCATTCTATTTTAGTTTTGAATCATTTCAAACAAACCACCACGCCAGCATTCTAGTGCGTTTGTTGCCGATATCCATATTTATAGTTCGATGCGTAGCTTTCAATTTGTCAAGCTGTTTGTAGAGCTTGTTTAGATTCTCTTTGTTAGAGACCAGCGTCGTGAAAACACCCACTTGGCCTTTGAACGAAACACTTTGCTTAATCATGCGTTTGATGAAAAGTGCCTCGCCTCCGTTTACCCAAAGCTCATTGGCTTGACCGCCAAAATTGCGTGTGATTTCTTCCTTTGTCAATCTGGCTTCACCTGTACCATCTAGGTTTTTAATCTTGCGCAACGTTCCTTTTGTCGCGGCTTCTTCAGAAGGATGGAAGGGAGGATTGCATACCGTAAAATTAAAATATTCGCTGTCGTTTATAACCCCTTTAAAAATATCGGCATTGTTTTTTTGATGACGTATTTCTATATTTTTAGAAATTTCCGAAATCATTGCAACATTTGCCTTTGCATGCTCAATTGCAGTAGGATTGATGTCAGCTCCCACCATTTGCCAGCCAAAAAACTGTGATCCTAAAATGGGATAAATACAATTAGCGCCCACACCAATATCAAGCCCTTTGACAACTTTGTTTTTAGATTGTTTTAGTTTTAAACTTTCATCTTCCAGCAACTCACTCAAGTAACATAAATAGTCCATCCGCCCGGGGATGGGAGGGCATAGATAGTGTGGAGGGATGTTCCAATCTACAACGTTATAATCTGTTTTTAAAATGGCTTTATTCAAGTGCAGCACCGCTTCAGGATTTGAAAAATCAATAGTCGTAGTGTTGTGATCGTTTTCAAAAACAAAAGGGGAAAGCGCAGAATGTTTTTCGGTTAATTTTAAAAAATTATATGGAGCGTTGTGTGGATTTTTTGGGTGCACGGTTTTATATTTTCTGCAAGTTAGTCAAATGGGACTTTGGTAAAAAACAAAAATCCCGCTTATGGCGGGATTTCTTTTAAATTTTAGCTTGACTAGTTTGTATAGGTGTCAGCTTGTTTTTTTGCTGCTTTTTTTAGCTCATCATATTTTTCAGTGATGGTTCCTTCAACATCAGCCACTGTATCTTTGATTTTGTCTCCAGTTTTAGTCACTTTAGCTTTCAAAGCATCTTTTTGGTCCTGTGACATATTTTTATATTTCCACCAAGCAAAAACTCCTGCTCCTAATCCTAGTAATGCCAATAATCCTTTTTTGTTCTTTTCCATGTTATGTTGTTTTAAAGTTAATTTAGTTTAACGGTTAATGATATACTAGAGTCAAAATATGTTCCAATAGTTACAATGGCAGTTGGATTTATGAAAACTTTAATAGTTTTACGACTTCCGAAATTTCATGGGTGTAAACTTTCTTATTTACAGTAGCTTTGCACGTATGAGCAATACCTATAAAACTATTTCTGAAATCCTTCAGAAACTTAATATTTCAGCATTGAACGAAATGCAGGAAATCTCCATTCCTCAAATTAAAGCGAATGCAAATACCGTTTTACTCGCACCAACGGGTTCGGGTAAAACGTTGACGTTTTTACTACCTTTGATTGAAAGTCTCAACGAAGATATTGATGAAGTACAAGCATTGATTCTTGTGCCCACGCGCGAACTTGCTATCCAAATTGAAACCGTAGCGCGTACAATGGGTTCTGGTTTTAAGGTAAACGCTGCTTATGGCGGACGCTCCATTCAAAAAGATAAAGCCGAGCTTTCCCACGTACCAGCGATTTTGATTGGAACTCCGGGAAGGATTGCAGATCACTTTAGGCAAGAACGCCTCAATACAGAGCAGATTAAAACGATTGTGCTCGACGAATTTGATAAATCGCTGCAAGTGGGTTTTGAAGTCGAAATGAAAGAAATTTTATCCCTTTTGCCTAACATTGAAAAACGCATTTTGACATCGGCCACTCAAAATTTGGCCATCCCCAAGTTTATTGGTATGGTTGACGCTAAGCGTTTGGAGTTTTTAAAAGATGCTTCGGAAACAAAACTGACCATCAAAAAAGTACTTTCAGAAACAAAAGATAAATTGGAAGCCTTAAAAGGTTTGTTGAACCATTTAGGAAATGAGCAAGGAATTATCTTTTGTAATTTTAAAGATACCATTCAATTTGTTAGTGATTTTCTATATGAAAATGACATTGACCACGGAATCTTTCATGGCGGAATGGAGCAGCGAGATAGGGAAGAGGCCCTCATTATGTTTAGAAACGGAACAGTGGATATCCTTCTAGCCACAGACCTTGCTGCCAGAGGAATCGATATCCCCGAAATGAATTTTATCATCCATTACCAACTCCCACATAGCTTAGAAGAATTTACCCACAGAAATGGAAGAACAGCTCGTGTCAATGCAAAAGGAACGGCGTATGTGCTTCATTTTAAAGAGGAAGAACTGAAAGAATTTATTCCCAATATTCCAACAGCAGAAATTCCAGCCCCGCTCGTTAGCGGAGGTCCAGGAAATACGAGGAGCAAACCTTATTGGGAAACCCTTTTCATCACCGGAGGCCGAAAAGATAAAATCTCAAAAGGCGACGTTGCTGGATTATTTTTTAAAGAGGGCGGACTTAAAAAAGACCAATTAGGAGTCATCGAACTTAAACAAAATGGCACTTACGTAGCCGTCCCAGCCAGTATTGCAGAAAGTATTGCAGACAAATTGAATAATAGCAGATTGAAAAAGAAAAAGGTCAGGATTTATGTGTTGTAATTGTATGGCAGTGAAATTTTCTTTTTTTTCTCTTGATTTCGATAAGCTAATTATAAAAATAATAACTCTGTCAGGTTGAATGCAGTCGAAACCTCCTTTGAGAAAATTAAATTAAAAAATTCTCTTCACTCAAACCACCGCTCTAAAAAAACAACTGCATTATCATTCAATACCCGCTCTACGATTGCCTCGCCAGAAATACGGTTGAATGATTGTAATTGTTCTCCATAACTAGACATAAATGACGTAGCGTGGTGGACTAATTCTTCCCCTAAATCTTTAATGTTTTCTGCGGTCCAAATACCTTTGATAGGATTTACGATGCCATCAAAATCACTACCAATGGTTTGGATGCCCCAGCAAAATAACCCTTCATTGTCCAAAACTTTGGCACAATGTTCAATTTGCCTCCATACGAGTAAACTTTTTTTTCTTAATTGTTTTCGTTTGTTCGGAATCCAAATTTTCGATTCATTGATTGCTTTTTTACTTCCTATACGTCGTTCGTCCAATTGTATTCCCAACACGCCATTGCTTTTTGCAATTAGTATGATTTCTTCATCATAGAAATTGATGTCAATATTATTTAAATATGTGGTAGCTTCGGGATAATCGGTTTCATTCCATTGTATGATAGAACGCATTCCATTTACAGCGCCGTGGCTAGCTATAATTGGAATTGGTATTTCTTTATAGGTAGTTTCAAGTAATCTATAATAGGTTTTTCGAGACCTAGTATTAAGGTGTTTTACATCAATATAAATAGGTTTCCCATTTTTATCATCCAGTAAACTGCCCAAAACCCTATGCCCAAGTTCGGTAATATCAGAGTTCATCCCACGGTTTTGGTTGTCTTTGAGCATGCCTATGCTAATACTTCGGCAATGCCCGCAGAGTTCATTATAAAAGTGATGCGCGAATGTCATAAATAGAGGTGGATTTTTCCAGTCTTTTATTCGTTGTACGTTTGCTAGCACTTCTTCAGCATTTCCAGTGTCTCTATGTAAATCAATGCCCGTATTTAAGGCATGTCCACCTTCAATAGAGAGGACGATATTGATTATTTTTTTTGTGTCAGTTTCTAAATCTTGATTGTCTAAAATTTCAGCATAATTATTGACTATTCGATAGGTATAAATCACTCCATCAATATGTTGTATCTGATTATGAAGTTGCTTATAAAAATCATATTCATCTACCAAATCCTGAAAATAATCTTCGTGATTGTTGACATAATCAATTCGTTTTTGACTAATGCTCGCAGCGAGATTTACGAGAACTTCTGTCAAACCTTTCCAGCCTATTACTGGTTTTGTCAAAAAATGCTTTTCAAAAGGATACAAACTCACCACAATAATCTTTGACCCGGCTTTTGCCATAGTTGTCAAATCTGTTTGTGAAAATTTGGTGAGTGTGACAATTCGGTTTAAAAATTTTTCAAGCACTGTGGGCGGACTGTAGTGCCAAATAGAATTTTTTCTTCCTGCATTGAGTAAATTTTGCTTAGTAGGTTCGTATTTAAAACTTTTGCTGTAGGGCTTTAGCGATGGATGACAATGAATGTCAATATAGTTAGTTTTCATAGTGGTGTTAGTTGAGCATCATAAAAATACAGATTTTTTGTAATATGTTAAGCGTGAGATTGTTCTGTCATTAAATTAAAATTTTACAGTATTCAACAAAACAGACAACAAATTCCTACTAACTTTCATTAATTTTACGGTAATAATGAAAGACCACTTACACAAATTATCTCAGGACCTAAAAGGAGAGTTGCACTATGATTCTTTACATAAAAAAATCTATGCAACAGATGCCTCGGTATATAGTAAAACTCCGCTTGCTGTAGCGTATCCTAAAAATATTGAGGATATTCAAAAACTTGTTCATTTTGCTACAGAGAACAAAACTTCATTGATTCCAAGAACAGCGGGGACTTCCTTGGCTGGACAATGTGTGGGTGAGGGCATCGTTGTTGATGTTTCAAAACATTTTACGGAAATCATTTCGTTGGACTTAAATAAAAAACAAGTCACAGTCCAACCGGGAGTTATTAGAGACGAATTGAATGAATATCTCAAACCGCACGGCCTATTCTTTGGCCCCAATACATCTACTTCAAATAGATGCATGATTGGAGGAATGGTGGGTAATAATTCTAGCGGAACAACTTCAATTCAATATGGTGTAACGAGGGATAAAGTTGTGGCGTTGGAAACAGTGCTTTCAAACGGAGAAGTAGTTACGTTTTCTGGGCTTTCTTCGGAAATATTAGCCATTAAATCAAATGAGAATACCCTTGAAGCTTCAGTTTATAAAAACTTAATTAATTCGCTTAATTACAGAGAAATAAAGGAAGAAATTATTTCTAAATTTCCGAAGAAAAATATCCATAGACGAAACACCGGATACGCCATAGATGAACTTTTGAATGCCGAAATATTTGGTGGAACGGATCAATTAAATCTTTGTAAATTATTAGCAGGAAGCGAAGGGACGTTGGCATTTACAACCAGAATTACATTACAATTAGACGACTTGCCTCCAGCACATACAGCAATGGTTGTAACACATTATAATTCGTTGGAATATTGCTTGTTGGATGTAGTCAATGCCATGCAGCACGAGTTGCATACCTGCGAAATGATGGACAACATTATTTTAGAGCGCACCAAAGAAAACGCAATGTATCGACCCTTGCGCTTCTTTGTTAAAGGTGAACCAAAAGCGATGTTGCTATTGGAAGTTAAGGCAAATACTGAAATGGATTTGGCGGAGCAAATTTCAGCATTGCAAAAAACACTTTTCGAGTCTAACTTAAACTACTATAATGTTGTTTTAAAAGGCGAGGATATTAACAAAGCGCTCCATTTAAGAAAGGCTGGTTTGGGCTTGTTAGGAAATATGATTGGCGACAAAAAAGCTGTGGCATGTATTGAGGACACTGCCGTTGCGCTCGAAGATTTGCCCGCATATATTGGGGAGTTCTCCCAAATAATGAAAAAATATAATCAAGACGCTGTGTATTATGCACATGCCGGCGCGGGAGAGTTGCACTTACGGCCCATTCTTGATTTGAAGACTGGTGAAGGCGTTGATTATTTCAGGAAAATAACGACCGATGTTGCGCATCTTGTCAAAAAATACCGAGGTTCATTTTCGGGTGAGCATGGCGATGGGATTGTGCGCGCTGAGTTTATTCCGTTAATGATTGGCGAGAAAAATTATGAGTTGCTCAAACACATCAAAACTACGTTTGACCCTCATAACATTTTTAATCCGGGTAAAATTGTCGATGCCTATAAAATGGACAAGTCGCTCCGTTACGAGGTAAACCGAATTGAACCAGAAATTAACACGCTGCTAAATTTTATAGATTCTGAAGGTATTTTAAGATTAGCCGAAAAGTGCAATGGGAGTGGGGATTGCCGTAAATCGGCAGATGCTGGTGGTGCCATGTGCCCAAGTTATCACGCGACGAAAGATGAAAAAGACACCACGCGAGCAAGAGCTAATGTGCTGAGAGAAGTGTTGACAAATAACGAAGCGAAAAACAAATTTAACTCTACCGATTTAAAACAAGTCTTTGACCTTTGTTTGAGTTGTAAAGCGTGCAGCAGCGAATGCCCAAGTAACGTTGATATTGCAACGACAAAGGCAGAGTTTTTATACCAATATCAAAAAGAAAACGGTACGAGTTTCGCAACTAGGTTATTTGCCAAAAGCACCCAAAATAATAGGTTGGGAGCAAAATTTCCTAGGTTAGCAAATGCTTTTTTTACGAATGGAATTACATCAAATTTATTAAAAAAAATAAGCGGCGTCGCGAAGGAACGCTCGTTACCAACTTTGGATATTTTCAAGAATCATAAAATTTCCGAGGTAAAAAGTTACCGAAACGTAATTTTGTTCGTCGATGAATTTTCAAAATATTTGGACGGAACTATTGCTAGAGACGCTGTGGATTTGTTGCAAGCCTTAAACTATAATGTTGAAGTCGTTGACTTTTTGGACAGCGCTCGCGCTATGATTTCAAAGGGTTTTTTAGAGGAAGCAAAAGTGGAGGCGACTAAAAATGTGCTCTATTTAAAAAATAAGGTTTCGGCGGATGTGCCTTTATTAGGGATTGAACCTTCGGCTATTTTAGGGTTTCGGGATGAATATTTAAGGATGGTTGACGATGCGGTTTCGGCGCAGCAAATTTCAGAAAACACATTTTTGATGGAAGAATTTCTTTCTTCGGAAATTGGAAAAGGTAACATTACAGCTGCTCAATTTACTTCCGAAGCAAAAAATATTAAAATTCATATTCATTGCCACCAAAAAGCGATGAGCAACCAAAAAGTAACTTTTGATATATTAAATATTCCCGAAAATTATAAACCTACGATTATCACTTCTGGTTGTTGTGGGATGGCGGGTAGTTTCGGTTACGAAAAAGAACATTACCAAGTGAGTATGAAAATAGGTGAGTTAAAGCTGTTTCCTTCAGTTAGAAAGGCTCCAGCGACTACTATTATTGCAGCGAACGGAACGAGCTGTAGGCATCAAATAAAAGATGGGACGCAACGCCAAGCGTTACATCCCATTAGTGTTTTAAAGCAAGCGCTTGTTTAGATTTTAGACTTTAAAATCCGATATTTTTTTAATTAACAGTAAAAGAAGTGATAGAACTTGTAGTTACTTGTGTGCTTTGCGAGGGTATTGGCAATTCAATTCCTGCCATCCCTAAATCTGATAATCGATAATCAACAGTCACTTCAGAAAGAATGAGTCCTGTGTTTGCGGCATAATAATTCTTAATAACTAAAGCATTTTGTGGTGCTAATAATGGCAATTCTATAATAGTCCCAGCAATATTGATTTCAGCAAGTATTTCTAAATTTAAAACAATTCTAGACTCAATCACGTCATTGAATGTTTGAGAACCAACGGTGTAACTCGCTAAAATGGCATCTTGAAATGTCGTTGAAGTATAATTAATGATTAGGGGCAATGTTTCTCCAGTATCGAGCATGATATCTTCATTTAAAGTATCAGACAGAATACTTAATTCTGGATTTGTTGCATTAGCGTCAAATAAAATAACGTCGTTTAACGGTATTGAAATTTCAGGAAAACCTTCAACAGGAGTTCCTAGAGAACCATTTATGATAAGTTGTCCATTGGACTTTCTAACCAAGTTATCAGCAAGTACAGAAACCATCAACCCGTTACTAGGCTGTGTCGCATCTAAGTTTGTGTAAGTTTGACCATTGGCTTGTTGCGTTCCCATTTCGAATAAAGTATCTTGAGTTGTGCCCATTTCACTTTCGTTGCTATAATTCCAAGAAGAACCAGCGGTCAAAGGAAAATAGTCCGACATATTTGAATTTTCTGTGGAACTATCATCGTCACTATTACAACTAATTAAAGCCGTGGCGAAAAGGAAAAGATATATTTTTTTCATATGTATTTCCCATTTAAAAGGGAGTTTGTTTGATTAGTATTATAAAATTTTGCCAAATATAGCAAAATGAAATTGGAGGTGTTACGAAGTTTTAAAATCAGCATACAACTTAGCAATCAACGCAACTATTATTTTTAAAAGTGCAGGCTATAATTTACATTTGTTGAAAACACCTTTTATGGCTGGAAATACATTTGGTTCTCTATTTAAAGTGACCACGTTTGGCGAATCTCACGGTGAGGCACTTGGCGGAATCATTGATGGATGTCCCGCAGGACTTGACCTCGATTTTGATGCCATTGAAACCGAAATGCAACGAAGAAAACCCGGCCAATCAAAAATAGTAACACAACGAAAAGAGCCAGACGCCGTAAAATTTTTAAGCGGAATCTTTGAAGGCAAAACAACGGGAACTCCTATTGGATTTGTGATTGAAAATACCAATCAAAAATCTAAAGACTACTCACATATTAAGGATACCTATCGCCCGAGTCATGCAGATTATACCTATGACAAAAAATATGGAGTTCGTGATTATCGCGGAGGTGGAAGGTCTTCAGCGCGCGAAACGGCAAGTAGGGTAGCGGCTGGAGCTATTGCGAAGCAGCTGCTTTCGAATATTAAAATCAATGCTTTTGTGTCATCGGTTGGGGATATTTTTATTGACAAACCGTATCAAGAATTGGATTTCAGTAAAATTGAAAGCAACGACATACGATGCCCGGATGAGGCAACTGCAAAAAAAATGATTACCCGTATCAATAAAATCAAAAAACAGGGAGACACAGTTGGTGGAACAATTACCTGTGTTTTGCAAAATGTGCCCGTTGGGCTTGGTGAGCCGGTATTTGATAAGCTGCATGCGCAACTGGGCAAAGCAATGTTGTCCATCAATGCGGTAAAGGGATTTGAGTTTGGTAGCGGCTTCTGTGGTGCTAGGATGAAAGGAAGCGAACACAATGATTTATTTAACGAAGATGGCACTACCAGGAGCAATCTTTCTGGTGGAATTCAAGGTGGAATTAGCAATGGAATGGACATCTACTTTAGAGTCGCTTTTAAACCCGTTGCAACCATTATGCAAAAACAAGAAACGATTAATAGCAAAGGCGAAATGACCGAAATGCAAGGAAAAGGAAGGCATGATCCCTGCGTAGTTCCTCGAGCTGTTCCCATTGTGGAGGCGATGGCAGCACTTGTTCTGGCCGATTTTTGGTTACTGAATAAAATGTCTAAATTGTAAGCTTACGCGAAAATTTTAAAGAGACTAAAAATGTTTTATTTGTTTAATATTTCCGAAGTAATTGAAACGAAGAAAAGTAGTTTTTGATTTTGACCGAAACTTAAAAATAATATAGATTTAAAGGCAAGAAAATAACGTATGAAAAAACTAGCATTACACTGGCAAATATTATTAGGAATGGCTCTGGGAGTTGTTTTCGCATTGTTATTGAGCAATTTTGCTTGGGGGAATGATTTAATTTCAGACTGGATAAAACCTTTTGGAACCATCTTTATCAATTCATTAAAATTGATTGCAGTTCCTTTAATTTTTGCTTCTTTGGTAAAAGGAGTTTCAGATTTAAAAGATATTTCGAGTCTCTCAAAAATGGGACTTAGAACTATCATTACTTATGTGATTACAACGGTAATTGCTGTGTCAATTGGACTTGCAGTTGTAAATCTAGTAGGTCCAGGAAAAACAATTTCAGAAGATACCAGAAGCGAACTCGTAGAAGCTTACGGCGGCGAAGCACAACTGAGACAGGATGCTGCAAAAAACCAAAAAGAAGCTGGGCCATTGCAAGCCTTAGTAGATTTAGTTCCCGATAATATTGTTGGTGCTGCATCTAACAATGGTAATATGTTACAGGTTATTTTCTTTGCGATTTTCTTTGCTATTGGGTTGATTTTAATACCAGAGAAAGATTCAAAACCGGTTAAAAAATTCTTTGATGGTTTTAATGAAGTTATCTTAAAAATGATTGATTTGATTATGCTCGCCGCGCCTTATGGAGTGTTTGCTTTATTGGCAGCTTTAGTGGTCGAAGCACCAAGTGCAGACTTGTTCGCGGCACTTGGCATGTATGCGCTTTGTGTTGTTGGCGGTTTGGCGCTTATGGTTGGTGTTTATGTTTTAATGGTTTGGGTGTTCACTAAAAAATCTCCCTCATTTTTCTTAAACGGAATTGCTCCTGCACAATTACTTGCCTTTTCAACCAGTAGTAGTGCGGCAACATTGCCAGTGACTATGGAGCGTGTTGAAGAACATCTTGGTGTTAAAAAAGAGGTGACTAGTTTTGTTTTACCCATTGGCGCAACCATCAATATGGATGGTACCAGTTTGTACCAAGCCGTTGCAGCAGTTTTTATTGCGCAGGCTTTTGGGATGGATTTAGATTTTAGTACGCAACTAGGTATTATAGTTACTGCTACATTGGCATCTATTGGATCAGCTGCAGTGCCTGGCGCAGGAATGGTAATGTTAGTCATTGTGCTTGCTCAAGCTGGAATTCCAGAGGCTGGTTTGGCTTTAATTTTTGCTATAGATAGACCCCTTGATATGTGCCGTACAGTAATCAATGTAACTGGTGACGCTACTGTTTCTATGCTTGTTGCAAAATCTCAAGGAAAATTAGGAGAGCCACATGTTAAGGATTGGGATGATAATTATAAGAAATAAAGTATTTATTTTAGATGCCAGTTCTCTTTATAAGGACTCTTAAAAATGCATCTATGATTTATAATATAAAAGGCTTTTTATAAAGTATGGAGTAAGAAGTATATGATAATTAGTAAATTTTAAAATTTCAGAAAAAAACCAACTAGTATGAATGTTTGCTTTATAATGTATCCATGGGACGAAATGGACCCCGAAAATGATTCTACACTCGCAATGATCAATGAGTTTGCAAAACGTGGTCACGGTGTGGCAAATACAACCCCAGCAAATTTAACGATTAGAGATAGTGTTGCTTTTGCCTTTTCGCGGTGTTTAAAACGTGCAGATAAAATTTCAAACAATCTAAAATCATTTCATTCAAAAGCTGAGTTTTATGATGAAATGCTTCCTCTTGCAGGCTTTGACGTAATTATCCTTCGCAGCAATCCACCACTAGATATGATCATGCTCAACTTCCTCGATAGTGTGAAAGATGATGTATTTATCATGAATGACCTCGACGGAATAAGACGCGCTAACAATAAATTGTACACAGCTGTTTTTGAGGACGATAAAAACGATTTTATCCCTAGAACACATGTCACAAAAAACAAGGAATACCTAAAGAAAATCATTAAAGAAGGACCAGATAAGATGATATTAAAACCATTAAATGGGTTTGGAGGTTCTGGGGTTATTTTGATAGAAAAACGAGCCATGAAGAGTATTAATTCTTTGTTGGATTTCTACATCGATAACAAAGATGGTACTTCAAACTATGTAATATTACAGAATTACATAGAAGGAGCGGACCAAGGAGACGTAAGAGTCTTATTGTTAAATGGGCAGCCCATAGGTGCCATGCGACGAGTTCCGGGCGAAGAAGATCATCGCAGTAACGTAAGTGCAGGTGGTAGTGTTCAAAAACATAGTCTTACAAAACAGGAAAAAGAATTGTGCCGTCGCATTGGTCCCAAACTCGTCAAAGACGGTCTTTATTTTTGTGGTATCGACGTTATCGGAGGCATGCTCGTAGAGGTGAATGTTATGTCACCGGGTGGAATTACTTACATTAATAAGGTCTATAAAACAAGACTACAAGAAAAAATAATCGATTTTGTAGAAGATAAGGTCGAAGAACGCGTTACGGCTTTTGAACGTCGAACCAAATTGAGAAAGCACGTAAAAGATGCATAGTATATTTACTTCTGAAATTTTAAAACAACAGCATTAATGACAAGATTACCCATTTCAGAAATCATAAAAAATATTAAAAAGGAAATAATTTTTGAAGCCGTTTCCGAAGATTATTCCTTCACTATAAAAATTGATAAATATGTTCCGTATGCCTGTGGTGCTGTGCACCATGGGCATCAATTCCGAAGAGAACTTTGGAACAATTGTTTGCATACTGAATACGATAGATGGTTTGAAGAAGACCCTTGCACAAAGGAGTTTGTAAAAACACATCCCATTGTAATCGCTGGTTGTGATAGTCGTTTTGAGTATGATTTAAATCGCGACCCATCAAACGCTATTTATGAGGATGCTTGGGGGAAAAAACTTTGGAAAACTCCGTTGGATGAAAAAAATAAGCGGAAAAGTTTGAGCAAGCATGATGCATTCTACACTGTGGTCCACGCATTGATAAAAAAATTGGAAGAAAAATTTGAGCATGTAATAGTTTACGACATGCACAGTTATAATTGGAAACGCTGGGATAGGGAAGTGCCGGTGATTAATTTAGGCACATCAAATATTGATAATCAGCGTTTTGGTCATTTTGTCGAAACATGGAGGGAATCACTATCAAACTTAAAATTACCACACGCAATTGAATCAACATCAAAAATAAATGACACGTTTCAGGGGAATGGATATTTTCTGAAATATATTACGTCAAACTTTACTAACACATTAGTCCTCGCAACCGAATTCAAAAAAATATATTGTGATGAATTGGAACAAATCATATTCCCCGAAGTCGTCCACGCAATTGAACAACAATTACAATCTAAAATCAAAGAACACGCCGAAGAATTTGTCAAAGCACACAAATAGGGCTCTAATAATTGCTATTTTTGCCATCAATGAAATCGATAATGATAACTTCTCAAAAAACAATACATCCCAATCTTACCAAAATTGACAATAATCTTCATTTACTTGTTCAAAAGATTGAGTTGCTCAACTATATCAATCCAATTAATATTGAGCAGGAGAAGAGAAATTTTTTCAGCTCAAAATATAATGTTACTCCAAATTTCAAATACCGCAGGATAGATTTTGACGCTTACAAATTGCAGCAACAGTTGTTCTCTCAGGATATTGATAGCATTAAAGATGAACAATCTCAAGCTTTTTTTAGAGATGTCATTTATGATTATTCTAGTTTAATTCAGTGTATTGAAACCATTGGGCAAGGAAGTAAGTTTTACTACAATGCCTTGAAGGGCTTTGGAACTCCCACAGATAAAGACGTTGAAAATGCAAAATTTATCCTTCATTTTATCGATGAAGAATATGATACTGAAATGATTCCCGTTTTCTATGCCCATGAAGCGGCAGAATATTTTAAGGAATTTGTTAAGCAGTACGATTTTGATTTGAATATTAAATTTTCGAATAAAATTTCGGCGGCAGCCATGGTTCAGAACAATACCAAAACATTAATTCTTAAAAAGAATCATAGGTATAGCCCCAACCAACTCAAAGTACTTGCAAATCATGAAATAGGAGTTCACTTGGTAACCACATTTAACGGTATCAACCAGCCATTAAAAATTTTCTATAATGGATTTCCGAAAAATGTGGAAACTCAAGAAGGCCTTGCTGTTTTTAGTGAATACATGAGTGGATGTTTAACACTACATCGATTAAAAGAATTGTCGTACCGCGTCATTGCTGCAGATGGACTTCGCCGTGGATTTGATTTTTGTGATACGTTTGATGTATTACACAATCAATACAAATTAAATAGGGAAGAAGCTTATAACATTTCTTTACGAGCGCATCGGGGTGGAGGATTTACAAAAGATTATATGTACCTCACGGGACTTAAAAAGGTATATGATGCTTATAACGGTGGTTCAAAATTAGATTCGTTAATGTCAGGAAAAGTTTCGTTAGAGTATCAAGGAATGGTTACTAAATGGCAAGAACAGGGTCTTGCTGAGGAAAATCAGTTTTGCAATTTTGCTTTTGAAAGCAATGAAAATAAAAATCAAAAGCTAGATTTTATTTTGAAGAATTTGAAGTAGTAATTATTTAATATTTCTACAGAAATTTAGCCCTCAAATCAGGCGTTGGAATCATACAACTATCTTTTTTACCATACCATTTATAGCGGTTTTTAGCTATGTAGTCGTAAACCGCATTTCTGATAAACTTGGGCACAATTATAAAAGCATATAATAAAGGCCAGCCACCAGATAAGTGCCTTGCAGCATATAAGGCCGCTGATGATTTTGTAAAAGCCTTACCATTTTTTATGAGCACAATTGAGTCTGTCTCCTTAGTGTCAATACTGTATTTTTCCAAAATAGATTTCCCAGGTTCTTCTTGCAATGCACCAAAACGGAAAACATCATTCTTATCTCTTTTAATAACAAAATTAATTGAGCTATTGCAAAGATTGCAAACGCCGTCAAATAAGATAATAAGATGTTGTTCTTTATTCATATTTTTCAAACCTTTTCCAATTCCTCTACACTCACATTTGTCGTGAATATCCCGTAATTTACTGTTGCTTTTTTCTTTTCAATTTTATCAATAGTGCCTATCGCTTTTCCATCTATCATTCGTACTCTATCACCTTCTTTTAATGTTATTTTTGGCTTCGGTGGTGGTGCTTTTTTAGCCTCAGCTTTTTCTTGTTTTTTACGTTCCCTGATTACCTCTACTTTTTTTTCAACTTCTTCTAACGTAATTCGTTCTTTTGCTTTTACTTCTTTTTTCTTTCTTGGAGCTATCTTTTTTCGTTTTGTATTTTCAACGAGCACCATTTTAAAAAGTTCATCAAAAAGTATTTTCTTTTTTTTATTATTATGGAATCGCTCTGCCAATGAGTCGAATTTTTTTCCAATACTTATCAATTTTTGATTGGCATCGTACAGCTCTTGATAATTTTCTAATTTTTCCTGAACTTTTGCATTGATAGCTTTTAAATCCCGTTCTTCTTTACGTGCCTTTTCTGCTGAAGTTTCCAACGATTCTGAGGTCTTGCGCAATTTAGACCGTTCCTTTTGAAGATTTGCAATGGACTTATCAAACCTAATCTTACCACGTTCCACTTTCTTTTTTGACTTATTGATTAAGCTATACGGAATCCCATTTTTTTGAGCTACTTCAAACGTAAATGAACTTCCAGCTTCACCTAAAAACAATTTGTACAATGGCTCAAGCGTCTTGCTATCAAAAAGCATATTGGCATTGATGGCATGGGGTAATTCGTTTGCTAATAACTTTAAATTGGCGTAATGCGTCGTAATGATTCCAAAGGCTTCTCGTTCGTAGAAAACTTCGAGAAAGGTTTCAGCAAGTGCTCCTCCTAGTTCTGGGTCACTTCCGGTTCCAAATTCATCAATTAAAAATAGTGTTTTGTTGTTACATTTCCGAAGAAAATGATTCATCTTTTTCAATCTGTAACTGTACGTACTCAAATGATTTTCAATAGATTGATTGTCTCCAATATCTGTCAAAACCCTATCAAAATAGCACATTTCGCTTTGCGGTTCCACGGGAATCAACATACCGCTCTGAAACATTAATTGCAATAATCCCACGGTTTTCAACGTGATACTTTTCCCTCCGGCATTGGGTCCCGAAATTACTATAATGCGCTCTTCGTGTTTCAATGAAATACTCTGTGGAAATGTTTTTTCCTTACGCTTTTTGTTTGCAACCAATAATAATGGGTGATACGCATTCAGTAATGAAAGCGACCGCTCTTTTGAAATTATGGGTAAAACACCGTTGATATCATTTGCATATCTCGCTTTTGAAAACATGCAATCAATGTCAATCAAGTAGTTTTGATACGACACTAAAAGTTCTTTGTAAGGGCGTACATATTCGGTGAGCATTTTGAGAATTCGCTTTATTTCTTCGCGCTCTTCATAGTATAAATTGCTAAGCTCAGTAGTAAATTCGTAGGTTTCTAAAGGTTCTATATAAACAATGCTTCCCGTCTTTGAAGTACCGTGAACAGTACCTTTTACTTTACGACGGTGCATTGCTTTTACGGCTAGTACGCGACGATTATCCACTACAGACTCTTTAATTTCATCAAGATAATCCGCTCCAGAATAACGACTCAAAGCCTTGCTAAAAGAAGAATTAATTTGCCCTTTGACAACATTTAATCGCCTGCGGATAATAGCCAACTCTTGCGATGCATCATCTTTAACCTCGCCATATTTATCAAAAATACTTTGAATTTCTTCGGAAATATTAGAAACGTAATCTATGAGCGATGCATGACTATTGAGGTATACATAAAACTCATTAAATTTTGAAAAAAACTTTAAAAGAATTCTAGTAGTTTCGGTGATTGTCAAAATCTTCCGAAATCCCGAAGTTTCTAAAATGCTATTTTCAATATCCAGTAATTGGAGTTCTTTAAAAATTGGTTCAAAACCGTGATTGGGAATAGGGGAGTCACTGCCAAAAGATGCCGTAAACTCTTTTACTCTATGCAATTCTGGTTCAATATCACTTTGGTCGCTAAAAGGTTGTGTTTCAATAACACGTTGCTTTCCCGGGGCGGTAATACTATATTGTGACACCTGTTCTAAAACAGCGTGAAATTCTAAATCTTCTAATGTCTTTTTGTCAATTTTTATCATGGGCGTCCCAACGTGCTGGGAATCTTATTCAAAGTAATCTTTTGTTATTCATTTCAGATTACATAATTTTTCATTTTCATTGTAAAACCAAACCTCAAAGTCTAATTTTGCACTACAAAAATACGCATAATGGATATAAAAATTGAACCAAGTTGGAAGCGAGTTTTAGAAGCAGAATTTGAAAAAGAGTATTTTAAAAATCTCATCGAGTTTGTAAAATCTGAATACAAAAAATACACCTGTTTTCCACCTGGTAAATCCATTTTTGCCACATTTGACCATACACCATTTAATGATGTTAAAGTAGTTATTATTGGTCAAGATCCGTATCACGGGCCAGGACAAGCCAATGGACTTTGCTTTTCCGTGGCAGATGTGGTTGCGATACCGCCATCATTGCAAAATATGTATAAAGAAATCTATAGCGATTTGAACATTGAAACTCCTATTTCTGGAAACTTAGAAAGATGGGCTTCTCAAGGTGTTTTGTTACTGAATGCAACATTAACAGTAAGAGCACACCAAGCGGGAAGTCATCAAAAAAAGGGATGGGAAGAATTTACAGACGCAGTGATTCGTGAAATTTCAGAAAAAAGAGAAGGAGTTGTATTTTTACTTTGGGGTGGATATGCAAAGAAAAAAGGAGCTAAGATTGATACTTCAAAACACCTTGTTTTAACCAGTGGGCATCCCTCTCCATTGAGTGCGAATAGGGGGTATTGGTTTGGGAATAAGCATTTCAGTCAAACAAACGATTTTTTAAAGGCACAAAAAAAGTCACCAATAGCATGGTGACTTTCTAAACTTAAATTAAAATATAAAAAAAATTACTCGTCTTCAGGGATGTTCGGCTCGGTTGCGTCGTTACAGCTAAACTGCAATAAAAGAAAGTTAGTAACTAAAAGTGAACCGAGTATTATTAAAAATGTAGTCATAATTATGAGATTATATAACTAAGATGCAAAATTGTTTTACGGGTTGCGTAAAAGTTGGCAAAAAAGTTAATTATTTCTCAATCTTATCTTAATTATTTAGTTAATATGCTCAATTTCAGAATTTTGATATTTTAAAAATAATTTATAATGAAGCTATTATTTCCGAAGCATCCACAGTTTTATCAATTAATTCCAACTGCATTAATTTTTCTTGTACTTTTTCAACCTGCTTTTCGGTAAGATTTTCTTGGCTCCACTCGGTTAGCGACAACCATTCTTTTACATCTTCAACTTTTTGTCCATAGCGCTTAGCAATCATGGTATCGATAGCGGGTATTTCCTTGAACTCTCGTGTTGTCCTATTTATAACTTGTAGTATGTTTTTAATGGCCTCAGCGTCATTTTCCAAAACCTCATTTCTTACAGCAATAACAAAACAAGGCCACGGAGTAGGGCATTCGCCCACAATGTCAAAAGGACCATCATCTACATAAGGTTTTGTGGTAAATTTTTCCCACATAAAATAGTCGCCAATGCCTTCGGGAAGTCCATTTAAGGCTCCATCAAGGTCTTTTATGACTTCAAATTTCAAATCCTTTTCGGTATCCCAGCCTTGATTTTCGGCATTGACATACGCCATCAAATGCGAACCAGAACCATATCTGCTAATCGCAACTTTGGTTCCTTTTAAATCTGAAACTTCCTCGTAATCGCTATTTTTTGCAACATGAATCCCCCAGATTAATGGAGATTTGACAAATACTTGCACGATTTTGCTGTCATTTCCATTGATGATATCTCTAATAATACCTTCGGTTAGAATGACTGCCATGTCAATTTCTCCATCTCGCAACGCATTGCACATTTGACCGGTTCCACCGTAATAATCTTTCCAACGTAAGTTGATATCAAACTCATGGTATTCCTTGTCGCGTAGCGTTAAATACCAAGGTAAATTGAAATGTTCTGGCACACCGCCAATTTTAAATTGCTTCATTGTAATAACAAATCTAGGGTCTTTTTTATTAATTTATCCACAGTCGTGTCAGGATTTTTACTAAAATCTCCGGTAGCTCGGTTTGCTAAAATTGCATTTAGTGAAACCGCACGATGTCCCAGCAATTTTGAAAGTCCATAAATGCCAGAAGTTTCCATCTCGAGATTGGTAATTTTTCTATGATTTAATTCGAACGATTGCAGTTTGTCATTCAACATAGCATCTTGAGTTTGCAGCCTTAGAATGCGTCCCTGCGGACCATAAAACCCCACGTTAGTAGCCGTAATTCCTGGGATAATTTTTTCTTCGGAAATGAATTTTTTTAATAAATCTTCATCAGCTTTAACAACATACGGTGTGGATTTATGGGGATTCCAATTTGAAAACTCCATAAAAGCTTCGGAAAATTGACTGTCTAAAAAATCTACGTTTCCATAAAAATGAAGCAAATTATCAAACCCAATAGCAATTTCCGAAGCTAAAAAACTATCTATTTTAATTTCTGGTTGGATTGCTCCGCTGGTTCCAATCCTGATAAAATCTAATTGCTGAAATTGAGACTTTACAACTCTCGTTGTGAAATCGATATTAGCTAAAGCGTCAAGCTCATTGAAAACGATGTCAATGTTGTCAGTCCCTATTCCTGTTGAAATAACCGTGAGTCTTTTGCCTTTGTAAGTACCAGTTTGAGTTTTAAACTCTCTGCGGTGCATGCTAACTTCAATGGTGTCAAAATATTTTGTAACGTGCTCTACACGGTCAGGGTCACCCACCGTAATTATAGTGCTTGCAATCTCACCTGGTTTAAGATTAAGGTGATAAATGCTTCCATCCGGATTTAGGATTAGTTCGCTATTTGATAAATTTGGGATGTTAGACATTACATTGTTTCAATCTATTTATTAACCACCAACGCGTTTTGTTTTAAAACCTTTTTCTTGAAGGAATTGCATTATTCTGTCTCGGTAGTCTCCTTGGATGACAATCTCTTCGTTTTTAAAACTTCCTCCAACGCTCAATAATTGTTTTATCTCTTTTGCGAGTTGTTTAAAGTCACTTTGCGCTCCGTTATATCCAGCAATAATGGTAATAGGTTTTCCTTTTCGTTTTTCATATTTACATAGAAGAGGCTCGTCTTGTAACCAAACTGTGCTTTCTTCCTCTTTGGGAAGTTCTTTTTCTTCGTGGTCGGGAAATAAGTTTTTGAGTTGGTCTTTTAGGTCCATATAATTTATTTAAGATGTAGGATTTTGGCTGTAAAATGTAAAGTGCTTAATGCTTTAAATAAAACAATTATTCCAGTTGTAGCACATTTCCGAAGAAAATCAACAATAATTACTTTTTAATCAATCCTATTTCAACCAATCTTTGGTGCAAGAACTCGCCTGCCGTGATATCTTCAAAAGCTTTTGGGTGGTCTTTGTCTACACATTCTGGCATACAATTCAACTTCATATTACCACGCGGATGCATAAAAAACGGAATGGAATATCTAGGATTTCCCCATTCTTCTTTTGGAGGATTTACCACTCTGTGAATCGTTGAACGCAATTTGTTATTGGTATGTCTTTCCAGCATATCACCTACGTTGATTACCAATTCATCCTCCTGCGGAATGGCATCAATCCACTCACCATCCTTGCGCAACACCTGCAATCCGCCTGTAGATGCACCCATCAATAAAGTAATTAAATTAATATCGCCATGTGCTCCTGCGCGCACCGCTCCTTTGGGTTCTTCTGTAATAGGAGGGTAGTGGATTGGGCGTAGAATACTATTCCCATTTGCTGCCCAATGGTCAAAATAATACTCATCAACACCTATGTATAAAGCCAAGGCTCTCAATACATAAATCCCAGTTTTTTCTAGCATTCTGTATGCTTCCATTCCAGTTTTATTGAAATCTGGAAGTTCCTCGACGATTACATTTTTAGGATATTCTTCTGAAAGATTTGCGTCTTCAGTGGGTTCTTGCCCAAAATGCCAAAACTCTTTTAAATCTCCTTCTTTTTTTCCTTTTGCGTGTTCCTTTCCAAAACTTACATAACCACGTTGCCCGCCAAGCCCTTCAATTTCATATTTCTTTTTATCCTCAACATCCATCGCAAAAAATGCTTTGATTTCTTTGTATAATTCTGAAACCAAACTGTCATCTAAAAAATGATTTTTTAATGAAACAAAACCAATTTCTTCGTAAGCACTACCAATGGCATCCACAAATTTTTGCTTTCGTTTGGGGTCATCACTGAGAAAATCGGCTAAATCTACACTCGGGATATTATTCATAGTTTTATTTTTTAGGATACAAAGATACCAAAATAGGCTCTTATTTCAGCATTGAAAAAAAGGAGATAATTTAGCATTCAGTACCCTATTTTTCCTAAATTTGGCATCTTATATAGCTTCCAAATGACTACAGAAACTACAAAAAAAATCCACTTTGATTATCAACGTGGTAATATTCAAGAAGAAACATTAATACACCTTTACAAATCAATGCTAAAACCTCGAATGATTGAGGAGAAGATGTTGATTTTACTAAGACAGGGAAAGATTTCAAAATGGTTTAGCGGTATTGGACAGGAAGCAATTTCTGTTGGTATTACTTCCATTTTAGACAAAGAAGAATACATTTTACCCATGCATCGCAACTTGGGAGTTTTTACATCGCGCGAAATCCCATTGTATCGCTTGTTTTCTCAATGGCAAGGAAAAGCGAATGGTTTCACAAAAGGTCGTGACCGTAGTTTTCACTTCGGAACTCAGGAATTTAATATTGTTGGGATGATTAGCCATTTAGGACCACAATTTGGAGTTGCTGCCGGTATCGGTTTAGCTAATAAATTAAAAGGTAATAACCAAGTATGTGCTGTATTTACAGGGGAAGGTGGTACCAGTGAAGGCGATATTCACGAAGCGTTGAACGTAGCAAGTGTTTGGCAATTGCCCGTTTTGTTTTGTATTGAAAATAACGGCTACGGACTTTCTACACCTACGAGCGAGCAATATAATTGTGAACATCTCGCTGACCGCGGAAAGGGATATGGCATGGAATCTCATATTATTGAAGGAAATAACATTCTTGAAGTTTACACAAAGGTGAAATCGCTTGTTGATGATATGCGTGTTAATCCAAGACCTGTATTGTTGGAATTTCAAACCTTTAGAATGCGTGGGCACGAAGAGGCGAGTGGTACTAAATATGTGCCACAAGATTTAATGGATGAGTGGGAAGCAAAGGATCCCCTCATAAATTTTGAAAATTATCTCATTTCAGAAAATATTATCAATGATGATTTTATTGAAGATTTAAAAGTTGAAATTAAAGCTGAAATTGATGGTAATTTAGATCTTGCTTTTAATGAAGAAGTAATTAAAGCAGATTTAACTACTGAATTATATGATGTATTTCAAAATCATATATATCAAGAAGTTAAACCAAATAAGGAAACAGAAAATCTACGATTAATCGATGCCATTTCTCAAGGATTAAAACAAGCGATGGAGCGTCATGATAATACCGTGATTATGGGACAAGATATCGCCGAGTACGGCGGTGTTTTTAAAATTACAGAGGGGTTTCTAGATGCCTTTGGGAAAGAGCGAGTGCGAAATACTCCTATTTGTGAGTCGGCTATTGTTTCAGCAGCTATGGGACTTTCTATTTCTGGTTTTAAGGCAATTATGGAAATGCAGTTTAGTGATTTTGCAACTTCAGGTTTTAATCCTATTGTTAATTACTTGGCAAAATCTCATTATCGCTGGAATCAGAATGCAGATGTTGTGGTAAGAATGCCTTGTGGAGCAGGTGTAGGAGCTGGTCCTTTTCACAGTCAGACCAACGAAGCTTGGTTTACACATACACCAGGTTTAAAAGTGGTTTATCCGGCTTTTCCTTATGATGCAAAGGGTTTGATTGCTTCGGCAATTGAAGACCCAAATCCAGTTATGTATTTTGAGCACAAGGCATTGTACAGAAGTATTCGCCAAGAAGTACCAACAGACTATTACACCATTGAAATTGGCAAAGCTGCTATTTTAAAAGAAGGTAATGATGTCACTATAATTACATACGGAGCGGGAGTTCATTGGGCGTTAGATACATTAGAAAACAATAGTCACATTTCCGCAGACCTTATTGATTTACGTTCACTCGCACCTTTAGATACTGAGGCTATTTATGCTTCGGTTAAAAAGACTGGCAAAGCCATAATTATGCAAGAAGATGCTATGTTTGGTGGGATTGCGAGTGATATTTGTTCAATGATAATGGAAAATTGTTTTGAGCAATTAGACGCACCTGTTAAGAGAGTTGCTAGTTTAGATACTCCAATTCCTTTTGCTGCTAATCTGGAGGAACAATATTTATCGAAGGGGAAATTTGAATCCTCGCTTTTAGATTTGTTGTCGTACTAAACGTTAATCCAAAAGAAAATAGCTTTTAATAAAACCATTTATTTTAACATAAAATTTGTTAAAATAGATGGTTTTATTACACTAATGTTAATGATTTCAATGTGGTAAATTAAAAACAACACATTAATATCATTTAACATTTTAAGTTAAACTTCATACAAAGTACATACATACAACGTGAACTGAATGTAAATTTGACGTATTACTAACTCAAAAACACATATATTATGATACGTTGGATTATTATCTTTTTAGTTATTGCACTTATTGCTGGAGTTTTAGGATTCGGAGGAATTGCTGGAGCATCTGCTGGGATTGCAAAAATTATTTTTTACATCTTTTTAGTTGTATTGGTAGTTTCACTTTTAATGAGAATTTTAAGAAAATAAATTTCACTTTAATTAACAACTCAATTTAATTTACAACCTATGAAAAAATTAGTTATGCTTATCGCTTTAGGCTTCGCCGCAATTTCTTGTGGTGTGCCTAAAACGGTGATTCAATCAAAAAAAGTAATCAAAGGACAATGGTTACTAAATTCAATAACGTATGACCAGTCTGGAACTTATAACATGACTGTTTTCAATGACACTTCAAAAGAATGTTTTGAAGGTAGTTTATGGCGTTTTATTCCTAATAATAACACTGGTACTTATTCTATAGGTGGAGATACATGTCCAAATGGTGATCGTAATTTTATATTCACAATTCAAGAAGTAGATGCAGATAGTGGTTATTATGATTTCCTGTTGAAACCAACAAATGAAAAAGGAAAATCTGAAACAAATGTTGGATTTAGAGTAAGGCTAACGCAATTGAGTGAGAGCAACATGCAATGGGAGCAAAACGTAATGGTAGATGGAAAGCCTTTCGCATTTAAAATGAATTTTTCAAAAACAGAATAATATAAATTATGAAAACACTTATTAGAAAAGTATCGATTTTGGCAATGAGCCTAGTTGTAGTTGTCGGAATGACAAGTTGTGAAGCAACTAAAAATGCAAACAATAAGCAAAAAGGTGCTGTTATTGGTGCTGCAGGTGGCGCAGTTCTTGGAGCGGTACTAGGTAACAATATTGGAAAAGGTGGAAACGGAGAACTCGGAGCTGTTATAGGTGGAGTTGTTGGTGGAGGAGCTGGAGTACTTATTGGTAGTAGAATGGACAAACAAGCTCAAAAAATTGAAACAGAAATTCCTGGAGCAAAAGTAGAGCGTGTTGATGATGGTATCGTAGTAACATTTGATGAAAATAGTGGTGTTTATTTTGATACAGCTAAATACAATATTAACGCTGCATCACAGTCTACACTAGATAAACTTGCTGGTGTTTTAATGGAATACCCTGATACAAATGTATTGGTTATTGGACATACTGATAGCGTGGGTAGTGACGTAAATAACATGACGCTTTCTAAAAATAGAGCAATGTCAGTTACTAATTATTTCACTGCAACAAAAGGTTTAAGTTCAGGTAGATTTACGACAAACTGGTATGGTGAGCAATCTCCGGTAGGGGATAATGCAACGGCTGAAGGTCGTGCTATGAATCGTCGTGTAAATGTAGTTATTGTTCCTAACGAAAAAATGATTCAGGACGCAGAAAATCAAGCAAATAAGGGATAATATTTTAATCCTTCTTAAAAACCCATTCATAAAGTTTTGTGAATGGGTTTTTTTGTTGCTCGAAGTTGGCGACCTTTAGGGTATGTCTGAAAAAACAGATTTTGATGTCATAATTATTGGCGGTGGCCTTGCTGGATTAACAAGCGCTATACACCTTTCAAAAAATAATCTCAAAATTCTTTTGGTTGAGAAATATCAATTTCCACATCATAAGGTTTGTGGGGAATATATTTCAAACGAAATTATACCCTACCTTAATGAATTAGACATTTTCCCATTGGCAGAGGGTGCCAAGAACATAACACAATTTGAAATTACAACAAATGCTGGAAAATCCATACACACAAAACTTCCTTTAGGTGGATTTGGGATGAGTCGATACGCATTGGATTTACTGCTTTATAAAAAAGCTATTGAAACTAGCAGCATTATAATAGATACGGTAACGGAAATACATTTTTCTTCGGAAATTTTTAGGGTGGAAACGAGTACTGGAAAAAATTATACTACGGAATATGTATTGGGAGCCTTCGGAAAGCGTTCCAATTTAGATATCAAATTAAACCGAAATTTCATCAAACAAAAATCGCCTTGGCTTGCCGTAAAGGCTCATTACGAATACGATATGCCCGAAAATAAAGTGGCATTACATAATTTTGAAGGTGGTTATTGTGGCCTGTCAAAAATTGAAACAGGCGCTGTAAATGCTTGTTATTTAACTACTTTTAATTCTTTTAAAAAACACAATGATATTGATGAATTTCAAAAGCAAGAAATGTCAAAAAATCCGCATTTAGAACATTTTTTCAATACTTCAAAAATGCTTTTTGAAAAACCGTTAACAATAAGTCAAGTTTCATTTCAGAATAAAAAACCAGTGGAAAACCATATCATAATGATTGGCGATAGTGCCGGATTGATTCATCCACTCTGCGGAAACGGGATGGCAATGGCAATCCATAGCGCTAAATTATTTTCTGAAATTTTTATCCAACATAAAGATTCAAAAAACCGAAAATTTATAGAGGAAACTTATGCTGCATTATGGCAAAAAACATTCTCAAGTAGAATGAAAACGGGAAGTTTGATTCAGCGATTATTATTAAAACCCACACTGGCAAACGTAGCATTCAAGGCGGCAAAATCAGTACCATCAATACTTCCTCACATTATAAAACGCACGCACGGAAACGTAACAATATGATTACCTTTTCAAATACATATCGCTCCACACAACCAGAAATCATGGATGATTTTGAGTTGCAAGGCCCAGAAATGGAAACGCTGTTAACCGATTTGAAACGCGTTAATTCTTTGCTAGGTGGAACAAATATTACCATTGATGGCATCAAAATTTTACTCAAAAACGTGGATAAGTCAAAGCCTATTGTCATTGCAGACATAGGATGTGGCGATGGAGAATTGTTGCGGAATTGTGCAAGATACCTTCGGAAAAAGGGGTTTACCTTTTTATTGATTGGTGTTGATGCAAATCCTTTTATTTTAAAAGAAGCCGAAAAGAGATCCCTCAACTTCCCCGAGATTTCATTCAAAGCAATCAATATTTTTTCCGAAGAAATAAAAACACTGGAAACTGACATTTCGCTGTGCACCCTTTTTTTACATCACTTTAGTGATGAGAAGATTGTAGATATTTTGCAAAGATTGATACAACAATCTAACGTTGGAGTGGTCGTTAATGATTTACAAAGAAGCAAGACTGCTTTCAATCTTTTTAAGGTTTTTAGTGCTATTTTTATAAAAACCAAGATTGCCAAACATGATGGTCTTGTTTCGGTGGCAAGGGGTTTTAAGGAAAAGGAATTAAAAATTTTATCAAAAAAAATATCCAATCAAAAATCTACCATTTTATGGAAATGGGCTTTTAGGTATCAATGGATTCTAAAAAAGAAAATGATTTAAAATTTCAGCAGATTATAATAAAAAATATGCCAGTAAAAATAACAGCGGTTGCTAAACAATTGCCACAATATACAAGAGAAACAAACGAAATTATTCCCTTTGTGGAGCAGTGGATGGTGCATCAAGAAAGCCGCTTTAAGCGCAAAGTGATAAAACTTTTTGAAGGTGCTGGAGTAGATAGGCGATACAGTATCATGAATCCAATTGAGGTATTCACAAACCCAAGTTTTGAAGCTCGAAATGATATTTATGTTCGGGAAGTTAAAAAGTTGGGAAGCCAAGCATTAAAAAATGCCTTAAATAAAACTAATTGGGAAGTCTCAGATATTGATTTTATCATTACCGTAAGTTGCACGGGGATTATGATACCTTCGGTGGATGCATATCTGATAAACGAATTTCAAATGCGCCAAGATATTGTACGCTTGCCAGTTACAGAAATGGGTTGCGCCGCGGGAGTTTCGGGTATCATTTACGCTAATAATTTTTTAAAGGCAAATCCGGGCAAAAGAGCCGCTGTAATTGCCATCGAAGCTCCAACTGCAACATTTCAATTGGAAGATTATTCCATGGCAAATATTGTAAGTGCGGCAATTTTTGGTGATGGAGCGGCCTGTGTGCTGTTATCCTCAAATGACGAAGATAAAGGGCCAAAAATATTGGCCGAAGAAATGTACCATTTTTATGATGCCACTTCAATGATGGGATTTAAGCTTGTAAATACTGGTTTACAGATGATTCTGGACAAACAAGTTCCACAAACAATTAGTGACCATTTTCCTGCAATCGTTCATCCTTTTCTAGAAAAAGTTGGAAAGAAAATTGAAGATGTTGATCATTTAATATTTCATCCGGGCGGAAAAAAAATTGTACAAACCGTGGAGGAACTTTTCGGGAGTTTAGGAAAAAATATTGACGACACAAAAGAAGTGCTGCGGAAATATGGAAACATGAGCAGCGCAACCGTGCTATACGTTTTAGAAGAATTTATGGATAGGGATCTGGAAAAAGGCCAACTAGGATTAATGTTGAGCTTTGGACCGGGCTTTTCAGCGCAACGAGTGTTGCTAGAATTTTAAGGAAATAAAAATGAATCTAACTAAAAATAAATATGCATTAATACTTGGTGGCAGCAGTGGGTTAGGCCTCGCCACCGCTCAAAAATTAGCTGCCTCAGGATATAATATTTGTATTGTGCATCGCGATAGAAAAAGCAATTTAGAAGCGTTTGAAATGCAAGTGAATGCAATGAAATCGTATGGAGCCGAAGTAATCACCTTCAATAAAGACGCATTAAAATCCGAAACAATTGAAGAAGTACTATCACAAATACCAAAAAAAAGTATCAAAATATTAGTTCATAGCATCGCAAAGGGAAGTTTGCAACCATTACTATCTGAGGAAAGAAATCTCACAAAAGAAGATTTAAACATTACATTACATGCCATGGCAACAAGCTGGTGGCAATGGACACAAGCACTTATTAAAGCAGATAAAATTTCTGCTGAAATGAGAAACATTGCATTTACCAGCGAAGGAAATACAAAAGTGTGGCATGGCTACGGAGCAGTCTCAGCAGCCAAAGCGACACTCGAAGCCCTCATGAGACAAATGGCAGTGGAGCTCGCTCCATTAGGGATTACAACCAACTGTATTCAAGCAGGAGCGACGAAAACCCCATCGTTTAATATGATTCCCGGAAGCGAACAGCTCGCAAAAGGAGCAAAAAAACGGAATCCTTTTAACCGAATGACAACTCCGCAAGACGTAGCAAACGCTGCATTTTTATTATGCCAGCCTGAAGCATCTTGGATTAACGGGAATGTTTTAAAAGTTGATGGAGGGGAGAGTTTGAGGTAAACTAGTTCTAAAGTATGTATTGTCTTTTCAGAGCACTAAAAATAAATCTATAAATGAATCTAGAATCAATCGTATCAAAACTTCCGTACTCAAAACCATTTCTTTTTGTGGACGAACTAGAAGGAGTCAATGAAAAAGGGGCGATTGGCAGCTACACATTCCATGAGGATAGCTATTTTTATGAAGGTCATTTTAAAGACAACCCAATAACACCGGGCGTTATAATCACTGAGTGCATGGCGCAAATAGGTGTAGTTTGTTTAGGAATTTTTTTAATGGAAACCGAAATTTTAAAACATCCAACTGTTGCGATGTCAAACACAAGTATAGATTTTTACAAACCGGTATTTCCAGGAGAAAAGGTAAAAGTGATATCAGAAAAGATGTATTTTAGATTTAATAAATTGAAATGCAAAGTACGCATGCTCAATGAAAAAAATGAAGTAGTTGCTTTGGGAGAGATTAGTGGAATGATTGGATAATTATGAATAAAACCCATTTGTAATCTTAGACGATTCCCGGTTAATCGGAGTTGAAAACTACTTTTACAGAGAGAGTGTAAATAAAAAAACGAAAACCATCAAAAGAAGAGTTGTCATAACAGGATTGGGAGTATGCGCGCCAAACGGCGTTGGACTTCCTGCATTTACAAAATCTATTAAAAATGGAACTTCGGGAATTCGTTTTCAGCCTCAAATGGAAGCGATGAATTTTTCTTGTCAAATAGGTGGAATTCCACAAATTTCCGAAGAAAAAAAACGTGAGTATTTTACTGAGTTACAACTAAGAAACTTTAATGCCAATGGGATTCTCTATGGTGTCATGGCTGGAATGGATGCTTTAAAAGACGCAGGTATAAAAACTGTAAATCAAGAAGATGCGCCTAACTGGGGTTTAGGAATTGTATTCGGGGTTTCTACGAGTGGTGTTGACAAATTTAGAGAATCCATCTATAAATTGGATGATAATAATGTACGCAGATTAGGTAGTACGGCAGTTGCCCAAACCATGATGAGCGGTGTGAGTGCGTACCTAAGTGGTATGATTGGCGCAGGAAACATGGTAACAACAAATTCGGCTGCATGTGCCACGGGAACTGAAGCTATCATAATGGGGTATGAGCGCATTGCCAGTGGACAAGCAACGCAAATGCTCTGCGGGAGTAGCGGAGAAGATGGCCCTTATATTTGGGGCGGATTTGATGCAATGAAAGTGATTACCTACAAGCACAACGATAACCCCGAGGAAGGCTCAAGACCTATGAGCGCAACAGCTTCAGGGTTTGTGCCAGGAAGTGGGGCAGGAGCTTTGTTATTAGAATCGCTTGAAAACGCACAAAAAAGGGGTGCTACAATTTATGCTGAAGTTCTCGGCGGCCACGTAAATAGTGGTGGTCATAGAGGAACCGGAAGTATGACAGCACCCAATAGCGAAGCCGTCCAACTTTGTATCGAAAAAGCGATGGAGCAAGCTGAAATTAGTGCTTCGGAAATTGATTATATCAACGGGCATTTAACGGCTACCACCAAGGATGCACTAGAAATTGAAAATTGGTCCAAAGCGCTAAATAGAAAAGGTTCAGATTTCCCTTATATCAATTCTCTAAAGGGGATGACGGGGCATTGTTTGGCCGCTAGCGGTAGTATTGAAGCCGTTTCAACCATTATTCAAATGAATGAAGGCTTTATATTTCCGAATATAAATTGCGAGGATTTAAACCCCGAAATTACGGCCTTGATTGACGCTCAAAAAATCCCAATGCAAAGCATTTCCACAGACATTAAAACTGCTATAAAGGCAAGTTTTGGTTTTGGAGATGTAAATGCGTGTGTTATCTTTAGAAAAAATTAAATTACTATACCTTTTATGACTTCAGAAGCTATCTACGCAAAACTTTTGCCAATTGTAAAAACCTATTTACCAGAGGATGTTGATGAAAATGATATTAATCCAGATAGCGATTTGACTAAGGAGTTGAATATTAATTCGGCCCATTTGGTTGATGTTGTGCTTGATGTTGAGGATACTTTTGATGTGGCGTTTGCCAACGAGGACATGGAAAAATTGCGCACTATCAATGACGCAATAGCCATTATTCAAGCTAAATTGAATGATTAAAAGAAAACTAGTTTCGCTTTCGCGGAAATTTTAATGAATTACTAACTTAAGTGATGTTCCTATAAGCTTTTACAGGAATTAAGCTGAAAAAAAATCCCCTTTCCGAAGGAGAAAATATGGAAGGATTATTTACAATTGAAAATTTTATCACACTAGGATTATTAACAATGCTTCAAGCCGTTCTTGGACTTGACAACTTATTATACATTTCGTTAGAATCAAAACGAGCACCCGTTGAAAAGCAAGCACGCGTTAGAAATATTGGTATTGGAGTCGCAATTGTTTTACGCATAGTTTTATTGTTTGTATTGCTAGAGTTGATAGCGTCATTTCAAAACCCCATATTTTCAATCGGATGGACGGGAATCATTGAGGGACAATTTAATATTCATAGTTTAATTGTTCTGTTTGGTGGTGTTTTCATTATGTATACTGCTGTGAAGGAAATTATGCACATGATGGCTCTTGATGCGCACGCAAAAATTGATGAGAAGCCAAAATCTGTTGGAATGATTATTACCTCCATCATCATTATGAATATTGTCTTTTCATTCGATTCTATCCTTGGCGCTATTGCCTTGACAGATATTTTTTGGGTAATGGCGGTTGCCATAATTATTGGAGGATTATTGATGATTTGGTTAAGTGGTAAAGTCACTGAGTTTCTTAAAAAAAATCGCATGTATGAAGTGCTCGGCCTCTTTATTTTGTTCATTGTAGGTATCATGTTATTAAGCGAAGGAGGACATATTGCTAATTTAGAGATCTTTGGAAACCACATTACCCCAATGAGTAAAACCACGTTCTATTTTGTAATTGCTATCCTGATAATTATTGATATCGTTCAGAGCAAATACCAGAAAAACCTAACTAAAAACCTATAATGTTCAACATCCAATTGCCCAACATAAAACCGAGCGTACTTGCCGTAAAACTTTCGGCGACCGGTGAGCGTAGCGTGCGAGACGGACATCCATGGATATTTAGTGACAGTGTTGAAAAAATCAACAAAAACGGGCTACCGGGTGACGTTGCTATAATTTTTAGTCATACAAAGAACAATGTTATGGGCGTGGGTCTATACGACCCAGATTCTCCAATTTCCATCAAAATGATACATCATGATGGAGGTGTCAAACTTGATGAAAACTTCTTCAATAAAAAGATAAAATATGCACATTCCCTTCGGAAATCGTTGCTTGAAACCAATACCAATAGCTACAGATTACTATTTGGAGAAAGCGATGGTTTTCCGGGATTTATCGCTGATGTATATGCAGATGTTTTAGTTATCAAATTGTATAGTGCAATTTGGTTTCCTTACTTGGAAATGATTTTAAAATCACTCATTAAAATTTCAAAAGTCAAAACAGTTGTATTGCGGTTGAGCAGAATTTTACAGCAAAACACTAAAAGTGAACTGAAAGACGGTACTGTTCTCTTCGGAAATTTGACAAACGAAACCATTGTTTTCAGGGAATATGGGGTTAACTTTTCAGCAAATGTTATCAAAGGACATAAAACAGGATATTTTTTAGACCACAGAGATAACCGAAAACGAGTAGGCGAATTGAGCAAAGGAAAACGTGTGCTAGATGTATTTAGTTATGCTGGAGGATTTTCGGTACACGCTTTGGCAAAAGGTGCCAAAGAGGTTGTGAGTCTTGATATTAGCGTGCAAGCTTTAGAATTGGCAAAAGATAATGTGAGATTGAACAAGCATACGGGAACGCATAAAACAATTTCAGGCGATGCTTTTTCTGAAATGGAACGGCTCATTAAAAATAAAGAACGTTTTGACGTTGTAGTTATTGACCCTCCCAGTTTTGCAAAAAGCCAAAAGGAGATTACTGTAGCTTTAAAAAAATACCGTTTATTGGCGCAATTAGGAGTAAAATTAACAGCGCGTGGTGGTTTGCTGGTATTGGCTTCGTGTAGTTCTAGAATATCGAGTACAGCGTTTTTCCGAAGCAATGAAAAAGTACTCGATGAAAGCAACCGAAGTATTACTACATTTTTAAAAACCACACACGATGTGGACCACCCGGTTACATTTGCTGAGGGTTCTTATTTAAAATGTGGCTATTATAAACTTAAATCTTGATTATGGCAAAAAGAATGACAATTAAGGAACTCGCAAAGATTTTGAATGTCTCTATCTCAACGGTTTCTAAGGCATTAAATGATAGCGATGAGATAAGTCCCGAAACCATAAAGCGAGTAAAAGAAACAGCAAAACTGTATGGCTATCGCGCAAATTTTATTGCCAAAAGCCTAAAAAGCCAATCGACAAATACGCTAGGAGTTATTATTCCTGATGTTCTCAACTATTTCTTTGTGCAATTATTACATGGGATAGAAAATGAGGCGAGAAAACAAGGATATAATGTAATGACGTGTATTTCACACGAAAAAATATCAAATGAAAAAGCAAATATTATTGCATTGACCAATGGACAAGTGGATGGAATTTTATTTTGCCCAAGTGAAGAAACCCAGAATACTATTGACCTTACGCATATTGAAGAACTTTCAAACAATAACGTTCCATTTGTAACTTTTGATAGGTCACTACATGATATTAAAGCAAGCGGAGTTTTGTCCAACGACTTCTTTTCGGCGTATGATGCTACAAATTACTTGATAAAAAATGGTGGAGAAAAAACGTATTTGTTTGCGTCTCACGTAGGCCTTAGTGTGATGAAAGAGCGTATAAAAGGTTTTAAACAAGCAATGCGAGAACACCATATTTTAAAAGATTCTAGTGTTGTAGAAATTTCTGAAGAAAAAGACTACGAAGTTTTCATAAAAGAATTTCTAGCTTCAACTAAAGTGGATGGGATTTTGACCATAGATGAATTGTTATCAGTGAAAGCCGTCAAAATAGCCACTAAGTTAAAAATTAATATTCCAAAGACTTTAAAAGTTATTGGATTTTCGAATGGCGAAATTTCAGCGCAATTTAGTCCATCCATTTCCTCGGTTGACCAAAGGGCCGGTTTGATGGGGAAAGAGGCAGTTACGTTAATGATTGAAATGCTTAAAAATGAAAACAGCAGAGAAGTTGTGGTGAAAACAGTTCCAGCTGTACTCATCCATCGAGAAACTACAAAAATTTAATTTTTATAATATTAACATTCTACGTTAAAGAGTTTTAAAGTCTTTCTGAAAAGCGGTATTCCTATATATATTTATATAAAATCAATATTAAATATTATGAAAAGAATAATCACCATCGTAGTTTTTTTAATTTCAATAACTGCATTTTCGCAAGACACTTATCTGCAAAATGGCAGTGCTACAGCAGAAGAACAAGCAAAAGAGTTAACCAAACAATATAATGACCAATTGGTAATGGAAACCAACCAAAGGTTATTATTTCAGAAAAAAGTAGAAGAATTCCTAATTAGTAGCAATAAAGTGAAAGACACCTACAAGGGACGCGATATGCTAAATAAATTATACGAGTTGCGCCAAAATGAAATTGCTGAAATGGGTGACATCCTAACAAGAATTCAACTTGACAAATATAAGCAAGTGAGACAGGATATCCAGCCGCTCGCAACAGTTGAAGAAGAAAAATAAAATTATAGATATAAATCAAACATATAAAAAAAAGCTCCAAATTTGGAGCTTTTTTTATATTTGATTAGGATTATTGATGTGTTTGCATTTTATCCTTTCTGCGTTGTAATTGAGTTTTCACTTCATTGGCAGCCTTAGAAATAGAAACTTCAAAAGAGCCGTTATTTGATGAGGAAAATATTGTGGTTTTAGGAACGTTGATTCTAATTTCACAAATCATTCCAGTATCTGGAGTGCTTGTGTTTTCTTTCTTAAAATAAACATCTGCATTTACGATAAAATCATATTTATCTTCCAGTTTATTTAATTTTTCTTCTGCAAGTGCTTCAAGTCTCTTACTTGCTGATACGTCTTTGTATTCAAAGTTGATATTCATAGTCGTCAGTTTAAAAATTTGTTCTTTAAAGATACGTGAGATCAATTTGTAGAACAAACTTTTATAAAAATTTATGAAAGTTTTAGGTATTGGTCATTTCGTCGGAAGCTGGAATAGCTATTGATGCGATGATACCTCCCGCCAACGCTACAAAAATGACTGCTAGCGATAGCCATTCTGGTATCTCTACGTTATGAGAAATGAGCATCTTTACACCTACAAATGAGAGAATTACAACAAGGCTATAATTTATAAATCTAAATTTCTTTAACATTCGTGAAATCAAAAAATACATAGACCTTAGACCTAGAATCGCCAATATGTTTGAAGTAAAGACGATAAATGGATCTGCAGTGATAGCAAGGATGGCAGGAATGCTATCCAGCGCGAATAAAATATCGGTCAACTCAATTACAATTAACGCTATAAATAGGGGAGTTGCTGCTTTGATACCCATTCGTTTTACGAAAAAGTGATCTCCTTGTATTTGATAGGTTACTGGATATATCTTTTTAATGAATTTGAAAATTTTAGAATTTTTAGGTTTAAATTCTTTATCGGTTTCAGTGAGCATTCTAAAAGCTGTGTAGAGCAGGAAAATTCCGAACACATAAATAATCCATTCAAATTTATTGATTAAAGCCACACCAAAAAATATCATCAATGCTCTAAATACAATAGCTCCCAAGATTCCCCAAAATAATACTCTATGCTGAAATTTGTCAGGAATAGAAAAAGAGGAAAAGATGACTGCAATCACAAATACATTGTCAATACTTAAAGAGAGCTCTATGAGGTAACCGGTAATATATTTGAGAACTGCATTATTTGGAGAAAGCCCGGTTGGATTTTCGACCAACCCGCTAGAGAACAACCAATAGATAACTCCCGAAAACGCTAACGCTACACTAACCCATATGGCTGTCCAAATGGAAGCTTCTTTTGTTTTGATTATATGAGCTTCTTTATTAAAGACACCTAAATCTAATGCAAGAAATAAAATGATGACTAACAAGAATGCACCCCAAACTATCATATTCTGTAGAAAATTTATGCAAATGTAGATATGAAATCATTACCACATCATTTTAAAATGTTAATCTCTCTTAACATGCGTTAAACTAACTTTAAAATGGAAGATGTTAGTACAGTAGCATTGTATCTTTAATGAAAAAATAAAACTATGCAAGATAAAACCAAACTACAAAAAGACACCAAATTTGAAATTCACCCACTTTTAGCTGAGCGCTGGAGCCCTAGAACCTTTAGCGATATGACCGTTTCAGAGACCGAAATACGCAGTTTGTTAGAAGCCGGAAGATGGGCACCAAGTAGCAATAATTTTCAACCTTGGAGAATTATTTGGGGAATAAAAGGGAGCAAAACCTACGACCGAATTATGAAGGTATTGGCTGAGTTTAATCAATCTTGGGCAAAAAATGCACCTGTATTAATGTTAGGCGCTTTCAAAAAAACAAATCCAGAAGGAAAAGAAAATTTTCATGCGCTTCATGACCTCGGGGCATTCTCTGCACATTTAACCTTTCAGGCACAACATTTAGGAATTGCCGTGCACCAAATGGCGGGATTAGATTTTAAAGCAGCACTAAAAGAATTTGATTTTACAGATGATTACCATGTAGCAACCGCCTTGGCCATTGGCTACTACGGTGGAGATAAAAGTGATTTGCCGGAAGATTTGGCAAAACAAGAAACTCCTAAGAGTGAAAGAAAATTACAACGTGAGTTTACTTTCAACGGAAATTTCAGTGAAACAAATGATTTGAGCGACGAAAAGCAACCTTTAGAATAATTTTAGTCACTTAAAATTAATAATGCCTTTTTCTTCCCTGGAAAAGGCATTTTTTATTCGATATAAATTTAATTCGGTTAACAATGGAAATTTCACGTTAAACTTTTCTCAATTAGGACTTCTACAACATTAGTTTAGCGAAGCAATGGCTACATTTATGAGAAATAATTTAAATTAATAGGATGAGCACTTCAAAAAATAAAGACCACGCAGATTTTCAATCAAATTATAGACAATCTTCAAATTTTAATTCAGAAGCAAGAGATGAAAATTTAAAAGTTTCTAAAGACGGAAACGTAAAAATATCAAAAGACCCAATTTCTGAAACTGATAAAAAGAAAATTGCGGATGCCATGGATTCCATGAGAAATAAAATTGAAAATACAGGGGAGCGAGAATCTAGAAGAGAGGAAGAATAAATTTTAAAACGACCTAACAATTCAATCATATAAAAATTTCAGAATTAAAAAATTAACACCAATGAAAGACACACAACCAGTATTACAATCCTACAAAATGGGAGGATTGACACTGCCTAACCGAGTAATAATGGCACCAATGACACGAAGCCGAGCCGATAATAAATACACTGCTCCAACAGCAGATAAGCACGCCGTATATTATACGCAACGAGCAACCGCAGGTTTAATTATAACTGAGGGTTCTCAAGTTTCAGAAAGAGCCGTGGGATATATCTACACAGCCGGTATCCACAACAAAGAACAGATTGAAGGTTGGAAAAAAGTGACAAAAGAGGTGCACGATGCAGGCGGACGTATTTTTATACAACTATGGCATGTGGGACGCATTTCGCATCCAGATTTTCATGATGGTAAACTTCCTTTAGCACCTTCCGCTATAAATCCAGAAGAACAAGTATACACGCCAAACGGTCAAAAAGATACTGTGGAGCCTAAGGCAATGAGCATCGAAGAAATAAAAGAAACAAAAGCAGAATTTATACAAGCTACAAGAAATGCAGTTGAAGCTGGATTTGACGGTGTAGAGATTCATTCTTCAAACGGATATTTATTCCATCAATTTTTTAGTAGTTTTAGTAATAAAAGAGAAGACAACTACGGTGGAAGCATTGAAAACAGAGCTCGTTTTTTCTTTGAAGTACTTGACGAAATGAAGAAAGTCATTCCTGAAAATAAAATAGGAGCGAGGTTCAATCCATCACTACATGGAACATTTGGGATGGAAATTGTTGAGGACACAATCCCAACCTTTGACTATATCATCAAAAAATTAAGCGATGAATACGACTTGGCATACATCCATTTATCTGAGCCATTCACAGATGTGAGCGATGTAAAATATGCGGAAACCGAAATCGCAAAAAGATACCGTCCTATGTACAAAGGCACTTTGATGATTAATACTGGTTTTGACCAAGAAAAAGCAAATAAAGTAATCGAAGCTGGAAATGCAGATTTGGTTTCGTTTGCAAAATTATATATTTCAAATCCAGATTTAGTGGGACGTTTTAGAGAAAATGTGGACACCTCTGAGTGGGACAAAGATACTTTTTACAGTCAAGGAAAAGAAGGATATACAGATTACGAAGCAAAAACTAGAGATTTGATTCCTTCTAAATAAGCTAATTTCTAGCACTGAAACAATAATAATTAACTTAAAAGCAAAACCACTTTTGTGGTAATAACTATATGAAAGAGAGAGAAATAAAAGGCGGATTTAGAACTATAAACCCCGCAACCGAAGAAGTAATAAAAGAATACACATACATGACGGATGCCGAAATGAACAGCGCCATTGACCGTTGTGACATGGCATTTAAAGATTGGAGGCACGTTTCAGCAAAGGAAAGAGCCAAAGTAATTGGTGCCATTGGAGAAAAATTGATGGAGCGTCGGGAAGAATATTCAAATTTGATGACTTCGGAAATGGGAAAGGTTATCAAACAATCTTTTCAAGAAGTAAAACTTTGCGCAGGTATTTGTAAACATACTGCCGAAAACGGACCTTCAATGTTGGCAAACGAGGAACGTGAATTACAAAATGGAGGGAAAGGAGTAATTTCTTTTTCACCCATTGGAATCGTTTACGGAATCCAACCATGGAACTACCCATTATACCAAGCCATACGTTATGCAATCGTAAACTTAATGGCTGGAAACGGCGTAATTTTAAAACATGCTGAAAATGTAACAGGATGCGCCCTCATGCTAAAAGAAATCTTTGAAGAAGCAGGATTGCCTAAAGATTTATTTACTGTTCTGCTTATTGATCATAGCCAGTCTGACGAAGTAATTGCCAATGACAAAGTTCGCGGCGTCACTTTTACAGGAAGTTCTGCCGGAGGAAAAATTATTGGACAAAGAGCTGGAGAAGCGTTAAAGAAAACGGTTCTTGAGCTTGGTAGTAACGATGCCTATATAATACTTGACGATGCAGACATTGAAAAATCTGCTCAGGCTTGCGTGAAAGGACGTACCTACAACAACGGTGAGACTTGTATCGCTGCAAAACGGTTTGTTGTCGTGGAGAGCGTTTATGACGAATTTACAAAAGCATTCGTTAAAGGAATGAAAGATATTAAAGTTGGTGACCCAATGGATAAAGATATGGGCATGGGGCCCATGGCGCGTAAAGATTTGAGAAAAACGTTACACGACCAAGTCAACAAAAGTGTAGAAAACGGAGCAAAGATAACGCTGGGCGGTAAAATGCCAGATGGAAAAGGATTGTATTATCCAGCTACAGTACTGGAAAATGTGAAGCCTGGACAGCCTGCTTATGACGATGAACTTTTTGGACCCGTAGCATCAATTATCAAAGCAAAAGATAATGAAGATGCCCTGCGAATTGCCAATGATAGTAGATTTGGACTCGGTGGCGGTATCTTTAGTAAAGATGAAGATAAAGCATTCAAACTCGCTCAAAATCATTTTGATACGGGAATGATTTTTATCAATAGCTTTGGACTTGCCCAACCCAATATGCCATTTGGCGGTGTTAAAGATTCCGGTTACGGAAGAGAGCACGGTGGTTTCGGGATTAAGGAATTTGTGAACATAAAATCGATGATGCGTTTAGAACAATAAGCACGCATTCGCGGAAATGTAACTCAAATTAGAGTTCCAATTTTAAAAAAGAAAAACTCCAATGTTCGATTTGAATATTGGAGTTTTTTTATGTTGAAATTTTCAGGAAATGATAGTTCTATTCTTTTACAAATTTCCGATAGGAGAAAAGAATCACCAAAGATATTCCCGAACAGACTGCAAAACCTATAAACAGTGGGAGGGAAGAAGTCGCTAAAAATCTACCTATAAATGCGCTCATTGGGATAGCCATGAACGTGGCAATAAACCCCGTGATTGCAGCACCCACACCTGCAATATGTCCCAATGGTTCCATGGCCAATGATCTTAAATTTCCGAAGAGAAAACCAATGGAGAAAAATTGAATGGCAAAAAACCCAACCAAGACTTCAATAGGTGGATTTTCGCCACTTGAAAATAAAATAATGTACAACGTAGAAACCCCAAAGAAAGAAAACAATGCCAAAGTGACAAGTCGCCGCATCCCAAATTTCATTACCAACGTTCCATTTAAAAACGTTGCAGCACCAATGGTCACAGCAAGTCCCGCAAAAATATAAGGGAATTCGTCTTCCATATTATAATGGTCCTTGAATATTTGTTGCGAAGCGCTTAAATACACCATAAACGAGCCTGTAACGAAGCCCCAAATCAAGGTGTACGCCATACTACTTGTGGTTTTCAAAACTTGAGGAAAGCCTTTTGCAATTTCTTTAAAAGAGAATTTTTTACGATTTACTTCAGAAAGTGTTTCGGGTTGTCTAAAGTAAAACCAGACCCCAACTATCAACGAAACAAAGAGTTGCGCATAGAAAATCATTTCCCAATTATAAGAATCTAGAATAAATTTACCTAGCGCTGGAGCAATTACTGGAACCAGTAAAAACACCACGGTCACAAAGCTCATAATCCGCGCCATATAATCACCACTATATTTATCTCTAATAATCGCGATTGCCATCGTTCGAGGTGCTGATAATCCTATGCCTTGCAGCACTCTCCCTAAAATCATTATTTCCAGACTTTGTGCAAATACACAAATAAAACTAGCGGCAATAAAAATGATAAAACCAACAAAAACGAGCGGTCTCCGTCCAAGGGAATCTGAAAGCGCACCAAAAATCAAAGGGCCAATACCCAATCCCATAAAAATAGACAAAATGATAAATTGGTTATCCGCAACATCGGTCGTGTGTATGGCAACGCCCATTAAGTCTAGGGCAGGCAATACGGCATCAATCGCCAGTGCAACGGTTGCCATGAGGGCTGCCATTAATGCGATGAATTCGGTTTGAGATTTGTTGTTGATTTGTTTTTGCATGGGCGCAAAGGTACACTTGAATGAAAGTGATTTGGCTCTAAATTAAAATCTTAACATAGATTTAATTGGTCACGTTTCCGCGGAAATAGAAAACATCCGAAAAAAGAATTAATAAAAGATTAACCTGTTTAGACTTAGCGATTAATAGTTAAACAATTTATATTTGTAACATGGAACCATTAGCAGAGCGCAGAGACGCAACATACGAATTTAACGAAAGAGAGTTGGACCGAATCATTGAAATGGCGTGGGAGGATAGAACACCTTTTTCGGCCATTGAGTTTCAGTTTGGTTTACCTGAGGGCGAAGTAATCAAAGTGATGCGAAAAACCTTAAAACGTGGAAGCTTTAATCGATGGAGAAAGCGTGTTAATAGTGGCGTGAGCATCAAGCACGAAGCAAAAAGACGTGACGGCATTAACAGATTTAAATGCACGCGCCAACGACAGATTACTGGAAATAAAATAAGTAAGCGGTAATTTTTGAAAAGAATTTTTAACGATTTAAAAAACAAACTATGTATTACGTTATTATCATTTTAAAATTAGTGGTTGCTTTAAGTTTATTCAATGTGTGGCTCATTCAAAAAGATAAACCAACAAAGTGGAGGGGTGGCAATGCACAATCTATAGTAGAAGAATTCCAAGTCTATGGATTACCAGTATGGATGTGCTATTTAGTAGGTTTTTTAAAAGTAATTTTGGCTTTATTATTAATCGCATCCATTTGGATTGCTGGGATTGAAGATTACGCGGCTTTAGGACTAATGGTATTATTGGCTGGATCCATATTGATGCATGTAAAAATAAGCGACCCACTTTTTAAGTCATTTCCGGCGTTTTTATTTTTAGTTCTTTGAGCAGCAATCTACTGGTTTTAACTTACCAAAGCTCCAATAACATCCCGAAGTAATAAGCGAAATACCCATTGATCAACATTAAGATAAAAGATGGTGCGCTTTCGGCAAAACTATCTTTAATTTTTAGGCGTACGCCAAAACCTAAAAACATTAAAAGGGTAAGTCCTGCACTTGCAGCAAGGCTTAAAGGCCAATAAAAACAACCCCCAATTAGGCCCAACGCTCCAATGATTTGTGCCACACCTGTGGTTTTACGTTGCGCGGTATTGAGTCCGAATCTATTGAATTCTTCAGTCATTTTTTCTGAAAACAAACAATTATAGCCGTAAAACAAGAATGCCATAGCAATAAGCAGTATCAAAACCATAATAGGTATTGAAATTACTTGAGGTATAGCAAGCAAAGAGAAAAGTAAACTCATATAGCAAAGCTACGCTTTAAATTAAAAGTTCTTGCTGGGTGCTTTGCCAAGTATTCGTTAAAAACAATTATTTTTAGTCTATGAAATTTTTTAGAAACTTTAGACAAAAGTTAAATCCCGGAAATGGAATTAGAAAATACATACTGTATGCCATTGGAGAGATTATCCTTGTAGCTATAGGAATACTTATCGCGTTGGCAGTAAACAACTTCAATGAGCAAAATAAATTAAAAGAGTCCACTTTAAAAACTGCAGAACAAGTGCTACAAAAGATGAAGCGTGACACTACAGAAATAGCTACGGTTTTTAAAATATGGAAACAGTACGAAAGCTCAATAGAATTAGTACTCTACAAAACTGAACAAAATGAACCCGTTTCGCAGGAATGTGTGGAATGTGAAAATGTCTTGTTCATTACCGAATTACCAGATATCAGTACTAAAGTCAATGATCTTATTGCGCGGGACAAATTGATTTCTGGCGCTATAGAAACTGAACTTTACCAAATAGACGAACTCTACAAAGAAATTCTATACACCAACAAGATTTATGTAGACCGTATTGCGGAAGCGCTCGTAGATAACTTAAAATATTTAAAAGACAATCATGCCTGGTTTGCACAATTTATAGGAAGTGGAAGATGTAATAATGACTGTCAGGATTATTTTTCCAATAGTCCAGATTATAGAAACAGAGTTGCCTATTTAAATCAGATTGCATACCAGAGTTATTACAACCATCTGTACGAAACAAACGAAAAAATTAGTAAGCATATTGAAAAATTAGAACAGCTTCTAAATGAGGAGTAGGAATGTTGTTGTGTTTTAGTATATCTTTTAAAAAGTTCTATTTTACATAATATAAATTATAGAACAAAATTAACACATTGTAGCTTATAGGGGAAACCCCGTTTGTTAGCTATAATGATATTATGTAAAATATCCCTCAAGCGTTGAGAATTGGTTAAAACCTACAACAGGGTCAGGAAACTTTTTTAAGCGGTGTCTGCGACGCATATTTTCATTTGTTCCATAATTTGTCGTTATGTAAAATTGCCGCACAGCCAACCGCCGGATTGCTTTTTTAAAATAAACGCTAAATGGCGTTCATTTTAAAACACAATTTGCCAACGCTTGGCCAGCACCAAAAAAAAGCTAACCTTTTAGATTCTTTAAAATTCGTGTATTCGATAAAATGTACGTCATATTTTTTTCTAGAGCATTCTCAGCAGCTTGCCGCAACAGCACAAAATTTAAGAAAAATAAATTTCTGTGCACTTGCTAACCTTTTAGCAATCATTCAGTCTGTTTAAATGATTCTTATCTTTTTTTGTTGATAAAAAAAGAAACAAAAAAATCAAGGCTTCAGATAACTTTGGAAACAATCACGGCTCAATCGCTATATTCTAGAAAGCATTCTAACTCTTAAGACAGCTTTGAGTTTCTTGAAAGATTATAGTGTTCAACCAACATATAACTAGAAGTCTAGAATATGGCCGCTCATTTCGCCTATTGTTTTACCAAAGTTCTCTGAGGCCGTTTTGCCACCTCTCCATCTGGGTTGAAACGCAAAATCTATTTTACATAATATAACACACTATTCTTTTAATTTACCAACCATATTTGTCAATGAATACTCAACTAATTTGGGTATTGTGTTAACGGTAACTTTGATTTCCCAATTAGATAAACTTGGCATTAGGTCTACACTATTTTCCGTAAAAATATCATTACTTGACTTTGCCAATTCTGTTGATGGAATAAGATAAAAAGCCCTAGGTTGGTTTTCTAATACTAATACTAAAACAACAAACAAATCATTTCTTAATGCTCCTAAACCTAGTTTAGATATTTTGATACTCCTCTGAGAAGCATCTAAATTAAGAGGCTGTAGATACAATTGTTTATCTCCAACCATAAAATCGACTCCTTCCCTCCCATCAGGTTTTGGCATTAATTGTAAGTCAATTTTTTTTAATTCAGATTTTAGAAAATCTAAAACAATCATTTTTATATCTTTTAAATTTAATCATAAGAATATTTTGCAAATCTATTTATGTAGCTATTTAGCCCTTTTCCTCTTACAGCTAATGTTTTCATTTTTTCTACTTTAAATCTACCAGCCTTATTGTAACTATACTTATATGTTTTAAAAGAATCAAATTTCACTAAAATATAATCAGTACCTATTTGATAAGCTTTTACACCAGAATCTCTATTTCTATATCTTTCCATTTTTAATCCATATTATTTTACTTTTTTTTACGTTTAGGTGGCTTCAAAGAAGGTGTGTTTCCTGGTGTATCTTTATTATCTCGTGCGCGTCTATCTGGTTTCCCAGTTGATTTAGCAATTCTTTTTGGTCCTGGTTTAAGTGCCATAATTTTTGTTTTTAATTAGTGTTTTTTATCAAAGTGCTTTATGCAACTTTTGCATTGTGTTGCTTATTATATATTCTTTTATTTTCAGTAATTAGCTTTTTTTCCAATTTTAGAGCTTCAACTCTAGGTTTTGCTTTATCATAAATCATATGAGTATAAATTTTATCACTTTTTGAATGTTCTTTATTTCGTTTTGGAATTCTATGTTCGTAAGTAATACCGTCATAAACATGCTCAGTTTTATTTCGCTTTCTATTTAGAAGAATGTAGTTTACAGTATCATTTGGACTACCAATTAAACTTGCCATTCCATAACCTGCGATACCACCACTTGTTAATCCTATCAGCTGGCACTTTATCTTTTCTGTTCCCGTTAATCCGTTTTTATTTGCATAACGATTAGCAACAAACATACCTATAGTAGTTCCTATTAATGTTCCAAATAATTTTTCGTTTTTAGTCGCCATATATTATATTTGTTATTATAACTTATTTATTGTAAGTGTATTAACTAGTATTTTGTTGTTAAAAAGTAAAGTCAAGTTTTTTATCACAATACTTTATGTATTCATCCAAATTTTTCTCTTTTGTCAAATCGTTAATCTTCGAATAAAATTTTTCAAATAGTTCTTCTGTTAATTTTACTTTTTCTTTATCATTAAATTGGTTTGCTCCTGAACTAGTTTTGTAATCTATATATGCAGAAAGTGAGAGCAAAGTATTTGGAAAATCAAAGAAGACTTTTTTAGTTTTTGATTTTTGTATTGTCAAAATATCTCTAGCTCTACCGTGTTTTAAATTTAATTGTAACTCAGTCAAATCAAATTGCATATTTTTTATTGTAGCTTTAGTTTTATCTATATTGGTTTTATACAATTCAGAAATTGCTTTAGGCCTGTATATATAAACAAGAGGTGTTTTTATACCATCTTCAATTAATTGGACAATAACAGGCTCTATGAAATTATTTACATACCCTAAAGCTAAAGCATATGCTGGGGAATATTCTGCTTCTGTTAACAACCATTTATGGAATTGATTCAATAAAACAGCTACAGATGTTAAAATAACAAACAAAGCTTCTTTGTCTAAAGACCATTTATGTATCGTAATATCTTTATTAAAAAGCCACATAATTAGTGCTACTGATGCAACGACATTTAAGATTACACTTAAAAATTTTATAGCATTAGAATTTTTAACCAAAAAGCTTATTATTATTTTTTTCATATAGCTTTCTTCTGTAAAATCAAATCAAAATAAATACTTTCAACTTCAGCTAATATTAATCTCAAATTATTCACTTTTTCAGGTTCACCTCTGAATATTGTTTCCGTTCCATCAACAGAAACAATTCTATTTGCATGTATTTCATTAGTTACTATGCTTTTTAATTGCTTATAGATAATTGACACTAAGTCATAAAAATTTAAATTGACATAAGTATTTGGTTCAATATCATAACAAATAGCATTTATTTCGAAACTATTCAATTTGATATTGTTGTCTGAATCTTCTTTTATATTCTTTAAGAATCTAATCATTCTTTTAAGTCTACCGTTTGTAGAGGAACTTCTGGAATTTATTCTCGAAATACTCAAAAATGGAAAACCGACCTCTCCTCTGGAGTTAGTATCCTTATTATAAACTTGAATTCCCCTATTATTACCTTTGTCCGAAATAATAGAAGAAACACTATCATACCAGTTAGCAATAACGGTATCTACTTCTCTATTCAAATTCAAGTTTTTAATTTTAATAGCTTTAGGTTTTAAAATATCACAAATCTGATAAGTATCTGACAAAACCTTTTCAGAAATAAGTCTATTGTTGTGTAAATCTTGGATAGAATTTCCTTGATATTTACTCATTTTAGTTTCTCTTTCAAGCTTTTCCACTTGACTTGAATAGTAATTTTGCTTTCTTGATGGATTATTTAATATCTGACCAACTTCAGCCCAATCCCAATGATAAAATTTATCACAAATAGCAAGTAAATCAATATCACTAGCGCCTTTAATATGAGTATTAGTCATCACGGAACCTTGATATTTATAAGTTACATCTGTTAATTCCCTTTTCAAATGACCCTTTACTTTTTCTCCTGCATCCATACTTCGTTGCGTGTATACAGCAGGAACTCCTTTCATTGCGGTCCTTATATAAACTAATATATCGCTATATGCAACAGTTGATAATTCATCGGTAAAGGCTTTTTTAAATAATAAGCCTTCTGGGTTTAATCTTGACCTAACGTTTTGTGCTAGTATTTTATAATTCTTTGCCATTTCTCTTTTCTTTAATGGTTGTCTTATTCATTATCATAACATGAATTTTATTGTTAATTCAATTTCATGTTACAAATAAACAACTTGATGGCGCACTCTATTTGCGCCATAAAAAAAATCTAAATTTTAGTAATTTTCAAGTGTGCTATTAAGAATTTCTTTGATTTTCAAACGAAGACTTTCAGGCTCTAAAACCTTTACAGAGCTACCATAACTTAATATTTTTGAGTGAAGTTCATGAAAGGGAATTACTTTGAAAGAAAATATTAATTTATCTTTTTCCTCTTTCACTAATTGTTGTGATTTATGAATTGGGGAAGAAATTAAATATTTGCCTCTCCAAGAATCAAACTCCAAGACAACATCTTCTACTTCTCCATCAGGAACAGAAATTCCAAAAGCATGATTAAAATATTTATTAGAATCAAATTCAGTTATTTCTTCACATTTTATTTCTGTTAAGCCAAAACCTCGTATTCTGTCTAGAGCAAAAATTGTAACGAAATTTTTTCCTTCTATCTTACCAATCAAGTACCACAGATGGTCATATTCCTTTAGTAAAATTGGAGTTACGGTATGATTCTTTACTTCTTCAGAGTTATGCTTTTTATAATCAAACTTGAATTTAAAATTAGTGTCAAAACCTGATATTATTTCTGGTAGTAAATCACTACCTTGAAATTTAGGGAAGTTTTCAGGTTGTATAGTTATTCTTTTAGAGACCTTTTGATGACTAGCTTCAATCTTAACTGCATCAATTACTTTATCAATTGCGTTAGTGAAATCCTTAAAAATCCCTATATCTTTATAATGAGCTATATTTTTGGTGTAAAATAATAAAGCGTTAAGTTCATCATCTTTTAATTCTATTGAAGGAAATATGTCATCAACATCATCTGGATAGTAATATGCCTTTTTTTGATTAGAGTATTCTATTGGAGCATGCAATTCCATTTGCATATCTCTTATATCCTTATTAATTGTGGTAGTTACAACTGAAATATCATGTCTTTCATTCAGTTTATCAATTATTACATTAGTCTTAACATAATCATTGTCTCTCAAAAGACTATCAATAAATCGATGTCTTATATATGCATTTTTGTTACTAGGCATATGCTAACTCCTTAAAGTGTTCATAAACCATAACCATAGCGAGAGTATCTAACTCGCAATACCTGAATAAAGCTATACTTAATTCATCAATCTCTGCTTGAGTCATATCAGTATATTGCATTTTACTGTAGGTTGTCAATGCTGCTCCTCCATCTGCTATTCCTTCAATTTCAGAAAGTGTGTTTACTAATGCATCTTCTGTCCAATCCTCAAAAACTGGAGGCAATAATTTATAAGGATTTAATACATTTCCGTTCTCTTGTTTTAGCCATACATGATTATCAGAAAAATTCTTGCTAGTTAGATTTATTTCACCAATTGATTGAGAATACTTTTTTAATAGATAAGGACTCGAATTAATTGAAGCTGGTAAAACCTCTTTTAGTGAATTTGAACCTTTAGTAAGAGGGTTATAATAGAAACGCTTCTCTAAGTCCCATAAATCGACCATATCTCTTTCTCCTGACCATTTAATTGCACTTTCACGTTTGGAATGTGATATGGTCTGGATAAAACTCATTAAGTCTTCTTTATCAGGTTCATCAGAATCTTTTAATTGAATATAAATAGCGTTTAAAATTGTATTTTCATGATGAGAGTATCTAAAAATAGTTCCATCATAATTAATTAAAGCATCTCTTAAGGCTCTAACAAATTTAAAATTTGGAAACGCCCCTATTGTATTATTTATATACTGATTAGCATGTTCTACAATACCGTTTTCATGATAGATATGATGAGAAAATTGAAAGGCAACTTGTTCAAATGGTTTGAGTCCTTTATTAAATGGTAAAGCAGACATACTAGTTTCAAAATCAATAAAATGCAAAGGGAATATCCACTTTTCTAATTCACTCTTTAAACCATCTTTGTCAACATAATAAGAAGAATCATTGTTTATTTCTTTCTCAATTTGTAACCATTGCCTATTTGATGTTGTAAGTTTTTCAGCTTCTACTTTTAAACCAATATTATCTTCAGTCAAATCCCTTTTAAAAACAATACCATCTTGAAATAATTTATTTCCTTTTCTGAAATCGTATATGTCAAATATGTTTGATTGTTTAAACTCTTCTTCTCCCCATTCATGCTGTTTATTGAAGCACTCCTTGAAACCAGATTTCAAATTTGAGTCACCGCTTTCTGTTAATTTAAACTCGCAGTTCTTGCAGGAACTAAATGAAGTAGGCCAACTAGCATAGGTGTCATTTTTATATAAATCTTTGAATAATAAAATAGACTCTTGAAAGGTCAAATTTTCATTATACTTATATCTATTCGACTCAATTTCACCTATAATTTCTGTAACATTTTTTCTCCCTAAAACTGAATTGCCAATTTCCTCTAACGTATTTACTTTACTATTTATTCCAGTACGATTTTTTCCTTTTTTAGTAATCCTAAAGAGCTGGTTTAATCCATCAATACTTGCTGTTTTGGATTTATCAGCCATCATTATAAAAGAATTTATTTTCCAATATGGATAGCAAGATTGCATAACATGCTTTTGAAATGCAACATCAAACAAGTATGGTTTCCAACCTGCAACCATTCCACCTCTTTTACCAATAAATAAAAATTCATCATCTGGCAAAAATGATTTAGACTTCACTTCAATTAAATCAATTATATTACCTTTTTTTACTAAAATATCTGTCTTTATATATAATCCTTCAAATAGAAAAGCAGCTTCATAAATTATTACATTCTCTTGTTTTAAAAGCGTTTGGGTCAGGTTCCAGGCTTTTTCATACTCCCAAGTATCTTCGTCTATTAGTGTTCCTCCAGGGAAATGCATTCTTGCAAGTTCTTCAACTTGAAAACCACCTTGAGCTAAGGCCTCTAAGAATGTGTCTTCATTTTTTGTGTTTGCATATTCTTTTTTGCCTGTGTAATAAAGCTTGTTTGGGCATTCTAACCCGAGTTTAAATTTAGATTTCGTCAATAATCTCATAATAGAATTTTAATACCATTAAACTCTTCAAGCTATCAAGATTGAAGTTTTGAGTAAGTAGATTTTTGGGGGAATCTGGTAAATTTTGGAGATATGTCAAAGATAGAAAATTTAACAAGAAATAATTTACGGAATTCCGTAGTTTAATTAAAATATGTAGTAAAATACCATTCCACACACATTACACTCCCCTCCTATCGTCGGCTCGCATAATAAGTGTTCCATTACCTTTTGAGAAGAAAGCTCTTAGAAAGAAAAAAATAAAAGAAGATTGGAGAAAATAACTTCGCTTTTACCAAAGCAAAGTTTCATAACGCAAGACATTATAGTACAATTATAATATTTGAGTAAAACGACGAATAGCATTTTTTCTGTGCTATTTTACGTAAATGCAGATATAGCGCCTTTATCTTCAATTATATCCAAACCAAAAATCTTATATCTCGCGTAATCCATCATTAAATTTTAAATACGCGATTCTCAGCGATTGGCTTAAAAGGAAATTTTTGACTCAAGGATTTCAATGAGCTCTTTTGAGCCATATTTAAAAGTATCTTTAATATGTAGCACCGTTATTTTTCTGAAATATGAATTACCAAATACAGCTTGAATAGCATCTGCATGTTTTTGCTCCATCACGTAAATAAAATCTGCTTGTTCTAATAGCGCTGTTTTGATATAATTTGTACCAAGCATATTACAGGTCTTTTGGTTTGTACCTGCGGACTCAAAAACAATCTCTGTATATTTGGCAGCAAAATAATCCTCTGCCGTTTTAGAACGATCTTTATTTGCTGAACATATAAAAAGGATTTTTTTCAATATATTTTTCTAGAAATGGATTATAACTAAATTTTTAGTTTGTTATACGGATAACCGATTTTTATATCTTCTAAGTACTTAATATATTTCTCTTGCCAAAATAACTTTCTGCTAATTGAATTGAAAAGTATTTAGTAAGTCGTCAGATGCAGGAACGCTCAACTCCCCCTATTGTTTTAACCAAAGTTTTCTGAGGCCGAAGAAAAATTATTGTAAATTTTTAAATAATACTATTAAAATTAAACTCAATATGGCTTGAGCTAAATACAAGAGAATGATTGTCTTATTAGTTAATGAGAATTGCCAAGAATTGTTTCCCTCCACATCAGTACTTTTTAATTTTAAATCAAAATCAATTTGCTCATTACTTAATTTTCTTGCACGATTATACAGATTTCTATAACCTTTTTCTTGACTTAAATAATATGCGTCTAAACCCCAAAATATAAAAAGTGTGAAATAAATAATTGCTATAAATATCATATTAGTTGTATTTGCAACTAAAGCTAATAATGCTGCCGACAAAGTAACACTCATACCCTTTATTTGAAATGAATTAGTATTCATTCGAGTAATTATGTTTTGAATGAACTCTAGATGTTTTAACTTTTCATCCATTGAATTAAATTTTTAAAATAGTCTGATTATGTTCTTTTAAATGTTCTTTCCAATTAATAGGATCTCCATTCAGTCCTGGTTTTTTATTTTTTTTAAGCCATTTTAAAAATTCCTTAGTGATCTCATCACTAATACTTTCTGACTTCATATTTCGCCCTTCATTGCAAACTTCCAAAAGTTCATTTGGGATTTTTGGAGAATTATTTCCAAAGTAAAAAAAATTCTCTGAAATCAAAACAAATTTTCCACTTGTGTCATTCTTTAAATGTTGTTCATTATCTACAATACTATGAGCCGAGGCCTCTTGTATCCAGTCGCCTTTTAATGTCTTATGATAAAAATTATCTCCATACATTTGAACTAAACTTCCATTTAGTAGAGGTTTTTTATATTGAAATCTTTCGTCATCCCAATATTCTTGAAAGGTAATCCGTTCGGATACTTCCATTGCAAATATTAGATGGTGGTTCTTTTTAAGCTTCTTGCTTCCAGTACCAATGACCCAATCACCAATATTTAGTTTCTTATTACTTCTAATTGTAGGTTTACATACTGCTAACGTACAAAACTGTCCGAATGGATTAGGTGCGAGACCATAATCGTGATCTAACTTATATGAGTATAATTTCATTTTTATTTTATTTATGTGCATTTTACCCTAGCAATTTTATATAAGGCATTTCTATTTGAACCATCAGGATTTTCAACTGGAAACTCATTATCATTCATAATTTCACCCAATCTATCTAAAGAATTCCAACCCATAGTTACACCTCCATATTTTTTGTATGCTTCGGGTAGTTCCACACTATTATTACTGCCGTGCGCGAAGATTCCAACAATCTTTTTTCCTTGCGAATGTGCCATTCTGATTTCGTCATTTACCCATTTTCGTGAATGTGTTTGTTCTCCAATCAAACATATAAATGTACCAGCCCAAGTTATTTGCCTCCTTAAATATCGGTGAATAACTTTATCGTCAGGTCGTTTTCTTTCTGTATGCTTCGTACTATCAACAGAATAATTACAAACGTTATATCCCTTGTTTTTAAGTCTCCCTTTTAAGGATTGTACTTTATCATCATCTAAGCCGTGATGACTTATAAATACGTTATGACGTTTCTTATTCTCCATTATTGAGATTTTGATTTATCCCCCATTTTGGTGGATACCAGTAACTGATTGGGCTACTTTTTGGTTTAAATATTTGCTTTATTCTGATTCTACCAGAAATACCACTAACATTAGGATGTGCTACACGTGAGTATTTATCTACTTCACAAAATAAATTTTGACAATCTATTAGTTGTAGATTTCTTCCCCATAAGTTTTTAAAATTGATATTCAACCTTGTAAACTCCTCTTTTTGCCTTTCGGTAACATATTTAATTAAATCACTTTCCGTATAATCTCCACTATGTATGAAACATTTTTTAATTCCATCTAAAGCACCAGGACCAGGATAAACAAAATCCATTTCATCAAAATCACAAATTTCACTGTAGTTAATATCTATTGTATATTGATAAGCCAAAAAATTACCTATAGTTGGGTATAATTTTAGTAGATAGAATACATCTTCTAAAGAATTACAATTTTGTATTTTTTCAAGCAAATTATCCTCCATCATCAATTCAATGAGTTTAAGATGATTTCTATGTTTTTTACTAAAACCAAATCTACTACGACCCGAAGTCATTATATAAGCACCTGAATAAATTGCATTTCCTGAGTTCATCTGATTTGTTAAAATCCAATCATAGTTTTCGAATTTAAACTCACTGTATGATATTGATGCCAATTCTTTTAAAAGAACCTCCCAAGTTTCTATTTTATTAAAAGTCTTAAATAATAAAATTCTAAATAATACTTCTTTTGGTTCTTGAGAGTGATTATATATTACTTCTTTAATCAAATACTGGCTAACTCGATCAGAAGCTCTAAAAGCATTCGTGAATTTATGTTTTAATAAAATAGGATCATGAGTCCAAATGAGATTATTATTGATTCTATTGAAAAAAATATTTTGTCTTTCCGCAGCAAACCTCCAATAAGTATCGTAAACCTCTGATTTTTTTGGACTTTTTAGCTTTTTGTGGACTGTTATCATTAAAATTTATTGCCGTTTTATTTAGTTTTTCCCTAAGTAAATTAATGTACTATTTTTTTTGCTTACTAATACTCTTCCTCCATCATTTTCTCTTAGTTTATTAAACATCTTGAACGATGTTAGTATTGCTTTCTCCCATTGTCTTCCACTACAATTCCTGACTTCAGTATTTTGGACTAAATTTTGAACTTTCTTAATTATACCAGAATCTACACTTGAACTGTATTTTAGTAAATCGTGTTCTAACGCGTGATGATAGATGAATAATGAAATTAATTCTTCAGTTATTTGAGCTCTTGCACCATCCTCATTTTCATCAATTATAGGCTTACTTTTCCTTTTTAATTTCAGTAATTTTCTCAACACTGGTGACCAACCTAAAATAGCTAAATAACCAAAATGAAAAATATCGTGAAATCTATAGCCATCTTCTTCGTGAGCATTATCAGTAAGTGGTTCACCAATTAGAACGTTTTTTCTCTTATCTATAATTTTTAGTTTGTTTTTACCATCTTCAATGAAACTAATAAATTCAATTTCAAATTCATCTGGAAACCTTTCGGTCTTTGGGTAATCTTTATCAAAGTCTATATATTTTGTAGTGTCATCGGCTAGAAACCTATCTTTAATTTTGACAAGGTTTAAATCTACAATTTCTTCTAAACTAATTTCATTCTGAGTAGCTATTGTAGATAAGTACCACAATACATCTCCTAATTCTTCACTCAATTTTGTTTTATAAGCAATATATGAATCGCCATCTCTTAACTTTATTTTCAGTTGGGTTAGTACTGACCCTATTTCTCCAATTATTCCTAAAAATGGAACAACATCTGTTAAATGATCATTGCTATTATATTCCTGAATAGTTTTTTTTGCTGCTTCTTGATATTCCTTAAATGTCATAGTAGATAAAGTTAATTGGATTAAATGAATAATGGAGGTAAGTATGTGATAATTTAACAAGTAATTTCTTTATAATAAAGCCAATTAAATCCATTACACACACTTTCCTTCCCCTATTCCTGGCAACGCTGTAAAGAGTGTTTCATTAACATTTTAAAGATAAACTATTGATAAGAAAAAAATATTATGGAAACCCGTAAATGCAAAACGCTTTCTCTCAAAGCAAAGTTACATAACGCAGAACATTATAATTCTTTTAATTATAATCAGTCATTATGTAAAATTGCTTCTTAAACAGATTGTAATTTATTGCCTCAAAAGTTGTTGCTTAACTTCAGCTATCAAAAAACAAATTTTGTGGTTTTTAGTCAGTAATTTTCTTGTGGTACGATGATGACATCCCACAAGTATCTCGATGCTCTAATATAACCCTTAAACAAAAAGTATTATGAGAGTATTTAAAATCCTAATGGTATTAACGGTCATCACATTAGTTGCTTGCTCATCAGACGATGACAATCAGGAAGCAGAACGCCCCGCACAAGGCACAATTTCGCTTGCACTTTCTAACGGTGGCGGCTTTGTGGTAGAAAATTTACAAGCTAGTATCAGCACGTTGTATTCCAACGCCATGACCACAACGATTACATTGTCTGGAACAGCAGGCGGAAGTGGTAACGTAGTAATCACCATTGTTGACAATGATGCCGCTATGCAGGCAATTGTTAGTGAAGGCTCCATACCCGTTGGGAATACGTCCCTCCCATTCTACGCCACTGTAGTGTTTGAAAGCAATACGTTTGTTCTCGATGCTACCGCAGGAACGCTAGACATCATAAATTATCAAGAGTTTCCCGACCAAAATTACGCTGTAATTTCGGCTACGTTTTCGGCTGCCGAGAATTCTAATTCAATGACTTCATCCATATTAGACATCATAGTTGATTGCAGTGGGTGTTAAAGTCTAACATATTATTATTTGGTTGCCGCAAGCCTTGATTTCGTATTATGAATCAGGGCTTTTTGGTTTCAATGGCATTTCTTTAGTAGTTTACACATCCAAGACGTGGATAAGATTTACAAAATGACACATAGATTTCTAAACTTACTAGGCATTGATAAGCTTACTAGCATACCTTGCTTTGATACACATAAAAACACCATAAGCGACCAGTCCCAATGCAATTACAATGAGTACAGTATTGCCAAAAGTTCCTTTTAGGAATTCAAATGCCTGCTTTTTTCCTGCCATATCTGTGCTGCCTTCAGAAATAATACCTCTAAATATGAGATATACTGTAATCCCAATAACAATAGCTCGTGCGGTAAATCCTATTTCTCCAGAACGAACCAATAGTTTTTGAGCCTTGCGGTCCAGCCCCGCTTCTTTAATCTTGTCACGGAAACCTCCAGAATAGGCTTGATAGAGTTGATAGATTGCTTTCCCCAACAATCCTAGGGCTACAAGGACCAAAAGAATTTTTCCGGCAGTGCTTTGAAAGATAGCGCTCCAACTGTTTCCACTGCTACTCGAACCGGCATCTGTAATGATCTTAATGGCAGAATAGGCTAGAAAAGCATAAAAGACTCCGCTAAAAAAATAGGCAATTCGTTTTATAATTCCTTTGGCATCTGTTCCGTTATTTTCAGAATCTGCAAAGACTTGGTAAAATCTCCAAAACACATAACCCACCAGCCCAAAAGCGACAAGGCTCAATAATACCTGTCCGTAAGATTGCTTTGCCAAATATTCAAGTGCCCCAGAACTCCCCGTCTGTTTCCCTCCCATTCCTAACGCTGTCATGGCCGTAAGACCTCCAATTAATATATAGACCACGCCTTTGGTGGCGATTCCAAATCTTGCAAACTTTTCTCTTTTATCACTCATATTGTTTTTTTTATAGTTAATAATTAAAATACTAATTTTTTAAAAAACAATGGTTTAGGTTCACACGGATTTAACTATTTAAGAACATTTCATATTATTAAGTTCAATCTACCTCTACCCTCTACATTTCAGAATAAAAATTTAATATACTATTTGTTCGGTTGCTTTTAAAAGCTACAATTAGCGTTTAAGATGTTTTTTACATTTTATTCCGTAATAGAATAATTGAAATTTCAGAGTAAGTCCTACAATCTCTTTAATGAGGTAGCTTTGATATTGCTAAAATTTTAGAAATAATTAACCAAAACTCTTAAAATATTGAGTATTTATTAACGCAATAGGTTTTATGCTGATATTAACTTGCAAATAATTAAAAAACTTAAAACTATATATGATATGAAATTTACTACTACAAAAAAATTAACACTTACATTTTTATTTACATTCGTTCTATCTATTACGATCGCAAGTGCCCAAAGCAATTGTGATATTTACTGTCCAGATGATTTTGCGGTGATTGCAGATTCAAATCTTGAATATGTTGTGGAAGACTACTATGCCTTAGGGTATGTTACTCTCGAGGAATGCGCCAGCGGAGCCGTTGTAACCCAATCCCCTCCTCCAGGTACTGTTATGGATTTAGGAGAATTTGAGGTTGTGATGACTGTTTCTTCTCAAGGGGAAACAGACGATTGCGACTTTGATGTTGCCGTTATCGAGATGCAAACTGGTGATTGTGATTTTGACTGTCCAGAGGACCAAATAGGGACGGCAGATGCTTCCGGAAATTATGAAGTTCCCAATTATGCGACAAATGGCGCATTGATTGTTACAGGAAATTGTGGCAATTTTACTTACATTCAAGAACCCGCAGCTGGAGAAATTGTAAGCGTTGGTACTTATTCAATTGATTTGACGGCAACCAACGAAGCTGGTACAAGTACAACAGGTTGTAATTTTCAATTGGTAGTTGATGAATCTCTCGGTATAGATAGTTTTACGAATAGTACATTCTCAATGTATCCAAACCCTGCGGAAAGCAAAATTACTTTTTCAACGCAAGTAGATAGAGCAACAATTCTTTCGTACTCGGGAAAAGTACTTTCTGAAATACAATCGAGCAACAGCATGAATATTGACAATCTAACCGACGGAATTTATATTCTGAAATTAGAAAAAGATGACACCGTTCTATTAAAGAAAATGGTAAAGAAGTAATTAGAAATTGATACGTTCAGTTGAAATTAAGTTTTCAATACTATATAAAACCAGTTTACAAGAAATTGTAAACTGGTTTTTTAATGAGTAACTACTATACCGAAAGTTATTCTATTAAACCGCCCTTTGATTGTATCTTTGTCCTAAATAATATTTCACATTTCAACGCAATCTCAATCCTTTTTATGCCTTTTAAAAAATTACATCCTCACTTACAAGAAAAGCTTAAAACGCTAGAGATTACTGCCCCTACTCCATTTCAGAAAAAAAGTATTCCTGTGATCAAAAGTGGTGCGAATGTGTATTGCACAGCTCCAAAAGGAAGCGGAAAAACCACCACACTTGTCCTCACAACCTTACAAAATTTAAAATGTGAAGCCCAAGGAAATTCACCAAGAGCCTTGGTTTTAGTAGAGAACAAAGAAAGAGCGCTAGAACTTTACGATGCGTTTTTAAGTTATACGAGACACACCTCGGTGCGCGTGTATGTGGGTTACGAGCAATTGCATGTGGACGTCCAAAAGTCTGAAATATTTGAAGGTATCGACATCCTTATTTCCACTCCAAAATCGATGAACAAATTGTTTTTGATGAATGGCGTTGCCACCTCCCAACTAAAGATTTTTAGTATTGATGATGCGGCTTTTTTGGTGCAGCAATCTTCATATAATGCAATCATGTCGATAACGCAGAGTATTATTAAATGCCAATATGTACTCTACGCAGAAAAAATGGATCCCAAACTACAACGCTTCGAATCCTATTTTATGGAATATTCAAAGAAAATTTCATTTTAGTCTAGCCAATTTTTTATCTGAAACTTTACAACGTGATGATACCTAAACTCCATTACATTTCTCAAGGAAATTCTCCAAAAGACCATCTTGAAAACATTCAAAAAGCATGTACGAGCGGAGCTGAATTGGTCCAATTACGTTTAAAGATATCTTCAGAAAAAAAGCTTTTAAAATTTGCTACGGAAGCTCGAGAAATCACAGCACATTTTCAAACCAGATTAATCATCAACGACCATTATAAAATTGCCAAAGCAATAAAAGCAGATGGCGTACATTTGGGGCAAACCGACGCCAGTCCTGCTGTGGCAAGGAAATATCTGTATGATTGGCAAATCATTGGCGGCACCGCAAATACCTTACAGGAGTGCGAATTGTTGTTGGACCATCAAGTAAATTACATTAGTTTGGGACCGTTTAGAAATACCAACACAAAGGAAAATACGCCACCGGTTTTGGGGATTAACGGCTACACCGCGATTACTGATATCTTGAAAACCGGCACACCCCTCATTGGCGTGGGCGGCATCACCACCAATGACGTTGTGGATATTTTAAAAACGGGCATTTCTGGCATCGCAGTTTCCGAAGCCATTACCCGCGATTTCAACAATATCAAGACGTTCAACCAATTATTGAATGCTTCTTCAACGGCGGAGCAGCGCTATACGTTTGAGTAGTAATTTCTGTGCTTCGGAAATATGAATTGGGCAATTAATAGGTGTTGTTTACTATTTGTAGTGTCGAGGTTTCTAAAATATATATTTTGGTTTTGCATTAAAATTTCTGCTACCAATCAATAGGAAAATAATCCTTTAAAAATTTACCGCACCAATGTTTACCGGTGTTGATGCCATCGATTAACGGATCCATCACTCTCGCTGCGCCATCCACAATATCCAGCGGTGGTTGAAAATCATGAACTTCGGCTTTCTTTTTTGATAGTTCTGCAGGATCTTCATCTGTAACCCAACCTGTATCTACTGCGTTCATATAAATTCCAGATTTGGCAAACGTTGCCGCACTGGTATGTGTCAACATATTTAAAGCAGCTTTCGCCATATTTGTATGCGGATGTCTGTCTTCTTTTTTAAAGCGGTGGAACTTCCCTTCCATCGCCGAAACATTGATTATGTGTTTTTTACCTGTGTTCTCTTTCATCATCAAATTGGATAACCGATTGCAGAGTACAAAAGGCGCAACGGCATTTACCAGTTGGACTTCAACCATTTCGGTGGTCTCAATTTCGCCCAATTTTAAACGCCAACTGTTTGTTTTTCGCAAGTCCACTTGTTGTAAATCTGCGTCTAATTTCCCCTCTGGGAATACTTCCGAAGTTTGCAACGAGTTATCAAAACTATACGGAATTTGAGACAACTCGGCTGAATTTCGCAATCCAATCCCTGGTTCTGGCCCGTGCCAAGTAACCGGGAGCACATTGTTTTTATTGGTTTTTGACGTAGAAACACTCAAATTTGTTAATTCCTGTAAACAATTGATGTGGTCTTCCAATAAAGGCTGCGCCAATTTTGGCAGTTGATCCACGGGTAATTTTTCATTTTCCATTAAATGGAAATAAAACCCGGAAGGTCTTCGCACGGTTTGAGCCGCATTGTTGATTAAAATATCTAGACGGTCATATTTCTGCTCAATATAATTACAGAAAATTTCAACACTTGGAATATGCCGTAAATCAAGCCCATGAATGTGCAAACGATGACTCCATTGATTGTAATCAACTTCTTTAGAAAAGCGAATGGCAGAGTCTGCCGGAAAACGTGTTGTAGCAACCACGGTAGCTCCAGAGCGTAATAACATTAATGTGATATGGTAGCCAATTTTTAATCTTGAACCAGTAATTACAGCGACTTGCCCTTTTAAATCGGTTGTTTGAAAACGTTTTGCATAGTTTAAATCGCCACATTCGGTACACATGGAATCGTAAAAGTGATGCAGTTTTGTGTACATCGTTTTGCATACGTAACAATTTCGTGGAGATTCCAATTCTAATGTATCTTCAATGGATGCCGCCGCAAGTAACTTGGGAGCTACAAAAAGCGTTGCTTCTCGTGCCGATCTAATTCCCGTAGTCTTTCTTGCGTGCTTGTCCTTAGCAATCATTTTACGCTTTTCAGCTTTCTTCGCATCCTTTTTTCTACGTTTAAATTCGTCACGGCTAGGGCGAGAAAGCATGCCTGAAACCTTTAAAAGCGCCGTTCTTTTTTCTTCGGGAAGGTCGTAGATTTGATTGGTATCAGTAACTAAACGTTTTAAAATGGAAATACAATTATTAATTTCTTTTTCGGAAATTTTATGCGCATTGTCCTTTTTCTGTTGATTTTCAAGCATACTTTTAAAACGTGATTTCGTTTATTTTTTATCTAAAATAAGATTGTAAAAATAAGGATACCACGCTTGCAAATTGCAACAAGTGATTAAATTAAATAAGGTAAATTACGTTTTTACTGTTCTGAAATTTTACATCCTCTCTCCTATTGCAAATTGTTTAATTCCTTGAAGAATTTTGAAAAAGAAAAAGAGGTATGTATTGAAAACCTTTAGAGCACATTACTTAAACAAAGGCAATCATTTTCAACTACTTAAAATTTCCGAAGTCATTAAAAAAGTTTGAAATCACTTCTTTTTTTCGTCGATAAACGTTACCAACGAATTGATGGATTTTACTAAATAATAAATCAATATCGTGATGTTCATCATAAAAAATGGAATGACTAATGTCCATTTTGCACGAACCATCCACCAATACCAAGAAAAGGTTTTTGAGCTATCCAAATTGTCGATAAGATGTAAAAAAAGGAAGTTTTCAATAAGGTCAAAAATTCCTGGGAGAAAACAAATTACAATAACGAGTTTGGAAAAAGGGATTCGCATAGAAGTTTGAAATACGCGATAGGCCGCATAAAACAAGAGCGAATAGCTGATGATAAATACAAAATTAATATACGTATGTAGTCTTGCATTGGGCAATGCGCTTGAAATATTTGTGTTAAATTGTTCCAACGTGGATGAAAATTGAATCGCCATAATATTTGGGATAATTGCGTCTTTGTACCAATAAAATAAACTCCCAATGGCTATCGTGAGTAAAAGCGCGACCCCCCAAAGGCGCGTATTGATAGTTAATTGTGTGTTACTACTGTCCATCTTCTATCATTTTTATACGTATATCCTTGTATTCTTTCCAGTTAAATTGATTGATTTGCTCAATCGCAGCCTCGGCTCCTCTTATAAAAAGGTCTTTTTTAGTTCCTGAATTCATCCAGAAATCCAACCAATTGATGTCTGTCGTATTCACGGTCACTACCCTATTTTTAATTTCTTCATTATCAATTATAAAGTCATTATCGTAAAAATTTCGAAATGTTTTTACGTAGCTCATAATGTATTTCATCAAAGAGTTTTTTTGGCCGTACAGATTTGTTTCAGACTCTATTTTAGGACGTTGCGAGAGTAGTACTCCAAAGGTTGGAAAACTTGGTGGCTTATTACTGGTTCGATGAAATTCCCGAATTGGGAAGTTTGAGAGCATCCCGCCATCCACAAATCTTGCTTTTAATTTCACTTTGTTTTCATTGCTTATTTTTCCGTAGTGGTTGGCATCATTGGGAATAAATGTGTGAAAAATAAAGGGCAAAGACATAGATGCCCTTACAAATGCCGCTGGATGCACGAGCTTAGGGTTTTCCCAATACTCGGCGGCTCTCTTCGGAAATCTAACAATGCGATTATGTGATAAATTTGCCGTGATGATAACTAATTTTGGGTTTTCAACCAGCATTGGTTTTTCGCCCGAAAGTGATTTGAATTTTTCTAAAGCTTCAGGTGCAATTACAGTTTTTTGGTCGGTGTTTGCTTCACTTATGCTAGTATCTGCTTTTGGTTGTTCTTGAGAGAAAACCATTGTCACTGCTTTTTCTTTGAGTGAGGTAGGTTCAGAATTTCTAACGAGTTGTGTTTCTGAAAGACTTTTGTTTAAATCTGCTGTGGTATAGATATTTAGTTTCTTTAAATTATCTTTTACCCAAACCAAAAAAGGTTCACCTGTATTGAGCCCGAAATTTTCTCCAAGCACTTTAGTAAATAAAATATATAACAAGAATATAAATGCCAATATGCTATAAATAGCGATGATGACTGAAAAATAAGCTGAATCTCCGGCGTTCATTTCCGAAGCACCTTTTACCACTATTGACGAAATTTTATACATTCCGTAAATGGTAATGATAGAAAGTAAGCCGATGATAATTGGTAAAAATTTTGAGTTGAAATTTTTGAAAAGTCGTTCTTGCATTTTTCCAACAATCCCTTTTCTATTCATAAAGGAAGAAAAATCCATGTTTGAAACAATGAGCGTTAAAATTTCAGACTTTAAAGCGCCGCGATTATCGGTTGTTTTGATAATTGGGGCTTCTTTGTAAATATCAGCAGAAATGGAAGAAAGAAACAAAGCATTTATGGCTCCAGCACTCGTTCCACCATGACTATAAAACCGAATTCCTATTTTTTCCATTATGTAGCAATAGCCTAATAATGCTATTCCCCACATGCCACCGCCTTGCTGCACCAAATCAATAATGGGTCGTGGTTTTTCTATGGCAGCACCATCTTTATTGTAGGTTTTTTCAATAATCGTAGCATCGGAAATCCATTTGATGTCAATCTCGCCGTCTTCATTTATTTTGTCTTTTAGAGTAAGCTCAGGATTGAGGATAGCCTTAATTAAAACCGCATCTGCGGCATCAAAATAGGTCTTTGCCGTGTTTTTATCTTCCTCTGAAAAATTAAAATTATCAATCATAAAGTAAGCAGTTTTTATGTTAGTTTAACGGAGTTATTTCTTATTAAAATGTTTCGCTTGAACCTTAAATAGATTAGAATCAAACTTTTTACTTCAATAGAAAAAATGATTAAATCTTAGTGAGTAAAATAAAACCAAGAGTCTAAAAAAGACTTGAGCAATAAGTAAATTGGGGAAGATGAACTACTATATTTCAAGTAGTTAAGCCAAATGTAATTAAAAAAAATGATTTACTATTAACCGTATAATATTTACTTCAAGCTTGAAGAAAAAGCTTACAAATTGTTAAAACACCTTAGGAATAATGGTCTTGTGTATGATTTCGTTGTGTGTTTCATCAGCTAGATTAGTAAACTAAAACGAACCAGAGGAAATTCCGAAGGAATTTCCAAGTAGGCTAGAACTAGCAATGAATTATACATGGTTGTGTTGTTAGTGCTTATTCCCTTTCCTTCGTTCCATTCTTAAACCTCTTTCTTTTAAGAAGTCATTTATGTCTATACACTTGATTCCGTTTTTTTCCGCTATCGCTGGAATTTTATTCGGTTTAGTTTTACTTTCATTAGTAATCAAGACGTAATCATGAGTTTTACAGTAGCCAAGTAAATATGGGTCAGCCTCCTCTTTACCTTGAGATTGTTTTTTTGCGTCTAAAAATCCAGTATTGAATTCTTCGTTAATTATTGGGATTGAAGCAGTAATAGAAGCAGTATCGGTTTTGTGAACGAAATGTTTTTTCCATTTCTTTATCCATTTTTTTAAAAAGTCTTCTTTGCCTTCATAACTATTAATTTCATCTTCAACAAAATCAATAGTTCTAAAACATCCTGTTGGAATTAAATCTTCAATTTCTTCCCAAATAGCTTTAAAAACTTGATTATCATATTTATATGTGTATTCAAGCATAATTAAAGCACTCGTATCTACAACATAAATAGTTTCATTCTCGTAAAAATTTATTTCCATTTATCGAGAATTTAATAGTTCACGAGTTTTTGGAATATAAGAAAGTTTAATACCTAAAAAATCAGATAAATCTTTAATGTCAATTCGGTTTTTATCGTATGCCGAAAATGCAAGAGAAATGTAACTTCTACCTTTTTCTTTTATTGTTTCTTTTGCAATATTTCTTCCCTCTGGATTTTTTGAAAGACCAAAAGATGGTTTATTCCAAACTTCATGTTTTTCCTTATAATATTTTGAAGTAGTTAACTTGTGAGTTAATAATGAGCGTAAAATAGCTAAAGGTCCTACATGAAAAATATTAGACAACTTTATCAAATCCTTTTTAGACCAAATTTTATTCTTTGCTGACCTGTAACTTTCAACGATTTGATTAGAAAGTAATTCTGCGGTTGGAACTAATATTTCTGCCGCAAAAGCATTACACCATTTTTCAATTTCACTTACAGTTTTTATTGATAAGTCACAAAGTCCTCCAGTATTTAAAATAACATGTCCTAACTCATGAAAAAGAGTAAAGATTTTTGAAGTTGGTTTTTCTCCTCCTCTTTTAATTCCTATGATTGGTATTTCTTCATCTACAATTGAAAACCCTCTTAATTTATCTTGGGTTAAACTCATTTGAAATACTGCTACACCAAGCGATTCTACTTTCTCAATATAAGCATCAAGAATATCATTCATGTTATCCAATTCTCTAACCTCATTAAGGTTTAAATCAAATCGTATTTTTTGAGCTATACCTGCAATTGAGGTTTCAGTTGTAGCAGAATATGGAAATTTAGTTATCGATATTCCTGCTTCATTTTTTAGTTCAATTAAAGATTGAGTAAATGCTCTTGCTTTTCGGACAGCTAAAATCGTCTTTTCATGAAAATTTCCTATTTCTTTAGAATCAATTGTTCTTCTGTCTTTAGGAAGTAGTTTTTCTTTGGGTGGTTCCAGCAATAGCAAAATGGCTAAAGTTCTTTTGTAAGTCTTTGCTAAAAGCTTCAATTCGTCTAAATCGGGATGCTTTTCTCCACTTTCAAGTTGATTTAGGCGTCGTATATTAATTCCAGTTTTTTCTACAACGTAGTTTTTTGTTTGAGCAATAGATTCTCTTGCCCAAATCAAAACTTCATTATTTACTGATATTTTATCTTTTTCCGCCATTCAGTCAAATCTACAAATTTCGATTTAAACGAAAAGATTTTTTTGGTATTAGCTACAACAAAAAAATAAAAGCCCTTTTGGGCTGTTATTTTAATATATAAATTTCATAAAATAACTTTCTATCGAATGGGTAATTTTATATTTGAGGGATATTTTTTAGAATGGTGTACCTTGTTTTGAGCCACAACAGCTTCAGACTCATCATAATTATCTCCACCTGTATTTAGGTTTCTAGCAAAACGTGGAAAATTACTACTCGAGATTTCGATTCTAATTTTATGTCCTCTCTCAAAATAGTTGCTTGTGGACATAGGTGTTAGTTTTAATTTATACACCTCCCCTTTTTCCATAAAAACTTCTTTATCATATCCATCTCTGTAACGCACACGTTGGATGGTTTCATCAAGATTATAAGCAGTCCCGTCAGGATATACGTCAATTAATTTTATGGTAAAATCGGTATCTTTTGCGTTGGATGAAACGTATAATTCTGTTTCGATAAAACCACTGATTTCAACTCCCTCGGTTAATGCTTCGGTTGTGTAGACTAAAATATCTGCACGCTCTTCCATTTCTTGTTGGTCAAAAGCGCCTCCCTCAACTGCATTTCCTGTACAGCACACATTTCCGCCTAAAGACATCACAGGATTCATTGGGTCATAAACAAAGGTGTCTGGATTGTCTTTTTCCGCTTCTTTGGTGCTCAATGTTCCAGAGCCGATTAATGAATTTGCATTTCCGGTACTATTTAAATAATACGTAGTCATTTTTGAATCTGCCGGGGGCCATTGCTCTGCAGCTTGCCATTTATTGCTACCCATAGTGTAGTATTGCACACGTGGGGTTTTTTCCTTAAAATCTGTTTTTTCACCTTTTAACCAAAAGTCAAACCAGTTATAAATTTGTTCTTCGTAGTTGAGACGTGCATCTCCAACACTTCGTTCGCCAACCATAGTGTTTTCGGTAGCTCGCGTGTAGCGACAATGTAATGTGGGTGCAATAACGAGGTATTGATTTTCTCTAATTTCGGCATCTTTTGCATTTTTCCTTACGTGATTGAACAATGCAAGATTGGGTGTAATTGAAACGTCATACCAAGAAGCAAACCAAAAGCTAGGAACACCAAAATCCATATCATCATGATACAAGCCGCCCTCAAACCATGCTGGGTCATTGGGTTTGCGGCGCACCATTTTGTCAAAAATCTCATGCTTCCCATTGATGTTTTTTAAAATATCTTGAATGGGTAAATGACTCAACGCTTCCTTCATATCTATGGGAGGATTTTCTGGTGCCAAGTCATAAAAACGTGAAATTCTTATCAAATCCTCCTGCGTAGCACCTGCAGGAATTCTAGGTTTAAATTTGTCCTGCTCAACTCCATACAACCAAGAAAAGAACAATAGTTGCTCTACACCACCACGATACCAGTTTCCCTGTTCCATGATATCTCCCACACGGCCTACTCCTGCTCCAAATCCCTGAGGAACCATTGCAGCGTGTGATGGATGGTCTAACGCGGCTACAGCCATTTGCCACTCGGCTGTTGAAGAACAACCTATAGTTCCTATTTTTCCGTTGGACCACGATTGGTCTTTCATCCATGAAAATGCATCATAGCCATCGGTTAATGGAACTCCAAGAATGTCCCAATTTCCTTCGGAAAAGTAACGTCCCCTTTCATTTTGTACTACAAAAGCATATCCTCTTTTTACCACCTCATACGCTTGCTCTGCGGTGCGAGTTTTTTGTTCGCCGTCACCCCAAGAGTTAAAATTATAGGGGGTACGTGAAAAGATGATAGGGACTTTTTCAGTTCCTTTGGGTCTGTAAATATCTGTTGCTAAACGTATTCCGTCACGCATGGGCATCATCACCTTTTGGTCAACAACGGCGATTTCGGCTAGCTTTTTAAAGATGTCTTCTTTGTCTTTTTCTTGCTCTTGGGCTTGAAATGTGTGACAAATAAAAAGAAAGAGTAACAATGAAATACTTTGGAAATGCTTCATATAAAAGGTGTTTTGTTTTGGAATTTTAAAGTTACAGAAAATGATGCATCAGCACCAAGCTGTTTGATGTGTTTTATATTTCCGAAGAAAAGCGAAGATTTATTTTAAGAGAACAGTTAACTAATTATGCAACCGTCATTTTTTGTTGCAAATTAAAAACAATAAACTCTGCAGGGTGTGTGATGGCTACACCGACTGATACTATCATTTTTCCTTCTTGAATATCAATGTTTGTCATCGTGGCGCCAAGACCAACTTGCACAAAATAAGCGTGCTCGGGCTTTGCTCCGGCCAAGGCTCCTTCTCGCCATAATGATGTAAGAAAATTTGAAGTCATTGATTTCACTTTTAGCCAAGTATTTGCGTCATTTGGTTCAAAAACAAAAACGTTTAAGGTCTCTTTGATAGATTATTCAATCATCATAATCGTTCTGCGTACGTTGATATAACGCCAATCATTACTGTTGCCATCAAGTGTTCTAGCTCCCCAAACGAGTATTCCTCTTCCGGGAAAATTCCGTATCGCATTTATAGATTTTCCATTGGCTGCATCTACATTTAAATTTGCTTGATCTTCATTTGAAATTTGAACGGAAAGCTTTACAACCGAATTAAGCGAAGTATTTGCAGGTGCTTTCCAAACTCCGTCTGTGGCATCTACCATCGTATAGACTCCTACCATAGCCGCTGATGGCGGTAGTAAATTAAACACCAGACAAACTGCTTTGATTAAATCAACATACATGGGACTAACCGCTACTAAACCCTCATGAATTTTTTGCGTCATTCTTTTAGTTAATTTATCTACTTTCAAAGCATCATTAATAAGAGAAGTAGCTTCTTTTGATTTTAAAATTTTTGATAAATCACTTAAAGAAAGGTCTATGTTTTCAAAGGTTATTTTTTCATTATCTATAATGTTTGTGTGCAGCCATGGTTAATATACTGCTCCATATTCAAGATTTTCTGTGCCGGTACTTTCTCTAAAACGTTGAATGACATCGCCATCTCCAGAACCTGGATTTTGAAATCCGTTATGGATGTCGATGATTGCAAATCTGTTTCTCAACTGCGCACAATGAGCAAGCATTTTTTTGTATACGGAATAGCAATCCATAGAAAGAAGTGTCACAGCATCTGGGCATACTACTAATGTGGGTTCATTAACGTTGAGTAAACTTTGTATTCCGTTTTCTATAGCCGACCTTTTAATCTCAACGCCATTAGATTTTCCTTTATAATTTCCTACGGAAATGATAAAACACGTGCCACCGCCGTTTTCATAAAAGAGTTTTACACTCTTATACATCATAAAGCAATGACCCGTTTTATAGTTTAAAGCTTTAGTTTCACCATTGAAATTAATAGTATGTCTATCAGGTTTTTGAGTGTCGACAGAAATAGTGCTGATTGTGCACTTAGCTTTAAAATTACCACCAAATACAGCTTGATATTCTAAAAAAGAACTGATTTTAGTAGGTATATTTTTAATAGAGTTTTCGCCATTAACAGCCTTTTTTGTGTATCCAATAAATGCAGGTATTGCCGTTTCAACTTGTGCAATACTTGTTGGAAATGCAGAAACTTCCTCAACATACACACCCGGTGTTCTGTAAACTTTTGCCATAATTTTATTAGCTTAGAAAATTATAGTTTAAAGATATTAGTCTTTATGTAAACAACTAATAATCAATACATAAAATTTTTTATCTAATTGTTTAACTACACTTATGACCATAAAAAAAGGATAGATTCATACAATCTATCCTTTCTGTTAATTTATAAAGAGGAAATAACTTCTCTTCGGAAATGTGACTTTTAAATAAAAGGTTCTTTAAATCGTTCAAAATGGCATGTGTAGCCATTTGGGATTCTTACTAAATAATCTTGATGCTCGGGCTCTGCAGCCCAAAATGTTGAGTACGGCTCTAAAGTTGTTACAACGTTTCCTTCCCATTTATTTGAAGCATCCACAATCTTTATCACCTCTTCTGAAATTTTTTTTTCTTCCTCATTCTGAAAAAATATAGCCGAACGATAACTGGATCCTTTGTCGTTACCTTGTTGGTCAATTGTTGTCGGATTATGAATTCTAAAAAAATAATCTAAAATCTTTTTAAAAGAAGTCTGTTCTGGATTGTATGTTAGTTCAATTCCTTCGGCGTGACCGGGATGATTTCTATAGGTGGGATTTTCATTTTCTCCACCAATATATCCTACTTCAGTATCAACGATTCCTTGTTGGGTTCTAAAAAGGTCTTCCATCCCCCAAAAACAACCTCCTGCTATATATGCTTTTTTATTTGTGCTCATCTATTTTAATTTTATTGTTCATTATCACTACATTTTTTAGAAAATCGATTACTCTTTCTTCTGGCATCTCACATGGTTTTAAAAGGTTTTTGGTTTTGGTACTATAATAATTCAAGCTTATAAAATCTTTACCGCCAAGTTCTTTACCATAAATTTTAAGAGACTTTCCTTGATTAAAAATGTTTTTGGTTATGCCATATTTCCTATCCCTAAACATTCCTTCTGAGAAGCCTTCTGGAATAGTATTCATTTTTTCAATCAATGATTTTTTCACTTTATTAAACCTTTCAGAAAGTAATCCTTTTTTCTAATGAAATTAATCTATTCGCTAAGTCGTATTTAGAATGATTAGATTACTATTTAAACCTAAAAAAACTGTTACAGAAGATTTTTAAAAATCCTTTGTAACAGTGTTTCTATAATTTATAAAGAATAAGCTATTTTTCTAGCTTTACTTTAACTGCGTTCATACCTCTCTGTCCTTTTTCAAGTTCAAAAGATACTTTGTTGCCTTCAGTAATTTCATCAATCAATCCGCTAACGTGACAAAAATACTTTTCTTGATTTGCATTGTCAACGATAAAGCCAAATCCTTTTGAAGTATCAAAAAAACTAACCGTACCAATACGTACTGGATTGAATTTGTCTTCGTCTGAGTCTTCTTTCGGCGGAATTCCAAGGACTATATCCTCGGCTTCAATTTCTACTTTTTGAGATGGGTCTGGTGGAGTATCTACTAAATTTCCATTAAAGTCTACATATGCAAACTCAATGCCTGTGCTTCCGTTCTCTTCCTTATCAAGCTTGCGGGCTTCCATCTTTTTCCGCTTGTCTTCACGTTTTTTTAAACGTTTCTTTTCTTTTTCACTTTTACCAAATGTTTGTTGGGATCTTGCCATTAATTTTTTTAATCTATGTTTTAGTTATTATATGCTCTAAAGATACGAAATTTTCAAGAATTTTATTTCTTATTTTTCATTGCCTTAGATTGGTCATCCTTAGGTGCAACCATTTTAGTTTGGTTCAAATGGTGTGCCAACAATTTTTCGATCAACTCATCTTTGGTAAGATGGTGAAATATTGTCTTAATATCAGTTTTAAAAGCTTCGCTTATATTTTGGTTTGGTTTTGTCTTAAAAATTTGTTTTGCCCACAACTTGGTATTGTTTTCTTCAATGGCACGGGCGTCCCCTTTTAGTATTTCAGTAAAGGAAATCCCCAGTTCTTTTTCTAAATCTGGAATATCTGCTACTTCTTCTTGCTGAATGACACTTAAAGACAAACCTTTCGCTCCTGCCCTAGCCGTACGCCCACTTCTGTGTACATAAGCGTCATAGGTATCCGGTAAATGATACTGGATTACATATTCAATTTCTTTTACATCAATACCACGTGCAGCAAGGTCAGTCGCCACAAGAATATTAATGTGCCCTTCTCTAAACTGCCCCATAATTCTATCGCGAATTCCTTGAGACAAACTCCCGTGCAATGCTCCAGATGAAAATTTATGGATAGCCAAATTTTTAGCCAATTTATTAACCGCCGCCTTCGTCTTACAAAAAATAATACCACGTTGCCCTTCTTTGGTACCTAAAAAAAGCATTAATACTTCGAGCTTTTCTTCTGGAGCGACTACTATAAATTGGTGGTCGATGCCTTGATGACCTAAGGTCGCCATGTCAACTTCAATATTCACAACCTTTTTTGCAAGATAATTTTGCACTAGTTGTTTTATTTCGCCATTTAATGTTGCGGTAAATAAAAAGGTACGACGTTTTTTGGGCATCACCTTCACAATAGTATCAAGACTATCTTTTAAAATAGATACCATTTCGTCTGCTTCGTCAACCACAAGATATGCGGCATTGCTAATCCCCACGGCTTTTCGCTCCATCAAATCTATCAAACGACCCGGAGTTGCAACAATAATATGCGTAGGTTCTTTAAGACGTTCTATCTGAGGCTTAATTGGGATGCCTCCGCAAATGGATGCAATTGAAATCGCTGGAATATTCGCGGCGAAATCTGATAAATTTTTATGAATTTGTTGTCCCAATTCCCTTGTTGGGGCAAGAACAACAACTTGTATATCATTATTAGTAACATCTACTAATTGCAACAATGGCAATCCAAAAGCAGCTGTTTTTCCGGTTCCGGTTTTAGCGATACCAACAACATCTTCTTTTTGATTTAATATGATAGCAATAACCTTGGATTGAATATCTGTTGGCACAGAAATATCCATCGTATTTAAAGCCTTTATAAGTGCTGAGTCAATGCCTAAATTTTTAAAAGTAGTTGCCATAAATAGTGTTTGGTATGCTTCTGAAATATTAAATATTATGCTTCTTGTAGTATTCTTTTTGACTTACGGTAAGTGTATTTTGGATAAATACTTCGTTTTGCAAATCGGTTTAAATTTCCTGCATTTATCATTTTTTGATATACAGGTTTAGTCACTCCAAAATATTCATACGTAGCTCCATCAGTAAACGTGATTTCTAAAAGCATTCCTTTATGGCGATAATCTGCAATGGCCGAATTTGTGATGGTATTTTTGTATTCGGGCAAGTTCTTTTCCTTAGTTTCTGGTGCCATGCTAACTAAAAAGTGGTAACCGTCTATAATTCTACGGCTCTGTATTTCAGCTTCTTCTTGACGTTCGTCACCCGCTTGAAATTTATCCGGGTGCCATTCTTTTACTAAATTTCTATATGCCTTTTTAAGAGGTTGAAGTTCGATTTCTTTTTCAACTCCAAATAATTTCTTGTATTCGTGTATGCGCTTCATTTTCAGTGATTTTAATAGGGCGCGAAATTACTTCTTTTTAATGGATAACTATTCAATAGTAAGGAATATTAAAAAGTATAGACTTCTAAAGGGTTTCAATTGAATATGAGTGAAATTTTACCAATGAATTAACATATACATTAAATTATCTAGAATATTTTTATAAAATATATGTTTAATGTGATTTCTATTTCGAGCTCCGATAACTCTATGAGACCTATTTGATTTAAAAACAAGATTAGATATCTTTACAAAAAAGAATTTTCATGCCATCATCTCATCAAGATAATACCGAAAGAGAGCTCCAAGTTATCAAGAGTACTTTTGAAAACAACAATGAACTTTCGTATGATATATTTCAGCAAATGCCAATTGGAATTTGTATAACAGACCCTAAAGGTTATTTTACCGATGTTAATACCACATATTGCGACATATATGGATATACAAAAGATGAACTTTTAGGAAAACCTTTTCTAACTGTTGTTCCAGAAGAAAGTCACGGAGTATTAAAAAAAATGCACGATGATTTTATGCAGCGAGAATATGAGCTTCAAGGAAAATGGTCTGTAAAAAATAAGCAGCAAGAAGTTTTTGAAATCATTACAAATGCTGCCTTCCTCTATGACGAAAAAACGGAGCAAAAACGTAAAATGACTTTGGTCGTAAAAGCCAAAGAATTAGAACTTACTATCCAGCGACTAAAAACGACTATTGATATTCTTGAAAATAAAATAGAAACACAAGATATTGCTAACCGACTGGCTGAGCACGATATGCGAAACCGAATAGGTTCTATGGTTTCTATCGCGGATATTTTATCAAAATCTGATTTGGATGAAACACAATTAAAATGGGTGCGCATGCTCAAGGATATTGGTAACGATACTTTGAATTTGCTTACATCTGCTAAAGACTACGCCCAAATGGAGCGTGGAAATTATAAGCCGAACATATCAAAATTTGATGTTCTTGAAGTAATCGCGACCACTACTAGCGAATTAAAAGATCTAATTGAAGAAAAAGAAGCTTCTTTTGAATTGCTCCATAACGGAAATCAAGTGGAGCCTGAGGAGGATACTTTGGCTATGCAAGGAGACAAATTTTATATTCAACATCTATTTCAAAATTTACTTCGAAATGCTCTTGAAGCTTCTCCCAAAGGACATACTGTTACAATTTCAATCGAAACAAATAATGTATTTGTTATACATATTAAAAACACAGGAGTAATTCCTCAAAAAATGCGAAGCAACTTTTTTGATAAATATACTAGCGAAGGAAAAGATAGAGGAACCGGCTTGGGTACCTATATAGCAAAGATGATTGCCGAAATCCATCAAGGAAACTTGACATTTCTTACTGGAAAAGAAAATACAACAACATTAATCCTTAACTTACCAAAAACAATTTTAGTTTAAAATTTCTAACCTCAACCTTTCTTGTTGTTTCGGCGCCAAATAAAATAGAATATCGCGATGCAGATGGGTAGAATTATAAATACAATCAAATCAAATGGATTTGAAAAGTCGAGTTGATTGCTGTCACCTGGATTTGGTGTTCCCGAAGGAATTTGTATAAACATATTAAGAATTTTTATTTTAATTTAAGATACATAATTTCTTTCAAAAATTAAAAGAGCCCGTCAAAATTGACGGGCTCTTTTTGAAAATTATATGGATACGTTTAGATAACGGTTACGTTCACTGCATTTAATCCTTTGTTTCCTTCTTTCAGTTCAAATGATACTTCGTCGCCTTCTCTAATCTCGTCGATCAATCCGGTTACGTGTACAAAATGATCTTTCTCAACGCCTTCTTCGGTGATGAATCCAAAACCTTTGGTTTCGTTGAAAAATTTTACTGTTCCTTTACTCATTGTAATTTTAATTTAAATATTAATTACAAAGTGGTTTGCAACTAGTGTGCCACTAATTTAAACAGTACCCAACAAATCTGTCATTACGTTAATATTGTTAGGTAATCTACCTACGTTTTGGAGTTTTAGAGCAGCTAATTTTAAGGCAATATTTAAACATTTTGTCAAAGGATATTCTCTAAGATAAGCAAAAAGAAAGCCGCTCCAGAAAGCATCTCCAGCTCCGGTTGCGTCCATAACCTCATTGATTTTTATAGCTGGTAATGTAATTCTATCTTTATTTTTTTCTGAAAGTATAACGCCATTTTTACCTAACGTCAAGCAAACAACTGAAACACCGCTTTTATGGAAAAAATCAAAAATTTCATCATGTGAAACTTTTCGGGCAAATAGTCTATCCATGTCGTCCTCGCTAATCTTTACCAATGGGTCAAAGGCGCAAAACTCTTGAATTACACTACTGGCCTCTACTCTATTAGGCCAAATTTTTTCAGAAAAGTTTACATCAATACTTAACTTTTTACCAAGTTTAAAAGCTTCTTTGGCTTTTTTTAAGATGGTGTTGCGAGCAGGATTTCTGCTAAGAGCAAAGCACGTCGTATGGAATATAGATGCCTCTTGTAATAATTTTGTTGGTATTTGTACTTCCTCAATAAAGCAATCCGCTTCTCTGTAAGGAATAAACTCTGGAGTTTCTACACTACGTGAAATAATAATGGTGCTGGTAGGTATATCCTTAGATTTTTTAATAAAGCTCGTGTCAATATCAATTTCCTGAATACGTTCAAATACATACTCACCAAAACCATCATCACCTACCGTTGCCACTAATGCGGGATGCAATCCCAAACGAGCTAAATTCATTGCAACATTTGTGGGAGAACCTCCCAAATACCTATGATAATCTCTGGTTTCATTAATGCCCACGCCATATTCATGACCTATAAAATCGACTAAAGCTTCACCCACACAAATGATATCTATTTTTTTATCTTTTTTCAAACTAACAATCTTTTTCCGGTTATGTATCCTTTTAATAATAATTGTCCTGCGGCACTCCAAGTACATTCTTTTACGCCTATTGCTTTGCCGGTTTTCGAATTAAAATTTTCGTAAAAGCCATTATCTTCAACAGCGTTTAAAATTTCAATTTCTTTTAAAATTTCTTCTGAAATATTAATTGAATTTCCCATCACTGCCATTCCGTAAAATGCGTTTACCATTTGCCACGTGCCTCCATTATGGAATTCATACGGATGATTTCTAAACTCATAGGCACAATTATCTTTTAGTAATTCCCATTGCGTTTGTCCCGGAACGATGGGTTCCCAAAAGGCAGGAATTAGTTGTAAAGGCAATGATTTCCGAAGCGTTTCAGAATATGAAATGACACGTTCTTGAAAATTATTTTCACCCACACCAAGTAATAATGCGAGCGAATTTCCGAAGCCATCATACATCGTTTGGTACCCAGAAGGTGTAATTGATGCCATCCAATAATCATGATTTTTTAATTCCTTATACGCGCGTGGATGATATGGTTTTTCTGTAGTTCCTCTTTTGTAATTATCTTCAATTTTTTGAGTAACCTTTTTAATTTTTTCTGAAGTCTTTTCTGAAATTTCCAAAGCTACATAACAGCGTAATGCCCACAAACGCAGGAGTTGATCATATAAAATATGACCTTCTGTAATATACTCATCTGCCCAATTTCCTGAGCGCGGTACGTAGATTAAATCTTTGTCATTAAACTCCCAACCCTGTAATAACTGCAAACCTTTGTTAATACTAGGGATTGCTTCTTTGAAAAATGTTTTGTCTTTGGTTATAGAAGCATAATTACAAACCCCAATGATATACCATGAAATGGTATCTACTCTTCCAGCGAGACCACCATAGCTTACCTGAGGATTTCCAACTTCGTCATAATATACATTTGAAGGGATATGCCCCATCTCATTTTGATGCTTCATTAAAGTAAGCAACGTTTTTTTAAATGTTGCAATAAGTGTTTCGTCACCATCAATTAGCGCTGCAAGACCACATATTACTCCATCCCTTGACCACACTCTTTTGTAGTTGGATATGTTATTTGCGCTTGCAAGAAAACCAATGTCTGAACTTGCTTTTCGTAGAATATTTTTTGCGTTATCGTATGATGCTCCTTTCATTTATGCTGATGCATTATTATTATTATTATTATTTGATTTAATCAGCATTGTACAAAAGGCCCCAATGATTAATAATACCCCTGCAAAAGTGATGGCATTTCTAGGGTCGTTATTCAAAAAGTTCTTTAATATATATCCAAATGATAATGTTTGGATAATCATAGGTATTACAATCATCATATTAATGATACCCATATATACACCATAACGTTCTTTAGGAATATTTGATACTACAATTAAATATGGGATGCCCATCATACTCGCCCAACCAATACCAAAACCAGTGATGGCAAAGAATAATAGATTTTTATTTGCAATATGAGGGAATGCTAGAAATCCTATTGCTGTCAATAGTAAACAAACAGCATGCACTTTTTTTGCACTAAATCTTTTGGCAAAACCAACGAGGGCAAAAGCTACTAAAAACGTTACTATGTTATACCAACCGTTTACTAATGCTGTCCAACTTACGGCTTCACTATAAACTTCTTTGTTTACTGGAGTAACATTCCAAACAGATAGCGCGACACTTTTCGAGGCGTTCTGCCAATAACAAAAAAGAGCGTACCATTGAAAAAGATAGACTAAGGCTAATTGCCACATTACTCTAGGCATATCTTTAATGGCTGAAAAAATTTCAACAAGCGGCCCAATCACACTTCTTTTTTCACTTTTCAGCTTAGCTAATTCCTCCGCGGTTGGTGGTATTTCTTTGGTTCTACTGATACTCCACAAAATGGATGCTATCGAACAAAAAGCCCCTAAAAAAAACGAGGCATACACCCATGTGGGCAATGCACCTGTGCTACCAATAATTATTAATGGAAAAATGAAAATAGATAAATTAGCCAAAACCTGTCCTAAGCCCGTAAAAAAGCTTTGCATTTGAAATCCTAATGGTTGTTGCTCGTCGTCTAACTTATCAGCTATCAAAGCTCTATAAGGTTCCATTGCTGTATTGTTACCTACATCTAAAATCCATAACAAACCTGCTGCCATCCATAATGAACTACTGAATGGAAATACAAGTAATGCCAGACTACAGAGTATGGCTCCAATTAAGAAATAAGGCTTTCTTCTACCCAATTTTGGACTCCAAGTTTTATCACTCATAGCGCCAATTATGGGTTGTACGAGTAATCCAGTCACAGGACCTGCAAGGTGTAATATGGGGATTTGATCTGCACTGGCACCTAAAAAATCGTAAATAGGAGTTACTGCACTCTGCTGCAAACCAAAACTATATTGAATTCCAAAGAATCCAACATTCATATTTAATATTTGCCAAAAGCTCAATTTAATTTTACGTGACATCAGGCATGTTTTGGGTTAATCTTTTAATTGAAATTTCGTTTAAAATAGAAATTACTTTTAGTAAAAGAAAAGGATCAATGAAACATCTTACACATTGACCCTTTTCAACTAACACTAACTTAAATATTGGCTAAAAAAAAATTAAAATGCATAGTTAATTCCTAATGAAATTGATCTTCCAGGAACAGGACGTACTCTTAGGTAATTAGTTTGTCCTTCAGTAATACTTCCTTCTTCAGATTCTGTAATTCCTAAACTATCAAAAACGTTATTTGCAGATAAATTTGCAGTCAATCCACTAGTAACTTCATAGTTAATAAAACTATTTACAATTGCAAACCCAGGTAATACAAGTTCATTGCTATCTTGAGCGTATGCTTTTGTTTGACCAATTACACTTACACCAAAACTATGTTGTTTATCATTTCCGAAGTTATAAGAAGGGATAAAGTTATAGATAAAATCTGGTTGTCTTCTTGGAGTGTTTCCTGCGTTGTCACCAGAATCAATTTCAGCATTTGTATACGTAATTCCACCACGAACAAGCAAATTATCAAATCTATAGTTTCCTTCTAGTTCAACACCGATAGACTTGTAGTCATTTTCAATAATTTGTTGCGATGTAGCTTCAAAACCACCTTCTTCGGTTGTCTGTGCATAAAATACAGTTGCATAGATTGAACCGTTAGTAAGACCTCTTTTATATCCAACTTCTGCTTGATTAATAAAATCTAAAGCATTGATTTGATCACCGTCTGTATAATTTAATCCAGAGAATAAAATTCTATCTGCTTTTGCAGAAGCTCCTCTACTGTAACGACCAAATACAGCCTGATTTTCATCTAATAAATAATTTATACCAATTGACGTTGAGAAATAATTATAATCATAATTCACTGTCGTTGGGTTTGCGTTATCTATAGATGCAACGCTTTGTTCTGGAACAGAGATGATTCCGTCACCATTAACATCAACGGCACTTGTTTGAACATTTCCTTCGTCATCTGTTGGAGACCCTGCAAACGTTCCGTCAACTTTACCAATGTCATATCTAAAACTAGCATCAATATTTAAACCTTCAATTGCATCTACTGAAATTGCAAGAAATGGAGCAGATGTATTGTATTGTGTGTCGTAGTTACGTTGACAGCAGTTGCCAAATAACGTTGCCCCATATCCAATAAGTCCATTTTCTGAAACAGAGTTTCCATCTAAATCTGTAGCATTGATAAGCCTTGCGTTATCTCCCGAAGCTTCCAGTAAATAAGAATTCCACAACCAAGACATAGAAACATTTTGTATCGATTTGAAATACCCCAAAGTAACATCCACATTATCAAATTTCTTTGTCAAACGTATGTCATTCATAAAATTATTAAAGTTATTGAGTTCTGTGTCAAACAAAACAACCGGTGTAATTAGAGAATTACCAGGAACAACGCCATCACCATTTGCAAATGTTAAAGAACCGTATTCATTTGCTGCGGCCAAATCTGAAGCAGAAACAACCGAAGCTGGAAAAGGAGAATTGAAACCACCTTTATTAAAAGAAAATCTACCGTTATTTTTAATATTGAAACCGTCGCCTATTTCAAAAGCAGCCTCCATACCTATTGAAGTAGAAATAGGGTTCATTCCATCAGTAACATTAGATCTTCTCAAAGAGTTATCTGCTCCCAATCCTGTATTTTGAGTTAAGAAAGATGTATGTAAGGTTTGATTATTTGCATCAAAGCCTGGAATGTTTTCAAACGTTGGATTATCGTTTGTTCCCGTAACTTGTATTGGATTTGGCAAATAAGCAATCGCTCTATCATTTAAGTATTTCGCATATACTCTTACATAGCCACTTTCAAATTCTTTGGTCATATTAAATTTAAACTGTCCACCATTATTAGCTGTATATCCTGCATCTCTAATTCCTTCCCCTGCTCTATAGAATCCTCCCATATGAAAATATAAATTTTCACCTATTGGAGCACCATATTCAAAATCTGTTCTGAAATTTCCATAATCAAGTCCAAATGATGTTCCTAATGAACCTCCCTCAGTTTTGCCTGTTTTACTGATTAAGTTGATAATTGCTCCTGGCGAATTAGAAGACAGCGTTGATGCTGAACCACCACGTATCGCTTCAATTCTACCTATGTTCGAATCGTATCTGGTAAATATATCCGCCGTTCCAAAAGAAATATCTCCAAAAAGCAACACGGGCAAACCATCTTCCTGTAATTGAACATACTTAGATCCACCTGACGAAACGGGTACACCACGTACCGCAATGTTTGAATTACCTTCTCCACCAGAAGATTCAGAACGTATACCAGGAATCGTTCTGAAAATTTCTGCCGTTGTTCTCGGTGCCGTTTGTTCTATTGTGCTAGGCTTTAATGAAGTAATAGATACACTTGACTTAATTTTAGATCTTGGATTGGCATTACCTGTTATAATGATGGCATCCAAAGACTCTGCATCACTTTCTAATGCAAAATTTTCAACTACATCACTCCCTGAAATCGTTACAGTTTTCTTTACAGAAGTAAAACCTAGAAAACTAGCTTTTAAAGTATATATACCGTCTTCAACATTTGTAATGGTATAATTTCCATCAAAGTCAGATATGGCACCTTTTGTCGTTTGATCTAAAACAACATTTGCGCCCGGAACAGGCATTCCATCACTGTCTAATACTGATCCAGAGATGCTAGATTGTGCAACCACAACTGAGGATGCAAAAGACAAAAGAAACAATGAAAGTTTCAAAATAGGTAATAATTTTTTCATGGTTGAAATATTAAAAATTAAATTAATTGCTTTATGAATGACAATTTCGAAATTAAGAATATAAAAAAATGACGATATTGCAACGAAAACGTTTTCGAAATCGCCGAAAACGTTTTCGTTAGTATAATAACAAACTTTATTTTCATCAATTTCAGTAACTATGAAACCTGTAACACTCAAAGAGATAGCTGAAAAATTAGATATTTCAATAACTACAGTATCCAAAGCTTTAAAAGATTATAAAGATGTGAGTCCAAAAACAAAGGCTCTAGTAAAAGAACTTGCTACAACTCTTAACTATCGGCCCAATGCCTTTGCTGTAAACCTTCGAACTAAAGAATCTAAAACCATAGGACTTATAATTCCCGAAGTAGTACACCACTTTTTTTCTAGTGTTATTAAAGGAATTTTAAATCAAGCCGAAAAAAAAGGATATCTCGTCATTATTCTTCAATCAAACGAATCTTACGAACTAGAAAAAAAACAAATTGAACTATTACTAAATAAAAATGTAGATGGTGTTTTAATATCCTTAGCAAATGAAACAGCAGATTTTAAACATATAAATAAATTTTTATCAAATGATAAACCTCTTGTCATGTTTGACAAGATTGCCAAACTTGTTAATTGTTCTAAAGTTATTATCGATGATAGAAAAGCTGCTTATACGGCAACGAAGCATTTAATAGAAACAGGTTGCAAGAATATAGCCCACTTTAGAGGTCCCTTATTGCCTCAGAATTCCATTGATAGATTTTTGGGATATAAAAAAGCACTAGAGGACTATAATTTAAAATATGACCCTTCTTTAGTATTTATATGCGAAAATACCAGTTTTGAAGATGGGTCTAAATTTGCTGCGGAAATAGTAAAAAACCATCCTAATGTTGATGGCATTTTTATAAATACTGACATGGTAGCCATTGGTGCTATTACCCAATTGAGAAGCCTTGGTATAGATGTTCCCAACCAAATCTCAGTCGTTGGATTTAGCAATTGGTTTATGTCTTCTGCAATTACTCCTTCACTTACCACAATCAATCAACCTGGATATGAAATGGGAAAGGAATCCTTTAAGAGGCTCTACAAAGAGCTAAACGCTATTAAGAAAAAAAAACCTCTAAGTACCAAGACAATTACCTTAGAAACATCTCTTGTAAAAAGAAACTCGACAAAGAATAATTAAATTACCATATCTTAATCCGCTCTTCAACAGATTTGTAATTCGAGTCTCCCGGCTGCACATTAAACGCATCATAAAATGGAGTGCTGTTCATCAATGGTCCATTAACTCTCCAAATTGCTGGCGAATGCGAATTGGTATTGATATACGTACGTAAAAATTCGTCACGGGTTTTTACCCTCCAAATTCTAGCAATGGACATAAAAAAACGTTGGTCCGGTGAATAGCCACCTATTTTAGTTGTATCCTGACCTTGCTTTGTCAATTTAAAGGCATCGTAAGCAATTGATATTCCTCCATTATCGGCAACGTTCTCCCCTACTGTAGTAGCTCCATTTATGTGTAAACTATCTAAAACGGTAAACTCACCATACCTGTCAATTATTAATTGAGTCTTTGCTTTAAAGTTTTTTAAATCATCGTCAGTCCACCAGTTTTTAACATTTCCGTCTTTATCAAATTGAGCACCTCTATCATCAAAGGCGTGTGTAAATTCGTGGCCAATTACCATCCCAATTCCGCCATAATTTACAGCATCGTCTGCATTGACATCAAAATATGGGAATTGTAAAATACCCGCTGGGAATACAATTTCGTTGAGCGAAGCGTTGTAATAAGCCGTCACCGTTGATGGCGTTGTTCCCCATCTATCTTTATCTGGCGCTTTATTAAGTTGAGCCGCCATATAATCAAAATCATTGCGTTCTAATTTGAGTACATTTTCAAAATACTGGTCGCGATTGATTTCTACATCGTATTCTCGCCAAACATCTGGGTAGCCTATTTTTTTTGTAATTGCGTATAATTTTTCCTTCGCTTTTACTTTTGTACTGTCGCTCATCCAATCCAGATTATCCATTCTAGCTTCAAACGCCTTTTGAAAATTATTCACTAACTCCAATGCTCGCTTTTTTGCCTCTTCATTAAAATGCTGCTTGGTGTATAATTGCCCTAATGCAAAACCTAACAAACCATCAACTTGCTTCACCATTGCCTGCTCGCGCGTTTGCTGTTTTGATTGGCCCGTAAGTGCTTTTGAATATTCAAACGAAGCTTCCTCAAAGGGTTTGCTCAAGTAATCCGCATAATAAGAAAGCGTGCTTGCTTTTAAATAGGTTTTCCAGTCCTGCAATGGAATTTCTCCTACCATTTTATCTAGCGCATCATAATACGCAGGTTGCTTCATATCAACCGAATCTACTGCCAAGCCCAACGTTTCAAATTGTAAATCCCATTGTAGATTGGGATGCATTTCCTTGATTTGCCCTAGGCTATATTTATTGTAATTCTCTTCTATTTTGCGGCGTTCTACGCGGGTTTTATGAGCTTCTGCAAGTTTTTTTTCAATAGTGTAAACTATATTGGCCTTTTGAGATGGGTCAGCTTCATTGGTTAATTCCAATAACGTAGAAAGATACTCTTTATAGGCTTTTTGAATCGCCACCGTTTCGTCATCTGTACCAAAATAATAATCTCTATCTGGCAGACCAAGTCCCGCTTGCACAGCATGCATAATGTTAAGTTGACTATTTTCTTGATCTGCTGAAATATAAAGTCCAATAATTGACGCGTGTCCATTTTTCTGTTCTTCGGAAACGAGGCGCATCAAACTAGGCGCATCGTTGATTTTTTCAATTTTGTCGAGCATGGGTTTGATAGGTTCAAAACCACGCTTGTTGATTTGAACGGTATCCATCCCCGAAGCATAAAAGTCTCCCAGTTTTTGCTCGATGCTGCCTTTGGTGTGTTCACCCGCTGCTGCATTTTCCAAAATATCTTCCAGCAATTCTCGCTGCGGAATATTCAAAAACATATAAGACCCTACTCCCACTTGATCATCAGCAATCACGGCATTATCATACCATTGTTTATTTACATGCGCAAAAAAATTATCGCCCGGTTTAATGTTTTGAGAAATTCCATCAAACTCTGGAACTTTGGGTTGTTCTTCTTGTTTTTGCTCTTCTTTGCAAGCAACAAATACTAGTACAAAGATGGCGAGGTACGTTAAATGTTTCATTCTTCGGAAATATTAAAGGTTGGAGTTATTCAGTTTCATTGTACCATAAAGGTATCGATAAACTTTGGAAGTTAAATTTCCGAAGTAAAAATAATGCTGGTATTACACTCAATCCAAAATTTCATAAGTAACACTAAGCTTTCGTAGTGCCCTCAAAGCTGATCCGGAATTTTTATCCTCAACTTCAATATCAACCGCGTCTCCCTCCAATAAGATTTCTGTTAGTTCATTAGCTAAGGATTCATTGATACTGGTTGAAATTTCGGCAATGCAATTGGATATGGTTCTTTTATCGGGTCTTTGGGCATCGCAGGATAGTAAGTTTAATTTCATGGTTTTTGTTTCTCGCAATATAGGGAGATATTGATTTATTAACCTTTATAAGGCTCCTTATTTACTTAATTTAAAAGATAGTTATAGTTCTAAATTGAATGAGTTTTTGAGATATTCTATTGAAGAATATACATCTTAATTGAATTGCTAAAGTTCATTTTTCACCACTATATTTTCCGTCATCGTTTGAAATCGTAAAATATAATTTGTAAGAAATTTCTTAAATTTTAACACAAAAACTTTTTTTATTTACACTTTATCGATGTAAATTGCACTTAATAGAACATAAACATACATTAAAATACCGTGCGATATTGCCCCCAATTTAAACTTAGTTTTTATGACTACTAACTTAAAACTCAAACTGACCACCCTATTATTGATTATTACTACAACCCTTATTGCCCAAAAGAAGAATGAGCAGTACATTATTAGTGAAGATATTAGTATAACAAAATATCATGATTTAGAGCAACTCGAGGAAATGCCAAAAGGTAAACTCCTTGAATTATACAATAGACGTATAGAAATTATAATTAAAATTTTACCAAATATTGCTTTTGCTACAAAACCCGGCGTGACTATGACTACGCTAGGGATACCTGATACCAAAGGTAATAGAAAAGCATTGCAAGATAATATTGAGGCTACAACCACTTATTTTGATAATACAGTAGAATTTCAAAAAATAATACTACCCTATTCAGATAGATCAAGCCTTATAAGAGCCATCTTATTTTATGAAGATACTTTAAAGGCATTGCATACGTACGATCAATTTGACTAGAAAATTCGCTTGCTTGATATTTTGATTACCAATAAAATATATCAAGAAAAATTCAACCACTTAAAAGGAATTCAGTTAAAAACAACTCATATGAAAACAAAACTACCCTTTCTCATTGTTCTCCTCTTTTTCATTTCGTTTTTTGCCACTTCGCAACAAGAAAAAGGAATTTACGGTACTGAAAATTGGCTTGAAATCTGGACAGATTTTAAACCAGAAGATTCTAAGTTTAATTCTCCAACGCGTATTCTTTCTGGAAGAATCACAAAGGACACCAAGCTTTCTAAAAGAGAAACATACCTTCTATCTGGAAATGTATTTGTTACTGACAGCACCACGTTGACCATTGAAGCTGGAACGGTAATTCTTGGAGATTACAAATCAAAAGGTTCTCTTGTTATAAATAATGGGTCCACTATAATTGCTGAAGGTACACAAACAGATCCTATAATTTTTACTTCAAATAGAGATTTGAAAAAGCCTGGAGACTGGGGAGGAATCTTCATTCTTGGCGATGCGCCTGTAAATAAAATAGGAGATTCATGGATTTTGGATGTGGGACTAAAACCTTCAGATCCATCTATTATGCTCTATGGTGGTGCCAATAATGAAAGTGGTTCCGGAATTCTAAAATATGTGCGTATTGAATATGCCGGAAAAAGAACTAAGGATAATGGATACTATAGTGGTTTAACATTGGCAGGAGTTGGAGATAATACATTTATTGAAAATGTGATGATTAGTTATAGTCAAGGTAATTCTCTAAATGTTATTGGAGGTGAATTAAAACTAGATAATTTTATATCGTTTAGGTCAAGGAAGAATGACTTAATATTTAATTACGGTGCACAAGTTAAAATAGCAAACTCACTTGTTGTAAAATCTCCCTTTTATTCCGCTTCTACAGGTGATAGTAGTATTTATTTAGCGAACTATGATGATGTTGAAGAGACTGATATAACTAAAAAATCTACCCACCTTAATGCAACAAATCTAACCTTGATGGTATTAACCGATGATTTAAATAATGCTATTGATATAGGTTTAGTAAATGAAGCACTCTATGTAAAAGAAGGTGCAACATTTTCTATTGAAAAGAGTGTGTTTTCTGGTTTCAATCCTGCAGTTGTGATAGATTCAAAAATATTTATCAACGACGATAACTTAAAGCAAATGAAATTCAGTAACATGTATTTCAATAACTGTAGAGGGAATATTTTCCTGGAGAACAATACCAACAACGATGATCTTGAATATTGGTATGGTAATGCAATATTTCAAAATGTATATTCAAAAAGTTCAGACAAGGAAACATTCATAGAATCCAATGAGCTAAGTAATCCAGACTTCAGATTACGAATAAATAAAATAATTGCTATCAATCTACCTGACGAAGATTAAAGAAAATTAATCTAAAGCAATACTACTTACATCTTTAAAATTTCGCATACGCATGAATATTTACATGAAATCCCCTTTGCATGGAAAAAATTACTCACTTAAAATTCTACATATCATTACTTAGCATTTTCCTACTTTTATTACAAAGTACTACAAATGCTCAAGTTGTAATTGGAGCACCTTCACTTCAATTCACGCAGGCATGTGCCAATGAATCTTTCAATTCATATACTATAAATTTTGTTTACAGTCCTGAAAATGGTTTAGGAAGCGACAACACATTTATTGTAGAAATGTCCAATGAAAACGGAGATTTTGAAACTCCAACAGTGGTTTACACATCACAACCTGGCGCCATTAATGCGTCGCCCGTGATAATTGATTTTTCAATACCTACAAATACGAGTGGTGAGAATTATAAAATTAGAATTAAATCTACAGAGCCTCAAGGACAAAGTGCCAATTCACAAAGTTTTCCTGCCTATTATAAAATTCAGGATAGTCCTTTTACCATTAATGGACTTAATGATACTGCATTTTATTGCCAAGGCGGTGGTTATCTTTTAACCATAGATAATCCTGGAGAGAATGGTAATGTGTCCCCACTTAACTATCCTTGGCTAACGTATAAATGGTACAAAGTAATCACTCCTACTACCTCAACTCTCGTAGGGCAATCTCCTTCGCTACTTGTTGAACAGGAAGGAACCTATTTTGTAGAAACAAATTATGGAAGTTGTACCTCAAACTCTTTTTCAAATAGAGTAACTGTTGTGCCCGCATCAAATGGAGAACCTGTAATTGCTACAATCACTTCGAGTTTAGGGAATCCCTTTTGTGCTGAAAACGGCATGACACAATTAAGTACTATAGAAGGTAATAGTCATATTTGGTATAGAGATGGAACTATAATACCTGGAGCGAATGCTTCAACCTATTTGACAGATGTATCAGGCGAATATTCTGTGCGAGTAGATTTTGGAAATTGTGAAGCGTTTGGAAGCATTAATTTAGAAACTGGAGATTTTTTCAGTGAACTAGATATTCCGGTAAATAATACAATGGAATTAGGCGAGACGTTACAGGTTTCAGTAACAACATCGGCGATAAATCCTGTTTTTCAATGGATTTTAAATGATGAAACTATTGATGGTGCCATTGGGTCTAGCTTTGACGCAACTCAATTTGGTAATTATCGGGTTCTTATAATTCAATCAGAAGGCTGCTCTTTAATCCAAGAGTTAAATTTTAAAATAGAAGAATTCGTAAATCTTTTCCCTGAAGTTGAAAACATTCCGAATATAGTGAGCCCCAATGGTGACAGCATAAACGATACTTGGATTATCCCTACTCAATATGTAAGTGGAACCAATACTCGTGTTACAATTTTCTCAAATCGTGGTGAAATTGTTTTTGAAACCAATGATTATGAAAACAATTGGCCAATTGACCAATTGGGTTCCGTAGGAACAAATCAAATATTCTATTACGTGATAGTTCCGCAAGGCAATGAACCCAAAAAAGGCTCAATAACCATATTAAAATAAGGTGAAGAAATTTTTAATTTTCATATCGTTATTGATTTGTTTCTCGCAATTCACCTATTCTCAAGAAGAGAATGGTGTGTTAGCGCTTGACTTACCTGTAAGGAATTCATTGACTTTTAATAGGTTTTTAGTGAACCCAACCTTCAGTTTTGTTCGTGAACAAAATAAGTTCATCAACATAACAAATAAAAGAGAACTGTTACAAATAGACGATGCTCCTCAAACATACGTATTTGGGTATTCAGGAAGGTTTGCAGAAAATGTTGGTGCTGGTATTAGTGTATTTCAAGAAACTAATGGAGTCTTAACAACATTTGGCGGTATTTTAAATCTAGCGTACAATGTAAGATTTGAAGAAGAAAGCAATTTAACCTTTGGAATAAACATAGGAGCTTATAAAAGTGGAATAAATGGAGACAAAGTGGTTACAAATTTTAATGAACCTCTATTGAATACCATACCATCAAACTTTTTGATAACAGTAAATCCAGCATTAAATTATGGTACGGGATACATTGATTTTGGAGTATCACTTAATAATATTGTCACCTATAATTTTACAACTTCAGCCTTAATAGAAGACAATCCAGAACAAGGTATTCAAGGACATCTCATGTACACGGGATACACGGGAGGTTATGGTTTCTTTGGCGAAAGTAAGTTCACTGCTTTAGGTAGAGCGGAGTTCTTTAAAAATGCTAATATATATTCAGCTTCAATGATGCTTACAGTTCCAAAAGGAGTTTGGGCACAAGCTGGCTATAACACTACTTATGGCGCTTCGGCTGGACTTGGTATCAACATTACCTCTCAAATTGCTATTGAATATAATTATGAACGCGCATTTTCCGGCTTGTCAAATCTAGGTGCTGCCCACGAAATTACATTGGCGTATAAATTTAAAAACTACAACTACTACGATTATAGTAGAGATGATGAAGTTGCAGGTCTCTTTTCTTTAGAAAAAAGTACGAAGAAAAAGAAGAAGAAAACAACGGTGGCTAAAGCCGAAACGGAACCGGTCATTGAAAATCAAAATTCAGATTTAAAAATTTTGAAAGATGAAACTGAAAGAATCGCCTCCGAAGAAAAAATCGTAGTAAAAGAAGAACAAGCAATTAAAATTTCCGAAGAAGAACAAAAAACAGAAGTAGAAGAAGAGAACAAAATTGAAATAGAGCAAGAAACAAGAATAGCTGAAGAAGAAAAGATAAATACCGAAACTGAAGAAGCAAAAAAGATAGCTCAAGAAAAACAAGCTTTAACAGAAGCCGAAGAAGCTAAGAAGATAGCTGAAGAAGAAAGAATAAAAACTGAAGCGGAAAAAGCAAAGCGAATTGCTGAAGAAAGACAAGCTATCATTAAAGCAGAACAAGCCGCGATAATAGCTGAAGAAGGAAGAAAAAAAGAAGCTGCCGAAGAAGCAATAAGGATAGCGAAAGAAGAACAAGCTAGAGTTGAAGCAGAGGAATTGGCCCAATTAGCAGCACCAGCATCAGTTGAAAAACCAACAGATCCAGTTGGAGAATCAATGAATTTATTAAGAGAACAGGCTGCAGCTGCAACAATTAAACAAACAGATTTATTGAATGAGTTACAAGAAGCCGTTACGATTAAACAAAATGATTTAAGAGACCTTAAAGAAGAAAATGATTTAAGTGAACAAGGAATTTTTGTTACACCAAAACCTTTTAAAAGTATATCTGCTGAGAATCAGAATATTGAAAATATACGAATCGCACTTGATACAATAATTCTAGAGCAAAGCAAGAAAATAGATAGAATTGAGTCACTTTTAAAAATTAGAACTAAAAAGGTCAAGGATAAAAATGACCCGACAAACGAATATTATAGAACAACAATTGCTGAGCTAAAAGAAGTGCAGCAGAGGTCTAAAAGATTCCGTGAATCTATGGTTTCATCGCTTGAAAGTATTTCGGCTGCAACTGCATTTGAAAGAAAGAGACGCATTAAAAAAGCCGGTTACGATAATGATAAAGACCGATATCAACAAGATAGAATAGCGTTGAATATACTTCGAAATAGTGTAAGTCCTAATAATAAACCATTAACAACCGAAGATTTTGATTTTGGTGTTGAGCGAACTAATAGCATTCAAATACTTAAAAATGTTCAGAATACTGAAAGTGCGTATTATTTAGTATTAGCAACGCACGATACTAAAGAAGCAAGAGATTCCTTTTTAGAAAAAGTAATAGCCTCTGGATACAATGAAATTGATTTTTTCTATGATGTAACAACAACAAGATATTATATCTATTATAAAAAATTTGAAACCATCGAAGAAGCTAAAAGCACACAGACTTACTTAAACGGAAGTCCTTATGCTGATAAAGCTTCCATCGTAAAAATTGAAAACTAATGTAAAAAATTAATCCTCTCCCCCACGATTATAAGAGGAAGTGTCACTAACAAAAAACAAACCATCATGACAAAACCTACTCTTAAAGAAAAAGCCGTCCTCTTTATAGTATTGCTTTTAAGTTTATCTAGTATTGCCCAAAATTTTGTGCCATTTGACAGCGCAAATGCGTATGATAATGATTTAAAAGGTGATATCCTTCTTATAGGAAATAACATTTTAGGACCGGACAATAATCCTTTTAATGATAATTCGGTGTATAATTCCAACGTCGATATGCGGTATATCGATATTGATGGTGACCCCTCTACGTTTAGTTCTTCCAGTGCCGATTTGACAATCCCGAATCCAAATTGTTATGAAATAAAATATGCTGCACTTTATTGGGGCGCTGTTGAGCGCGAGGAAAATCAAACTACATTTAATACTGTAAAGTTTAAAGGGCCGTCTGGAGGGTATCAAGACATTACAGGGACTGTAATTTATGATAGATACACAGATGGTGGAGGTTCTATCCAAGGTAGTTTTCCATATGCGTGCTTTGCAGACGTGACAAACATTGTTACGAGTTTAGCCACAGATTTGGGCACGTATACGGTAGCAAATGTAAATTCTCAAGAAGGTTTTAATGGAGGAACCGGTCAATCTGCTGGATGGTCACTTTTCGTAGTTTTTGAAGACCCTACATTACCAGGAAAGTCAATTACAAGTTATAATGGTTTCAGTATAATAAAAGGAAATCCAGATCCGGTGGGTGTAGATTTTGATATTTCAGGATTTAGAACTGTGCCTTCCCCTACTCCTGTAAGAGCAAATTTTGCATTTGCAGTTTTAGAGGGCGATTCTCCTATACTCAACGATCAACTAAGACTTAACGGAACTCCTATGTCTACAACAGATCGTCCAGTTAGTAATTTTTTTAATAGTTCTGTTACACAATTAAACGCACAACCAGTTGACAATAGAGTTCCAAACAGTACAAATACATTAGGTTTTGATACGGGTATTTTAGCGATTCCCAATCCCGGTAATACTATAATAGCGAATGATGCGACCACTGCAAATATTGAATTGACCACTAGCGGGGATACTTATTTCCCCTACTTTTTTGCAATGGCTGTTGAAATTATTGAACCTGATATCGCTCTAACTAAAATTGTTGAAGATGAACTCGGAAATAACATTGGTAATCAAATTGTAGATTTAGGACAGGAATTAAATTACATAATAGGTTTTCAAAATGTGGGTAATGATAATGCCACTAATTTTACTATTAGAGATATTTTACCCATAAATGTAATTTTTGATTATCCAACTGGGTTAACATTACCCACTGGTGTATCTGTTGCTAGTTATGATGTTGCTTCTCGTGAGATTGTTTTTTCCATTGAAAATTATTTAGTTGAAGAAAATGATCCTGTTTATGAAATTAGAATAGAAGCACAAGTAGTGGAAGCATGTCAAGATTTAGATGACGCTTGTTCAAATATTATTACAAATCAAGCTTTTGCAACATATCAAGGAACACTTAATACAACCTTTTTAATAACTGACGACCCTAGCTACAGTCAAAATACTGGATGTTTAATTACCCCGCAAGCAACTAATTTCTTAGCAAATCTCGACTGTGAGTTTACTCAAAATGAAATTCTTTGCGGTGATGAGATTACTTTGACTGCGGCAGATGGATATGATACATATTCTTGGTCTACGAGCCCTACAGGTACGCCAGTAATTGGAACGACACAATCCATTGTAGTTACGGCGACAGGAACATATTATTCTTTTAATACGGCTTTAGCTCCTTGCCAATCTATCGTTCAGGAATATGTTGTGTCATTATACGGCGGTACAATTCCTAATCCAGTAATACCTTTTGCAGATGAGGTAGTGACTTGCCCTAATGATGGAAAATTATTACCTAATATTTTCTTATGCGGGCTTGACGATTTTAGAGATATTTTGACAGACATTGATGGTGCTACTTCGGTAATTTGGGAGAAGCTAGATGAAACAAGTTGTACAGCTATTCCAGATATTGATTGTGCTAATGAAAATCCAGGATGTACTTGGGACGAAGTGGCAACCGGTCCAAATTATACTGCTAATGAGGGCGGTCAATTCAGACTTACTATTAATTATGAAGGAGGGTGTTTCAATCAATTTTATTTCAATGTTTATCAAAATTTACTAAATCCATCAGTAAGCGTTGAAGATATTATATGTGACACTCCGGGAAGAATTACTGTTCATAACGTGCCAAGTGGTTATGAATACAGCCTTGACGGAACTAACTACCAATCTAGTAATGTTTTTACGATAACGGTAGCAGGAATCTATACTGTTTATATTAGACAAGTTGGTGTTCCAACAAATGCGTGCGTATTTACAGTGCCCGATGTTTTGGTGAGGGAGAGAGATTTCACAATATCTAGTATTGTAGAACAGCCTCTCTGTTATGGCGATAAAGGAAATATTTATCTCGCAGCGAATGATGCAGAACCACAATATTATTTTTCTATTTATTTAGGAGCTACATTAGTAAACAGCGTAGGTCCTATTGTTGAAAACAATTATGCATTTGAAAACCTCAACCCAGGCACTTATACAGTAAATATAGAAACTGAGGACGGATGTACCGCGACAGAAGAAATCGAAATCATTGAACCACCGCTCTTGACCTTAACAGCGGCAATTACAAGACCGCTTACCTGTACTGATGGGGAAATCACAGTGTATCCTCAAGGAGGAACCGCTCCGTATTTTTACTTTGTTAATAATAGTACTGTATTTCAAACAAACCCTGAGGTTGTTGTCACAACTCCAGGTGTTTATAACATTACAGTAGTAGACGCCAATAACTGTTCAGCTGAAACGAGTATAACAATAGAGGCGATTCTAGCTCCGGAGTTTACTATAGAAAAAACGGATATCGTTTGTGCGAGTAACGACGACAATGGTACTATAACGATTCAAGTTTCGAATCCAAATGGAAACAGTCTCGAATACAGTATTGATGGCGGATTTAATTTTAGTAATTCACCATTATTTACAGGGCTTTCCGCTGGAAACTACTTTGTTACGGTACGATATACAATAGGCCCTGCTGTTTGTACATCAGATATTCAAAATATTACAATTGAAACTGTAACACCCATTGATGGAACTGCAGTTTTAGTAGCGCCTTATACTTGTATTTCCACAGGAACAATAGAGGCTATAAATGTTTCTGGTGGAACCCCACCTTATCAATATAGTATAGATGGTATAAACTACCAATCATCACCAACCTTCACTGGCTTAACACCAGGTAACTATAGCATTACCATTAAAGATGCGAACGATTGTACATTCATTACCAATGAAGTTGAAATTCTACCATTAGATCCACCAATAGATTTAATGTTTACCAATACCCCAGTAACATGTCCTACAAATACAGTTACAATAAGTATTGTTGGAACTACCGGCGGAGTTACTCCTTTAGAATATCAAATAATTGCCCCAGCATCTGCAGCAACACCATATCAAACATCAACAGATTTTTCAGATTTAGCACCGGATATTTATACATTTCAAGTAAAGGATGTAAACGATTGTACGTATACCGAAGATTATGCTGTAGCACCAATAGCTCCAATTTCAATAATTGCTGAAACGCTCAACAATGTCACATGTTTTGGAGATGCTACTGGTTCGGTTCAGTTTACGGTTTCGGGAACCACATCTTTTAATTACACTTTAAATGGTGGCTTACCAATAATTGGAACATCACCAATTATACTAACTAATTTGAGTGCTGGTAATTACACAATCGTAGTTACAGATTTAAATACCACATGTCAAGCAACTACAACTGCTACAATTGAAGCACCCTCAAACCCATTGACCGTTACCGTTGATGTGAGTCCAATTTCATGTATTGAAACAGGTAGCGTTGTCATTAACGCCACAGGTGGTTGGGGAGGTAATATTTATACGTTAACGCTTCCGGACACTACAATTTTACCTGCACAATCTTCAAATATTTTTACAGGTTTAACGCAAAGCGGAAACTACACAGTAACCGTTCAAGACAGCAATGGATGTATTGTTACCGAAAATTTTGATCTCGTTATTCCAAATGCTCCTGAAGCAACCATAACTATTGATTCAGATTTATGTTATGATTCATCTAACGGTGCAACAATTGAAGTTGAAGTAACTGCGGGAGAAGCCCCCTTTGAATTTAGTATCAATGGAGGTCCATTTCAGAATAGTAATATATTTTCTGGGTTAATTCCTGGAACCTATACAATCACTGTTCGAGATTCTTTTGGTTGCGAATTAACACTTCCTTCCCAAACAGTGGAATCACAAATACTTGTTGACGCTATCTTAACTAAAACTTTAGACTGTACAACTTCGCCAGATGCTATAATAACTGGTACGATTACTGGTGGATTGTCACCTTTCGGCTACGCTGTATCCATTAATGGAGGAGCATTCAATTCATTGGGAGCAACAGGAACACCGTTTACATATTCAACTGCAACTTCAGGAAGTTATCAATTTGAAATTACCGATGCTTTAGGATGTACCGCTACTTCACCAATTATAATTATACATCCAATTACATTACCTGCAATAGATTTTGTTGCTCAAACACAACAAATATTATGCAACGGCGATGAAAATGGAGCAATTAATATTACAATTGACCCAACCGTAGGTACTCCCCCATTTGTAATTAATGTTAATAATGACACGACAAACACAAACTACGGAAATCAAACCGCCGGACTACCCGCTGGTGCTTATACAATAACCGTTACTGATGCAAATGAGTGCGTTGCAACCGAAATTGTAACCATTGATGAGCCAGATCCCATAATTGTAGACTACGAAGCGTTTCCAATTGAATGTGATCCTTCTGGCGGCATATCTCAGGGATCGATTGTGATTAACAGTGTTGTAGGAGGAATTCCACCGTATAATTATTTTGTAACGGGCACAAATGGATATGCAAATTCAGAACTAAATGCTACAGGATCAACATCTGTAAGTTTTGATGTTGTTGATTTTGGATTGTATGAAATAAATGTGGTGGACTCAAATGGTTGTTCCGTATTATTTCAGGATGTGTTAGTAGCTTCACAGCCCACAGACCTAGATATTACGGTAGACCCAACGGTTGACTGTGCATTGGGAGGTCAAGTTGTAGTTAGCGTTAGCTCTGCTCTTGGTAGTATGGGACCATTTTGGTTTAGTATTTACGAAGGTCCTGGTACAGTATATCCCAATCCACCTGGTTCTTGGATTCCAGAAAATCCACCGGGAAGCCAATCAACAATTTTTAACGATACAAACTCAACATTGATTCCAGGTGTCACATATACTTTTATAGTCTATGACACGTCTACAAACTGTAGTTATTACGAATCTGCAGGAATACCCATTCCAACTAATTCAACATTAACAGCAACTGCAGTAAGCGCTAATAATATTTCATGTACGGGCAACGATGATGGTAACGTTTCATTTACTGTCAATAACATTTATACAACACCGGTAACAATTGATTATGAAATTTTTGATTCATTATCAACGAGCCCTATCGGAATCTCTGGGACGGGAATCGTTCCTGCAGGAGGCTCTTTAGCTGTAAATGATTTGGGACCTATTCCCTTCGGAAATTATTTTGTCTTGATTGAAGAAACCGTAGGACCTAACGCGGGTTGTGGTGTAGTAACTGCACCATTCAACATTACCGAATCTGCGATTCTCTTAAGTCTATCCGCTTCCGTAGACCAAAACGCAAACTGTAATCCTGACTCAGGTGTTATTATTGCCGTGGCTCAAAACGGAACACCTCCGTATGCATATCAATTAACAACCACTGCTGCACCCCCAATCGCAACAGACCCATTATGGAACACAGCAAGTGTTTTTAATGTCAATGCAGGAAATTATTTTGTGCATGCACTTGATGCTTACGGTTGTATTGTTTCAAGCCCAGTTCAAGTTGTACCAATGGATCCTACTCCAGTAATTGTAGCCACTACTACAAATGAATGTACAGCTATTGAAGGTCAATTTGAAATTGAAGTAGCATTAATTACTACAGGAATACCACCGTATAGTTTTAGTATTGATGGAGGAGCATTTCAGACACAAACCCCTCCATTTACAGTATCTAACCTTTCTTCAGGAACTCACACAGTAGAGGTAACCGATTTTTATGGCTGCGGAAACGTAACAACAATAAACATTCTACCACCAATAGGAATCACACCTACGGTTACAGCGTTACCAAGCTGTAATGATGATGATGGACAAATTGAAGTAAATGCAACAGGAGGCTCTGGAAACTACGCATATTCAATCGCACCAAATCCACCATCTATAACGCTTACAGGAGCTATTTTCTCAGGGGTACCTTCAGGAACATATACTGTGACAATCACAGATATTGACACCATGTGTACACAAGATGCAATAATAACACTTGAAAATGCCACACCAGTTACTTTCAGCACTCAGGTAAATCCTGTGAGTTGCAACGGAGCTAGCGATGGAACTATAACCGTAGTTTTAGAACCGGGAAATGATAATCCAATTTACACCTATGAAATTATTGCTCCAATTATAATTCCAGCGCAAACAAGTAATATTTTTAATGGATTACCGGCAGATACTTATACTGTGCTAGTTACATCGGGAAGAAACTGCGAGTTGGAAATGGACGTAACCATTGATGAACCTACCTTACTGGAAGTAAACGCAACTGCAACCCAATTTAGTTGCAATAGCGACAATACAGTTTCAACTGCCACTATAATTATTAATGAGACGGGCGGAACACCAAACTACACTTACAGTATAAATGGAATTAATTATTTCAACACAAATATTTTTGAAATCATAGATACTGGCTTAGCGCAAACTATCACTGTGTATGTTCGAGATACCAATGGTTGTATTGCAACGAGCATAATTACTATTGAGCCATTGATATCAATTATTGCTACAGATGTACTTATCGGAAATCCTATTGATTGTAATGGTACAGGAAGTGTTACCATAGAGGTAACTGGTGGTTCGGGAAACTTCAATTATCAGATGTTACCAAATGGAACTCCGCAGGTTTCAAATGTATTTGACATTCCTGGGCCAGGCACGTATTATTTCCAAGTAAATGATCTTGACACTAATTGTTATGTCCTTACAGACCCTTTTATCGTTACTCCTTATGACGAAATTGACGCACTTCTAGAAGCGACAAATGATAACGATTGTTTTGGAGACAATAATGGTGAATTGTCACTTACTATTAATAATTACTTTGGTGCGTATACATATCAGGTTTTTGATAGTGCCGGAACACCCATAGGTATGGTAGTCACAGCAAATACCGCTATAAATCCGGAAATAATTACGGGATTGCCTTCTGGAAATTATTACGTTGATATTCAAGAAACTGAAACACCATTCTGTACAACGACCTCTAATTCGGCAACGATTGGAACACCTTCTGCAGTTTTAGAACTCATTATTTCAGAAACATCAAATGTTACGTGTACTAATTCAGAAGGAACCATTACTGCCATTGCTTCGGGTGGAACTAATCCGTATGAATTTGAATTAACTGGAGATGCTACGGTGGCATATTCAAGCAATAATGTGTTTTCTAATCTTTCAGCAGGAACCTATACGGTAAATGTAAGAGATATAAATGGATGTATAGATTCAGAAACCATAACTCTGGAAGAACCCAACCCTATCACAGCTGATTTTGTTGCAGATGCTACAAACTTACTTTGTTTTGGAGACCAAACTGCGACTATTACAGTTGAGAATGTTACCGGTGGACAGGGAAGTAACTTTACGTACACGTTGAATTCGATTGTTCCTTTAGCAGGGGATTCTGGACCTCAAACTTCAAATATATTTGAAGGATTAGGGGCTGGTACTTACACCGTAACTATTACAGATAGTTACGATTGTTTATACGTATCTCCGCTGCCTATTGTTATAGATCAACCTACTCCTGTGGTTGCAGATTTAGTTGCCGCCTCAACTGCTACATGTTTAACGAGCCCTTCGTTAACACTAAGCGCGATGGGTGGGACTGGTATCTATGAATATAGCGCAAATGAAAATTTTAATCCTGTATTAGGAACATTCACAGATAATATAACTATTAGCGTCACAGAAGGAGTTTATAGTTATTATGTACGAGATATTAATGGATGTATTTCAAATGTTTCAAACGAAATAACTTTTGATCCGCTACCTGAATTAGAGATAAACTTAGTTTCAGAAAATCCAGAAATAAATTGTGCTGGAGATAACACCGGAACTATAGAGGCAACCGCCCAAGGTGGTCTGGGAGATTATGTGTACATCCTTCAAGATACAAATGGCACTACAATTCCTGCTACTCAAAATAGTCCTGGAATATTTACTGAACTCGTCGCTGGAATGTATAGAGTTTTTGTAACGAGTGGTGATTGTGAAGAAATTTCAGAAGACATTGAAATCACAGAACCTGACACTGCTTTAGAAACTACTTTTGAAATTGAAAACATTTCTTGCTATGGAGAAAACGATGGTCGTTTAATAATTTTAGCTAGTGGAGGAACCGGCATTATTAAATATGCGATCTCACCCCAACTAAATCAATTTTTTGACACACCTATTTTTGAAAACCTAGCTCCTGGAATGTATGACGTAATCGTTCAAGACGAACTAGGATGCTTTGTGACATTTAATTTCGAAATTACACAGCCACCGCAGGTTATTGCAGGCCTTATAGATAATACGACTATCCCAGTAATTTGTGAAGGTGATGCAAATGGAGCATTTAGTATTGAAATTCAAGGAGGTACGCCTCCATATAGCGTAAGCATAAATGATTATAATGGCCCATATACTACAGGTGATATAGACCAAACAGATTTTGATTTTACAAACTTAGGAGGTGGAAACCACACAGTATTCGTTAAAGATGCAAATGGCTGTGAAAGCGAATGGCTTATTAGTTTTCCAGATGCGGTCTTCATTAATCCCATAGTTGAAGTGGATTATCAATGTGAGGACAATCAAACAGTTGCAATAGTAACTGTAAACATTGATGATAGTGTTGATCCGTCATTATTGACGTATACTCTAAACGACGGGCCACCTCAAGCAAGCAATATATTTACAAACCTACCCCCTGGCGAAAATTATTTTATCACTGTTGAACACGCAAATGGATGTGTGGTAATGACAGACTTCTTTGATATCAATGAAGTTGAAGGACTTACACTGGTTTTAAACAATGATGAGGTAAATATTATAGAAGCTATCGTTACAGGAGGTACGGGTATTTATGAGTTTACTTTCAATGAAATTAATACTGGTTCTATCAATACCTATGAAATTCAACAAACAGGTACCTATGTGATAGTTGTTACGGATAGCAGTGGATGTACTGCTACAGCGAGAATCACTTTAGATTTAATTGAAATTTGTATTCCTAATTATTTCTCTCCTAATGGAGATGGCATTATGGATTATTGGGCTCCTGAATGTGTAGAAAAATATCCAAATCTCATGTTTTCCATCTTTGACCGCTATGGAAGAAAAGTAGCAATGCTAAGAACCGGAGAAAAATGGGATGGTCGCTATAAAGGTACCGAGCTTCCTACTGGCGATTATTGGTTTGTTATAAGAACTGGAAGATCAAATGAAAAAGAATACGTAGGACATTTTACGCTCTATCGATAATTAAGTTTCCCCAAAATCTATCAATGTTAATTAAAGCAAATCCTATGAAAAATTCTATAAAATTACTAATACTGATATTTGCATTTCAAACACAAGCACAAGAACTTAACTTACCGGTTTTTACACAATATTTAGCTGATAATGATTATGTTGTGTCCCCTACTTTTGCTGGAATTGGCGATAATTTTAGAATAAGAGCTAATGGACTTATGCAATGGGTGGGCATTACTAATGCGCCTCAAAACCAAGCCATTTATGCAGATATTCGAGCTGCATATCGTTCTGGTGTGGGTGTTTCTGCATATAATGATCGTAACGGAAATACACGCCAACAAGGTTTGAAATTGTCCTATGCTCATCACTTAACGCTTGATTATAAATCAAGACAATATTTATCTCTTGGTTTATCTTATAATCTTAACAGTTTCAGGATTGAAATTGAAAACTTTAACGGCACATTTGAAAATCCAATAGTAGACCCAACGATTACTGACGATAGATCTGTATTGAACAATAATTTTGACGTAGGTGCTCTGTACCGGTTTAAAGATGCTTGGTTAAGTATTAATGCAAACAATATATTAGGAAAGGACATTGATAATTTTGAAGGCATCGAGCCTAATTCCTTGCTAAATATTCAAGGATATGCCGGTTACGTTTTTAAAAGTAAAGGATATTCTCAATTTGAACCTTCTGTGTATTATCAATTGTACACGAGTGACCAAAGATCAAGTACGGATATTAATTTGAAGTATAGAAAATTTAATAATAGAAATGACTTTTATTGGATTGGTGGTTCTTACCGCTTTTTGAATGACCAAATCATGCAACCTTTAAATATTGGACCTATGGTTGGGCTTAAAAAAGGAGTTTTCTATTTTGCGTATGCCTATCAAATAACATTGAACGAACTATCTACTTTTAACACAGGAACGCATGCAGTGACTATTGGATTTGATTTCTTGCAAGAACTGAGTGAATGTGAGTGTACAGAAGGAAAGTACAAACAAGGAAATAAATTATTCCAATAAATTCTTTTGCACTTTCCTTGAGCCTTTAAGAATAATAAATTTAGTTTCATTTTTAGCTGAAGGGTCTTTCAGATTTTAAAATGATTTTAAATGAGAATACTATGATTTAGATGTTTTAGATTTCCGAAGAAACCATAAATAACAAAGAGCGTAACACATTTCATATTACGCTCTTTTGATTAAGACATTCAATGTTATCCTCTGTCGTCTTTGCTCTCTCGAGAACCTCTTTTTCCCCTTTTTCCTTTGTGTTCTTTGCGGTATGCTTTAAGTTCCTCAAAGCTCAAAAGACCATCTTTACTGGTGTCAATTGTATCCCATTTATTTATAAATCGCTTTTCCATTTTTGAGCCTTTTAGCTCCTCTTTACTCAACATACTATCGTTATTGGTGTCAAGTTTAGCAATTCTATCTTTCATTTTTATTTTTTGTTTCTGCTCTCCATCTTGAGCAAATACAGAAGCCGAAATCGTTAAACACAAAGCAATCGTCGCAATTTTAATTTTTTGAATATTCATAACTTTTAATTTTAAGTGATACATTTTTTGCAGATAATTCAGGGCACATGCCAAAAACTACTGCATTCACTTATTCAGACTTCAAATGATTTAAAAGGTTTAATGAACGCTGTAAAATAATTTAAGTAAGTTCTAATTTATAGCCCACTCCATGGACGTTTACGATTTTAATGGCCTCATCCTCTTGCAGTTTTTTTCTAAGTTTAGAAATATACGTATCAAGACTGCGCCCCACAATGACGCCATTATCTTCCCAAATACGTTTTGTCAATTCCTCTCTTGTTACAATCTGGTTGGGTTTTGCTACGAGTATTTCAAGTAATTCGCATTCCTTTTGCGTTAACGGGATTTCCTGAGAAGCCTTGACGAGTTTGAGTTGCTGCGGATAAAAATTGAATATTCCCAAGGATGTTGAAGTGGCGTCCATTTCTATTTTCTGAAATGAAGTATACCTACTATAAAAAACAAACCCCAAAAACAAAAGCACCAATAGTACTAAAAAGTAAAATAAGTATTCATTTCCAGTGGATTTACTAATTAAATTTTGATTGAAAAAAGTAAACTCTATCATATAACAATCCGTTGGCACCAAACGGCCACCGCACGAAATCAAATTTTTCTCAACCTCTTTATTAATTTGATAACTGTAGGCAACTTCTTTATTGTCACACCTAATTACTTCAACTAAGTAATTCGCTCGTATCTGTGCATTTTCAAAAGTCGAGGAAACAATTTTGTTTAAATCGGCTGGATCAAAAGTCAACTCATTTTCAAAAGAAAGTTCAAATTTTGATTTGTTCAAAGCAATAACCGGCATCACCACCGATGTTGAATCTTTTTGAAATAATAACAATTGATTGCCCACTTGCCTCAGTATCACTTTGGTCGTAGCCGCATTAATTTGTGGTTGTTCATTTGTTGAACACGCAACTATAAGCAACGCAATGAGAAAGCTAAAAGTGAGCCTACTTAAATGGAGATTTCTAAACATAGTGTTGCAAATTTCGGAGTTATGATTGACATTTTACACTCGTTGACACTTCTTTTACATTCTTTTCACACTTTTAAAATAGTGTCCGTCTAGTTTTACATCAAACAAAAATCATTAAAGCAAACTTTATGAAAAATCTACTTTTAGCACTCACATTAAGTATCACTGCAATCTCTTTTGCACAAACCGAAACATACACCCTCAACACTGGAAAAAGCATCATCAATTGGAAAGGCTATTACATGTTTAAAATTGCTGAGCACATTGGCGAAGTAAAATTTAAATCAGGGCAACTCATTTCGCAAAGCGGAAATATAACAGGTGGAAGCTTTGTTATTGATATGAACACCATAGACAATGAAGATAATCGCGAAAGAGGCCATGGCCCGGTCAGACATTTAAAGGATACAGACTTTTTTAATGTGCCTAAATATCCAGAAGCAGCACTAAAAATAACTAAAGTAGAATATTTCAGAGATGACAACTCACATAAATTTTATGCTGATTTGACCATCAAAGGAATTACGAAACCTATCTATTTTATTGCGTTTGTTGATGATGTAACAAAACAGATAAAAACAAAATTTAAAATCGACCGGACAGTTTGGGGAATCAACTATAACAATAACTTAAAGGATGACTCAATCTCTGATGCCATTGAGTTTGATGTACATTTACAATTCTAAAAAACGAAATCAATGATACGATTTATAATATTAATAATGCTAACAATAGCATCACTCATTGTAAATGCACAAGAATCTAAAGTTGAAAATATTCTCCTTACACCGCAAGATTGGGGTCATGAGCATTTTACGTTTCCTATTGGTTTTGCACGAGAAATCCCATTGGAAGGAATTGAAGAAGCTGTCTTCCCAAAAGGTTGGGGAAACGTTGACAGTCCAGAATTTTGGTCGTACGCTTTTGTTTGGGAGGTAGATGCGAATACACCACTCACGTCCTTTCAGTTTGAGGAATATCTTCAGATTTACTTTGATGGTTTGATGAATATCCGAGACTTGAAAAATGGCGCAGATATTCTTCCCACAAACGCATTATTTATTGAAACCTCTAAAATCAAAAACATCACAAATTTCAGAGGAAAAATAAGAATGTACGAAGGGCGCTACACAAAGAAAATGACGAATTTAAATGTTTTGGCAACACAACAATTTTGTGAACAAGAACAAAAATCGAGTATTATTTTTCGTTTTTCACCAACCAATTTTACTGTTGAAATTTGGCGAACTCTAAATAATGTAACTTATAAAAACAATGGCTGTGAACATTAAAAAAAAATCAATATTTAAGTTCCTCAAACTGCTGCACTAACTCTGTATAACGCTTCTTTGCTTCGTCGCCAGGCAATTGGTCTGCGCCACTAATCATGTACAATAAATAACCCACTTGAGAAATGTACATTTCCTGTGGATAAGCACCCTCCGCGTTTTTAAGTTGGCTTAATTTACTTTGTATTTCAGCTAATTTAGAAGCATTGCTTCCATCCTCAAGTACTGTTTCTTGTTGTTCTAAGTTGGATTGTAATTTTCTGGCTTCAGATAATAAATCGATTACTTTGCGTTGCATCGTTTGCTGTTCTTTTAGGTCGGCTTCGGTAACACCTAAAATAGCATTCCTTGGATCCATGATAATTTCAAAAAGCTGCTCAACAACTTTTCCTCCTGCTTTCAATCGCACAATATAATTGCCCGGTGCTACAATTGGACCATTTTTGTAACGATTTTTCAACTCAGGTGCCCACGCTCCCTTTTCTCTCAAATTCCAATTAAACCTATGCATTCCTGGCTTCGACACCAATTTTTTATCGATATATCTAAAAATATCACTCAAATTCATATCCTCCACTTCCTTGGTTTCTGCAACACCTTCTTGTTCTTCAATTTCTCTATCTTCAGTATCATCATTCATGCTTTCACTAACAATAGCAGCTTTTTTAAGAGCTGTGCTATCGCTTAAAATTGTTATTACGACCTTTCTGTTTTCATCAAGGATTTCTAATTGAATACTTCCGTTATACGATTCGGGAATATAGTAATCAATGATAACGCTGGTGGGCGGGTATTTTGAATAGTCCACTCCCCTTGCACTAGGATAACGATAGCGTATGGTATTGTCTGGTTTGAACAAAACAACGTCATTACCAAGTATTGAAATTTCGGTTTGACGCAAAGAAGTAATATTATCTAAAATCCAAAAACCTCTTCCCATGGTGCTCAAAATTAAATCACCTCTAAAAATCTTTATATCTGTGATTGGCGATACGGGTAAGTTTTGCTGAAATTTTTGCCAATTTACCCCGTCGTTAAACGAAATGAACACTCCAGATTCGGTTCCTGCGTACAATAAACCTTCTCTCACAGGGTCTTCGCGCAACACACGAGTAACAAATGTTGGTGGAATTCCATTGGTACCATCCGTTAATAATTGCCAGGAATTTCCGAAGTCATCCGTGACATACAAATAAGGTTTTGTGTCGCCCAATAAATGTCTATCGACAGCGATATAAGCTTTCGCGGCATCAAATTGTGAGGGTTCAATAGACTCCACACGCCCACCTTTGGGTAAATTTGCAGGGGTTACATTTTTCCAAGTTGCGCCGCCATCGCGCGTGATAGAAACAACGCCATCATTTGAGCCTGTCCAAATCGTGCCCTGCATCACAGGCGATTCACGTATAGAATATAAGGTGCTGTAATACTCCTCGCCCGTAATATCGCGCGTTATAGGACTTCCCGAAATTACCTGTTTGTCAGCCTCAAATGCCGTTAAATCTGGCGAAATCGTCTCCCATGTAAGACCGTCGTTTACCGTCTTATGCAAAAATTGCGAGCCGTGATATACGACATTTGGGTTATGCGGAGATACATGGATGGGCGCCACACGCTGAAAACGGTATTTTAAATCTTTCGGGTTGTGTCCATAAATGTTGGATGCCCCTACATAATAGCTTTTTTCAGTTCCTGATCGCTTGTCAAAAACACCAAAACGCCCTTTGCAATTAGCATAAACCACATTGTGATTTCCAGGTTTGGGAACAGCCGGACCTGTCTCGCAACCTCCCGTATTGATAAGCCATCCCGTACTTGCATCCTGCACACCGGTGGGCGGAAAACTAGGCACCGCAATGGTTGTTGAGTTGTCCTGTTGCCCAGCATATAACCAATACGGATATTGGTCATCAACTTCTACTTGGTATAATTCGGCGGTTGGTTGATTAAATTGTGTTGACCAGGTTTCGCCCCCATTGTGACTTACATTTGCACCACCGTCATTGCATTGAATGAGTAATTGTGGATTGTTTGGATTCAACCAAATATCATGATTATCGCCATGTGGAACGCTCATTCTATTCCATGTTTTACCACCATCAATCGATTTTAATAATGGGTTAGCATTCGAGTAAATAATATCTGGATTTGTAGGGTCGAGTTCAATATTTGTATAATAGAAAGGTCTGTTTATAAGACCTTTATCATTTGATAACTGAATAAATGATTTACCTTGGTCTTCACTTTTATAAAGTCCACCTTCATCGCCGGGAGCTTCAATAACTGCATATAAAATATCTTTATCAACTGCGGAAACGGCAAGGTCAATTTTACCTATCAATCCTTGAGGTAAACCGTTATTTAATTTTTCCCAATCTTTCCCACCATTTTTAGATTTGTAGATTCCGCCTTCGTCACTTTCTCCTCCCGAAATGATATCCCAAGGAGTACGCTGCGCTTTCCAAGCTGCTGCATACACTATGTTTGGTTTCTTCGGAATAAATTCTAAATCTGAAAATCCCACCGTATCTGAAATATACAGCACCTTTTCCCAAGTATCACCGCCGTTAATTGTTTTATAAATACCACGCTCTTCATTAGCTCTAAACGCATTACCAATAGCAGCGACCCAAACTATGTTATCATCTTTTGGGTCAATTTCTACCGCCCCAATTTGACCTACGTTGTCCAAACCAATATGTTTCCAACTCTTGCCTCCATCCACAGATTTATACACTCCGTTTCCAGCAATCACATTGCTACGAAGGCCATCTGAGCCTGTACCCACATAAATAACATTTGGATTTTCTACTGAAACTTCAATAGCACCAATGGATGGAGTTTCAAAAAAACCATCTGAAATATTATTCCAAGTTGTCCCATAATCTTCTGTTTTCCAAACACCACCTCCGGTTGCTCCCAAATAAAATGTATTTGGCAACGAAGGAACTCCAGTTACCGTAGTCACACGTCCACCCCTTTCTGGGCCTACGGTGCGGTATTGTAATGAAGAAAAATCTTGGGCAAAAATGAATGAAGTAGTTGCTATAAACAACAATGTAATAATAGCGTTTAGTGAGATTTTCATAGAATTGAAGTGAAATTAGCTTTTTTATAAAGTTATGAAAATTTGAGGATAGTTTTTGATAGGTTGTTTTAATTTAATTTTAAAATTAATTAGAAAAAATATCCTGTAAAATTGTATTTGTTTATGATGACAGCAGAAACTAATTAACAATTTAATAAGTAAATTGTTTTTAAAGTTTAAGCATTGCTTTAGAAATGGAATTAAAAACAAAGAAAAATTTTCAATATATATAAGTTCACAATAAGGGACAGAGGATTGTTTAATTAAATAATCAAAAGCACTATTTTTTTAAATTTATTATATTTGAGAAAGGATTTATAGCAAAAATCTAATTTGTGCTCAAACAAAAATCATTGTTGATTTTTGTTTGAGCACAAAGAATACCCTACCCAACATTTAAAAACAACAACAGGAAATGATACGTAGTCACTGGAATGAAGAATGGAAAGAGATTAAGTTTGACGACAAGATTTCTGAAAATGAAAAATTTAAAATTTCAAGTAAAGGCAGAATTCTAAACTGCAAAGCAGAAGAGGAATGCCTAGTTAAAAAATATTACATAAACGGATATCAGAATTTACCTGTTAAACAGAAAAAAAATGGCAAACAAACGAGCAGATATGTTCATAAACTTGTTGCAGAGCATTTTCTGAAACAAAATAACGGAATATGTGTTATTCATTTAAATTATGACAAAACTGACAATCGGGTTGATAATCTAAAATGGGCTACAAAAAGAGAGAAAGAGCTACATCAATTTAATAATCCAAATTGGCAAGAAGTAGTTAAAAAAAGAAGTAAAAATATTGGCAAACTAAATGAAGGGAAAGTTAAAATCATCAAACGCCAATTAAAAAACAATAGAACCAGAATTAAAATGATTGCAAAACGTTTTGGAGTTTCTGATATGCAGATACATAGAATAAAAACCGGAGAAAACTGGAGTTATGTAAAAGAATAAAACATTCTGCAGCTTATAAAAACCATAAAAAAAACCGAAGTTTCCATTAAAGAAAACTTCGGTTTTTTGATTATAAAATATTCTGAAAATAGCCCTATTCCTTTATCACTTTCTTCGTTGTATTTCCATTTATATTCAAAAGATACACACCACTCGAAAAGCTTGATATGTCTAGCGTAGTTTTGTTTTCTGAAATTTCAGAAGCATTAAAAAGCTGATTTCCTAAAATATCATACAATGCAATTGTTTCAATTTTAGCAGTTGGTGAAGCGATGGTTAATACATTGCTCACCGGGTTTGGAAATATTGAAATTTCCGAAGTAAGATTATCCTCAATATCTAAGTTAGATTTACGAATTAATAACATTCCTGGTGTAAAATTAGGGTCGCTAAAACTTAGAGTTGAAACTAACAGTGTGCCACTTTCAAAATATGGATAAAAATTCCAAGCTCCATTATAACCAGAAACATCACTGGCTGTGTACATATCAAAAAAACCTGTTTCGGTCATGTTTCCATTATCGATATCACTTATGTCAATTACCCTAACGCCTGCTGCATAATTTGCCAAATAGAAATTATCTCCTTTAACGTAGCCGTTATGATCAGTAGCTTCGGTAGCTCCGCTATATTCAAACGACAATTGAGGATTGTCAAGATCGCTGAAGTCAAAAACTAACGTACGTGTATTGAAACCAAAATTTATCTCATCAATCTCATCTCCAAGTAAAAAATATTTTTGATCCTCTGTAAACCAACCTTGGTGTGTGTATGCAGTATTTGTGTAGGTAATGGTAGAAATAGCCACTGGATTTGATTTGTTAGTGATATCCACAATTGATATTTCCGTTTCGTTACTTCCCACATAAATTTCTCTCCCTGCATAATCGGCATCGGGTCCATTATATACAACTACTTGCCCGTCATGGCTATAGCCATCCACTTGAAATCCGCCCGCAGCTGTTGGATTTAATGGGTCACTAATATCAACAAAATGAGGTCCTCCATTAAATGTACTAGTACCTACGCCATACGCATATTCTACCTCTTCGTTTATAACTAAGTTATGAGCATTACCAAAACCGTTGTAGTGTGCATCTTCGGTAAATGTTTGAGGCGGATTTGTAACGTTGCGCAATCTTGTCAAGTCAAAAACTTGCATTCCGTGATTGCCTGCCTCACTTATAACAAATGCATAATTTCCATACGTTTTGATGTCTCTCCAAATACTTGAAGTTGTATGTGTTGGCAGTTTTCCTAAATAAACTGGATTTACTGGGTCGTCTATATTTAAAAATGCCGTTCCATTGTCCAGTCCTAGTAATACATACTCGCTATCTGTAGTTGGATCTGTCCAACCCCAAGAATCGTTTGCATTGCTCGCACCAAAAGCACTTGCAGGAATTTCTGACAATAAATCATAGCCACTACAAGGATAGTTTCCTGCCATTCCGTTTGAACAAGGTGTTTGGGCTGTTGCAACCATCGAAACAAATGTTGCTAAAGTGAAAATAATTTTTTTCATATAAAATTCCCGTGAAGACGGGGGACTTATTTAGTTTGTAATTTTTATAAACCACAATATCGCGATAATTATAGGTTATGAGAAAGATTGTATCTCATATTTATATCATTTAACACAATTTCTCTTCGGAAATATTAGACCCATGACACATCTTTCATCCCATCATAAAACGTAGCGTGACCTCTAGCAAAAACATATTTTCCATCAAGCGTTTTAGTCCATTGCACAGGTTCATTGACTATTTCTCCATTCTGCCACGCCTCAAAACATTTTTTTAATGTCTCAATTTCTTTCTGTTCGGTGACATCCATATCCATATTATAGAGTTTTTTAATCAACTCATTTGATGCGCTTGTTGTAATTATTTGAGGCGAAAGCCGAACAAAACGATGATTATTCTTAGGATTATCAAGTTCATCTGCAAATAAATGAACAAACGCACTATAGGTTGCCCAATATTGGGGTTCAAACAAAATACTTTGCGAAAGGTTTGAAATACTATTAAAGAAAAACCCCTTTCCTTTAAACCATCGATTACTTCCAAAAAGTCTTTTCTTCTTTTTAGTTTCTGAAATATGAATCCTTTTACCATCTTTTTGCAACACGGCCTTTTTGCCCAAAAGGGTTTCATAATATCCATTCGTAAAGGCTATAGCGTCGTCTTCGGAAACTAACTTACTTGCGGTGCCTATACTTAAAACGTAAATATCTTTTCTTTTAATTCCGTTGGCTATTGCTTCGGTAACTCCTGCCATGATTGGGTTGTTAAATCCACCAAGAGCGCCATCCCATAAATAGAATCGTTTTTTAGATTTTTTGGGTTGCAAAATTGCAGGAAAGTCAAAATAATTTACCGGCGCATTGCTCGACCCATGAATTGCGGAAACTAAGTCTGTCACCACAAAATTAGGAATTCCCGCTATCACCTCTGCCCTCGCTCTACTTTGACTATTTGACCTAAAGAGTTTTGCTCTTTTATTCGAAATATCGAAAGTCGCAACGATAATTTCTAATGATGGTTTACCTATTAAAGCAGGTAAATCTGGCAAGGGTATTTTCTTTAATTTGCTTTTTCCGTCAATCAAAAGAATATCTTCCAACGCTTTTCGCTTTGCGGTAGTGGAATACCGAGAACCTATTGAGTTGACACCAAGAACTTTTAAAAGGTTGAGGGGGAAGAAACGATCTTTAAATTTAAGTTTTGTAAAGATGCTGTTTCGGGTCTCTGGATTGTCAAAAAGGTTAATGATTTCAGTAAAAGTCCAATTACAACAAAGTGCCGCGAGGACCATACTCCCACCTGAGTTTGCGATGACCAAATCAAAGTGACGCAACACCTCGTGCCCTTTGATATCTTTTTGCGGATATTTATTTTTAAAAACGTACTGTAAGGTCAATACTTGCAACAACGCCCAAGTCCCGCCACCGTCTAGGGAAAGAATTTTATATTTTGTGTTTGTGTTTGTGTTGTCCATATTCATTTTAAAGATAAAAATTATATAATGAACATGTTTATTTAATGGTTACACGGTTAGGCTTGCCATTGCTTTTTCGTACAGTGTTTCGTATTGCCCCACCACTGTTTTGGTATCAAATTTTCTAGCGGTCTCTTTGGCTTTTATTTTGAAACGAGCCAGAGTATCATCATCGCCAAGAATTTTTAATGCATTTGCTGCCATTTCTGTGATATTTCCCACATCGCTCAAAAAACCACTTTCTCCTTGAATGTTCACTTCTGGAAGACCTCCTGTATTTGTAGAAATTACTGGAACACCACTTGCCATTGCTTCTAACGCCGCTAGACCAAAACTTTCTTTTTCAGACGGTAATAGAAAAAGGTCTGTGAAGCATAATATTTTGTTTATTTCATGACTATTTCCGAAGAAAATAACTCGTTCTTTCAAGCCCAATTTTTCTACAAGTGCTTCGGCTGGTTCGCGTTCTGGACCTTCACCAACGATTAAAAGTTTTGAAGGAATTTCCTGCTGTACAATATTGAAAATCTCAACAATATCCAACACCCTTTTTACGGGCCGAAGATTACTCACGTGCGTGATTATTTTTTCTTCTGGCAATGCCATCAAGTCTCTCTGACAATCTGTAAAATGGTTTGTATAATCGTCCACATTTATAAAGTTGGGGACTACTTCTATTTCATTTCTAATATCAAATAATCGCAATGTGTCATCCTTTAAACTCTGTGAAACAGATGTCACACAATCACTATTATTGATGCTAAAAGTAACTGCGGGTTTATAAAATGGGTGGTTACCCACTAAGGTAATATCTGTACCGTGCAAAGTAGTAACCATGGGGATTTGTATGCCTTCTTCAGCAAGCATTTGCTTTGCCATATATCCTGCATACGCATGCGGAATAGCATAATGCACATGTAATACCTCGATGCCAAATCGCTTAACCGTATCCACCAATTTGCTAGATAATGCCAGCTCGTAGGGTTGATATTTGAACAGCGGATATTGTGGTACCGAAACTTCATGAAAATGGATATTACGAGAGAGCAAATCAAGCCGAACCGGTTGTTTATAGGTGACGAAATGTATTTCGTGCCCGCGCTCAGCCAATGCCACACCCAACTCTGTTGCCACTACTCCACTTCCACCAAATGTGGGATAACATACTATCGCTATTTTCATATTTTTTTGGTTGAAATTTTAAATAACCGAAACTATTTAAATCCTAAATTATCTAATTATCGCATCATAAATTGCCGCTTGAATATCGCTTCGCAAGTTTGATCTAATCAACTTCCTGTTTTCTGCATCTGGGTACGTTCTGTTTGACATAAATACGTATACCAATTCTTCTTCAGGGTCTGCCCAAGTGAACGTACCAGTGAATCCGCTATGACCAAAACTTGTCATCGAAACACAACCACAAGTTGGCCCAGAATCTCCCAATTGCGGTTTGTCAAAACCTACGCCACGACGTACCCTATCATCACAATAATAACAAGTATTAAAATCGTTCATGGTATCCTCTGTAAAATATTGTCTTCCACCGTACTTGCCACCCCATAAATAGAGTTGCATTATCTTAGCCACATCATTTGCGGTGCTAAACAATCCTGCGTGTCCACTAACGCCACCAAGCATTGCGGCTCCTTGGTCGTGAACATAGCCGTGAACTTTCTGCATTCTAAAAGTCTTGTCTTCTTCGGTAGGGACGATATCTGCTTTGCTAAATTTCTCTAGAGGATTATACGTTGTATAACTTGCTCCCAATGGTTCATAAAAATCACGTTGCACGACGTCTTCTAGTTTACTGCCAAAGAATTCCTCAATATATTTCATCACCAAATAATAAGGCAAATCACTATACTTGTAACCCGCCCGTGGCCGTAATTCGCTTTCCCTTATTTGCAAATAAACGCTGTCCTTGTATTCTTTTTTCATGTACATTTCATTTGCTACATGATATGGAAACTCTTCACTGTAATCTTTTTGATACCACTTTGTCATAGGCCTTTTTGTAGCACTATCCAATGTTTTTACGTAAAACGGAATCCATGCTTGGAGTCGTGCTGTGTGTGTCAACATGCGTCTCAACGTAATATTTGCTTTATCCGTTCCTTTATATTCTGGGAGCATTTCAGATAGTTTTGTGTCCATAGAAAGTGCTCCTCTGTCAAACAATTCCATCACAACGGGAAGGGTTGCCAGTATTTTAGTCAATGATGCCACATCATACAAATCATCGTCTTTTACACTATTTTTTTTGCTTTGCGTGTGATAGCCGAAATTTTTGCTATACACTACTTTGCCTTTTCGGGCAACTAAAATTTGAGCTCCTGGCATCATTCCAGCCCACAGACCACCATTTGCTAATGAGTCAATTTTCTTTAATTTATAACTGCTCAAACCAACAGACTCGGGCGTACCGTACTTTAATCTCTTTACTTCGGAAGTTTTAATTTGAGTATTCAACGGGAAATCATTTCCCAAAGAAACGGGTAGTTTTCCTTTTGCCACAATAGCACCAAAAATAAGCTGTGCCGAAAGCGATTGCGAAACTTCACTATTTTGATACGACATAACAACACCATCAAAATTAGCTGTAGATGTTACATCCAACATAGCATAAGGTCTTGCAAAAACATCGAGAATCAATGTGTTGGTTTTTGCTATTTCGGATAACCACAATAATTCTCTATCATTAAATTTGTAGTCTTTCCAAGGGTTGTCATTCGATTTATGAAACCCGGCAATAACGTAATCATAGTTTGAAAGCTTTTTTAAATAACCGGTTAAGTTATCAGCTTTAACATAGTCAATCTTGGCATATTTCCGAAGATATTTCAAAAATGGTTTTCCGTCTGCATCCCCAAAATTGATGTACGCTATTTTTTTGTTTGCAACATCTTTAATGGGTAACACAGCATTGTCATTCTTTATAACGGTCAATGCGTTTGCCATGGCGCGCTCGTATAACACATCATCCACTACCGAATTTAATTCTTCAACGATAAAAAATTCCTGCACAGGTTCATAATTGTTCAACCCCACCATATATTTCGCCATCAAAATCTTTTTGACCGAAAGCGCCAATCGTTTTTCCGAAATCACTTGTTCTCTATAAGCGTTTACCAGCAACGCGTGCGCTTTTGGGATATCCTCGCTAATGAGCAATACATCATTCCCTGCCATGAATGCCGCTAAGTCTATTTCGCCAGGTTTTTTGAAATTTGCTGCGCCCTTCATATTTAGTGCGTCTGTAAAAATCAATCCGTTAAAGCCCAATTGCCCTTTTAGCATATCGGTCACGATTGTTTTTGAAATTGACGAAGGTAACCCTTCTTGCTCTTCAAGCGAAGGAACGTTTAAATGCGCCACCATCACACTTGCTAATCCCTCGCTAATTAAACGTTTGTACGGATATATTTCAATACTGTCAATCCGCTCTTTACTGAAATTAATAGTAGGCAATGTTTTATGAGAATCTGAATCTGTATCCCCATGTCCTGGAAAATGTTTTGCACTCGCAAGTACGCCAGCACTTTGCATTCCTTGCATAAATGCTAGCGATTTTTCTGTGACATTATCTCTGTCTTCGCCAAAAGAACGATTACCAATTATTGGATTTTTAGGGTTTGTATTGATGTCAACTACGGGAGCAAAATTGATATGAACACCCATCCTACGGCTATGTGCGCCAATTCTACGACCCACGCTTTCCACAATATCATTATCCGTCACAGCGCCCAATGTCATATTCCAAGGATAGGCATACGTAGAATCCAATCGCATTGACAATCCCCATTCTGCATCCATCCCTACCATTAATTTTACTTTGCTCAACGATTGAAATTCATTGTTCAATCTAGATTGACGCACGGGTCCACCTTTTGAAAAAATAACACCGCCAATATGCTGATTCTTTATAAGGTCTTTTATTTTGTCTGTTTTGGATTTGGCATCGCTCGAAAAAACATCCACCATAAATAATTGTCCCACCTTCTCCTCTAGCGACATATTATTATAAATGCTATCCACCCATTTCTGCTGGTTTACTGCGTCATCAAATACGATTAAAGGATTTTGTTGTTGGGCATTCGCCGAAATGTTAAACAAAAAAAGAAGAAAAAAGGGGGCGATATATTTTATCATGTAATTTACCCAAAAGAAAATGGGCATTAATTTTATATAACAAAAACTTAATCGAAAAAGGAAAAAATTTATCCTAAGTAATTAAGTTAAAGGAATTAATAATTCAGTAATGAGATACAAATTTCCGAAGTATTCAATACCCGAAATTTGAGTGCAATTTTTCTACTATAAAATTACAAAAACTATGCTAGAAATCTACTGTGCCAACTTTCTTTTGCAGGAACTTCCCAATTTTCTTCGTACTCTGCTTTTGTGTTGACCAGATTATTGAAAACAATGGTGTTCGGAGAGACCGATTTGTTCTTTGCCATTTTTCTGAAATCAAGCAGACTTTTGTGCGCAATGTGCTCTCCGTTGTAATAGGTAACGTTCATCTTATCCAGTAAGTCAACATCAATTTCCTTCTCGATTTCCTGAATAAAATGCACCGAAGCATCAATGCTACAACCACTTGCCGAAGCATTTTCTTGGTTTAAACCAATAACAATAAAACGATTGTATTTCACTTCAAAACCTGCTTCTAAATTAGCACCGTGTGCGGTCCATTTTGTTAAAAAAGTTTTAGCTTTTTCTTCAATTAAGGTAACTTCTTCTTCTGAAAATTTACGGTTGGATTGGTATATCCAAATTCTTGAATCGTCCGGGAGATTTTTGAAATCTGTGAGCATGTATTTTTTTAAATTAAAACTTTGAAGTTTCTTAGAGTAAATTCGTCTTTGTAAAATAGGTTTCGACTGAGAGTCCAAAAGAAACTCTCATTTTGGCGGTTGCTAAAACGGAAATAATTATTAAATATCTTTTGCATTCGCAATCATCTCGGCGACGTCCATAACTTCGACGGCCCCTTCTTTTCCTGTTCCTTTTACACCGTCTGTCATCATCGTGTTGCAAAAAGGGCAACCTGCAGCAACGATTTCGGCACCGGTTTCAATGGCTTCTTCTGTACGTTCTATGTTGATGTCTTTATTGCCTGGCTCTGGTTCTTTGAACATTTGCGCTCCACCTGCACCGCAACATAATCCATTAGTTTTGCAACGCTTCATTTCGACAAGCTCAACTTCTAATTTTCTGAGCAAGTCACGTGGTGCTTCGTATTCTCCATTGGCTCTTCCCAAGTAACATGGGTCGTGAAAAGTGATTTTTTTTCCTTTGAATTTTCCGCCTTCTACTTTTAAACGACCATCAGCAAGTAAAGACTTTAAAAATTGAGTGTGGTGCATGACTTCGTAATTTCCGCCCAATTGAGGATACTCATTATTAATTGTATTAAAACAATGAGGACATGCAGTTACAATTTTCTTTACCTCATACGCATTCATTACCTCAATATTTGTAACCGCTTGCATTTGAAATAAAAACTCGTTTCCAGCTCTCTTTGCTGGGTCTCCCGTGCAACTTTCTTCGGTTCCCAATACGGCAAACTCTACTCCTGCATTGTTCAATAATTTTACAAATGCTTTTGTAATTTTCTTTGCTCTATCGTCAAAACTTCCAGCACAACCTACCCAAAAAAGAACTTCGGGTTGTTTTCCTTGTGCCATAAATTCGGCCATTGTGGGTACTTTCAATTGTTCGCTCATATTCACTGGTCCCATATTGAAGGGATTATCTTTTAATTATACTTCAAGATCTAATATTTCAGAGGTTACTCTTCAAACACTTGGATGGTTACTTCTTTTTCCACTAGCTCTGTAAATTTTCCTTTGTATCGAGTTGCTTTTACTAGGTGATTATCCACCCAGTGGTAATTTCCTCCTCTTGGTTTTCCCATTAATAAAGAATGAAATTTAAAACCGTGTTTGTTTAACCAGTTAGTAGTTACTTCACGATGGTCTTCTGTTCTTGATGTAAAAAAGCATATAAGATGTCCTTCATCGTACCAGCCATTTAATGTTTTTAATGCATCTGGAAATGGTTCGCAAGTTGCCATGCGTTCTGGCTCTTCGTTGGGAACATCTTCGGTAATTGTTCCGTCGATATCTATAAGGTAATTCTTTACGCCATCAGGTAGCATTGGGCTTGCATTTTCTCCTTGTGCGTCTTTTACTAAGTGTAATTTTTTAGTACTCAAATTGTATTTATTTAATATTTCCGAAGGGAAACTATTCGTTTTTCCAGTTCAATCTGTCCATTTGGTTAAATGGCCAAGGTGCACCGTTATTTTCAATATTTGTCATTGTCACGTTCAACTCGTTTGGTGCGGCACTCTGTTCCATCACTAAATATTGACGCATATCCATGATAATTGACAGTGGGTCAATACTCACAGGACAGGCTTCAACACAAGCGTTGCAAGTGGTACATGCCCACAATTCTTCAGTAGTGATGTAGTCTTTTAATAGTTCTTTTCCGTCGGGAATAAAAACACCTTTATTGGCATCGAGGTTCTTCCCTACTTCCTGCAAACGGTCTCTTGTGTCCATCATAATTTTACGAGGAGACAATTTTTTCCCCGTTTTATTTGCCGGACACTCATCTGTGCAGCGACCGCACTCAGTACAGGTGTATGCGTTAAGTAATTGGATTTGCGTTAAATCCATCACATCGCTCGCACCAAATTTTTCTGGAGCGGGTGCATCTTCAGGAGGTGCTGCGAATGGATCCGCAGTTGGGTCCATCATCATTTTAACTTCGGCAGTTACGGTTTCGTTGTTTTTAAATTGTCCTTTTGGTGTTGTTCTTCCGTAGAAAACATTGGGGAAAGCAAGCATAATATGCAAATGCTTTGAGAAATATAAATAGTTCAAGAAAACCAAAATACCAGCTATGTGAAGCCACCAAGCGGTGCGCTCGATTAAAATAAGCGTTGCTTCGCTCATCCCCTCAAATATTGGTTGTAAGAATCCGCTAATGGGAAACGAACCTGCTTTTACATAATGGTCTGCTCCCATATTTTGAAGTGCTAAATCGGCTCCATTCATGGTTAGGAACAATATCATTAAAACAACTTCGAAATATAGAATGTAATTAGCGTCGTTTTTAGGCCAGCCTGTCATTTCGTTTGACCAGAAACGTTTGATTTTTGAAATGTTTCTACGTGTCCAAAAAATAATAACAGATACTAATACTAAAAAAGCTAAAATTTCAAAAGTGGCAATTAGAAAATCATAAACTCCTCCAAGTGGAGCAAAAATTCGGTGTGTTCCAAATATTCCATCAATAATTATTTCTAAAACCTCTATGTTGATGACGATAAATCCAACATAAACAATAATATGTAGGAAACCAGCGAAAGGTCTCTTTACCATTTTTGATTGGCCGAGCGCGATTCTGGCAACATTGCCGTAACGCTCTCCTTTATTGTCAATCTTGCCTACAGACTTTCCGATTTTAATATTTCGGATTACCTTTAGTATGTTCTTTGTAAAATAGCCAATTCCCGCCACAAGCAGGAATAGGAAAATAATGTTAGGAATATATTGCATTTTTATTGGTCTGGATCATCAGGTGATTCATATTCTGTGCCTTTTTTACCGAAGACTGAAATATGTACGTACCGTTTTGGGTTTAGTTTTACGTCTTGTAATAGCTGTTCTAGTTGTCTTGATGCTCCTTCCAGATTTTCGTAGAGTTTATCATCTTTCAACAATTTACCTACACTTCCCTCTCCATTTTCCAGTCCCGAAGCGATTGACTCAAAGCGAGAAATTACGGTTTGGAATTCAGTCACTAATTTTCCTGTTTCAAGTTGAGCAAGTGAGTCTGATAGTTGATTGAAATTTACCGCCATTTCATCCAAGTTTGTAAACGTACGGTCAAGCTTGTCTGAATTATTACGCAACAAACCGTCCAAACTACTTGATGCTCCATTTAAAGAGCCCATAGTGGAATTAAGCTTCTTAATTGCTCCCTGTAAATCCTCGCGGGTATCATCATCGACCAATCTTGTAAATGATATTAATAAAGAATCTACAGTTTCAAGGGTAACATTTACTTTTTTCTCTAACGGCCCTAAGGCTTTGGTTACGGCAGTCAACATACCATCCTCGGCACTACCTACGAGAGTATCACCTCTTTCTGCCATATTCCTTGAGGCATATTCTGGCATAATACCCAAAGATTTACCTCCTATCAAACCTGCACTATAAATTCTAATAGTACTTTTCTTTGAAAATTGAAAGCTTTCATCTTCTACTGAAAATTCTACAACAAGTTTTCCTGTATCACTAATAAAATCAATGTCAGTCACTTTTCCGATGACAAGACCATTAACGGTAACAGGGGCACCCAATGCGAGACCTTCTACATTGTCATACTTAACGTAAAATGTACGCGTTTTTTCTAAAAGATTGGTCCCTTTTAGGTAACTGTATCCAAATATGAAAAGCAAAATTGCCCCAATTGCAAGAATACCTGTTTTAACTTCTCTTGATAGTCTCAATGAATGATTATTTAAGTGTTGTGAACAAATTTAGCAATATTTATTATTAATTGTCTTCGTTCTTTAACACATCTGAAAGTTTAACCTTTTTTTCACTTTTAAATGCAACTACGTAAGCCGAAGTATATCCTTTTTCCTGAGCATAGGTTTTCATAAGCTGAATCTCATTGTAGTCGGACGTTTTTCCATAATAATACTTATAAAGAGCGCCTTCTTTTTCTCTGTCAACCCCTTTTAAACCTTTAAAATTATAAGATTTTTCATCCAGTTTTTTTGAACTCGCTGCAAGTTGCACTCTAAACTCGATGCCTTTGTAGATTTTTTCTTCGGAAGTTTCAATCGCTTCTTTGATTTCTTCTTCGGTGATGGTTGGGTTTTGAGCGTCACTCGTGGCTAATGAAATATTATTTTTATACGCAATAATTCCTTTGGCAATTTCCTGCGCCATTTCTTTTCTTCCGCTTTTTGAATTTAAATATTTGCCTTCGGTATTATGTGTTAAGAAACCCATTTCTATTAAAACACTTGGCATATAAGAACTATGCAACACCCAAAAAGGGGCCGAACGCACACTTCTATCATTTCTTTTCAAACTGCTCACCACTTTTGATTGTATTAATCCGGCAAGCGTAATGCTCTGATCAAGATACTCTTCTTGCATCAATGTGAGACCAATAAGAGACTCTGGAGAATTTGGATCAAAACCTGCATAACGTTCTTCGTAGTTTTCTTCCAGAAAAATAACTTCGTTTTCTTTTTTTGCAGTATTTAGGTTTTTTCCAGATTTATCGATACCCATTACGAAAGTACCAAAGCCGTGCGCTTGGTTTGTAAAAGAATCGCAGTGCAAGGAAACAAAAATATCTGCATCAACCTTATTTGCAATAGGTCCACGTTCTTCAAGGATGACAAAAACATCAGTCTTTCTAGTGTAAATAACTTTGAAACCCGGTTCACTTTCTAAGATTTTACCCACTTGCAATGTTACATCAAGAGCGATATCTTTTTCTACAAATCCGTTTCCGCGGTTACCTGTGTCATGTCCTCCGTGACCTGCGTCCAGGACAACTATAAACGGTTTTTTCTGTAATACTCCGGCAGTAACTGTCGTCTTAATAGAGAGGAAACAAAAAATGAGCACTAAAAAAGTTAATAAGTTCGTTTTCATAATGATATAAACGTAGGTTTTATTGAGGTATTTTAAATTTTGACATTTTAAAAGTCAGCCAAAAAAATATGCTTAATTTTGACCGTGCAAATAGTAAGCCAAAACTACAAAATAACAGCGCTATCACATTGGGGTACAAACAACACTTATTAACGTTTTTTACACTACTGCTCTTTGGCTTTTACAGTTCTGTAAATGCGCAAGAAATCCCTCCAAAAGAAACCCCAACAATTCCTGCGGAAACGGAACAAGAAGAAAACATAGAGGGCGACACCATAGTCTTACCAGTACCTAGCATTCTCGAAGAGATTGACGAGAGAGCACAGGACACTACCAAAACTGATACTATTAAACCACCCAAAGACGAAGTTTTACAAGACATCGTGGAATATTATGGCGAAGATTATGTGTACATCGATAAAAAAACCAATAGGGTTTACATGTACAATCAAGCATATGTTATTTATCAAGATGTGCGCATTGACGCAGGATTGATAATCCTTGATTATAATAGAAACGAAATCTACGCGAAAGGTATTGACAGCGTGGGAGAATATTCGCAACGCCCAGTATTTACGCAAGGTGCCAATAGAGTTGAGCCAGATTCCATTAGGTATAATTATGATAGTGAAAAAGCTTTGGTCTATAATTCCCGGGGTGAAGAATCTGGGTTTAGATACATCGCCGAAACCACAAAAAAAGTAAATGACTCTGTTATATTTCTTCGGAATGTAAAATTTACAACTTCAAAAAATATTGAAGACCCAGAATATTATTTTTACACACGCAGAGCGAAATTTGTTCCGAAGAAAAAAATTGTAACAGGATTGACAAACATGTACATTGCAGATGTACCCACGCCCATAGGGCTTCCCTTTGCCTATTTTCCATTAACCGAAGACAGAACGTCTGGATTTATACTCCCTACCATTGGTGAAAATAATAATCGTGGTTTTTTCTTTCAAAATGGAGGATATTATTTGGCACTCTCAGAATACTACGATTTAACCCTGCAAGGGGATTATTACACCAACGGTAGTTATGCGTTGCGAGCGCAATCTGCCTATTCTTTGAAATACAAATTTACCGGTGGCGTAAATATTCGCTACGAAAGTTTGATAAATAGTGAACGTGGATTCCCAGATTTTTCGCAAAGTACTTTGTACAATATTCAATGGAATCATTCACAAGATCAAAAATCGAGTCCGTTGTCTCGTTTCTCGGCTTCGGTGAATTTTGGTAGTAGTGAGTATTTTCAGCAATCGATTAACCAAATCAACAATGGTAGCGCGCTCGTAAACACACTTAATTCTTCAGTAAGTTATTCAAAAACTTTTGAAGGTGATCCGCAAGTAAACACAACTGTCGCACTAAACCTTAATCAAAATACACAAACTCAGGCCATCAATCTTACGTTGCCAAATGTTACAGCAAATGTGGGTAGAGTTTTTCCATTTGCACCAAAAACGGGAACTAAAAAAGGGATTATTGACAACATCAACTTGCAATATGATGTGACCGCACAAAACAGAGTACGCACAACCGACTCATTATTCTTTACTTCAAGAATGTTTGACGATGCTTTAATTGGCGTGCAACATAGAATTCCTTTGAGTACCAATTTTAAAGTCCTCGAATATTTGAGCGCAAGTGCCAGTACAACATATACCGAAACTTGGTCCTTGACAACGTACAATCAACGTTACGATGTTGATGCAAACGACGGTAATGGAGCTGTTATAAGAGATACGGTTTCTGGTTTTGATAGTTATCGTACGTACAATTTCAGCACAAGTTTAGGTACTACCATTTACGGAACATTTAATGTAAGCGAAACGGGCAAAATCCAAAAAATCCGGCATGTAATGCGTCCATCCATTTCCTATAACATAAATCCAGGTTTTGAGCAATATTATGACCAGTACGAAATTCCGCCATTGACGGCAGACCCCGAAATAAATGCCGAAATAGTTCAGTATTCTCGTTTCGAAAATACTATTTATGGCGCTCCCGGTATGACTTACTCAAGTAACATTGGGATGTCTCTGAGCAATAATTTTGAAGCTAAAATAAAGGATAGGGATACAACAGCTACAGAGCCAAAGAAGGTTGTGTTATTAAACAACCTTACTTTTTCAACGGGGTATAATCTTTCGGGTGATTCGTTAAAATGGAATCCTGTTTCAGTAAGAGGGGCGATTCCTATTATCCCTAAACTAGATTTCAACTTTAGTGGTACGTTGGACCCGTATGCTTTGGATAACAACAACCAGCGTATTGATATGTACAATGCCGCAAATGGTGGGAGCCTCTTTAGACTTACCAACGGAAATGTAAGTTTCAATTATTCTTTTTCAAGTGCTGATTTTGAAGGAAAGAAAGACGATGATGATGAACGCCTTGACGATGCCACTTTTAGAAATGGTGGTCGGCAGGATGACCTTTTTGGCCAAGGCAACAATGACTTTAACGGAAACCTTTTTGGTGATGATGACGATGATGACGATGTAGAGACTGTCACTAATGAAGATTGGTTTAATTACAGTATCCCTTGGGATTTGCGACTTGCCTACACCATTACCTACAGCAATACGGCACGCCAAAATGAAATTTCCTCGCAGTCGTTAATGTTCAGTAGCAACCTAGAACTCAGTCCGCGATGGAAAGTGGGAGTTTCTTCAGGGTACGACTTAAAAAACAAAGGAGTCACCACCACCCAACTCAGATTTCAGCGGGATTTAGAAAGTTGGAAAATGAGTTTTAATTGGACACCTATTGGAGCTGTAAATACGTCTTGGTATTTTTACGTAGGGATAAAATCGTCAGTGTTGAGTGATATTAAGTATGACAAACGTAGAGAGCCAGACCAAGGTTTATAGGTCTTCTGAAAAGAAACTCACTTTTGAATAGTCTTTAAAAGTTTAAAAAACGAGAAGCTTTTTTCTCATGCACATATTCTATTAAAACCACTGATTTCTAACAAAACCATAGACACTATAAATATGAAAAAAATAATTCACACAGACAAAGCCCCTGCTCCTATTGGGCCTTACAACCAAGCGGTACAATTTGGCAATATGCTCTATACTTCAGGGCAAATTGCAATCAATCCAATTACCGGCGAACTAGAAATAGCAGAAATCAAAGCCGAAACTAAACTGGTCATGGAAAACTTAAAAGCCGTTTTGGAAGCAGCAGGAATGACATTTGAAAACGTTATAAAAAGCAGCATTTTTGTGAGCGATATGCATAATTTCAGTAAAATAAATGATGTGTACGGTTCCTATTTTAACGAAGCCACAGCGCCTGCAAGAGAAACAGTTGAAGTTGCCAACTTACCCAAGTTTGTAAATGTTGAGATTAGTGTGATTGCGTCGTTGTAGAAATTAAATTACCTACGACAAATCATTACTGATCAACTTTAAAAATTCATTTCGCGTTTCTATTTTTTCAAACTGTCCTCTAAAGCCTGAGGTGGTTGTTACGCTATTTTGTTTTTGTACCCCGCGCATCATCATACACATGTGGCTCGCTTCAATGACCACGGCTACTCCTTGGGGTTTTAGGGTATCATTAATACACTCTAAAATATCGTGTGTCAATCGTTCTTGTACTTGCAATCTGCGTGCAAATACATCTACTATTCTTGGTATTTTACTCAATCCCACAATATGGCCATTGGGTATGTAGGCAATATGTGCTTTTCCAAAAAACGGTAACATATGGTGTTCACACAATGAATATAATTCTATATCTTTAATGATAACCATATCACCATAATTCTCGGCAAACATGGCACCTTTTAAAATAGCCGCCGGATTCATATCGTACCCAGAGGTCAAAAACTGCATTGCTTTAGATGCACGCTCGGGAGTTTTAAGGATACCCTCACGAGTAACGTCCTCTCCCAAACCAGTGAGTATTTGAGAAAAATTTGATTTTAACTCCTCTGTGGTTTTTTCATTATATTCTTCAAAAAATCGGTAGCTCATCGCGTTGAAATTATATGTTTTGATTTTAGCTTTTTAAATTTCAGAAAAAAACTGTTTAACCTTTTCTGAAATATTTTAAACAAAGTTACCTCTAGCTTTCTATTTATCAATTAAAAATTAGTTTTTAACTTTTTATTAAGATTTGATACCGTTAGTTTTGTCAGCTCTAGGCTTATTAATATTTACAATATTTGTAAAAATCCCCATCAAAGATAGTCATTACACCCCTATGCGCCAGTTATTAATTTTGCTCTTCGGTTTAGTTTGGGTGTGTACTTATGGTCAATTATCTAAATCACTTCAAGCCATTAAAATTTCCGAAGCGCCTACTATTGACGGTTTTTTAAATGATATTGTTTGGCAAAACATTGACCCCTCTGGCAATTTCTACAATCTAGAACCTTCAAACGAAGGCTTCGCCAGAGAATCGCATCAAACCGAAGTAAAACTAGCTTATGATGATAAGGCAGTGTATATCGCAGCCTATTTGTATAACCCAAATCCAGATGAGATTGCAAGCCAATTTTCGCAAAGAGATGATACAAATGCACAAGCAGATATTTTTACCGTTGCCTTAAATACCTACAATGATGGTATTAATGAAACTCGATTTTTTGTAACAAGCGCAGGAACGATTGCTGACTCTAGAGTGAGTCAAAATAGGCAAGATTTTAATTTTAATGTGGTATTCCAAGCACGTGTTTCACGAGATGCAAATGGCTGGTATGCCGAATTTAAAATACCTTATAATGCTTTGCGTTTCCCAGAAATCGAAGTACAGGATTGGAGCATCAATTTTTATCGGCGCGTTGTCAATATCAACGAAACTTACACCTGGAACCGCATTGACAAAGAAGTGGGTCGCGAAACACAATATAATGGACCGGTTTTAGGCGTTCGCGATATCAATCCGCCAACAAGGCTTACATTTTATCCCTTCGCACAAGGCGTCGTGGGTTCTTTTGATGGCGAAACGTTAACAAGCGTAAGCGCTGGAATGGATATAAAGTATGGGCTGAGCGACAGTTTTACACTAGACGCTACGTTGATTCCAGATTTTGGACAAACGGCTTTTGATGAAGTAACACTCAATTTAGGACCGTTTGAACAAACCTTTGGCGAAAGGCGACAATTTTTCACAGAAGGGACAGAGCTTTTTAACAAGGGTGGGATTTTCTTTTCGCGCAGGATAGGTGGTCGACCAACGATTGGTGAAGATGAATTTGAAGAAAATGAAAAAGCAAACGAATTCCCCGAACGTGTAAATTTGTTAAATGCCATTAAAATTTCAGGAAGGACGAAAGAAAATTTGGGAATCGGAGTTTTAAATGCAATCACAGAAAACACAGAAGTCGTAGTGACCGATTCTATTACCGGACTTGCCCGCACAGTGGTCGTTGAGCCTTTGACCAATTACAATGTATTTGTAATGGACCAACTATTTAACGGTAATTCTTCCATTTCATTGACAAATACAAATGTGACTAGAGATGGTCATTTTCGCGACGGAAATGTAACTGCCCTAGCCTTTGATGTTTCAGACAAAGGGAATCGCTATAACGCCTCGGGGCGCGGTATTGTGAGTAATGTAAATGATGCTGCTGGAAATATATCTGGCTTTAGGAGTGAATTGGATCTCGCAAGTATAAAAGGTAATTTTAGATATCGTGTGGGACATTATTTTTCAAATACCACCTATGACATTAATGATTTGGGGCTCAATTTTAGAAACAACTTCAACAATTTTGTTGCCGCAGCATCCTATCAAATTTTTGAGGCTAATAAGATATTTAATAGATATAAATTCGATTTTACATTTAACCATCAACGGTTATCCGACCCGAGTGTACAGACCGAAAATTCTTATCGGTTTGATGCATTTTTTATAATGCCATCTCGATTTGCTTTTGGTGGCTATGTAGATTATCGCTCGGAGCGTCAAGACTATTTTGAGCCCCGAGTGGATGGTAAATTTGTAACCTTTGCGAGTAACATGGGCGGTAGGGGTTTTATATCTTCAGATTATCGTAAAAAATTTGCTCTTGATTTGGGTATTCGTTTCCGAAATGAATTTGAAGGGCCACAACGACAATTGTTTATAGATTTTTCACCGCGTTATCGTTTTTCAGATAGGTTTTTAGTAATTGTAAATTCAGAATTGTCCAACCGAAATGATCAATTTGGATATATTGATAACAATGACGTTGATGTATTTTTTGGGCAACGTGACATCAAAGCGCTAGAAAATTCCATTCGCGGCAGTTACAATTTTGACCCGTACAAAGCGATTGATTTACGTTTCCGAAATTTTTGGACCACCGTGGATTACAGCGACGATATTTTTTTCAAACTCAATGATGACGGGACACGAACGATTGTTGAATATGACATTTCAGAAAACAATCCCAACACAAACTTCAATATTTGGAATTTAGATTTAAGTTACCGATGGCGATTTGCGCCTGGAAGTGAAGCCACCCTACTTTACAGGAATCAAATTTTTAAAAGCGATGAACAATCGACCGTGAATTACACTCAAAGTTTGGGTAATCTATTCGACGAGGCCATCCAGCATACGGTTTCATTGAGAGTTTCATATTTTATTGATTATAATAACATCAAATATATTTTCAAGAAAGATAGTTAAGCATAGCCGAAATATTATATCCATTATTATCAAGAGCATTTTAATATTAAATTTCAAAAACTGATTTTATTGCGTCTTGCTCTTGCCAATTTATTGCGATTTGTTTTTAATCTTTGTTCTATAAAAATGTAGCACATTTACCAAGAAAAAAAGTAACTCTCGAAATATTCGATTTTTATGATTACAGCAAAAAACATTCATAAATACTACGATGACCTGCATGTTTTGAAGGGCGTAGATTTACACATCAAAAAAAGTGAAATCGTTTCAATCGTTGGAGCTTCGGGTGCCGGGAAAACTACGTTACTACAAATTTTAGGAACTTTGGATGGTTTTGACAAAGGCTCTTTAGAAATTGACACGCATGTTTTGGAAACACTCAATAAAAAGGAGTTGGCACATTTTAGAAATACATCACTCGGCTTTATTTTTCAATTTCACCAATTACTTCCAGAGTTTACTGCGCTTGAAAATGTTTGCATTCCAGGTTTTATAAAAAAAACTCCCAAAGCGCACGTTGAAAAACGTGCCAAAGAACTTTTAGAATTTTTAGGATTATCGCACAGAGAGTCTCACAAACCTAACGAGCTTTCTGGCGGTGAGCAACAGCGTGTTGCCGTGGCTCGATCTTTAATCAATAACCCTAGCATTATCCTCGCCGATGAGCCGAGCGGAAATCTAGATACCGAAAGTGCTGAGAATTTGCACAATCTCTTTTTTAAACTCAGGGATGAGTTTGGACAAACTTTTGTCATTGTTACCCACAACGAAGAGTTGGCTTCCATGGCAGATAGAAAGTTGACCATGCAGGATGGAAGGATTATTTACTGAATTTAAATTTTTTCATTAAAAATAAATGAACAAAAAAGAACTCAAAGAATTTCTTGATGAAAAGGCAGCACAATATAATACGCTGGACTTTATAGAGACAGATCCTATTCAAATTCCGCATAAATTTTCTGTCAAGGAAGATATTGAGATTTCAGGTTTTTTGATTGCCACCATTGCTTGGGGAAACAGAACGAGCATTATTAATAATGGCAATAAACTGTTGCAAATAATGGGAAATTCGCCATTTGATTTTGTTCAAAATTATACGGAAGCACATAAAAAATTCCTAAACGGTTTTGTGCATCGCACTTTTAATGAAGATGATTTGCATTACTTTTTTAAGGCATTGCAAAATATTTATGCAAATCACAATGGATTAGAAAACGTATTTGCTCAAAATAGAACAGAAAGTTCATTACAACCTGGAATTTCAGCATTTAAAAAAACCTTTTTTGGACTTCCACATTTACTTCGAAGTCAAAAACATGTAAGCGACCCGTTAAAAAATAGCGCTGCAAAACGTATAAATATGTTTTTAAGGTGGATGGTAAGAAATGATACTACTGGGGTTGATTTTGGACTTTGGGATTCAATATCACCATCACTACTCTCCTGCCCCCTAGATGTTCATAGTGGCGGGATTGCAAGAAAATTAAAAATTTTAAAACGAAAGCAAAATGATGGTAAAGCTTTGAATGAGCTAGACGCAGCATTACGGAGATTTGACCCACTAGATCCAGTAAAATATGATTTTGCACTCTTTGGCTTGGGCGCTTTTGAACGTTTTTAATATTTAGTTTAACATTTAAACTATAAAAAGATAAATAATTTAACATTTCATAATAATATATTTTTTATTAAGTACATTTACTTCTAGTCTCAAAAGCCAATTTATTATAATAAGTATCATTATGATTCCATTACCAGTAATCCCAGATAACGAAACTGCAAGGCTCGAGGCACTCCATAGTTATAGAATATTACATTCAAAGACAAATGATACTGCTTTTGAACAAATTACAGAATTGGCATGTCAAATAACCGATATGCCTGTCGCACTAATTTCTCTAGTTGATAAAGAAGAGGTGTGGTTTAAAGCAACAAAGGGAATGGATATTTGTACTTCAGATCGCAATGAGTCATTTTGTAGTTATGCAGTGGGTCATGAAGACAATACGTTTGTTTTAGAAGATATACGTAATGACAAAAAATTGAGTAAACATCCATTTGCAAATATTGAAGAGAATTCAATTCAATTTTATGCTGGAATTTGTCTGGTGGATTCACAAGGTTTTAGATTAGGTACATTATGTGTGCTTGATTTTAAACCCAACCATATTTCAGAAAAACAAATTGAAGGTTTGCAGATACTTTCAAAACAAGTTATTAAATTGATTGAATTTCATAAGGCGAATATTTCTCTCTTAAGTGCAAAGGAAGAACTTGAAAAGAAAAACGAATCTTTAAAGAATTTTGCTGGGGTGGTTTCACATGATATGAAAATGCCTTTAGCAAATATCATTGTCACGGCAGATATTTTGAGAGCGAAATATGGAAATTTATTGGACAAGCAAGCCAATACTTATTTAGATTATTTAAAATCATCATCATTTACATTGAGCGACTATATCACGGGACTTTTGGACCATTATGAAAGTGATAATCTTTCGCAGGACGATTCATCTTTTGATTTAAATCAATTATTAGAAGAAATTATTGACCTTTTAAATATTAAGCTTGATTGTGAGATACACTTTCCAGAAGATAACATTGAGCTTGATTGCAATAGGTCTGCTTTAGAGCAAATTTTTCTCAATCTTATTGCCAATAGTTTGAAATATAATGACAAAGAAAAAATCATTATAAACATTAATGCCCTTGTAAAAGAAAAAGAATATGAGTTTTCAATAACAGACAATGGTGTTGGAATTCCTAAAGAGAAACTAAATGATGTGTTTACGTTATTTACGACAATAGGGAATACAGACCGAAACGGAAATAAAGGTAACGGTATAGGACTATCAACCGTTCAAAAAATAGTAATGAGCCTGGGCGGAAATATAAATGTAGAGTCAATCGAGGAAAAAGGAACTACTTTTAATTTTACAATAGCAAGAAATTTTTAGCTCTATTGATTTAAAGTTTTTAAATTATATTTGTCGGCCCCTTAATATCACTTATGATTGCTCCCAAATTCCCCGAAAATGAAGAAAAGCGTTTAGCAGCTCTCAAATCTTACGGCCTTTTAGATACATTATCTGAAGAAGATTACGATAATATTACTCGCTTAGCGGCAAATTTTTGTGATATTCCTGTCGCATTGGTTTCGCTCCTTGATACCCAAAATAATTTTTTAAAATCTCATTACGGTATTGAATTTAACAAAGCTCCTAGAAGCACTTCTTTTTGTGGTCATGCAATATTAGAAGACAATCCTATATTTATTGTATAATACGCCAAAACAGATGTTAGATTTGTGGATAATCCAACGGTTACTAAAATGGGAATGCAGTTTTATGCTGGGGTACCTTTAGTCGATTCTAATGGCTATGCTTTAGGCACACTTTGTGTATTTGATAGAAAACCAAGAAAACTCATAGAAGACCAAAAAAGCACACTCCTTCTTTTGTCAAAACAAATAATGAAACTTTTTGAATTGAATAAAAGTAACCTACAATTAAACCAAACAAAACTTTTACTTGAGGAACGTAATGATACTTTAAAACAATTTGCAGGACTCGTAAGTCATGATTTAAAATCCCCACTGGCAAATATTACTTCCCTATCACGATTACTTAAAGATGAATACATTGAAAAATTTGATCCGCAAGGTCTTGAATATCTCAATTATATTGAAGAGTCTTCGGATCATTTAAGAGATTATATTGATGGAATGCTTTTGTTTTATAAATCTGATGAGTTGGTTGACGAACAGCAAACAGAAGTTTCTTTAAATTCAATATTTGATGATATCGAAGAGATGCTATTTGTTGATCATTCCGTTTTTAAGTACGATAAAACTGATTCAAACATATTTGTAAATAAACCTGCCCTTACTCAAATACTACTAAATTTAGTAGGTAACGCCCTAAAATATAATCAAAAAGAAACCCCAGAGGTAGAGGTTAGATTTTCACAAAATGATGCTTTTTATACTTTTTCAGTAATTGATAATGGAAATGGCATTGACGAGCGCGATCAAGAACTCATTTTTGAGATATTCAAAACCATTGACGAAAAAGACAGACATGGTAAAAAAGGCTCCGGTATTGGCCTTGCCACTGTTAAAAACCTAGTAACAAAACTAGGGGGTACTATTCATGTGACGTCAGAAAAAGGTGTGGGATCCACGTTCACCTTTACCGTAAAGAAACTATAAAGTTTGAAATCCGTTCTTTATATTTGTGCAATATTAAAACACAATGCAGTTTAAACACCCAGAACTACTCTACGCACTTTTTTTACTGCTCATACCTATTTTAATTCATTTATTTCAACTTAGACGCTTTCAAAAAGTTGATTTTACAAATGTCTCCTTTCTTAAAAAGGTTGATATCCAAACAAGAAAAAGTTCGCAATTAAAAAAGTGGTTGACATTGTTAATGCGACTACTGGCACTAGCCTGCATTATATTTGCATTTGCCCAACCTTTTAGTGCTTCAAAAACAGCGTTGAATGCTAATAAAGAAACTGTTCTATATTTAGACAATTCCTTTAGCATGGAAGCTAAGGGAGCCAACGGCCCGCTCATGCAGCGTGCTATTCAAGATATATTTTCAGAAATAAAAGAGGGATCAAAGATAAGTTGGTTTACAAATACAACTTCAAAAAAAAATGCTACTTCGGCTAGTTTTAAGTCTGAAATTTTAAAAACCGAATATTCCTACAAGCAATTAACACCCACCGAAGTTTTACTAAAAGCAGAACAGCTCTTTAGCAAAGACCAAAGTGCTGACAAAAGAATAATTTATATTTCAGACTTTCAACTAAAAGAGGCTTTTCCGTCCATAATGGGCGATTACAAAGTAGATGCTGTGCAATTAAAGCCACAAGCAATCACAAATATCTCCATCGACAGCGCTTACGTGGTGTCAAAAAACAGCAATAAAATAGACTTAGAAGTGTTGCTTTCTGCGAAGAGCGATAGTGAAAATACTGTTTCAGTTTCACTCTTTAACGGAAATATATTGGTTGCAAAATCTGCTGTTGATTTTACAGAAGTAAAACAACAAAAAGTAAATTTCAGTTTTGAAAACACCGAAGGTTTTAAAGGACATTTAAGCATTACCGATGCTGGACTTACCTATGACAATGATTTATATTTCAGCATTAATAAGCCTACCAAATTAAAAATTCTTTCTATCAATGAAGCTAACTCAGATTTCCTGCAACGCATGTACAATGAGGAGGAATTTGAATACACTAGACAAGATTTTAGAAGTTTAAATTACAGTATCATACCAGAGCAGAATTGCATTATTTTAAATGAATTAAAAGAAATCCCTGCTTCACTTACGGCAGCATTGCAAGCCTTTTCAGATAATGGGGGTAGTGTTTTAATAATTCCGTCAATAGACTGCAATATTGAAAGTTACAACACGCTACTTAAAGAATTAAGTATAGGTTCTATTTCCGAAGAAATTACTCAAGAGAAGAATATTACCCAGATTGTTTTTGACCATCCAATATATGCTGACGTATTTGAAAAAAGAGTAGTTAATTTTCAATATCCCAAAGTAAATTCGTTTTACGAAACCACTTCGCTGGCAACACCCATTTTAAAATATGAAGACGGAAAACCGTTCATTTTGAATAGTGGAAACGCATTCTTGGCAACAGCGGCATTTAATGATGCGAACTCAAATTTTATCAGTTCGCCACTCATCGTGCCCACACTTTACAATATTGCGCGCACGAGTTTGCAATTGCCTCGATTGTATTATGAGGTGGGCACTCCTACCCGATTTGCCGTTCCCGTTTCTTTGATACAAGATGAAATTTTAACCATTCGCGATAGCGTAAATAGTTTTATTCCATTGCAACAAAAAAAGGCGAATAAAGTACTTATCTCAACAGATGATAATCCTAGGGTTTCGGGGACTTTCAGTATAGAAAAGAAACAGGAATTTGTTGAAAATGTGAGCTATAATTATTCTAGAAACGAGAGCAATTTACAATATGCTGATGTTGATACTTGGGATGGCGTAGCGACCTATTCTAACATTTCAAATCTATTTGATTCTATAGCTGAAGAGAATAATATCAACCAATTTTGGAAATGGTTTGTCATTGGTGCCTTTCTGTTTTTGCTGGCCGAAATGTTCATTTTAAAATTTGTAAAACGATAATACGCTGCCTATGAATGTGCTATTAAAAGCTGCTACCATTGTTGACAAAGAGAGTAAGCACCATCTCAAAAAAAGAGATGTGTTGATTGAAAATGGCGTGATTAAAAAAATCGCCTCGAGTATTACTTCTGAAAAGAAAATCAAAGAACTGTCGTTAGACAACCTTCATATTTCTAGAGGTTGGTTTGATAGTGGCGTGAGTTTTGGAGAACCTGGATTTGAAGAAAGAGAAACCATTGAAAACGGACTTAAAGTAGCTGCAGCCAGTGGATTTACAGACGTTGCAATCCACACGAATACTTCACCAGTTCCTGATAATAAAGGCGCTATCAATTTTTTAAAGGCGAGTGCGAAAGGGAATGCCGTAAATGTGCATCCGTTAGGTTGCTTGACGAGACAAAGCAATGGTGAAGATTTAGCAGAGTTGTTCGATATGAACAGTGCTGGAGTAACATCGTTTTATGATTACAAACAGCCCGTTATCAACCCCAATTTACTGAAGATTGCATTACAATATGTGCAGAATTTTGGCGGTGTGGTGCAGTCATTTCCGCAGGAAAATGCTATTTCCCCAAAGGGAATTGTGCATGAGGCTATTAACAGTACAAAACTAGGCTTAAAAGGGATTCCCTCATTAGCCGAGTCTTTGCAAGTGGCAAGAGATTTATATATTCTTGAATACACGGGAGGTACTTTGCACATACCAACTATTTCGACCAAAGAATCTGTGGCACTCATCAAAGAAGCAAAGAAAAAAGGATTGAATATCACGTGTAGCGTTTCCATAAATAACCTGGCACTCACAGACGATACTTTAGAAACTTTTGACACAAACTACAAAGTAACACCACCTTTGCGTACTAATGAAGACGTAAAAGCATTATTAAAAGGCTTAAAAGAAGGTACAATTGACATGGTGACAAGCGACCATAACCCAATTGACATTGAGCATAAAAAAATAGAATTTGACCATGCTATGTTTGGGAGCATAGGTTTAGAGAGTTGTTTTGGAACTTTAAATAGTGTAACAGATTTAGAGACAACGATACATGCGCTCACTAGAAATGAAGTCTTCAATCTTCCATCTATTAAAATTTCCGAAGGAAATACCGCTACCCTAACGCTTTTTAATCCGAATGTTTCGTGGAAATTTAACTTAAATGATATTCTATCCACTTCTACAAATGCAGCAATGATAGGACAACGAATGAAAGGAAAGGCTTACGGAATTATTTCGAACAACAAATTAGTCCTTAACGCATAATGGAAAAACCTGATGGAAAAAAGAAAGCGATTATTGCCTATATGACATTCATTGGGATGCTAATCGCATTTTATATGAATCGCGAGGAAAAAGATGAATTTGCAACCATTCACATTAAAAATATGTTTGGGTTATTTATTTTACTTATTTGTTCGCAAGTGATTGCAGCTTCGGTAAATCCGCTGTTTGGAGATATTCTTTGGTGGCTCGCATTTGGATTATGGATTTATTCAATTATAACGGTATTGCAAAACAGAAAACCCGCAATTCCTTATTTGAGTGAGAAATTTCAACAGTGGTTTGTATTCTTAAATTAATAATAGGCAACATCTAAATAATTACCATAATTAGCTATCTTTAGTCTATTAACAATTAAACCAAAAACAACATGGAACAAGTACCTAACCAAGGAAAAACTGTTGCTATTATTGCGTACATCACTTTAATTGGATGGATAATAGCCCTAATAATGAATAACGGAAACAAAACGAGTTTGGCTACATTTCACATTAGGCAAATGCTCGGTATTATGCTCGTTGGACTTTCTATTTCAATTTTAATATCGATTACGGGAGTTGGTTTGCTAGGAATTCTACAAATAGGAACGCTTGTTCTTTGGATTTTAGGAATTATTGGCGCAATTAATGAAGAGGAAAAACCTGTTCCAATCGTTGGTGAACACTTCCAAAAGTGGTTTGCGGGTCTATAATTAAAAAATTATAAAAACTTTATATATCAAGATGCCATACTCGTTGTGGCATCTTTTATTTTTGTAACATGCAGAAACAAAACTTACAATTAGAACATAATTATCAAGCACCAAAAGTAACGAGCGATAATGCTCCAGTAATTATTTTATTACACGGTTTTGGGAGTGATGAAAACGACCTTTTTTCGTTTGCGGCAGAGTTGCCAGACACGTATCATATTATCGCTTTAAAAGCACCAATTCCAATGCAGCCCTACGGAAATGCATGGTATAATATCTATTTTGATGCAGCCGATGGTAAGTTTAGTGACATCCCACAAGCAATTGCTTCAAGAGATTTAATTTCTAATTGTATAGATGAAATCGTAGAAAAATATAAAGCAGATGCTTCAAATGTTACCTTGTTAGGTTTTAGTCAAGGTACTATTTTAAGTTTTGCTGTGGCTTTGAGCTATCCAGAAAAGGTGAAAAATGTAATTGGGCTAAGCGGTTACATAAATGAAGAACTCTTAAAAGAGGGCTATTCAGAAAACGACTATAAAAACCTAAGTGTTTACACAAGCCATGGCACGGTTGACCAAGTATTACCCATTGATTGGGCAAGAAAGACACAGCCGTTTTTGAAAAAGTTAAACATTCCCTGCGAATACTCAGAGTTTCCTGTAGGACACGGAGTTGCTCCTCAAAATTTTTACGAATTGAAAACTTGGCTGGAAAAGCATTAATTGCTACTATATAATAAAGAACTTACAGGAGTTAATGTCAATTCATTATTCTCATCGAAGAAATATTCTATAATCATTTCACCCCAATTTTGACCGTCAGAGAAATCGGCTATAATCCAGCGGTGGTTTAAAAATTTCAACTTATTAAAACGCATATTTCCTTTCGCTCCTTTATATTCAATTAACGGATTTCCATTGGGTGCACCATTTTGATCATATATTTTATCTGAAACCATCTGCTCCACTTTTGTTGCATCTAACCCCAAACGCTCGATATATTCCATAGCATTATCGTTTCCTTGAAGTTTAAAATAGTCGCCTCCGATTTGGATGTTACTTAAAGAATCTATTTCTGACTTTGATTTCTCTAATTTCTCTGTAAGAATGTTAATCTTTTTCTCTTGATTTTCAAAAATTGACTTTTCGTTTGCATATTGAAATAGGATGAACAATACTGCAAAGAAAAACAGGTACATAAAAATGCTTTTTCTCATTTTTTAAAGAATTAATTTATTGATTTTAAATAAACTTAAATCCTTTGATAGCTTCGGAAACTTGCTGTTCATTCTCAATTATATTTTGATTTTAAGACCATCGTAGGCCAGATGAACATTATCTGGCAGTTGCGCTTCCACTTCTTCATGAAATCCTAGTAAATGGCTAATGTGTGTTAAGTAGGCTTTTTTCGGATTTATCTTTTTTATGAATTCAAGCGCCTCTTCTAAGTTGAAATGTGACTGGTGTGGTTCAATCCGTAACGCATTTACAACCAAAACTTCAAGGTTTTTTAGTTTTAATATTTCGGCTTCAGCCACAGTTTTGACATCCGTTAAATATGCAAAATCATCTACCCTAAACCCTAAAACCGGCAGTTTGTTGTGCAATACCTCTACGGGAGTCACTTCTTTTCCGAAGAGATTAAAAGTTTGCTCATTGTGTATCAAATTTTCAACAATTGATGGGGCTCCGGGATATTTGTTTTCAGTTTTAAAAATATAGCCAAAACGCTGATGTAAAGCATTGAATACGTGTTGCGTAGCATAAAATGGAATATCACCTTGCAAGAAACAAAATGGGCGTATATCGTCAATCCCGGCAGTATGATCGCTATGCTCGTGGGTGAGTAAAATAGCATCTACTTTTGACACATTTTCTGTCAACATTTGTTGTCTAAAATCAGGTCCACAATCAATCACAATTGCCGTATTCTCCCATTCTATTAAGACTGAAACGCGTAGTCTTTTGTCTTTTAAATTTGTACTCAAACATACGGGATGTTTACTCCCAATAATTGGGATTCCCTGTGAAGTTCCTGTGCCTAAAAAAGTGACTTTGAGAAGCGATTTCATTTGCACAAAAATAGTCGTATTTTTTTTGTTTACCTATTGTATTCACTACCTTTGTTATGGTCGTAAATTAAAAAATGCTATGCCAGAAACTATTAAAGGAGATAAGGAATTTGAAGCAATTCCATCCATAAGGAATAAATCGCTACGTATCAATCTCAACGAGAATATCTACGGAACTTTTGCTGAAATTGGCGCTGGTCAAGAAACGGTGCGTAATTTTTTTAGAGCGGGTGGTGCATCTGGTACTATTGCCAAAACAATGTCGGCCTACGACAAAGATTTTAGTGATGCAATTTATGGTATTGAAGAAGATGGAAGATATGTGACAGAAGCTCGTTTAAAAAAGATGCTTAATCACGAAATGAAATTACTAGAGGACCGCATTAGTCGTGAGAAGCACCCACATAAATTATATTTTTCTTACGCAAATACAGTAGCAACTATTGATTTTGCTAAAAAGTATAAAGGTCATGGATGGGTAGGTATTAGATATCAAACAGACCCAGAAGAAGCATATAGCGAAATAATTTTACACGTTCGCTTCCATGAAAATGAAGCATTGTTACAACAACATACACTGGGAACACTAGGTGTAAATTTAATTTATGGCGCTTTCTATAAACACGATGAGCCTAAAAAGTTACTTAGATATTTATATGACCATATCGACAAGGACAAAATAGAGATTGATACTATTAACTTTTCTGGACCATTATTCGAAAAAGTTGATAATAGATTGATGAGCTTACAGCTTATTAAAAATGGAATGACCGAGGCGGTTATGTTTGGTCCTGACGGGAATAATATTTTACCAGCAAGAATTCTGTATAAGAAAAATGTGCTAGCGCTACGCGGAAGTTTTAGACCTGTTACAAAGGTAAACATTGATATGTATGAAAAATCGCATAAAATGTTTGTAGCAGAGTCAAAAGTTGACCCAGAATTAACTGAGACAATATTTGAAATTACGCTGTCAAACCTTCGTGCAGAAGGCGAGATTGATGAAGAGGATTTTATGGATAGAGCAAAATTATTATGCTCTTTGGGTCACACGGTGATGATTTCAAATTTCCAAGAATATTATAAACTTGTTGAATACTTTTCCAGATATACAAAAATGCGTTTAGGCCTCGCGATGGGAGTAAACAATCTCGTTGACATTTTTGATGAAAAATACTACCGCCATTTAAGTGGCGGAATCTTGGAAGCTTTTGGAAAATTATTCTTTAAGGACCTAAAAGTATATCTATATCCCATGAAAGATGAGGAAACTGGAAAATATACAACAAGTGAAAATCTCAAAGTACATCCGCGAATGAAAGAATTGTATAAATTCTTTAAATACAACGGAAAAGTAGTTGATATTGAAAATTACAATCCAGATATTATGAACATCTTTTCTAGAGAAGTGCTCCACAAAATTGAAACTAACGAAGAAGGTTGGGAAGAAATGTTACCTAAAGGAGTATCAGAGCTAATCAAAGAAAAGCATCTTTTTAGCTGTGAAGTTGATGCGGAAGAAATTGACGCAGAGCTTTAATTATTTAGTAATTAAAAGAAAATACCTAAAAATAAAATCCCAAAACAGAATTTTCGTTTTGGGATTTTTAATGTCTTCAACTTAAGTCTAAGCCTCTAATATCTGTGCCGCGTGGTCTTTTGTTTTTACTTTATCAATTACACGCTCTACAACTCCATTTCCGTCCACTAAAAAAGTTTTACGATGAATGCCATCATATTCCTTTCCCATAAATTTTTTATTTCCCCAGACACCAAATGCATTAATCACTTCCTTTTCTTCATCAGCCAATAATGGAAATGGAAACTCATATTTATTTCTAAAATTATATTGCCTTTTTTCAGAATCGGCACTTACGCCTAATATGGAATATCCTTGTTTTTGTAATTCGGTATAATTATCTCTCAAATTGCAAGCTTCTGCCGTACAGCCTGGTGTACTTGCTTTTGGATAGAAAAAAACAACCAATTTTTTTCCTTTATAATCACTTAAAGAAATGGGATTTCCATCTTGATCATTCACGGTAAAATTAGGCACCGCATCTCCTGCTTTTAATGTATTCATTGTTTTATTTTTGTTTTATACTATTCTTTAAAAATAAGCAATATGAACAAGCAGGAAAAGGTAGATTTTGTTATTAATACGTTAAATGAACTTTATCCTACAATTCCAATACCTTTAGACCATAAAGATCCGTACACATTGTTGATTGCCGTTTTACTGTCTGCTCAAAGTACAGATGTTCGGGTAAATAAAATAACTCCATTATTATTTGATCGTGCAGATAATCCTTACGATATGATAAAAATGACCGTTGAAGAAATTCGAGATATCATAAGACCGGTTGGACTTTCTCCAATGAAGAGCAAAGGAATTCATGGACTCTCTCACATACTTATAGATAAACATAACGGAAAAGTCCCCAACGACTTAGCGGCATTGGAAGAACTTCCTGCAGTAGGCCATAAAACAGCAAGTGTTGTTGTTTCGCAGGCATTTGGTGTGCCAGCATTTCCAGTCGATACACATATTCATAGATTAATGTATCGTTGGGGATTTACCAATGGTAAAAATGTAACACAAACTGAGAAAGATGCAAAACGCCTATTTCCTTCTGAAATTTGGAACGATTTACATTTACAGATAATATGGTACGGTAGAGAATATTCGCCAGCGCGCGGATGGAATCTCGAAAAAGATATTATCACCAAAACTATAGGAAGAAAAACAGTACTGGCAGATTACTATAAATATAAAAAATAAAAAACCCGAAATTTTCATTTCGGGTTTTCCAAAGTTTAGTTTAGAAGTGCTTCAAACTTCAGGTTTTGGTAATCTATAACACTTAAAGCCTTAGAGTAATCCAGAAGAAATTTTATAGTTTCTTCTTTTGGAACCAAGTTTTCATTCACGCATTCCGGACGTGAGGGTTTAGAGTACATTTTTGGCATAGAGCTTAATTTTGAGGTTATTGTTATCAAGATAACGACACAAAATTTACTTTATTGTATGCCTTAAATATTAGTTTGTCAACACAATGTTATGTTTATCAATTACTTTGCGTAAATTAATGAGTGCATAACGCATTCTTCCAAGTGCAGTATTTATACTCACTCCCGTTTGCTCACTAATTTCCTTAAAGCTCATATCTCTGTAAATACGCATCATGAGGACTTCCTTTTGGTCATCTGGGAGCTCTTCAATTAAGCGACGAACATCACTTTCAACCTGCTCTTTTATCATGCCTTTTTCAGCATTCAATGTATTGTCAGAAAGCACTGAAAAAATATTAAAATCGCTATTGTTTTCAAACTTGGGCATACGATTATTCTTTCTGAAATGATCTATAACCAAGTTATGAGCAATTCGCATTACCCATGGTAAAAATTTACCCTCTTCATTATATTTTCCTCTCTTAAGCGAATTAATCACTTTAATAAAGGTATCCTGAAAGACATCTTCAGCTACATCTCTATCAAAAACTTTTGAATAGATAAAACTGTAAATTCTTTGCTTGTGCCTTGTAATTAGAATGGAAAGTGCAGACTCCTCACCTTTTAGGTAAGACGACACTAAAACTGCATCAGTAGATTTGCTTTGCTTCATATCAATACTTTTTAAAATAAACAACTATGACTTTTGGTTGTTTAGCTGTTTTTCAAATTGTAAAAAAGTAGTTGTATGCTATAGGCAATAAATTTAGTTTATGTCGTTGTAAGGGGTAAATATAATATTATTCTTTAAACAATACCAAAAAAACAAGGAACTATTCTTAAAAAAAATATAAAATCCTGCTATGTGCGTAGCTTTGATGGATGTGTTATCTTTGCAAAATTCTACTTAAAACAAGGGCACTACATTGGATACAGACACTCTCGACGCTAAAAAAAATATAATTATCAAAGGTGCAAAATTGCACAATCTAAAAAATATTGACGTTGTTATTCCCCGCAACAAACTTGTTGTTATCACTGGACTTTCAGGCAGTGGTAAATCCAGTTTAGCGTTTGACACTTTATATGCAGAAGGACAAAGACGTTATGTTGAAAGCCTTTCATCGTATGCTAGACAATTTCTTGGAAGATTAAATAAACCTAAAGTTGACAGCATTAAAGGTATTGCTCCAGCAATCGCCATTGAACAAAAAGTTAATGCTACAAATCCAAGGTCAACCGTTGGGACTTCTACCGAAATTTACGATTACCTCAAATTACTTTACACAAGAATAGGTAAAACATATTCGCCTATAAGTGGTAAAGAAGTTAAAAAAGATACTGTAAGTGATGTGATAAAACACATTAAAATGTATCCCGAAGGTCAAAAACTCCTCCTCCTCACTCCTATTATATTAGAAGAAGGACGAACAATGGAGAACAAAATACAAGCGCTGGCACAACAAGGATTTTCACGTGTTAAAATAGCTTCGGAAGTTTTACGTATTGATGAGATAAAAGGAAAAACATTTCCAAAAAACGTACAACTTGTTATCGACCGTGTAATTACAAAAGATGACGAAGATTTCTACAATCGTCTTGCGGATGCTATTCAAATGGCATTTTATGAAGGAAAAGGAAGTCTTATTATTGAAGATATTTCCGAAGAAAAACCTATTCAAACAGAATTCAATAATCGATTTGAAGCCGACGGAATTACATTTCTTGAACCTAATGTTCATTTATTTAGTTTCAATAATCCCTACGGAGCCTGCCCAACATGCGAAGGTTATGGCGATGTTATTGGCATTGATGAAGATTTAGTAATTCCAAACACAGCACTTTCCATTTTTGAAAACGCCATTTTCCCATGGCGTGGCGAAAGTATGAGTTGGTATCGCGATCAACTTGTAAATGCCGCCTATAAATTTGATTTTCCCATTCATAAACCGTGGTTTGAACTTTCGGCAGCGCAAAAACAATTGGTTTGGGACGGAAACAAACATTTTGAAGGATTGCATACATTCTTCAAATTCTTAGAGTCTAAAAGCTACAAAATTCAGAATAGAGTCATGTTATCGCGCTATCGCGGAAAGACAAAATGTAGCACATGTAATGGAAAACGCCTACGTCCAGAAGCTGGTTATGTGAAAATCAATAAAGTGCCATTGCAGGATTTAGTGGAATTACCACTCGATGAAGTTGCCACTTTTTTCAAGGACTTGAAACTAAACGAATACGACACAACCGTTGCAAAACGATTGCTTTTGGAAATCAATAACAGGCTCTCTTTTTTAATGGATGTGGGGTTAAGTTATTTAACACTCAATAGAAAAAGCAACACACTTTCGGGTGGAGAATCGCAACGTATTAATCTCGCCACTTCCCTTGGTAGTAGTCTCGTTGGCTCTATGTATATTCTCGATGAGCCCAGCATTGGCTTGCACCCAAAAGATACGGAACGCCTCATCGAGGTTTTAAAGTCGTTACGTGATTTAGGAAACACAGTTATTGTTGTGGAGCACGATGAAGACATCATGAAAGCCGCAGATGAGATTATCGATATTGGTCCCGAAGCAGGAACTTTCGGCGGAAATGTAGTCGCCGTAGGTACTTTTGCTGAAATTTTAAAAGCCGATTCCCTCACCGCTGGCTATTTGAACGGAACGCTCCAAATTGAAGTTCCGAAGAAAAGAAGAAAGCCAAAAAGTGCCATCAAAGTAATTGGTGCAAGGCATAACAACTTAAAAAATATTGACGCTACATTTCCTTTAGGAGCATTTACAGCGGTAACAGGCGTTTCGGGAAGTGGTAAAAGTACTCTGGTAAAGAAAATTTTATATCCGGCGCTTTTAAGAGAAGTGGGCGGCTATGGTGAAAAGCCCGGGCAGTTTTCAGAATTGAAAGGAGATTTCAGCAATATTAAAAACGTTGAGTTTATTGACCAAAACCCCATTGGTCGTTCTAGCCGATCAAATCCGGTTACCTATATTAAAGCGTATGATGACATCAGAAATTTATACGCAAATCAAAAGTTAAGCGATATTCGAGGGTACAAAGCAAAACATTTTAGTTTTAACGTAGATGGCGGACGTTGTGAAACTTGCAAAGGAGAAGGCGAAGTAACCATCGAAATGCAATTCATGGCAGATGTTCATTTAGAATGTGATACTTGCAATGGAAAACGTTTTAAAAAGGAAGTCCTTGAAGTTAAAGTTGATGGTAAAAACATAGACGATATTTTGTGCCTTACTGTAGACGATGCGATTACCTTTTTTACAGAAAACAATGAAAAGAAAATTATAACCAAACTCCAGCCATTGCAAGACGTAGGATTGGGTTATGTACAATTGGGTCAAAGTTCCTCTACCCTCTCCGGAGGTGAAGCACAACGGATAAAGTTGGCATCTTTTCTAGTAAAAGGAACAACAAAAGACAAAACATTTTTCATTTTTGACGAACCTACTACCGGACTTCACTTTCACGATATTCAAAAGTTGCTTGCCTCTTTTTATGCACTTTTGGACAAAGGCCACACGCTCGTAGTTGTTGAGCACAATCTTGATTTAATTAAATGTGCAGACCATATTATAGACTTGGGGCTTGATGGCGGAATTAAAGGAGGTCAAGTAATTGCTGAAGGAACACCTGAGGAAGTCGCAAAAAACAAAACATCATACACGGCTGCTTATCTTAAGGAGAAACTTTAATAATGCAATCCATTTTTTGGCACGATGCTTGTAAATAGAATTATAGAATCAAATTCTATTAAACCCAATTAGGAATAATGGATTTGCTATGAAAAAGAAAAGTTTATAATTTTTTGGTTGGTTAGTTTTAGAATCCGTCACTTCTTCTCGAAGCTGGCGGATTCTATTTTTATGGAGTTTTTTTAAAATGAAAAATTAAATAAAAATAGCTTTCCGAATTGTAAAGGCATCACAAAATTTCAATGAAGAAATTTCAGAAATTAGATTTAATTTTTTTTATCTAGTTTAAATATTAAACAAAGACTAGCGCTTCCACCCAACAGATTTCCGAAAAATACCACGCTTAAACCCTTATAAATAGGGTATTCTATTTTTTGGCACGGTCGTTGGTTATTTATAAATGTACAAAGCTCACTTTAGAAATTTAGCTAGTACTTTAATACCTTTTAGATATGAAAAATTTAGCAACACTCTTATTCAGTTTCCTTTTAGTAGGAATGACAGCAAGCGCGACACCGACCAAAAATGTGTCCACAAGCGACATGGAGATCAATAGCCGTTATGACGGTAAAGCCTATATTTTTACAGAAGGGACTGTTGAATTTTCAGTATTCCCTGATGGTCAATTTGATTTTGTTTATGTAGGTCCTCAAACGGGAACACAAGTAACAATTTCATCTCCTAATGGGCAAGTGAGTTTTAATACAGGACGTGACCTTGAAGCCTATGTACAGTACGATGATTACGGTGCGGTTATCCAAGTGGAAGAAGTTGAAATATATTATGACGAGTTTGGGCGTATTGTTCAGGCAGGAAATGTAGATATTCAGTATAACGATAGGCGTTTAGTTCGCGTAGGTGGTTTGAACATCCATTACAATAACTACGGCTATTATGACTACAGCACAGGATATATTAATGTTTACAACCGTGCGTATATTTTTCGTCCATGGCACACATTTTATGTAAGACCTATTTTTGCTAGTTGTATTGTTTGGGACGTCCCTTACAGAAGATATTATTCGCCAATTAGATATAATTACTATACACACGTAAATTATTATAACAATAGACATAGAGTTGCCTATACTAATTGTCGAAGAGATTTTTACGCACCAGGTAGCCGCGTGCACTATAGAGATGGAAGAAGTACGGTAAATAGAGATTATAGATCAAACCGTCGTAACTCAATGGTAACTGAACACGGTCGAAATAATGGTTATGCAAGAGCAAATACAAGAACTACGGATGCCAGAAGAACAGCAACTGCAAGAGATACTAAGGCAGTAGCACGTTCAACAAGCAATAGTAGAAATGATAGAGCTGCATCTTCTAGTAACGTTAATAACAACAATGCAAGAACAACTAGAAAAGTAGCAACTGCATCCAATTCCTCCAGAGCAACAAGTGCTAGAAAAAGCACAACTGCAAAAAGAGAGAATACGGGACGTATTGCACAGACATCAACACATTCTACTCCTAGAAGTAATAAAACTACTACTAGAAATACAACTTCGAGAAAGTCGAGTTCTGCATCGAGAAATACTACTGCTCGTAAAAGCGCTCCAACATCTCAGCGCAGTACAGCAAGAACTTCAAGAACTTCATCGCCTCGAAAAGCGACTGCGGCTAGAACATCAAAGTCTAGAAGTTCTAGTGCTAACAGAAGTAGTTCAAGAAATACGTCACGTTCAACTGCAACAAGAGGACGCGGACAATAAGAATTTTTGGTTGGTTAGTAAGAAACCCCTTGCAGGACTTTATGTTTGCGGGGGTTTCGCTTTTTAAAAACTTACGGTCGTTTTGATTAAGGTTGCAAGCTTTTCTGTTAAGGATTTTCTGCTGTATTTTTCAATCCCTTCTGAAATGACATTCAATTCCCCCTTCTGGTATTGTTTGTAATACGTAATTAACTGACTTTTTAAAGCTCGGCTATCTTCCGAAGTAAAAGAATTTCCAGCTTTTGTTTCTTTTAATATCCCGAACATATCGCTACCCTCTGGTCCAATCGCGATGATAGGTCGCTTTGCTTGCATATATTCAAATAATTTTCCTGGGATTATTGCTTTTGTAGCGTGGCTATCTATTTCAAGTAATACCAATACTTGCGCATTGCATTGCAACTGCAACGCCTTTTTATGAGAGACGTAACCCGTAAGAATACAGCTTTTTGAAAGTCCAAATTGCGATATACTTTCTCGCACATCTTCACTCACTACTCCAGACAACACTATTTTTAAATCTTCTCTAAATTGCTCGTGTTCTGAAGCTATTTCAGCAAGAACTTTCCACAATATAATGGGATTACGTTCACTTAATAGCGAGCCAATATGCGCCAAAGTAAAAGAGGTGTCCATTACAGGTTGTAAATTGTGTGGCTCAAAACCATTTGTAATAACTGTAATGGGTTTTTGGGTAATTTGTATAAACTCTTCCTTTGTAGAAGGGCTCGTTACGATAATCTGATCTGCACTATTTAGTACTTTGGATTCTAAATCTTTATGCTTTTTAGCCGAGCTTTCACTAAGTCGTAATGATTTATGATAATGAATGGTCGTCCAAGGATCCCTAAAATCTGAAATCCATTTTATGCCAATGGCTTCTTTTAATTTTAAACCAATTAAATGCAAGCTATGCGGAGGCCCAGAAGTAATGACAACATCAATTTTATTTTCTGAAATATATTTCTTTAAATATGCAACCGAAGGATTGACCCATCCCACTCGAGCATCTGGAATAAAAAAATTACCTCGTATGTAAAGCATCAACTTTTCAATCAAACTAGGTTCTTTTTCTGATATAATCCCACTGCTTATAGTTTTGGTTTTCTTTTTTGAAAAGACTTTTGCAAATTTATAAGGCTCACTAATGGGCCTTTTTAAAACAGTAATTCCTTTAGGAACTTCATTCAATATTGCTTCATCAACGATGGGGTATTCTGGATTTGAAGGAACGTACATAATCGGTTCTACATCAAAATCCTTTAAATAAGTTGCAAATTTCAACCATCGCTGCACTCCCGGACCTCCAGCAGGCGGCCAATAGTAGCAAATGATGAGCGCTTTTTTCATGTTAAGAATTGGAAGGTTCTTTAGAAGATTTTTTATACGCTAAAAAGAAACCTCCCAATAACAATAGCAAGAAAACAATGCCACTTGCTAGCGATATTGTGCTACCGGTCTTAACGACTTGTGGCTCAAATTTGAATTCAATTTTTGAAATTCCCTCTGGAAGGACCATTGCGCGCAATACGTAATTTGCTCTAAAATAATCAGCGGGTGTTCCGTCGATATAAGCATTCCAACCATCTCGATAATACACTTCTGAAAATACAGCAAGTTGCTCACTTTTTGTTGCAGCCTCGTACACTAAATGATTGGGTTCGTAACTTACTAATTCAATAGTTGCAGTGCTATCTCGAACTATTTTATTTGTAGGAATTTTTGATAAAAACTCTTTATTGATGACAGCCGTTTTCTTTGTGTTCAAACTATCAAGCAATAAAATTTCTTCGTTCGCATCATTTGCGGGTTGTACATTTTCAACAAACCAAGCGGCACCATTTGCATACGGATTACGTTGTGCCACTTCTGCCCCATTTTTACTGCGTGTAATAATGTAGCGAACATTCATCATATTTAAAATTCCTATATCTCCTTGATTGATATAAAAATCTGCTATTTCCTGCATTCTTCTCGGCTTGGCAGCGTGATAGCCCCCTAACGAATTGTGATAATAACTTGCTTGCGCACCGTTAAATCCATTTTGCGAATCATACACTCTAAAATATTCATCATCTTTTTCTATTTGCAATGTCGCCGCTGTTTTTTGAAACGGCTGCTCCATCACTCTTGCCTGCACAAAATCGTCATTGTTTACATAACGTCTGTCCACGCCCACTAAGTCAAATAACAATAGAACAGATAGTCCAACTATGACGCCAATTTCTCTTAATTTAGATTTCAGAAATAAGAATAAAACACCTGCTGATAATAATACCAATATTAATGTTCGAAGGGCATCACTTGTGAAAACCGCCATTCTATCTTCTATAACTGCATCCATAAAAGGTGCTCCCATCGCATCGATAATTCCGCCATCGTAAGGACTTACAAAATTGAATAAAGTGGATTTAAAAAGGATAAAAACAAGCGTGATTCCTCCAGTTATTCCAGTAGCATATAATAGCGCTTTCTTCCTTTTTTCTTCGGAAATAAAATTTTTCAAAAATTGGTGTAAACCAACAACAGCAAGTACTGGCATCACTAGCTCAATGATTACTTGTATGGATGAAACCGCTCTAAATTTATTATACAGTGGCACATAATCTATAAAAATATCAGTTAGAAAACTGAAATTCTTTCCCCATGATAACAACAAACTCAAAAAGAAAGCACTCAACACCCACCACTTCAATCGTCCACGCACTAGAAATAATGCTAAAATTGCAAGAAATATAACAACGGCACCAATATATGCCGGAGCAGCAACAATGGGCTGGTCTCCCCAATAAATGGGTAAATATCGCATATTATCGACTGCCTGTTGTGGCGTTGCTCCCATTTGCAATAAAGCATTTTCAGTAGCTGAATCTTCTGGAAAATTGTCGTTGCTCCCACCACCCATAAATCGTGGAATAAAAAGATTAAAGGATTCTAATTTTCCGTAGCTATATTCAGTGATATAATCATAGTCAAGACCATCAGTTTCAACCTTTGGACTACCGTCCGGGTTGATGGTAAGTTCGCTAGTGCCTCTTGTGGAAGTATCTGCATATTCTTTTGTAGCCATTAAATTGGTGGCATTTAAACCCACAGCGATGAAAACTCCAACGGCCATAATACCAACGGCTTTAAAATAATATGGCACCATTTTTTTTCTAAACGCATCTATCAAATAAGCAATACCAACACATAAAACGAGTAACAATAAATAATAGGTCATCTGTAAGTGGTTTGCTGATAATTCTAGCGCCATGGCGATTGTCGTCAATAAAAATCCGTATAAGTACTTTCCTCTAAATGTGAGGATGATTCCGCTGAGAACTAGCGGCATATAAGCGATTGCGTGTGCTTTAGCATTGTGCCCCACACCGAGAATTATAATAAGATAGGTTGAAAATCCAAATGCCAATGCTCCTAAAAGTGCGAGTTTGTAGTCAAGTTTCAGCACTAAAAAGAGGATGTACATTCCTATAAAATAAAGGAAAAGATAATCGGCTGGGCGTGGCAAAAATCGTATTAAATTATCCAGCGATTTTATGTAATTGTGGGGATATTGTGCACCTAATTGATAGGTTGCCATTCCTCCAAAAGCGCTATTTGTCCAATACGTTTCTGAATCGTTTGTCTTTCTAAAATCGCGAAGCTCTTTCGCCATTCCGTTATGTTGCATGATATCACCTTGCGCTATCGTTTTACCTTGCAAAACGGGACTGAAATATGCCAAAGAAACAATGACAAAAACGATTAAAACAATGAGATGTGGAAGTATTTTTTTAAAGGAAAAATTCATAAACAGCGTTTGGAATTGAAAAGCCGAAAATTATAAAAAATAAAAGAGAAATGAGTTGTATATCTTCGGAAATGAGGTGGCTTTAATCTATCTCTTCAAAATCGACATATTCACCAACAACTTTCGATTTTTTCTGTGCGTTTGAAGGTACTCTATCGATAGTTATTTTTCCTTCTTCTTGTTGCTGTTTTGGTTGTTGCATATTTCCGAAGGCATCTTCAAACTTTTGTCCCATTTTCTTTTGAACATATTTTAGAAAGTATGGGGTGGCAAATTTGATAATCAATTTCAACGCATAATATGCGATAAGGATAATTAGTAACGTTCTTAATAAAGTCTCCATAGTATTGAAATCGACCTCAAAAATACAAATAGTGGCACAAAAAGACCGTATTGACATCTTAAATAAATGATAAAATCTTATATCTTTGACTTAAACCCAGACCTATGAAATACTCTTGTAAATTGCTAATACTACTTGTCTTTTTTTTAGGGCAAGCAGCAGTCGCACAATACACCGAAACCATTAATAACAATAGACCTGGCGGTTCTCAAGGAGCTTTTGCAGTGGGGACAAAAGTGCTGCAACTTGAAGGAGGTTTTGGTTTAGGGAAAGAGGAACACAGATTATTACAAACTGAAACAAGTGCTTTTGCGATTGATTATGCAGTGCGATATGGATTGTTCAAAGAGGAATTAGAAGTTATTTTTAACGGAGAATTTCAATCAAATAATATTACAGACACTAGAACGAGTACTGCTGGCGATGTGGTTTATAGCAATTTCCGCTCCAATACTTTAGGAGCTAAATATCTAGTGTACGATCCTTACCGAAAGCGTGATTTAGAAGGACCCAATTTATACAGTTGGAAAGCGAATAATAAATTTCAATGGAGGGATTTGGTTCCAGCGATATCTGGATATGTGGGAGCTAATTTTGATTTTATTGATAACCCGGAGGGAAAGTTCACGAATAATTATACAGTTGTTCAAGAAGGTTTGAGTATTAGCCCAAAGGTTGCGGTAATTACCCAAAACAATTTTAAAAGCGGGTTTGTTTTAGTGACAAACATAATTGCCAATAGAGTAACCACAGAAAATCCCGAATATGGATATATTGTTACGTTGACCAACACGATTACTGATTGGTTTTCAATCTTTGTAGAAAATCAAGGATTTAAAAGTGATGCGTATGCTGACCAATTATTGAGAGGTGGTGCCGCTGCTTTGATTACTAAAGATTGGCAAGTAGATGCCTCCTTGTTATATAGTTTAAAAGACACTCCTACCCGACTTTACGGACGCATTGGTGTTTCATATCGTTTTGACATGCACGATGAGGATGAATTTATCGAGGAAAAAGGTAAAGCGGGAAGAGAAAAAAGAAGAGCAGAAAAAAATAAGAACAAAAAAGAAAAGGACGAAAAGAAAGAAAAGAACAAATCAAAGAACAGAAAAGATGGTTTTGAGGAAGAAGATGGCGACGGAGATGGTGGTCAAAATTAATAAACAAGGTTAGGAAACTGGACGATTGAAATATGATTACAGTACAAGAGGTAAATACAAAGCAAGAGCTTAAGAAGTTTGTTAAATTTCCATTTAAGCTATATAATGATAGTCCTTATTGGGTTGCATCTTTGACCAATGATGAGATGGAAACCCTAGATAAAACAAAAAATCCCGTATTCAAAAATGCCACGGCAAATTACTACTTAGCCTATAAAGACGGTAAGATTGCAGGACGTATTGCCGTTATAATCAATAGGCTTGAGATTGAGGAAATAGGAAAAAAGAAAGTGCGTTTTGGTTGGCTTGATATGATTGATGATATTGAGGTGACAAATGCACTACTCGAAAAGGTATACGAAGCAGGAAGAAAGCATAACCTAGAATATGCTGAAGGTCCTGTGGGTTTCAGTAATATGGAAAAAGCCGGTATTTTGACCAAAGGTTTTGAGGAATTAAACACCATGATTACTTGGTATCACTTTCCTTATTATGCAGAGCATCTAGCAAAATTGGGCTTTGAAAAGCAAGCCACTTGGGTGGAATATAGACTTTCTATTCCACCTACTATCAAGGAAAAAGTAGCCAAATTTTCTAGTATCGTAAAACAGCGCTATGAACTTGAAGTCATTGAATTTAAAAATAAAAAAGAAATTTTACCGTATGTCAATACAATGTTTGAATTGTTAAATAAAACATACAATTCTTTACAAACATTTGTTCCTATTCAGCAATACCAGATTGATTATTATAAAGAGAAATATTTCGGATTTATTCAACCGGATTATATTACTTGTATCAAAGATAAAAAAGGTACGCTTATCGCATTTTCGATTGTGATGCCTTCTTTCAGTAAAGCATTAAAGAAAGCGAATGGTTCTTTGTTTCCTTTTGGATGGTATCATTTATGGCAAGCGCAACGAAAGAATGATAGAGCTGCATTCTATTTAATAGGGATTGACCCAGAATATCAAGGAAAGGGCGTTACTGCAATAATTTTTGAAGAGATGCAATATTTATTCAATTCAAAAGGGATTGATAAAGTGGAAACTAACCCAGAGCTTATTGAGAACACAGCCGTACAATTGTTGTGGAAAGATTATGAACCCGTGCAACATAAAGAGCGCAGTACATTTAGGAAAGAATTGTAAAACAAAAAAATAACAAACTAAAAAAACGACCGTCTTTTCAGAGGGTCGTTTTTAGTAATAACTATTATTATTAGATTACTCTCCAAAAGCAGCTGCAACTGAAGCCGACAACCTTTTATAGGTACCATTTTCTAGTCTCTCTCTAATTGCTGAAAATGCCTCTAGTGTTTCTTCTACGTCTGTTAATGTATGTGTTGCAGTTGGTATCAATCTCAATAAAATTAATCCTTTTGGGATTACTGGATACACAACGATAGAACAAAATACGCCGTGGTTTTCTCTTAAGTCTTTGACTAACGCCATTGCTTCTGGTACGGTACCTTTCAAATAAACAGGTGTTACACAACTCTGTGTTGTTCCTATATCAAAACCTCTTGCTTTTAAACCACCCTGCAATGCGTTTACGTTTTCCCAAAGCTTTTCTTTAAGCTCTGGCATAGTACGCAACATATCTAGACGCTTTAAAGCACCTACGACTAATTGCATTTGCAATGACTTCGCAAACATTTGTGAGCGCAAGTTATACTTCAAGTAGTCCATTATCTCTTGATCGGCTGCAATAAATGCTCCTGTACTTGCCAATGATTTTGCAAACGTTGCAAAATAAACATCAATTTCATCCTGCACTCCTTGCTCCTCACCTGCCCCAGCACCTGTTTTACCAAGTGTTCCAAAACCATGTGCATCATCTACAAATAATCTGAAATTATATTTTTTCTTTAAAGCAACGATCTCCTTCAACTTTCCTTGCTCACCGCGCATTCCAAAAACACCTTCAGAAATCAAAAGAATTCCTCCGCCAGTTTTCTCTGCCATTTTTGTAGCACGCTTTAAGTTCTTTTCGATACTCTCCATATCGTTGTGCTTGTATGTAAAACGCTGTCCCATGTGTAAACGAACACCGTCAATAATACACGCGTGTGCATCAACATCATAAACAATAACGTCGTCTTTAGAAACAAGAGCATCCACAGTAGACACCATTCCTTGATACCCAAAATTTAACAAGTAAGCTGCTTCTTTCTTCACAAATGCTGCTAACTCATCTTGTAATTGTTCGTGCAAATCTGTGTGACCGCTCATCATTCTAGCACCCATTGGGTATGCCGAACCGTACTGGGCACCTGCTTCTGCATCTACTTTACGCACTTCTGGGTGATTTGCCAATCCCAAGTAATCATTGATACTCCAAGTAATAACTTCTTTTCCTTGAAATTTCATTCTATTAGAAATGGGACCTTCCAACTTAGGGAACACAAAATATCCTTCTGCTACCTCAGCCCACTTACCTAAGGGACCTTTATCTTTGTAAATCTTATCAAATAAATCTTTCATCAATAGTCACACGTTTTAGTGAGTCGCAAAATTAATCAAATAAAGTTTCAAAACATAAGATTTGAAGTATTTGGCTAAAATTTGACACTCAAAATTATTATAAACAAAAATTTCCGAAGCAATCATACTTCGGAAATTTTAAATACGGAACACATCCGTTTATTTTATATAGTTTACAGCAACACTTGTTTCTGAATTTTCATCAATAAAACCTTGCTGTTCCATCCACTCATCACTATAAATTTTACTCATATAGCGTGAACCGTGGTCTGGAAATAATATTACTACATTGCTGTTTTCATCAAAAGTACCATCTTCGGCAAGTTGCTTAACTCCTTGCATGGCAGCACCGCTTGTATATCCAACAAATAAACCTTCGGTCTTGGCAATTTCTCTTGCAGTTAATGCGCTACTTTCATCCGTCACTTTAGTGAATGAATCGATAACATCAAAATCTGTAGCTGATGGGATTAGATTTTTACCTAAACCTTCAATTCGGTAAGGATAAATTTCATTTTTATCAAACTCTCTTGTTTCGTGGTATTTCTGTAAAACACTTCCGTAGGCATCAATTCCTAAAATTTGAATATTCGGATTCTGTTCTTTTAAAAAACGACCTATACCTGAAATAGTTCCTCCAGTTCCGCTACACGCAACTAAATGTGTTATTTGTCCGCCAGTTTGATTCCAAATTTCGGGACCCGTAGTATGATAATGCGCGTCAATGTTGAGCTCATTAAAATATTGATTGATATACACTGATCCTGCGGTCTCTTCATGAATTCGCTTTGCAACCTCATAATACGAGCGCTTATCATCAGCTGGCACGTGTGCAGGACAGACATGAACTTCAGCACCCATGGTGCGAAGCATATCAATTTTATCTTTTGAAGATTTTGAACTTACTGCAAGAATGCATTTATATCCTTTAACGATACTTACCATTGCAATACTAAAACCCGTGTTACCACTTGTTGTTTCAACGATGGTGTCGCCCGGGCTTAATATGCCTTTTTTCTCAGCTTGTTCTAGTATGTAAAGTGCTATTCTATCTTTTGAAGAATGCCCTGGGTTAAATGCTTCTACTTTTGCATAGAAATTACCCTTTAACGATTCAGTAATCCTGTTTAGTTTAATTAACGGGGTATTCCCAATTAACTCCAGAATATTGCTATTCGCTTTAATTATTTCTTTCATAGAGGAAATTTGATTAAAAATAATGCGAACTGCATTCCCATTTTAATACTGTGCAAAGATACAAAATAATCTTTCTATTTTGTAATACCCTCTAGATCAAAGACGAATGCAAACTGTTTTGCAACCTCTTTGAGCGCTTCAAACCTTCCAGAAGCGCCACCATGCCCAGCTTCCATGTTTGTGTCTAAATAAAGTACATTATCATCTGTTTTCAATTCTCTCAATCGCGCTACCCATTTAGCCGGTTCAAAATATTGTACTTGACTATCATGAAGTCCTGTAGTCACTAACATATTTGGATATTCGTGAGCTTTTACGTTATCGTAAGGTGAATACGATTTCATATATTCATAATATTCCTTTTCATTGGGATTTCCCCACTCATCATATTCTCCCGTTGTCAATGGAATTGAATCATCCAGCATTGTAGTAACTACATCCACAAAAGGGACAGATGCAACAACACCGTTGTAAAGTTCAGGTGCCATATTTACCACAGCTCCCATCAACAAACCACCAGCTGATCCTCCAGCCGCATATAAATGATTTTTGGAAGTGTATTTTTCTTGGATAAGAAATTTTGAAACGTCTATAAAGTCTGTGAATGTATTTTTCTTTTTCAGTAACTTTCCATCTTCATACCATTGTCTTCCTAAATACTGCCCTCCTCTAATATGAGCGATTGCGTAAATAAATCCTCTATCCAACAAACTCAATCGTGTTGTTGAAAAATAAGGATCAATAGTTGCTCCGTAAGAACCGTAGGCATATTGATATAATGGATTTGTGCCATCCATTTTCATTCCTTTTTTGTAAACTATCGATACTGGAATTTTAGTCCCATCTGCCGCAGTTGCCCAAACTCTCTTAGACTCATAATTGTCTTTGTCAAATTTTCCACCAAGAACCTCAGTTTCTTTAAGGACCGTTTTCTCCTTTGTCTCCATGTTAAAATCAATGGTCGAAGAAGGTGTAGTCAAAGAAGTATATCCATAACGCAGTATTTTTGAATCAAATTCTGGATTTGCACCGGTACCAGTTGTATAAGTTTCATTATCAAATGGCAAGTAGTAATCTGATTTTCCATCCCATCTTTTAATATTGATTTGGTTGAGTCCATTGGTTCTTTCGCTAACTACTAAATAGTCTTTGAAAATTTCGATATCCTCTAAAAGTGTTTCCTTTCTATGCGGGATTTCGTCCACCCAGTTTTCTTTTGAAGTTTTATCTTCAGAAGTTTTCATGAGTTTGAAATTTGTAGCTCCATCTTTATTTGTGACAATGTACCAATCATTTCCGAAGTGAGAAATATCATATTCCAACCCTCTTTCTCTTTTCTGAAATATTTTAAAATCGCCATTTGGAGTGTCTGCATTCAAAACCCTAAATTCTGAAGAAAGCGTACTATAACTACCTATGACAATATATTTTTTTGATTTCGTGTTATAAACATAGGTGCCAAAAGTATCATCTTCCTCTGTATAGACTTTCACATCTTGGTCCGACGAAGTACCTAAAGTATGCCTGTATATTTCGTTTGACCTTAGTGTTACCTCATCCTTTTTAGTGTAAAACAATGTTTTATTATCATTTGCCCACGTGGCACCGCCGGTAGTTAGTGGTATATTTTCCTTTAAGATTTCCCCCGACTCTAAATTTTTAATATAAATGGTGTACTTACGACGACTCACCGTGTCAACCCCAAAGGAAACAAGTTTGTTATCCGGGCTTACATTAATCCCGTTTAAGTTGTAATATGAATGACCCTCTGCCATAGTATTTACATCAAACAGTATTTCTTCTTCGGCATCCAAGGTTTCTTTTTTACGAGTGTAAATAGGATAATCCTTTCCGGTCTCATAGCGAGTGATATAAAAATAACCATTCAATTTATAAGGGACTGACTCATCATCCTCTTTGATTCGGCCTTTCATTTCTTCAAATAAATCTTTTTGAAAATCCTTTGTATGGGCTGTCATTTTTGCATAATAATCATTCTCACGCTCTAAATAATCAATCACCTCAGCATTTTCTCTTTCATTGAGCCAATAGTATCCATCTTCACGCACATCGCCGTGCATTTCTAAATTCTTTGCAATTTTATCAACTTTAGGAGGAGTAATATCCATAGATTTTTTTGGGTTTTCTTTGTTGTTACAAGAGATTGCAAAAATAGCAGAAGCAATCACTACAATAGCCGAATATTTCATAAAGATTTAGTTGAAGTTTAGGGCGGTAAAGTACTAAATTTGCACATAACTAAAAATTAAATCTATGTTTGGAGACTTAATGGGAATGATGGGAAAACTAAAAGAAACCCAAGAAAAAGTAGCAGCGACAAAAGAGCGATTAAACTCTGTGCTCATTGACGAGCAGAGTAACGATGGCTTATTAAAAATAACGCTAACTGCTAATAGAGAAATCAAAAATATTGAGGTTGATTCAAAGCTATTGGAAGACAAAGAACAATTAGAGGATTATCTGATTCTTACTTTGAATAAGGCAATTGAAAAAGCCACAAATGTTAACGAAACTGAATTAGCAGCAGTAGCAAAAGATGGGATGCCTAATATTCCTGGAATGGATGGTCTCTTTAAATAGTAGCGTAATTTACTTCTGAAATTTTAAAACACAAAACCCCGAAATTTTAAATTTCAGGGTTTTGTGTTTCGTGCTATACTTAAATTAATGATTGATATATTTATCTATAAAGTTGAAATGATGCGAGGTATCGTGATAGGTATTAAAAGAACTGTATCCAGATAAATCCCCTACTTCACTACCATATTTATTAAGCATGACTAATTTAGGGAACGTCTTGCTTTTGTTATATTTGGTAATCATCTCTCTATTATAGGCCATTTGTTCTGCAGAAAGCAGGTCCTTTCTTCTTGGGTAATCTATCATTACTAAAATTAATTTGTCGGCTTTTTCTTCAAACTCAGTGGTTTCAAAAAAGTCTTCTTTTAAAGCAATACAAGGTGAGCACCAATCACTCCCATTAAAATATATCAATATAGGTTTGTTATTTTCTTTTGAAAGTTCAATGGCTTCATCAATATTGGTCATCCAGCTAAGATTGGATGTTTGCTCTTCAACAACCTCAGTATCTTCAACGTCATCTTCAAAATAGACTTCTTGAGAAAACCCCAATGCTGTAAAACCAATTAAAAGAATAGATAGTAACGTTTTCATAGTATAAATTTTAGTGTCTTTTTACACAATGTATGCCAAAGATGCGCAAAAAAAAAGAATTCCCAAATTAATGGGAATTCTCTTCAAACGAATCATTGACTTAAATTCGCTTATATGAATTTCAAAAACCTTAGTTATTGATCAATCTAAACTCAGTACGACGGTTTGCAGCGTGCTCACGCTCAGTACAAGAAACCCCGTCTTTACATCTGTTAGTAAGTCTACGCTCACCAAAACCATTTGCTACCAATAAGCTTCCATTAACTCCTTTTGTCTGAAGATAAGCAGCAACTGCCTGAGCTCTTCTTTCAGAAAGATCTTGGTTAGATGTTGATCCACCTCTTGAATCTGTATGAGAAGCAATCTCTAACTTCACACCTGGATTTTGAGCCAATACTGGCATCAAACGAGTGTCGATTAGGTTTTTAGCTTGAGGTGTTAATGTAGCAGAACCTAAGTTCCAATTAATAGGAAGTGCTTGGTACTCAACCAGAGCACATTCAACTTCTTTCCATGTAGTAAGACCTCCTTTTGTTTGTAGCACTTCTTTAGTTACTGTTCTAGTTTCAGCAGGTACAGTTACTTCTTCTACTCTTGCATCAGAAACCAACTTAGTTACTTTTAAAGTTTTCATTTGGTTAGGAATATCAATCGCTCTAGTAGTAGGGGGTGTTGACATAACTCTTTTAGTAAACGTTTTGGATACTGCAGGAATTTCTTCAGCACGAGTTGTTTCGTTTGTATAGACAGTTTTCTTGTATGTTGAAGAAGAACCAGCGATTTCAACACGCTCGGTAGTAGGAGGAGTTACCATAACTCTTTTTGTCATTGTTTTTCTTACTTCAGGAACATCAATTATTCTAGTAGTAGGAGGTGTTACCATCACTGTAGTTTGCACTGTTGTAGTTTCACCAGGAATGTCGATAACTCTTGTTGAAGCTGGTCTAACAAGTACTGTTCTTGTATAAGTACCTTGTCCACATGGTTCACCACCATTGTTAGCGTCTATACAATCTGGAGTCTTAACAAAAGACGCGTCGTTTGACAAACGTTGTACCGGTACAGTTGTATATTCCGCAGGAATACCTTTGTAACACCAGTAGCGACAATCGTTAGGATCACTTGAAGCACAATCAGCAGCAGGAGTATCGCTCATTTCCCAACGAGCAGTAGCAGGTTTAATCTCTACTGTTTCGTAGTCTGTAGTAAAAGATGCAGGTGTCGTACTAATTGAAGAACCATATTCTCTTTTGTTGTAAGTAGCAGTTTCAGTACCAAATTCAGCTGGAACCACTTCCATTCTCTGAGAAGGTTCTTTCACTGTAATCGTTACATCTCTAGTTTCGTACACAGCAGGTACAGTTTCAATCTTTTGGTAGGCTGGTTGCGTAACCACTTCAAAAGTTTGATTTTCGTAAACAGCAGGTACAACTCTCAAGCTGTAACTTGGTTCTTCGGTTACAACAGTTTCAGTCGTAGTATTTCTTTCAGAAGGAATAGTGATTAAACGTTGGGCAGCCTCTTTAGTAACTATGCTAAAAGACTCGGTTGTATATTCCGCAGGAATTACTTCTAAGTTTTGAGCTGCTACTTTAGACTCAACTGTCACAGTTTCCGTAGTATACTGAGCAGGTACAACGCTTAATTTTTTATACTCTGGTGATGTTTGAACGGTCACCGTTTGGTTTACCCAAACGTCAGGAGTTACGCAACGTACGTAACACTTTCCTGGTTCCGGATTTGTTGGAAGATCTTGCGCGAAAGTTGCTTGAGCAACTAAAAAAGCAAAACCTAATAAAATAATTTTTTTCATGTTAGATGGTTTAAGGATTTATAAATTATGTAGTAAAATTACATTTATATGAAACACAGCATTCTAAAGATAGCCAAAATTAGAATTTGGCTATAGCGTTTTCGACAACTAACACTAAAAGGCGTTTAAATGCTTAAGCAACTCTATAATTTATTTATAATTCCCCAATAAATCAAGAAGATGTGTATGCATTTCACTCGTATAATCATGATGAGTAACAATGCGTAATTTTCCATGACCCATGTTGCTTATTCTGCAATTATTCTTTTCTAAATATGAAATAAAACTGGCTTCGGAAATTTCATCACCCAAATAAAATATAACAATATTCGTTTCAGTTGGTTCAACATTTTTAATATACGAAAGTGACGATAATGCCTCTGAAATCTCCCGTGCTTTTTTATGATCATCGTTGATTCTTTCAACTTGATGATCCAAAGCATAGATACCAGCGGCAGCCATATAACCAACTTGTCGCATACCTCCTCCCAATATCTTTCTAATACGTATTGCATTTTTCATTAAACTAGATTTCCCAGTGAGTACAGTCCCCATGGGAGTGCCCAATCCTTTACTAAAGCAAAGTGAAATGGTGTCAAAAACATTTCCAAAATCCTTTGGATTCTGTCCTGTAGCAACGAGTGCATTCATCAAACGAGCACCATCAAGATGTAACCCTAAATTATTTGCATCACAAACATCTTTGATTTTTATAATTTCAGCAAAATCATAACATGCTCCTCCTCCTTTATTGGTAGTATTCTCCAAGCAAACAAGCGACGTTAGCGGACTGTGGTAAAAATCTGGCGGATTTATATGTTCTGCTACTTGAGCCGCGGTAATCATACCTCTTGTACCATCAATGAGTTTACAAGAAACGCCACTGTTAAACGAAACGCCTCCACCTTCATAGTTATACACATGCGCCCATTTATCACAAATTAATTGCTCGCCCGGTTGGGTGTGGAGCTTAATAGCAGCTTGATTTGCCATACTTCCAGTAGGAAAAAATAACGACTCATCCGTCCCAAAAAACTCAGCTACACGTTGCTCCAACTCGTTGACCGATGGATCTTCTTTATAAACATCATCACCCACTTTTGCATTCATTATTGCCTCCATCATTCCAGGTGTTGGTCTTGTAACTGTATCACTTCTTAAATCTATTATCATATTTATTTCCCATAAAAATGGGAATCTCATTATATTAATATTCTATTTTATTATTTTGAAATTTTAAACAACCGAAAATTTCTAAGCTCAAAATTAATAATCCGTAACACCACAATCAAAACTCCCAATGGGGCTCCCATCTGGAATCTTTGGCGCAGCCATTACTTTAAACTTCTCTGGAAACTTTTTGAAATTATCAACTTCTGAAAGTAAAAATACCTCAAAAGCGTTATTGCCTTTGCTCATTCGGTTTGAAATTTTCTGTATTCCTTCCATCGCAATTGCCTTTGTTTGGGGAATACTTTGTTTACTCACCGAAACATTCATCAAATGCTGTAATACATTAAATTGTACCGTTCTATAAATTTCTTGTTCATAATTGCTACCCTTCACATTTCCGAAAGATGCATCAACTAATTTCTCAACTACTTCAGCAAAACCTAGCGCATCTATATCCATCGCTTTCTGCTGTATGAGGCGATTTGCGCGTTGCGGGTTCAACAATAACTTCAAGGTCATTTCGCTAGCTGTGGATGCTGCGCCAATAGCATCAAAAGCAACGCCGTTGTTGCTTTTAAAAGATTCTCTATTTCTAGAGTAGCCATAAGCGCGCGGTGGAAATAAAGCTAAAGTATTCTCAGGTATTGATAGCGTTGAAGGTGAAATCGTTTTTAAAACAGCTTGCAATGCTTTCAATTGTTCTGCTTTTGAGAGTACTTTTTGAACGAGTTGCCCATCACCCTTTACTGCATAATTGTAATCCATTCCTCCTATTAACTTTACAGCTGCTTCGGTTTGAAAGCGGTGGTAAAAATATAACGGAACAAATACATCTTCCAAAACCGAATACGGTTCACCATCCCTAATATTATCTATAGAAAAATTCTCCATTGCAACCGCGCGCAGTCGCAACATATCTTCAAGCTCAAGGGCAGCGTTTTTTCCATTGTCCCAAAGGTGTGCGGTTGCATGTGCTCCATTTTGGGCTCGGGCATCACTGTCGGTGATGTATCTCATTCCGTTGTCGCTTGCTTTCTTCAATATCGCATTTAATCGTTGTTTTTCATTTCCGAAGTCATTATTACCATCTGCATCGCTATAACTATATGCAACCGTCACTTTATCCCAATCGCCAATGCCGATGGCGTAAGCATTTCTGAAATCAACTTCACCATTTGCAAGACTCAATGTGGGATGTGGATAATCCATCACACTCGACCTTTTTGTGGCACTCGCTGCAAAATTGTGCGCAAATCCTAAGGTGTGGCCCACTTCGTGCGCAGATAACTGTCTAATACGCGCCAAAGCCATATCCAGCATAGGCTGATAATTATCATCGCGCTCTGCAAAAGGTTTGTTCATCAATGCCTGCGCAATCATAAAATCCTGTCGAATACGCAGACTCCCCAAACTTACGTGGCCTTTGATGATTTCGCCCGTGCGTGGGTCGATAACGCTACCGCCATAACTCCATCCGCGGGTACTTCGATGCACCCATTGAATTACATTGTAACGCACATCCATAGGGTCGGCATCGTCCGGTAACAGCTTTACTTGGAATGCATCTTTGTAGCCAATCGTCTCAAAAGCTTCGTTCCACCAACGTGCACCGTCTATTAGCGCAGACCTTACTGGCTCTGGTGTTCCTGGGTCTAAATAATAGATAATGGGTTCAACGGCTTCTGAAATTTCAAGGGTGGGATTCTTTTTAGTCAACCGATGTCTTGTAATAAATTGTTTTTTAATGGGTTCCCAAATGGGCGTGCTGTAATCCAAATAATCAATTGCAAAACTACCGCTACGAGGGTCAAACTCGCGAGGTTTGTAATTTGAATCTGGCAACTCAACAAAACTATGATGCTGAATCACTGAAATTGCTTTGCCATCTGGCGCAACACTAGCCACGTTTTTACCTGTGGGTTCTCCCTTAAATGTGAGGAGCGATTCAAATTCTACATTTTTTGGGAATGCTTTTGTGCGTTCCATCCACACACTACTTCGCGTGGCATCAATTTTATACGTTCCTTCCTTTTGCTTTTTTAATTTGCTTGCAATATCGTGGGCGTCTTCCATTAAAAATGGCGTGAGATCAATAATGTAATTCTCTCCTTTTGTTTCTTTTATACTGAAACCAAACAACACCGATTTTGCAAACGCTTCGTTTATGGATTTTCTTTCGAGTTCATTTTCAGTCTCTGCCCGAAATTTTAAGTTAGGTTGTATTAAGAGTAACTTGTTTCCGCTTTTTACGAATTTAACCAAAGCTTGGTCGCCCAACTGTCCTCTGTCGAGACCAATGTCGTTGCTACCCAATCCTGTTCGTAATGAATGTACGTAGAGGAATTCTTTGTCGATAAAAGATTTCGGAATCTCGAGATAGATTTCTCCTTCTTTTTCAGAATAATGAAAATTAAAATAGCCGTTAAAAGTTTGCAATTCTTTTTTTGATTCAAGAAATTGGGCTTGTGTGGCTACATTTCCGAAGAGAAAAAATGAGCAGAGAATAATTAAAATTTGTTTCATTGTACGTATGGAATTGTATAATTTATAAAACTACTGAATTTTTTGTAGTCGAGACACTTAGGATTGGTTTGAATGAGGTAGTTACTTTTCGACATATTTTAAGTTGGCACAATTTAATATTAGCCCTACTTTTACTGAAAATTTAAAGCTTTGATTACAAACGACCAACTCCAAGACCTTCGCAACCGCCTGGACGCGTTAAGGCAATATCTTTGACATTGATGGCAAAGAAATAGAAATACAGAACGACGAGGAGAAAACTTTTGACCCCAATTTTTGGAACAATGCACAAGAAGCCGAGGCTTTTATGAAAGTGCTTCGAAACAAGAAAAAATGGGTTTCAGATTATGAAGATGCTGTCACTCTTTATGAAGATGCCGAAGTAATTTACGAATTTTTCAAAGAAGGCGAAGGGACTGCCGAAAATGTAGAGAAACGCTACCACGAAGCTTCAGATGCCATTGAAGCTATTGAGTTTAAAAATATGCTGAGCGAAGAAGGCGACTCTATGAGTGCCGTACTACAAATAACAGCCGGCGCCGGAGGTACTGAAAGTTGTGATTGGGCAGCCATGCTCATGCGCATGTACTTGATGTGGGCAGAGAAAAATGGGTATAAAGTAAAGGAACTCAATTATCAATCTGGGGATGTTGCTGGGATTAAAACCGTGACTTTGGAGATTGATGGGGAGTTTAGCTTTGGATGGTTAAAAGGAGAAAATGGTGTGCACCGTCTTGTACGTATTTCGCCTTTTGATAGTAATGCTAAGAGACATACTAGTTTTGCTAGTGTTTATGTGTATCCGTTGGCTGATGATACTATAGAAATCGACATCAACCCTGCCGATATTTCTTGGGATTTTGCACGTAGCTCTGGTGCCGGTGGGCAAAATGTAAACAAGGTGGAAACAAAAGCTATCTTGACTCACAAGCCCAGCGGAATTATCATTCATAACAGCGAAACTCGTTCTCAATTAGAAAATAGACAAAAGGCTATGCAAATGCTCAAGTCGCAACTCTACGAAATCGAACTCCGTAAACAACAAGCGCAACGTGCCGAAATTGAAGGAAACAAAATGGCGATTGAATGGGGCTCGCAAATTCGTAATTACATACTCCAACCTTACAAATTGGTCAAAGACGTTCGTACCAATCACGAAAGCACCAATCCAGATGCCATACTTGATGGCTACATTGATGAGTTTTTAAAGGCCTATTTAATGATGATGGGGCAAAAGAATGATGGAGCGAATGAGATGGTTTAAGTTATTGTGTATTATAGTATTTTATGAAATTTCAAAATCATTATACTTGATAATCAAAGTGAACATCATTTTCTCAACTCAACACAGCTCAATCTTCATCTCTAATCCCATCTTGATTAAGATCCACTGGAGGTAAATTGTCATCTGGGATAATTGGCGTTTGCTCGTAGTTCTTTTCTCTTGTGATTTTTTTATTGAAAAGCTTGTCAATCAATTCACTCAACGTATCAAAGTCAACAGAATAAGACATTCCTAATCCTTGCTCAAAAATTTGGTCTTCCCCAATAAATTGAATATCGGCTTGGCGGTTAAAGAAATTCATACGTAAAGTCCCGTCTTCATTGATAAGCCATTGAACTTCAATATCACCCGCGATAGCCGTTTCGCTTACACCACCAACGGGTACTCCCACTTTACCATTAATGAGTATGCGCTCGTTAATTTGCGTTTGTAACGTGATACCCACTCTATCGGAAGTTTCGGCATTGGGCAGTCTACTTCCTTGTGAGTAATCTAAACCTACGCTAAACTTTCCGTCCTCGTCAGCAAAAAGTTGATTTACAAGCCCGCTCACTCTGTCTGCGAGCGTTCCCGTGAATGCGTTTGTTCCTTGAAATTCGTCATTTACGAATGAGCCCGTTGCAATGACAAACAGCGCTTGCTTTTGTCTATCTTCTTCATTCTGTAATTTAAATTCCAATTCACTCAATACGGTTGCACCCGTTCTTGGGAATTCAATTCTGAAATTTAAATTGGGTTGGATAATTTCGCCAGTGAGGTCAATAATCACATCAACGGGAATGTTTCGGTTGAATGTTGGATTGTCTAATAATACTGATGGATTTGCATCTGTACTATACTTTGCACTAATATCAAGTCTCGCACGTTCTGGAAGGCCGTCCCAATTAATATTTCCGCCGGGAACAACGGCTATTTTCTTTTGAATAATGCCACTATATCGAAAGTCATATAATCCTTCAATCACGGTAAATTCTCCCCACATGTTAAATTTCCCTTTAGTGTCCAAACGAATTAAAAGCGTACCCGCTCCCCTACCTTTTAAGGTGGAATTATTAACTTTATCCACCACAACTTCTACTTCGGCTTTGTCGTTGATGTCGAGGTCAAAATTAATGGAAAGTCCTTTTACTTCTTCGGTAATAATTTTTTCTCCGCTAATGCGCGCTTGTTTTTCTTCGGGAGATAAAAATTTTATAAAACTATCATCTCCAATGGATTGGGTGTCGCTTAATGGTATTTTAAACGTGGTTCCTCTTTCGGTAGTAGCAAAAACATCGATAGCAAGCTCATCAATTGGGCCTGCAATAACTGCACTTCCGCTAATAAATGCGGTACCGTAATATAATTCATCTTCGTCTGGCGGTGTGTCCAACACAAGTAAACGTTCGGGTGCCTCGATATTGAGTTCTAATGCCCAGTTACTAAAATTATCGTGTGTTGCATTTCCGAAGAATACCCCCTCTGTTTTATATTTCGTGTCAGTAATATTTGTGCGGGCAATTTCGAGTTTATTTTTAGTCAAAACCACTTGTGTGCTATTGTCCAAATCAAAATCTGTATTTAAATAAGGCACAAGCAATCCTGCATCTCGAAGATTCAAACGTCCAGAAATATTGGGTTCTTTATAATTACCGTCCACTTTTGCAGATCCTGAGGCAAGCCCTCGAATATTACTCACCACATCTGCTCCAAAAGGACTGAATGCCTGCATGTTAAAGTCGTTTAAACGAATGTCCAAATCTATCTGCGGATTTTTCTTAGCCACATCAATACTACCCACAGCATTAATGGATTTTACGTCATTATTGACCAGCGAAGTATTGATATTGTAACGGGTGAGATTTTCATTTCCTGCAACTTCCAGCGTGAGGTCACCAAATTCAATATCATTGATGTCAATTTTATCAATGGTAATATCTGCATTAGGATAATATGCCCCATTTTCCTGCAAGAAATCGAGTGAGCCATTCATCGTACCTTTGAGTCGCAAACTGTCCACGGGCGGTACTAGATTGCCAATATTTACATTTGTAAATCGTGCTTTGAGGTTTTTATACGTAGAATCGCGCAAACGACCTCCCAAAGAAATACGTTCTTCGTCATGATTGAGCATGAGACTATCAATTTGAACCTGCTTAAAATTGTCGTCAAACGTAACTTTATTTAAATTGTCGTTATCCTCATTAACAAACCATCGATTGCCTTTATAGTCAATACTGCTCTTTTTTACCCCAACAACAGACTTACCGGCCGGATTAATGGTGTGATATAAAGAGAGATCAAAAATGTCCTCTTTTGCTTTGCCTCCTTTAAATTCTGAACGGATATAAAGTGTGTCGTTTAGCGTTTTATTTATTAAGCTGAAATCTATTGCATTATAAAAACCAGTATAGATTGAATCTATAGAAACATAAGTATTAAAAAGAGGATTGTCGTTATCAACCTGAACATTCATTTTTTGAAAATAGTAATCAAAAATGATAATTTCAGGCGATTTAAAGTCTAATTTAAATTTAGATTGATCTGAAGAGACAGAACCTTTTATCCTTGAATTTTCGCCCAGCTGCAATTGCGGGACAAAGACTTCCACTATTTTATTATATACGGTAAATTCATAATTTATATATTGATCAGTCGTTACCTCCTGCGGAATATAATTGGCGTAAATACTACCAATTCCATTGACAAAAAGATTAGGAATATCCTCAAGTAAAAACTGCCCCGAAATCTTACCATTTACAATATCTGGCGAATTAACTTCGATGATACGTTCCTCATTATTAAAGGAAGAAGTTATTTTAAAGTCGTCAAAATAAAAATCATCAGCCTCACTTTGATAAAAAGTCTCTTTAAAATTAACCGTTCCCACCACATTATCAATGGTGGTTCCGTCCATATTCATTATCACTTTTCCCGCAAAGACCGAAATGCTATCTCTTTTAAAAAGATTTAATTTATTAAGCTCCGCATAGGTAACATCTGCCTCAAAATCATATTGATTAAACTCTTTTGAAACATCTACCAGCCCTTTAAACTCCACCTTTAAATTAGGGTCATTAATAACTAAATCTCCATTAAATAATGGATTCTTCAATTTCCCGGAAACCGAAATATTTTGATATTGATACCCTTCAAATTCAAACGAACTTATCGTTCCATCAATAGAAGTATCAACCGATTCTTGTGTAAAACCGCGACCGTCAAAATTTACGTTTGCAGTAATTTTTCCCAATGAGATTGTTCCCGCAAGTTTACCCATGTTAAACTTGTCAAGCACCAATTTACCTTTGTAATCTGCTCTGTTGGTTTCGCTATAATTATTGATAAGCAATTTGGCTTTAGCATAACCAATATCGCTAGTAAATACTCCATCTGTATCAAGTTTGATGCTGTTAATTTTAGTATTTCCATTGTAATTAAATACTCCCAAGTCCTTTAACTGTTCTGGAAGTACTGGGCCAAGAATATTAGGTAAAAATCTTCTTAAATCGTAATAACTCGTGTTTACTTTATGATTTTGCATTTCAATGTTAAAAGCATCACTTCCTTTTAATAAATCCTTAAAATAAAAAGCACCAGAAAGTCTCGTACTTCCTGTGCTTAACTCAGCATCTGTGTATGAAAAATCATTGAGCGTACCATTTATTTTTCCTTGGAAATCTATTATCTGATTTTTACCGAATTCGTCATAAAAAGACATTAAATCATTCGTCGCAATCACCGAAGGTTCAAAATCTCCATTTAAGATTACGTTGTTTTCAAAATCATCAAAACCATTCTCATAACCCATGGAAACTGTTCCAACCAACTTTGTATCACCAGTTTCCAGAACTAAATCTCTGAGCGTCATTTTTGTCAGTCCATAAGTAAAATCTGTTTTCAAATTTTTAATTTTGAAGCCTCGCGCAGCAGTAAGAGAAAGCGATTCAATGTTTGCAAAAACTTCGGGGCCTACCACCTTAAAATCAGAAGCCTCCAAGTTTAAATTTGATAAACTAAAAACATCAGGATTGGATAGATTTTCATTAATAATTTTTACCTGACTGTCTGTAATCGTAACATCATTACTGAAAAGCTCAAAAACAGAGGTGTTTTCAATAGAACCGTCATTAAATTTTTGAGCGAAAATGCTTAGGTTGTCACTTTCTTCACCTTTATAGTTTTTAACGTAGAATTTAGCTTTAGTGAGATTAATATTTCCGAAGCCCAAATCACCAGAAATCAAATTACGGAAGCTTATAATATTTGTTTGTAATTGCTCCGTGAAAATTAGGGTATCTTGATGATGGTCTGCAATATAAATATCTCGTGCATCCACCTCGCCGCGCCAATTTAAACCTAGTCTATCTACATGAATATCAGTGCCGTATGTTTCGTTCAGACCATCTGTTACCTTTGTTGCAATTCGCGTTTGAACAGCGGGAATAGATAAAATAATAACCACAAGCAAAAGCAGTAATGCGATGATTACAAAGGTTCGGACTATTATTTTTCTTAATTTTTTGATACGCTTTTAAAGTTATAATTTTACAACCAATAAATATGCCTTAAACAAAATGAATAGCGAAAACAAATACATATTAGGTATTGAATCTTCTTGCGATGATACTGCGGCGGCTGTTATTCACAACGGCTTAATATTGAGCAATGTTGTTGCTACTCAAAAAATACATGAGGAGTACGGCGGTGTTGTCCCCGAACTCGCTTCTAGAGCGCACCAACAAAACATTGTGCCTGTTGTTGATTTAGCTTTAAAAAAGGCAAATATCGACAAAAAACAACTAAGCGCAATAGCATTTACAAGGGGTCCCGGATTGATGGGTTCGTTGCTCGTTGGCACCTCATTTGCAAAGTCTTTGGCCTATGGATTGGACATTCCTTTGATTGATGTTAATCACATGCAAGCACATATTTTAGCACATTTTATAAAGGCTGAAGGACAAGAGATTCCCAACTTTCCATTTTTAGCATTGACCATTAGTGGCGGCCATACTCAAATTGTAAAAGTGACCAGCCATTTTGAAATGGAAGTCATTGGCGAAACTATCGATGATGCCATTGGCGAAGCATTTGATAAGAGCGCTAAAATTTTAGGGCTTACCTACCCTGGCGGTCCTTTGGTTGATACATATGCGCAGCAAGGAGACCCAAAACGCTTCAAATTTCCGAAGCCAAAAGTTGGGCCTATGGATTTTAGTTTTAGTGGTTTGAAAACTTCGGTGTTGTACTTTGTAGAAAAGCAGACCGCTGAAAATCCAAATTTTATAGCCGAAAATATGGCAGATATTTGTGCCAGCTTACAATTTACTATTGTGGACTATGTGATTGATAAATTAAAAAATGCTGTAAAACATACGGGTATTAAAGAGATTGCCATTGGCGGTGGTGTTTCGGCGAATAGTGGGATTCGTAAAGCACTAAAAGAAGGAGAAAAAAAATATGGCTGGAAAACGCACATTCCAAGATTTGAATTTTGTACAGATAATGCCGCTATGATTGCAATCGTGGGCGAATTAAAATTAAAAGCAGGACTCATTGCAGACACTAATGTGGTTGCAGCAGCTCGATTAAAACTTTAAAGTATTTAAAATGCAACTTTTTTACAATCCTTCATTGACGCCAGCTAGCACGCAAGTCCTTTTTGAAAAAGAAGAAAGCCGGCACATAATTAAAGTATTGCGCAAAAAAGTGGGTGACGTTCTTGACTTGACAGATGGCTGTGGAAATTTCTACAAAGCAACCCTTGAGAGTTCAAACCCCAAACAGTGCATTGCTCATATTGACTCTGTTGAAAAACAACCAAAACCAGCCTACAATTTACATTTAGCCGTTGCCCCAACTAAATTAAATGACCGCTATGAATGGTTTTTAGAAAAAGCCACCGAAATAGGAATTACTCAAATCACACCTATCATCTGCGACCACAGCGAGAGAAAAATCATTAAACCCGAACGATATCAAAAAATAATTCAAAGTGCGGCAAAGCAATCGTTGAAAGCGTATTTTCCAATTTTAAACGAAGCAATTTCTTTCAAAGAATTTATAACGATTTCTTCGGAAACCGAAACGAGTTGTTTTATTGCCCATTGTGAAGATTCAAAAAAACAATCATTGAAATCTCAATTAAAATTTCAGAAGGACATTATAATCCTAATAGGTCCCGAAGGTGATTTTTCAACGCAAGAAATTGACAATGCTCTTGCCAATAATTTTACTCCCGTTAGTCTAGGAGAAAATCGATTAAGAACAGAGACGGCAGCAATTGTAGCAAGTCATAGTGTTGCTTTTCACTTTGAAAACCATTAACCAAAATACTTAAAAAGTTAATTTTCAGACCTTTTGAGGGATTTTAGTTAAAGTTTATCTAAAAGATTAATCGGCGTAAGAATTTTCCTTGCAAATTACCTACCTTTCACGATATAATAATTAAAAACACATATTTTGGATTTACTTTTAGAAAAAAAGAAAATCTCCTCACAATCAAAGAAGTTAAATACGAGAATCTCCACTCCACAATTAACTCCTTTTGGCATTAGCCATATCAATAAATTGATTAATGACATTCAAACTGATATTGAAGTTGTTAGTTTTGAGCAATCACTTAAAGAAGATTGGATGAAATTTACGCACATGTCGGCGACGTTAATGAATAGAAAATCTTTTCTATAATTAAGATTGCTTATCCTATTCATTTGTTATTTTTGAGTATTATGACGATACTTAGAAAATCATTATTATTTATATTCCTATTTCCAGCTATTTTATTTAGTCAGGATATTGCCGTATTGCAATATGGCGGTGGTGGTGACTGGTATAGCAATCCTACTGCGTTGCCTAACTTGGTCGCCTTTTGTAATTCACAAATTGACACAACTTTAGATGATAAAACTAAAACAGTTACTCCTGGAAGTATTGATATTTTTGACTATCCCTTACTACATATGACAGGTCACGGTAATGTTTTCTTTTCGCAAGAGGAGGCCGAAAATCTTAGAGACTATTTAATGAGTGGCGGTTTTTTGCATATTGATGACAACTATGGAATGGACCAATATTTACGAAAAGAAATTGTTAAGCTATTCCCCAATCAGGATTTAAAAGAACTTCCTGGCAACCACCCAATTTTTTCGTATCATTTTAAATTTCCGGACGGACTCCCTAAAATTCATGAACACGAAAATTCTCGTCCACAGGCATTCGGGATTGAAATAGATGGAAGACTCGTTTTACTTTATACTTTTGAAAGTGACCTTGGTGATGGATGGGAAAATCCAGAAGTACATAATGACCCTGAGGCTGTAAGGCTAAAAGCTTTGAGAATGGGTGCAAATATAGTTAAATACGCTTTTGAAAATTAGACTTCTTAGTTAGTGGCAACGCAATTATCTCACGACGAAACAAACTTCTCCGGCGACGTCCCCAAAATTATTCTGGTTTGTGATAATTTAGAAAGTCCTGCCAACATTGGTGCTCTATTCAGGATTTGTGAAGCTTTAGGTATTATTAAAATACTTTTTTGCGGAAATAAAATTGATTTAAGCTCTTCAAGATTAAAAAGAACAGCAAGAAGCACAGAGAAAATAATCCCATTTGAAGACGATTTAGATATCGTTGATATTTTAAAAACTTTCAGCAAGAACTCTTTTTCAATTATAGCGTTGGAGCTCACCACACAAAGCATTCCTTTAGAAATCTTTAAAGTGGACAAATCAAAAACCACCGTTCTTATTATTGGTAATGAAAAAAAAGGCGTGTCTGAGGAGGTATTAAAGTTTGCCAATACAAATTTACATATTGAGATGCAAGGAAAAAACAGTAGTATGAACGTCGTTCAAGCAACTTCAATTGCACTCTTTTCATTAACAAAACTTTGTTAATTTCGTTTTTACAATTTGCTATATTTACATCGTGAAACCAAAAATAATAGCACTCGGAATAATTAAAGCATTGGCTATCGTAGCAGGTGTGGTTTTACTGTTTTGGATTCTTTACAAAATAAAAGCTATATTTCTTTACATTGGTATTGCCGCTGTAATTTCACTGATAGGAAGACCTGTCATTTTATTTTTAAAAAATAAATTAAAATTTAATAAAACCCTCGCAGCATTCATAACCCTATTAAAGGTCATTGCTGTATTTGCTGGGCTCTTGTGGATATTCGTACCTATCATTGTTGAGGAAAGTCAAAATATTTCTGAAATTGATTTTGAAGGAGTAAAAACAGATTTAAATGAGTTAAATATTCAAGCCAGTGATTATCTGGGGGTTGAACAAATAGACATCATCGAAGCCATAAAAAGAACCGAATATGTACGAAATTTTGATACAGAGTTAGTGCCAAGTTTTATCGATATTTTTTTTGGTAATTTGGGTGGCGCAGTCGTAGGTTTTTTCTCGGTTATGTTTATCTCGTTTTTTCTTTTAAAAGATGAAACTATGGTTGTTCAAACGGTTACTGCTTTTGCAAGAGAAGAAAACGAACTAAGATTTGTCAAAGTTTTTAACAAAACCAAAGAGTTATTATCACGCTATTTTCTTGGTCTCACGTTTCAAATGCTCGTTTTGACTGTTTTTTATTCTGTGCTATTATTGTTTTTTGACATAAAGAATGTTTTAGCAATTGCAATGATTTGTGCGTTTTTAAATGTCGTACCTTATTTAGGTCCAATTATAGGGTACGTTGTAATGATTCTCGTAATTACTTCAAATAATCTAGGAGCAGATTTTTCATCACAACTGCTTCCTCAATTGGTATACTTGAGCATTGGGTATGCCATTGTGCAATTATTCGATAATTTAATTACACAGCCCGTAATATTTGGAAAGAGCGTACGTTCACATCCGCTAGAAATCTTTTTATCCATTTTAATTGGTGGATTTATATTTGGAGTCGTAGGTATGATACTCGCCGTTCCCACATACACAGTGATTAAAGTGGTTTCAAAAGAGTTCTTTTCAGAATATAAAATCGTAAAAAGACTTACACAAAATCTGTAAAAATTGAACAACCCTTTACTTAATAAAGAGGTACAAAAATTCATTTTCAATTTTGAAGGTGACACAACAAAATTAGCTTTTAGCGGTAGTCCTTTTTCTGAAATTTCAACACAACAATTAATTACTCAGATTGAAAGTAGAAAGAAAGCCGAAAAAAAACTCCCTATTTGGCATTCAACCGAAGGTATCCTCTACCCTCCCAAAATTAACCTTGAACAAACTTCTTCACAATCAACTGCGAAGTACAAAGCTTCTTTAATAAGTGGGACCTCAATAGCCGATTTTACCGGCGGCTTCGGAATCGATTGTTTTTTCTTTTCTGAAATTTTTAAAACCGTTACCCATTTCGAAATAAATGAACCTCTTTCTCAGATTGTAGCACACAATTTTAAAAAGCTCCGTATAACAAATATTGAATGCATTACTGGAGATGCCTTCGATAACATTGAAAACCGAAATTTTGATTTTATCTATATTGACCCCTCTCGACGAAATGAAACTAAAGGAAAAGTTTTTTTCTTAAAAGATTGTTTGCCCAACGTTCCTGAAAATTTAAATGTGTTATTCAACCACACTGAAACGATTTTGATAAAAACATCACCAATGCTGGATATTTCGGTAGGGCTATCTGAGCTTCATTTTGTAAAGGAAATACATATAGTTTCGGTTGAAAACGAGGTAAAGGAATTGTTGTGGTTGCTTCAAAAAAATAATTCTGAAACTCTTAAAATTCAAACCATAAATATTTCGACTAAAGGTGATGAAGTCTTCTCATTTTTATGGGACAGCAAAAGGGAAAATGATTACTCATTTCCGAAGAAATACCTCTACGAACCCAATGCCGCTATCATGAAAAGTGGTGCTTTTGATTTATTACCCGAATTTTTCAATGTTGAAAAATTGGAAAAGCACACCCATCTTTACACAAGTGAAACCTTGCAAAAATTTCCTGGGCGTAGCTTTAAAATTGAACGTATTGTCAACTACAATAAAAAAGACATGCGTAATGGTATCACTTTTGATAAAGCAAACATAACCACGCGCAACTTTCCAGAAAGTGTTGCTACGCTTAGGAAAAAGTGGAAATTGAAAGATGGTGGCAATCACTATCTATTCTTTACTACGGTTGCCGAAGGTCAAAAAATAATGTTAATTTGCACAAAAATAAACGCATGAAAATTTTAGTACAAGTCCTCTTTTTCTCTTTCTTCTCCATTGTTACGGCACAGTCCCCAACAACAGATTGCAATTATAAGATAAATGTTGACACTGAAGAGGAAATTTTCAAACTCACGCAACAATCCCTTGCCGAATTTATGGTGGGAAAAGGACAAACAGTGTTTATGTATTTCTCGTTAATGAAGCAAGGAAATATTAAATCTGTTGTTTTACACACTTCATTAAATGCTCTTGAAATGCCACCAATGATTTGTTATAATGATAAAAGTAGAATAACATTTCAATTAGAAAATGGTGATTTTGTACCTGCTCCTTTTCTAGGCGAAGAAACCTGCGGAAGACAAACAAAGGGTGAAGAATCATTAAATAATATGACAAGCGAAGGCGCTTTCTATATTGATGAAATGAGCATTGAACGCTTATCAAAATCTCCATTAAAATCAATGCGACTCACAACGATGAATACCAATTTTGATGTTCAATTCAAGGAAGTTATTAGCAATAGAGAAATTGTTGAACCAATTTATCCACGTGAATTTTTTATAGAGAACTTGGGTTGTATTGAGTAATTATTAATCTGTCTAAGTTTCTTGGGAAAATAAGATCAATTTTCATTTACGAAATAGACTAACCTAATTATATCAAAAAACATTTATCTTTGGATTCTTGATTAAACTCTTTTCCATATCATTTTCTCTAATTATCCTAATGCAAAGCTTTGGGATAAGTTTTAATGATATAGCTCAGATTGATAATTTTTTTGAACACGCAACAATTCACAACGAAAAATACGGGGATTCAATTATTGTTTTTATATCTAAACATTATGGAGAACTAAAAGCTGATCATCAAAAAGAACATCAAGAAGAGCATGAAGATCACGAGCATCTTCCTTTTAGTCATAGTAATTGTTCACATGTTTCCTCCATTCCAGCATTTGTATTAACTACAAATAAACACGAATTGAAAATCCCTGAATTTTCAGAATTTAGATTACATAATTTCTTTTATCAAGAACCTTCTTCATCTCTTCACGAAGAAGGGCTACTGCAGCCACCAAGACTTTCATAAAATATTCTAATCATTTCTTGTTCTCATTTTTTTCTAAACGGGAACTATTAACGTTTATTATTTTATGAAAAATGCTATCACATATTATCAATTTTAGTTTAAAAAACAAAATCATTGTTTTTTTATTCACTGCCGCCATTATAGGATTTGGGCTCTATTCCTTAACGCAAATCCCCATAGGTGCGGTGCCAGATGTTACCAACAATCAGGTTCAAGTTATTACAACTTCCAACAACCTTTCCACCCAAGATATAGAGCAATTTATTACTTATCCCGTAGAATTGGAAATGGCAAATTTACCGGGTGTTAAAGAAATTCGTTCTATTTCAAAATTTGGTCTCTCCGTGGTCACCATTGTATTTGATGATGACATGGGGACTTTCTTACCCCGCCAACTTATTGCTGAGAAAATAAAGTCGGCATCAGACAAAATTCCAGAAGGGTTTGGTACCCCAGAAATGGGACCCATCACTACAGGACTTGGAGAAATTTATCAATATATTCTTGACGTAACTCCAGAGTATAAAGACAAATACACCGCTCAAGATTTGCGCACCATCCAAGATTGGGTGGTAAAAAGACAACTCTCGGGAATTCCCGGCGTGGTCGAAGTTAATACATGGGGAGGATTTTTAAAGCAGTATGAAGTCGCAATAAATACCGAAAAGTTAAATGCGATGAACATCACGGCTAATGATATATTTACCGCTTTAGAAATGAATAATAGCATTTCGGGCGGAGGTTATATTGAAAAAGTCAACCAAGCATTTTTCATTCGTGGTGAGGGATTAATTTCTTCGTTTGATGATATTAACAACATTGTCATAAAAAACGACAATAATTTTCCTATTTATATTAAAGATATAGCTACGGTAGGCTTCGGAAATGCAATTCGTTTTGGAGCTATTACCGGAAATGGAGAAGGTGAAAAAGTATTAGGACAAGTAATGATGCTAAAAGATGCCAACTCCAAAAAGGTCATTGAAGCAGTAAAAGAACGTGTTGAACTCATTTCAAAATCATTACCCAAAGGTGTTTATATCAACGCCTTCCTTGACCGAAGTGATTTGATAGCAAAAACAACCTTCACAGTTTCAGAAAATCTAATTCTTGGATGCTTGATTGTTATTTTTGTAGTGGTGCTGCTTTTAGGGAATTTTAGATCAGGACTGGTTGTAGCTTCGGTTATTCCTCTATGTTTATTGTTTGCATTGTCACTCATGTACATTTTTGGCGTGGATGCAAACTTGATGAGTCTAGGTGCTATTGATTTTGGGATTATTATTGACGGAGCAGTCATAATTGTTGAGTTTATTGCATTTCAGATTACACAAAAAGCAACTCAAATTAATGCAGTTGCAAAAAAAGAAAGACAATCTATAAAAGACCAAATTACCTCCGCAGGAGCGTCAAAAATGATGAACTCTGCTATTTTTGGGCAACTTATTATATTAATCGTTTTTATCCCTATCCTTTCTCTGTCGGGTGTGGAAGGAAAAATGTTTAAACCCATGGCTTTGACATTCAGCTTTGCGCTAATTGGAGCGATGATTTTGTGTTTTACGTATGTGCCCGTTGCGGCTTCTTTATTCTTGAAACCAACAAAACCTTCAGATAAGAATATTTCGGTGCGAATTATGAAATTTGTTAATAGAATATACGCACCAATAATTCACTGGGCATTACTCAGCAAACGCCTTGTATTGATTATCGCTGGAGTATTATTGGCGATTTCAGTCTATTTATATGCAAATATGGGTGGAGAATTTGTACCCACGCTGGACGAAGGAGATTTCGTTATTCAACCCGTTCTCAAAACGGGAACATCGTTGAGCAATACAGTAGTAATTACTACGGAAATAGAAAAAATATTATTGAAAAATTTCCCCGAAGTTAAACAGGTAGTCACACGTATTGGTGCTGCTGAAGTACCTACTGATCCTATGTCAATGGAAGAAAGTGATGTAATCATTGTATTAAAACCTAAAAGTGAATGGACGTCAGCAAGTTCAAAAGATGAGCTTGCCGATAAATTTAAAGAGGCGCTTTCCATAATTCCAGGAATGGAAGTGGAATTCACACAACCTATTGAAATGCGTTTCAATGAATTAATTACTGGAGTTCGGGCAGATATCGCTATAAAAATCTTTGGTGATGACTTGGACGTTTTAGCAAAAAAAGGAAATGAAATTGGTGAATTGATTGAAAACGTTGATGGAGCAGCTGATATTTCCGTAGAAAAAATTTCAGGATTACCTGAAATGAATGTAAAATTTAATAGAGCGAAAATTGCCCGCTACGGTTTGAATATTCAAGACGTAAACGATATGGTGGAAATGGGATTTTCAGGAAGAAATACCGGAAGCGTTTTTGAAGGAGAAAAACGGTTTGACTTGGTCGTGAGGCTAGATAAGCAAAAAAGGCAAAATATTGATGACCTAAAAAACCTCTATATCGATTTACCAAATGGTGGTAAAGTTCCGTTGAGCGAATTGGCTGAAATAAGCTATAAAAAAGGTGCTGCAAAGATATCGAGAGATGATACTCGACGCAGGATTGTCGTGGGTATCAATGTACGGAACAGGGATTTACAATCGGTTGTAGATGATGTCCAACAACTTATCAATGAAAATATAAAGTTACCAGTGGGATATACCATTACGTATGGCGGGCAGTTTGAAAACCTCCAAAGCGCTAAATCGAGATTACTTATTGCAGTTCCCATCGCTTTGATTCTCATTTTTATTTTGCTTTATTTCGCGTTCAAATCTGTAAAAGAAGCTATAATAATATATTCAGCGATACCCCTTGCCGCAGTTGGTGGAGTTTTGTTATTATGGATACGTGATTTGCCTTTTAGTATTTCGGCCGGTGTGGGATTTATTGCATTGTTTGGAATAGCCGTTTTAAACGGGATTGTATTAATCGAACATTTTAAAGAACTTAAAAGTGATGGTCAATTTAATGACATAAACGAGCTAATTAAACAAGGAACAAGAGATAGACTGCGTGCTGTACTACTCACTGCAACGGCGGCGGCTCTTGGCTTTTTACCTATGGCAATTTCCACAAATGCTGGTGCAGAAGTCCAGCGTCCACTTGCCACCGTTGTTATTGGTGGTTTGATTACCGCTACCCTATTGACCCTAATTGTTCTTCCGGTTTTATATTCATATTTTAATAGTTCTAAAAAGGAAAAAACAAATCCTACAAAAAAGAACATTGCGGGATTGAGCGTACTTCTCTTTTTAGTTTCAATGAGTGCAACATCTCAAGAAAACCCTTTAAACCTTGATGCTTTGATTCCTTTGGCCATTGAAAACAATGCAGGACTTAAAGGGCATCGATTGGAGGTGGAACAGTCAAATGCACTTGTAAATAGTGCTTTTAGTTTTGATAAAACTCAAATTTATTACGAGTTTGATGAAAATAATTTAGCTACAAACAACCAACCGCTTAAGGTTTTTGGAATTCAACAAGATTTTAAATTTCCGACGGTCTATTTTTCTGAAAAGAGAATGAATCAAGCTAACCTAGCATTGAGTTCAAGTTCTTTTGAAATTCAGAAAAAAGCAATCGCCCGAAAAGTAACAGCTGCGTATTATGCTTATCAAATTTCAGAAGAAAAGCAACGTGTTTTAAAAAAATTGGATAGTTTATATTCAAATTTTGCAAGCATCGCAGCAAGACGATTTGAGTTAGGTGCAACCAATTATTTAGAAAAAATAACAGCCGCTTCAAAACAGAAACAAGTTCACATTAAATATCAAGAAGCGCAACAAAACCTTAAGCTCGCTTATGCTGGGATTGAAAAGGTAATCCAACCGAATGATAGCCTTCGCATTGCAAAAGAACCTATTTTAAAAGTCACACTCGACAATTTAAATGTCTCAAATAGTGCTGAAATAAGCTATTATCAAAACAGGATAGCACTACTACAAGCGCGGCGCAGTTATGAAAAGCAACAATTGTTGCCAGATATAAGCCTCAATTATTTTCAAGGTACAAACGAGGGGCTCAATGCAAATTTATATGGATATCAAGTGGGATTGAAAATTCCTTTATTGTTTGGAGGGCAAACCTCAAAAATTAAAGCCGCTGGTATTGCTCAAGAAATAGCAACCGAAGAATCAAAAGAATACGAAATCCAATTAAATGCGAAATACAATGCATTAAACGTTCAATTAAATCAAGTCAATAAAGCGCTTTCCTATTACGAAGAGGAAGGGACTTCATTATCAGATGAAATTTTAAAAACAGCCAATGGAAGTTTTAAAAACGGAGAAATAGATTTTTATCAATACATACAGAGCATTGAGAGTGCCTACGAGGTTAAACTAGAGTACCTTAACAAAATAAATGAATACAATACGATTGTAATTGAAATCAATTACTTAACCCTTTAAACTAAGCATTATGCAACGCATTATATATAACATAGTAATTTTAAGTGTGATTTTAACATTTTATAATTGTGGAGAAAAAACAGAAAATCACGAAAACCATGAGCACACCGAAAATGAAGTAATAAACGATGACAGAATTTTTGTTTCAAAAGCACAATTTGAACAAGGCGAAATGACCCTAGGTAGTATTGAGGAAATACCATTCCCCATTACCATAAAAACAAACGGAATGATAGATGTCCCACCAGAAAATAGAGCCGTGGTAAATGCTACTATGGGTGGATATATTAAAACAACACCTTTGCTTGTAGGCGACCGCGTTAAAAAAGGGCAATCTCTTTTAACTATTGAAAATCCAGATTTTGTAACACTTCAGCAGGACTACATGGAAGTAAACGAGCAACTCACATATTTAAAATCGGAATTTGACAGACAACAAATAATGGTTTCAGAAAATATAACTTCACAAAAAAGTTTTCTACAAGCTGAGAGTGCTTATAAATCTGCCAGAGCACGCCATAGCGGATTAAAAAAACAACTACAAATGCTTAACATTTCGCCTTCAAGAGTTGAAGCGGGTAACATCAGTTCGGTAGTTACAATCTATGCGCCCATTGATGGGAGTATTACCAAGGTAAATGTATCAAGAGGAACCTATGTTTCGCCCGCAACTGCCATCTTAGAGATTATAGATAATCATCACTTACATCTAGAATTATCGGTTTTTGAAAAGGATATTATGAATCTAAAAAAGGGTCAAAAAATTAATTTTAAAATCCCAGAGGCCTCTTCAAAAACCTACACCGCCGAAGTTCACTTAATAGGAACTGCCATTGAAAATAATAGAACAATAAAGGTTCACGGTCACATAGATGATGAAAAGCAAGCAAATTTTATTACAGGAATGTTTGTAGAAGCTGCTATTATTACCGATTCCGCTTCCGCGAAAACGTTACCCGAAACAGCCATAGCGAGCATTGACAACGAAAATTACGTTTTATTGCTCAATGAAAAAACTGAAACCGGTTACTACTTTGAACAAATAGAAGTCAAAACTAATACTGAAATGAATAATTATATCGAAATATTAAATACTGAAATTTTCAAACCTAATGCTATATTTTTAACAAGAGGAACTTTCAACATGGTGGGAGAATCAAGTGGACACGAACACTAATTTTCTTTGTAAATAAATTCTATGTAGAAACAAAAATCTCCTCTTTGAGGAAATTTTTTTTGAGTTTTGAAATAACTATTAATCAATGAAACCAATAGCCATTGTTACAAATGAAATATTTAATGTGGCAACTTATTTCTAAGAATTCCATATAAAAACGTCCCTATTAAAGCTCCAAAAACAGTAATCAAAATGGAAGGATAACCCGCTCCTATCAAAACGTACATTGGTCCTGGACAAGCTCCGGCAAGTGCCCATCCCAATCCAAAAATAATTCCACCAAGGAGATACCTTGAAACGCTCTTGTCTTTATCGTGCAAGCTCATTTCACTCCCATCAAGAGGTTTAATATTTTTTCTCTTAATGATTTGAACCACTCCTATTCCGAGTAAAAGTGCAGATCCGATGATACCATACATGTGGAAACTTGCAAACCGAAACATTTCATAAATACGAAACCATGAAGCGGCTTCAGACTTGTACATGACAATCCCAAAAAAAACACCTATTGCTAAATATGCTATATATCTCATAAATTAAAAAATTAAAGGGTAAATGAAGTTAATCATTATTAAACCGCCAATGAAAAACCCAATCACCGCGATAAGAGATGGTAATTGCAAATTGCTCAAACCAGAAATAGCGTGACCAGATGTGCATCCACCAGCATATCGTGCCCCAAATCCAACTAAAACTCCACCGATTAATAAAATGAGAATGTTATTTGGCTGTGTTATTGCTTCAATACTAAAAATTTCAGAAGGTAAATACGTTTCTCCCGCACTATTAATGTTATAGTCTTGAGATAATTGTTTAACAACTTTAGGATTAATTTCAACACTATTATGGCTCATATAATTTGAAGCAATGAATCCACCAATAATAGACCCAAACACAACCATGAAGTTCCACCTTTCAGCTTTCCAATCAAACTTAAAAAAATCTACTGCCTTACCTGCGCCCACTACCGCACATGCAGTACGCAGGTTTGATGACATTCCAAATTGTTTTCCAACAATCAACAAGAGAAACATGATTAACGCGATAAGTGGTCCCGCTACATACCAAGGCCATGGTTCATATATCCAATCCATAAAATATTTTTTTATGCAAAGGTGATTGTTTGACAAGTACAGTACTGTAACCCTTGTTACAGTATCGCTTATTATTTTATCTAAATCAAAAAATTATGACACGCAACAAAAAATTAAAATTGATTTCAATATTACTTGCGCTCACTGCTATCATAATGATTTTAGTAGGGATTTTCACGAAAATACCAGCACCTGCTATCATAGGTATAAAGTTTCTATTAATCTTTTAGGCATTTCAAGTTTTGAAGGAAAATAACATAGCCCTATTAATAACTATGCTCATCCATCCTTACCTTTCCAGAAAAAGTTTTGTAAACAAAATAGGTGTATCCCAAAACTAAAGGCGCGCCTATGGCTACCATTGTCAAGCTAATTCCTAAAGATTTGTCTGAAGAAGCTGCATTATAAACTGTAATGCTATAAGCGGGGTCTATGGTTGAATATAGCAATGTGGGATAAAGTTCAATGGCTACCAAAGCCATCATTAAAGCAATTGTCAATGCCGAAAAAAAGAAAGCCAGTTTAAATCGTCTTTTACTTGCCAATCTTGGAATATTAGCGATGCTCAAAAACGTTAACACCGGAAAGATAAAGAGTACAGGATTCGCCTTAAAATCATCACTCAAATGTGGAATATAAATCAATGTATATAATGTTGTGATAATGAAAAATATGATGAAAAGAATAATGCCTTTTTTAAGCAACCCTTCCAATTTGTCAAAGAGTTTTCCTTCCGTTTTCAGTAATAAATAGATGGCACCGTGAGACATAAACAAAAATAAAGTTGTAAAGCCAGTAATGATTGCATACGGATTCAAAAATCCTAAAAACGGACTACCATCATATTCCAGGTCTGGACCTATAGGGATTCCCTGTAAAACATTTCCTAAAACAACACCGAGAAGAAAAGCCAACATAATGCTACTTATACTATATGCAATATCCCACATCTTCCGCCACCAAAGCATTTCTTCCTTGCTACGGAATTCGATAGCGATTGCTCTAAAAATGATAAATAGTAGAAACAACATAAAAGGAATATACATTCCAGAAAAAAACGTAGCGTACATAACTGGAAAACCTGCAAATAATGCTCCCCCACCAATGACGAGCCACACTTCGTTACCATCCCAAACAGGACCAACGGCATTGAGCGCTGTTCTCCGGCTCAATTCTTTTTTAAAGAACAAATGCCAAGCACCTGCGCCAAAATCAAAACCATCTAAGATGGCATAACCAGAAAATAATCCGCCCACTACTAAAAACCAAAGAGTTGGATAATCTATTCCTAAAAATGTTTCCATAGTTATGCGTTTAATGTTTTGACAACTTCTTCTGAAATATCTTTTGTGAACGTTCTTTCTTCCATATCATTATCATTTTCATCGTAAGGTCCATGTTTAATTTTTTTATTCAACAGATACAAGAAAAGGAAAAGCAACAATGCATACACTACAAAAAACAAGATGAGAGAAAATACAATTTGATTTGCGGTAACAGCTTGAGAAAATGCTTCTGAAGTTCTTAAATGACCGTAAACAACCCAGGGTTGACGTCCCATTTCAGCAGCAAACCAACCTACTTGATTTCCTAGCTGAGCAAGAAAAACTGAAAAAATAAATATTCTTAACAACCATTTTTTATCGAACAATTTTTTGCGCCACCATAAAAAGCAAGCATATAGCGTTAGGGCTATAAAAAACATACCAATAGTAATCATAATATGGTAGAATTGGAAAACTGCATTTACTTGTCCTGGTCTATCTTCTTTGGGAAAAGCATTTAATCCCGTAACGGGTGATTCAAAATCTTGGTCAATCATAAAAGACAAACCGCCCGGAATTTTTACGCCTGAAACTTCTTGTGTTTCATCATCTACCCAACCAAATAAATACAAATCAGCTGGAGCACTTGCTTCATAATGGCCTTCCATCGCAGCTAGTTTTGCAGGTTGATTTTCAGCAACACCGTCTGCAGAGCTGTGGCCAGTAACCAATTGCATCAATGAAAAAATAGTTGCAACAGTTAATGCAATCTTAAACGCCATTTTTGAAATGACTACGTAACGCCCTTTCAATAGATAATAACCGTGCACACTCAATACTAAAAATGCACCAGCAAGAAATGCCGCAAACCAAGTGTGTGTTAATCTATCAATGCTTGAAGGATTGAAAACCATTGCCCAAAAATCTGTTATTTCGGCACGAGCTTCCAATCCTTCTCCTACAATGTTGTAACCAGCAGGTGTTTGTTGCCAACTGTTTGCAACCACAATCCAAACGGCAGAAAACATAGAACCTAAAAACACACCGATGGTTGAAACCAAATGCACCCAAGGTTTAACGCGGTTCCAACCGAACAGTAAAATTCCTAAAAAACCACTCTCTAATGCAAAGGCAAAAATTCCTTCGGCAGCAAGTGCGCTGCCAAAGATGTCACCCACGTAACGCGAGTATGTCGCCCAATTTGTGCCGAACTCAAATTCCATTACGATACCGGTTACAACACCAATACCAAAAGTAAGTGCAAAAATCTTTGTCCAAAATTTAGCAAGAATATGGTATTTTTCATCCTTGGTTTTAATCCAAAGGCTTTCCATGATAACCATAATAAGCCCCAGACCTATACTTAGTGGTGGGTAGATATAATGAAATGAAATGGTAAAAGCAAATTGTATTCTAGCGAGAATTTCTGTATCCATCTTTACTTTATTTTAGAGACACAAAGTTAAATACATAACAAAATTTTTACGTGACCAATGTCACATTTCTTGTTAAAATCGTATTACTAATGTGCCCAAATTACTTAACAGGAAGATACAATGTAATATCTTTAAATACAGCGTTGTCTAGATGTCCCATCATTAGTTTGTCTTTAGTTATGAGGTGTAGGTGCATAAAAGTATCGTGGTGGGTAAATATCGTTTTATGCTCTGTTGAAAAAAAACCTACGATATCCACCATTTCATCTTGTAACTTATAATCTATTTGCCCAACGTGTGCTTCCTGTGGTGAAGTTACCGTAGAATTTGGCGGTAGATTTTGAACATGGATTGTGGCATCTTTTACTTTTCCCGAAACTTTAAATGCAAAAGGACGTTTCATCGATTTAGACTTCTCATCGATAAAAGTTTCCAGTGTTTTTAAATCTGAAATATTTTCAGGTAGTTCTATAGGTTTCCATTTTTTTACATTTCCGTAGACAAAAAAAGGTGCGCCTGTTTTAAAAGTTTCGTTTACGGTCATGGTAGTACCTGTTTTAACTTTTGAAACATAACTTTTACCATCGATTACAAGCAATTCGCCAGTTAGTTGCGTTTGTGGTCCAAGACCAAATAGGCCATTTTTATCGCTTATGGTATCTAGGTTTATTTTACTAAATATTTCGCCTTTCCACATTGCATCTTTCATTGCTCCTACAACTTTAATTTCTGGATATGTTTGTGCCAGTTCTTTTTTCTTTTCTGAATGATTACAAGCAGAAAAAATTAAAATTGCTATAAATGTAATACTAGTTACAAGTGCATTTTTTATCATTTTAATTGTTGTTAGGCTAAGTTTACACCAAATAAATAGCCGATGAAAGCAGTCATGCCCATCGCCAGAGTACCCCAAAAAGTAATGCGCATAATTGGCTTGTATATATTTGAACCTCCTGTTCTGGCAGATATAGCCCCCAATATGGCAAGAAATATAATTGCAAAAACATATTGCACGTATTCCATACTTTCTAGTGGCGCAATATACGCTACCAATACTGGAAATAATCCCCCAACCGTAAAGGAAATTCCTGACGAAAGTGCAGCCTGAAGGGGTTTCGCTTCTGTGATATCCATAATTCCCAACTCGTCTCTAGCGTGCGCTTCTAAGGCATTATGTGCGGTCAACTGTTTTGCAACTTCTAGCGCTGTTTCTTTGTTTAGACCTCTATACTCATAAATTTTAGCAAGCTCGATGAGTTCTTGTTTGGGAGTATCAATAAGTTCCTGCTGTTCTCTTTTCAAGTCAGATTTTTCAATATCAGTCTGTGAACTTACAGAAACGTACTCGCCAGCGGCCATAGATAATGCACCGGCGACCAAACTTGCAACTCCAGCTAATATAACTGGTTCACGAGCGGTACTTGCTGCTGCCACCCCTATAACTATACTCGCGACAGATAAAATACCATCATTGGCACCTAAAACGCCTGCTCGCAACCAACCGCTTCTATTTATATAGTGTTTTTCATTATCCTGCATTATTTATGTTTTTGCCCTAAACTACTGAAAATCTTTTACAGCATCACTTAAATCGTAAATCGTTACATCCTTTAATATTTTTTCAAGAATACTACTTCCAGCGGCACTTCTATAACCGCCGGCACAATGCACTACGATTGGTTTATCTGTTGGAATATTTTTTGCCGTTTCGCGAAGTTCATTCAGAGGATGTGAAAGTGCTTTTTCAAAGAATTTTCCCTCCTCTATTTCGCTATTATTTCGAATATCAACAATCGTGTAAGAGTCTGGGTTTTTTTTGAAATCTGCTATATTGAGTTTTTTGGTTGTTGCAAGATTTTCTTCGGAAGTCGTAATGACTTCTTTCAGTAATTTTTCATATCCTATTTTTGCAACTCGGTGCAATAAACTGTCCTTGTTTTCTTTGTCATCAATAACCAAAGTAAATTTATCTTCCGGTTTTATAATGGAGCCAAGCCAAGTTTCAAATTTTGAATTTTCAGAAACCGCCTGAATATTAAAGCTTCCTTTTAAATGGCCGTTTTTAAATGTTGCTTCGTCCCGCATATCGACAATCAAACCTTCTGCAGTTGTATTTTCAGAAAAAGGAATTTTATCAATTGAAGGTTTTAAATCGTCTGCGCCAGCCTTGTTGGTATCCACATCAAACCCAAAGTAATGAGGAATAAATGGTTGTCCATCAAGAATGGTATCCATAAACTCTTGCTTAGTTTGTTTTTTGAAAGCCCAGTTGCCCATTCGCTCATTGCCCAACGTACTGCTGGCCGCATCGCTCAAATTTTTTCCGCACAGCGAACCGGCTCCATGTGCAGGATATATAAGGGCATCATCTGGTAAGTCTGTAAATTTTGACGTTATGGTTTCATACATCATTTCGGCAAGTTCTTCACGTTTGGCTTTCATGTTTCCTGCCTTTTCGCGAAGGTCTGGACGACCAACATCGCCTATAAACAGTGTGTCACCTGTGAAAAGGACTGTTTTATTTTCTTGAGTAGCTATAATTGTAATGCTATCTGGCGAATGACCTGGAGTATTTCTAGCACTGAGCAGGATGTCTCCTAATTCTATACTATTTCCTTCGTCAAATGACCTATGCGGATAATCTGCTCCCAATTTTTCACTATTATAAATAGTCGCTCCTGTTTTTTTATGGATTTCAAAATGAGAGCTTACAAAATCTGCATGTGGATGTGTTTCAATTACAGCAACAATTTCGGCATTATTTGCTTTTGCAAAATCATAATATTGTTGTGGATTTCTTTCTGGATCTATGACCGCCATCTTCCCATCACTTACAATGGCATAGGAATAATGTGCGAGCGGTTTGTATTCAAATTGTTTGATATTCATAATTTCTAAATTTATATAAAAATAAAAAAGGTTGCAATTCTAGATTGTAACCTTTGATACATAAACACCATTATTTTAATAATTACTTTTTGGAACAAGTACTAATGCCCACTAAATTATACAAAGGGCAATAACTCATAAAGCTAGTAAGTAGAAAAACCGATGCAAATATCAATAAGACAAAAGCTACTGTACCTGTAATATGTCTTGCCAAAACAATATACCAATTACTAATGCAATGATGATTCGGATTATGCGGTCAAAACCTCCCATGTTTTTTTTCATCTTTATAATTTAAAATTATACATCTATACCCTTTAGCATTTTATTCCAGTACAAATATGGCAACATAAATTTTTTGAGCATCCATAATCGCCAATGCTCTTTTGAGCTATCTGAAATGAATAACTGTTTCAATTTTGGGTCTGGGATGAAGTTTTGATCATAATCAAATTCAGCCAAAACCATTTTACCATAATCTGTAACTAATGGACAAGAGGAATAACCATTATAGGATTTATTGCCTAAAGTATCATGTTTGATAAGTAAATCGAGATTATCCACAACAACAGGAACTTGCTTACGTATTGCCGCACCCGTTTTTGCAGTCGGTACACCTGCCACATCGCCAAGTCCAAATACATTTGAATATTTGTTATGTTGCATCGTGTGCTTATCTACATCTAACCAGCCAGCGTCATTAACAAGACTTGACTGCTGTACAAACTTTGGCGCTACAGATGGTGGTGCGGTATGGAGCATATCATAATGAATACCATAACGACCATTTTTTACTGTAACTTTTACGTCCTTGTAGTTATATTGAAATGAAGTATCAATTGTTTCGTTTTCTTGTTTTTCAGACATCACAACGCATCCACCAGCGCTTACATCTTTTGTAAGTTCGTACCAAGCTATTTGATTCTCGGCATCTACTTCCACCAATTTATGATTGAAGCGTAAATTTATATCCTTGCGCTCAACCACTTCCATTAAGGTTTTTGCTATTTCCTTCACACCAAAGATTACCGTTCCTGCAGTTGCAAAAACAATTTTAGCATTTGAACGCGTTTTACTCTTTGCCCAATGGCTTTCTGCGAGATACATAATTTTTTGCGGTGCGCCGCCACATTTTATAGGTGTTGCTGGTTGTGTAAATAAGGCAGTACCACCTTTAAAGTTCTTGACTACATTCCAAGTATGTATTGGGTCTGTATAATTACTGCAAACTACACCTTTATCCATCGCCTCTCCGAGGCCAGGAACCAAACTAAAATCATATGCAAGTCCTGGCGCAACGACCAAATAGTCATAGGTAATATCGCCGCTCACCGCCGTTTTTACGGTATTATTTTCAGCATCAAAAGCTGTGGCCTTGTCCATTATCCACTTAACACCCTTTGGCATTACATCTGCCATAGGTCTTCCTGTTTTGCCATAGTCATATGTTCCTGCGCCTACGAGTGTCCAAGCAGGTTGGTAATAATGGGTGCTTGCTGGTTCTATAATCGCTATGCTATTTGATTTTTTTTGATTTAAGAGTTGTGCTGCGGTCATAATTCCAGCGGTTCCACCGCCTATGATGAGCACTTGATAATGCGTTGCCATATAATGTGTGTTTTAAAATCTTTTAAATTTAATGATACAGGATGCCTTGGTTTGTAACTGTTGTTACATAACTGGCAAATAATATAAAAATAAAAGCAGACTGCTACAGTCTGCTCCTTTCATCATTAAACCAACTATCGCTGGCTCGAATCAAGTATTTGAAATTCAATGTTTTTTAACTTTCATCTCCTTGAAATGCTCGTCAAACCATTCAGGTTGTTCAATCTCATTATCAAACATATAGTTGGCTATCAATTCAATTTCATTTTTTTCAAAAGACTGATATGGCATTACACCAAACCGTCTTACAGCACCCTTCATTTTTGAATTTTCTATTGCTGGTTTTTCAACCCATTTCCAAATTGCTTCTACAAATCTTTCTTTGGAAGTATCATTATTTAAGTAATGCTTTTTTACTGCAATCATAGGTGGTGCTAATCTGCTTTGCATCGATGCACTTGGACTATGACAAGCATAGCATTTTTGTTCCATAAGTAGCTTACCATCTTGAGACTCATTTGCACTAGTTTCAAATGATGCGACTGCTTGATACTGTTTCTTTTGCTGTTGATCGCAACTTGTGAGCAAAAGCATTAAGATAAGTGTGATGATTAAATGTTTCATATGTTTATATTGAGTCTACCAGTCGCACAACTTATAAATGACTTTGCTTTGTTCAAAGTTGTATTCTCTGCATCTTCGGGTGGGTAGCCCATTTGAGTAAGCGTTCGCTCTGCCAGTACAAGGTTGTTTACAGTCTCGTATGTAAATGAAATTTCGTAAGAGCCATCGCTTATCTTTACACCATTAATGTCCGAAAGTTTTAATAATCGCACAGCAATAACGTTTGTGCAACCGCTACATTTTACATTCTGTAATTTAAGTGTAGTTTTCATAATTCTAATTTTTATAGGGCCATCCCATATAGCCACCTTGTAAATCGTAGATTTTCTTGAAACCTAAAGAGTCTAACTTTTTAGCTGACTGCTGACTACGATTTCCTGAACGGCAATACAAATAAACTGGCTGTTCTTTATCGAGTTTATTGAATTCATTATTAAAGCTATCAACCTTAAAAAAATCAATATTTATAGCATTTGCTATTGCTCCGGCATCAAATTCTTTTGCTGTACGAACATCCACGAGTTGTACATTGCTCGCAGTAATGGCTTTGTTATAATCTTCGGGATTTAAAATTTTCATAGTGTCTGTATCTTGAGTTTTTGCTCCAAATAATGTGCTTAAAAATGTCCTAACAAGTAGTATTATTTTCAACTGTTTTTATAATGATTTTTTGGCAAGATAGAAGTCCACTTTTTCGCAGCTATCATCCTTAATTCTTGCATTCATTTCGTCAAGTGTTTTTGGTGGTGGTACAATTACCTTGTCCCCTTTTTTCCAATCCAATGGCATTGCTACTTTGTGCTCATCAGAAATCTGTAATGCTTCCAACGCTCTTAAAATCTCGTCCATATTTCTACCTAGATTAAGTGGGTAATACATAATCAAGCGGATTTTCTTTTTCGGGTCGATAAAGAACACGGCACGTACGGCTGCGGTTTCACTTTCATTGGGTTGCAGCATTCCATAAAGTTTTGATACTTTCATATCAATATCTGCTATGATGGGAAAATCAAAATAAACGCCTGTTTTTTCTCTCACATTGTTAACCCATCCCAAGTGCGCATGTATGCTGTCAATGCTCAATCCAAGAAGTTCTGTATTGAGCGCTGTAAATTCATCTTTACGAGTGGCAAAGCCAGACATTTCTGTAGTACAAACAGGTGTAAAATCAGCTGGATGCGAGAACATCACTATCCATTTATCTTTTGCGAACTCAGAAAACTGAATGTCACCTTTCGTAGTCTTTGCTTTAAAATCTGGAGCATCATCACCTAAACGTGGCATAGAACTAATGTTATTTTCAACTGTATTTTCCATACTATTTTTTATTTTATTGTGTAAAATTAAAATTTATAACACTTAAAAACGGTAACCATTGTTACAGAAGTGTGGAATAATTAAAGCTATATTGCTATAACTTTAAATACTGATATATGAACTATGATGAAACTTTCAAGGCATTAGGTCACATAGATATTTACGTCATCGACCAAATTCTGAAAGGCAGCTTTGAACCTGAACAAAAAATTTTGGATGCTGGTTGTGGAAAAGGCCGCAACTTAAAATGGTTCTATAAAAATGACTTTGAAATTCACGGGATTGATATCGATTCAGATTTTCTCGCATTCGCGAAAGCGGAATACCCAAAATATGCTTCTAATTTTATTGAAGGCGATTTAGATAATTTGCCTTATTCCACAAATAGCTTTGACAACATTTTATGCTGTGCAGTTTTACATTTTGCGCAAAACGAAACCCATTTTACAGCGATGTTCTCAGAATTAATACGCGTGTTGAAACCCAAAGGCAGACTTATAATAAGAATGGCATCAAACATAGGGCTGGATGGGAACGCCCCAGAAATCAAATTTAAAGAAAATGGGCAAAAAGGGACTTATTATCTGACCCGAGAACGTATCAACCAGTTATTGCAAGAGTTTAATCTCACGCTTTTGGAAGCTGTAAAAACTACCAATGTGCAGGATGAGCGGGCGATGACGACCTTGGTTTTGAGCAAATAAAAAAGTGGCCGTCTTTAGCCACTTTTCTACCAACCAATTAATTTAAAAAATCCTACTTCAATATTGAAGGACATACATAATCTGTGGTCTCAACACCAGCTTCTTTGATTGCCTTAAAACCGCCTTGCACATCTATTAAATTGTGAATACCACGACTTTTTAAGATTGACGCAGCAATCATACTACGATAACCGCCAGCACAATGAACGTAGAATGTTTCCTCATCAGGGAATTCAGCAAGGTGCTCATTTAACTCCGAAAGTGAAGTGTGATGTGCATTAGCAACATGCTCACTCTGGAATTCGCCTAGCTTTCTTACATCAAAAACAGATACTTCGTTATTGCTATCATCCTCAATCTGTTTGAACTCAGTTGCTGAAATCGATGTTACGGTGTCATATTCTTTTGACGCTTTTTTCCACGCTTCAAAGCCACCATCGAGATAGCCAATGGTATTGTCAAAACCTACTCGCGAAAGTCGGGTAATCGCTTCTTCTATCCTGTTAGTGTCTGCCACCAATAATATAGGTTGTTGCGCATCTTTAATTAAATCGCCTACCCAGGGTGCAAAGCTACCATCTAAACCAATAAAAATAGAACCTGGAATATGTCCTTTGACAAAATCGTTTTGGTGTCTTACATCCAGCATTACAGCTCCTGTTTCATTGGCAGCTGCTTCAAAAGCGTTTGCAGATAGCGCATTTTCTCCTTGAGCGATAACATCTTCTATATTCTTGTAGCCCTCTTTATTCATTTTTACGTTCATAGGAAAATAAGCTGGTGGGGGTAAGAGGCCGTCAGTCACTTCCTTAATAAATTCTTCTTTTGTCATATCTGCACGCAAGGCGTAGTTCATTTCCTTTTGATGACCCAAAGTATCAACAGTTTCTTTCATCATATTTTTCCCACAAGCAGAGCCCGCTCCATGCGCTGGATAAACGATAACATTATCTGCTAAAGGTATAATCTTATTGCGAAGACTATCATATAATGTTCCGGCCAATTCTTCCTGAGTCATATTTGCTGCTTTTTGGGCAAGGTCTGGTCTTCCAACATCTCCTAGGAATAGAGTATCTCCTGTGAATAATGCGTGGTCTTTCCCATCCTTATCTCTGAGCAAATAAGTAGTGCTCTCCATCGTGTGCCCAGGAGTATGAAGTACCACGAAGGTGAGTTCGCCCAATTTAAATGCCTGTCCATCTGTTGCAATAATGGCTTCAAAATTTGGATTGGCACTTGGTCCATACACAATGGGGGCTCCTGTTTTTTCTGAAAGTGTTACGTGACCCGAAACAAAATCTGCATGAAAATGGGTTTCAAAAATGTATTTGATTTTTGCGCCCGCAGCTTCAGTTTTATCTATATAGGGTTGTACTTCCCGTAGTGGGTCTATAATGGCCACTTCGCCATTACTTTCAATATAGTAGGCACCTTGTGCCAAACACCCCGTATAGATTTGTTCGATTTTCATAATTTTAAATAGTTTAAAATAGTTGAATTTATTTTATGTATCGCACTCCAAATTTGGCTAGAATGAACTTCAGTAGAATCAAATATTAATATACTGCCTTTCAACCAAAATTACATATTGATCTCTTTGTAAATAATGTAGATTCCCATTATCAATACAAACCAGCCAAATAATTTTTTAAGTTTTTTACCATTGATAAAATTGTTTAACCAAATCCCTACAAATATACCAATTACTGAAATTGATGTAAATAGTAGTAAAAATGACCAATCAATATCATGAGTTTGTACATCTCCTAAAAATCCTATCAAAGAATTTATAGCAATTATAAATAGAGACGTAGCAACCGCCTTTTTCATGGGTAGTTTCGCTAATAGCACCAAAGCAGGAATAATTAAAAATCCTCCTCCAGCGCCAACGAGTCCAGTAATGAGCCCTATGAAAAACCCTTGAATCATTAATAAGATATTGTTTGATTTTATAGTTTCTTTTTCTTCTTCCAGTTGTTTTCTACTACTCCGAATCATCTTTATAGATGCCAAAAGCATAATAAATGCAAAAAACAGCATGATAGCCAAATTTTTTGTGACCATAAAATTGTTAATTTCAAAAATATTATCTGGGATTGAAGGAATAATAAAGGCTCTTGTTATATAAACAGCGCTAAAGGCAGGAATGGCAAAAATAGTAGCTGTTTTAAAATCAACCCTATCTTTCATCATATTTTTAATGGCCCCTACAAGTGAAGTGGTACCGACAACAAATAAAGAATATGCTGTGGCTATTACTGGATTAAAAGAGAGTGCATACACTAAGATAGGTACGGTAAGTATAGAACCACCTCCACCTATCAATCCTAAAACGAGACCTATAAAAAGCGCACCTACATATCCAAAAATTTCAATCAATTCCATATCACAATTTAATATAGGCCAAATGTATTTATGCTATTTAAAATAGTTTGTAACTCATGTTACAGGACTTCAATAAAGCTGCGATGTAATTTAATTTTCTTGTTATTTTCCATCTTTTTTAAAAGCCTTGATACCACTACCCGGCTTGTATGTAAGTCATTTGCAATTTCTTTGTGGGTAGTATAAATGTGTTTACTATTTATAATATTTATTTTATCATTTATATAATTATCTATACGTTCATCCATATTGTTAAAAGCAATATTATCTATACTTTCTAGCATCTCTATTATACGGTCATGATAACTATTAAAAACAAAATTTCGCCATGTTTTATATTTCCCAGACCATTCTTCCATTTTCCCCACTGGTATCATCAATAACTTTGCTGGGGTTTCAGTAACAGCATGGATTTCACTCCTAGTGTGTCCCATACAACATGTCATTGTCATGGCACAAGTATCCCCTTTTTCAAGATGATACAATAGAAGCTCTTCTCCATCTTTATCTGGACGCATGATTTTAATACTACCGTTAAGTAAAAGTGGCATTGATTTTATATATTGACCAGGTCTCATCAAATCTTTACCTTCGGGCACCTCCATTAATGTCGCAACCCTAATTATTTCATTAATAAGTTCAGGCTCAAATAACAAACCGTAATTTTCTTTAAGCTCTTGAATCATCTTTTACGTTTTTTGCAATTAAGGAATCATATTTAAAAAAGAAATGTGCCCATATTGATTTTGAAACCGCACCAATATAAGGCATCGTTATCACTAAGGCTCCAACGATACTCAAAAGAATTCCCGTAGGACCAAAATCAAAACCAAAAATCAAACCTAGAAAATAAGCAGCAACTGCCACCGCAATACCTACAGCATAAGATACATACATTGCTCCAGTATAAAATGCAGGCTCTATAGAATATTTTAACCCACACTTTGGACAGTACTCTTTCACCTTGTTCATATTAGAAAGCTTGTAAGGATGTGCTTCCAAAAAATTACCCTGACGGCATTGTGGACATTTAAGAAAAAGTATGCTGTATAAAATCGACCTTATATACATCTATAAATTTTATTCAAAATTAAAGATTAAAGTAGATTGACGTTGGTAACAGTTGTTACATAAATTATTAATTTAGGAAAATGACATCTAAAATTGTATTCTAAATGCACTGTATTAAATTACTGAAATATATCACTTTCAAACTAATGAACTGCATTCGATAGATTTAATAAGAGAGGAAATTTTCTAGATGTCTTTGCTGTAATAAAAAGTATTGAATCAATTGATAATTAATATTTCTATCCATATGAATCCGAAATAACCTTAATCATTTAATTCACTCAGAGAATTTTAACTTTAAAATGCTCGAAGGCCTATACACTATTGAAACAAAAAAATCCCCAAAGAGGAGATTTTTGTGAGCCCGACAGGATTCGAACCTGTGACCGCCTCCTTAGAAGGGAGGTGCTCTATCCAGCTGAGCTACGAGCCCGTAGCATAAAAAAAGTCGGGGTGGCAGGATTCGAACCTGCGGCCTCCACGTCCCAAACGTGGCGCGATAACCGGGCTACGCTACACCCCGTGACTTATCTTTTTACTGAAAATTTGTCAATGAAATTGATACTATAAAATATCAATAGTACTAGCGGAGAGACAGGGATTCGAACCCTGGGTACCCCTGTTGGGGTACGACGATTTAGCAAACCGCTCCTTTCGGCCACTCAGGCACCTCTCCAATATATAAAAATGAACGTGTCACTTAAATTGCGGTTGCAAATGTAATTTTTAAATAGCTTTCTTGCAACAGAAAATATAATTTTTTTCAAATCATTTTTATTGATTTAATAATCAATAATTTAATAAATAAAAAAGTTAGATTACTTACTCTGGATACTCCACTCTCAAGTGATAGATGTTGTTTAATTTCTTTTTAAGCACTTTTTTTATAAGTTGAATCTCCTTAAAAGTAATATTTGAATTTAAAAACTGTCCTTGATCCATTTGACCATCAATTATCTTTTCAACAAAATTATCAATTTTGGTTGACGTTGGGTCTTTTAAACTCTTACTCGCAGCTTCTACACTGTCAGACATCATTAAAATGGCCGTCTCTTTTGAAAATGGTAACGGGCCAGGATATTGAAAATCTTCCTTATTAACCTCGCCATCATTGTCTAAAGCAGCTTTATAAAAATAATAAACCAAACTTTTACCGTGATGCGTGCGTATAAAATCAATGATTCTATCTGGTAATTTATTTTTTCTTGCGATTTCAATACCGTTGATTACGTGGCCAATAATTATGGACGCACTTTCCGTAGGGTCTAGCTCATTGTGGGTGTTGACTCCATTAACTTGATTTTCTGTAAAATAAGTTGGGTTGGCCATTTTACCAATGTCGTGATATAAAGCCCCTACCCTAACTAACATTGAATTTGCACCTATTTCTTGTGCAGCAGTCTCGGCTAGATTTGCTACGTTGAGCGAATGGTGAAATGTACCCGGCGCCTTATTGGCGAGCTCTTTTAAGAGTTTAGAATTTGTATCACTCAACTCTAATAGCGAAACGTCACTCACTAATCCAAAGAGTTTTTCAAAGAAATAAATCAAAGGATGCGCAAACAAAGTTGCCAATCCTGACAAAACAAAATAACCAAAAGTCTCCGGCTCCAATTCACTAACATTTCCTTCGTGAATTAAGACAAAAGCAAAGTAACCAACTATATAAATAAACGTAATTTGTCCCACCGAAACGAATAAATTCGCACGTTTATATAATTCTGAAACCGTTAATATAGTTACAATCCCTGCTATAATTTGAAGGAACATGTATTCAAAACTATTAGGAACTATAAACCCTAATAGCAATACTGTGAGGACATGTACAAAAAGCCCCAGTCTTGGATCAAAGAATGCCTTTAAAATGAGTGGCAAAATGCACAACGGCACTACATACACAAATTTAGCATCCAACTTTACCACAATCGTCGTAATCAAAACCATTAATAGGATGTTGAAAAAGATGAATGTCACTTTTGTATTATTCTCATAAATATCGGTTCGGTATTTTTTTAAGAATAAAAACAACATTAAAAGCACTAGCATTACTAATAAGCCATACCCAACCAACAGCCATAAGTAATTAGATTTTGTCCAGACTTGCGATTCGTATTCAGATTTTAGCGATTCTAAGATTTGGTATTTATCACCTTCCACCACTTCACCTTTGGCAACGATACGTCCACCTTGTTCAATAATTCCGCGATTGGGATTTATTGCATCAATTTCAGCTTTGATGGAGGCTTCTGTTAGTTTTGTGTCGAGTTCGATGTTCGGTTTTACAGCAATGTCAATTACTGCTTTTAATAGTAATTCGTTTCTATTTTCTTCGGAAATATTAGCGGCCGGCAGTGATACCAACTTTTTAATATTATCAGTTTTTACAATCTGGTTGAAGTTAATTTCAGAAATTTGATTTCCATTTTTAAGGTAGACTAGTTTATTTTCATCGTACGAAAAAATCTGGTCCGTCACTCCGTATTTGTAAAGTTCATCTATTATTTTAATCCCGGCACGTTTCAGCTTTGCTTGAGAAGTAGAATATAGAGAATCTACATACGTTTCAGCCAATAATCTATTGAAATCCTCCTTCACTTCATCCACTACAAAGGCGTCGTAATCAAAATAAGGAATGGCATTGCTACGAATTTCTTGCTGTTCTTCGGTTAACGCCTCGGCATCTTTTTTAATGGTAAAACTAAAAGGCGCATAAAGATTTTCATACTGCCAAGGCTTCCCTTTTTGAAAATTATACTTGAATTGCCCTCCTTTCGGAAAAAAATAAATAATCAAAAAAGTAGACGCAACAAACAGAAATATCTTATAGATAATCGATTGATTTCTGGAAACTACGTTTATAATATCTTTCATAAAAAGTAAAGGTATACATTACCGACGGTTTTTGCCAAAACCCGCCTACTTAAAAATTGATAAATAAGATAGATTATTGTAAATTCGCGAGCAATAATCCGACAATCGGATAATCAAAGTTTTACCTATTTTCAAACTATAATCATGAGCAAAAAAGTTGTCATTGTCGCCGCAGTAAGAACACCAATAGGAAGTTTTATGGGGAGTCTCTCCTCTTTGAGTGCTACCGCCTTAGGGTCGGCAGCTATTAAAGGAGCTCTGGATAAAATAAATCTTGACCCAGCCATGGTTCAAGAAGTTTATATGGGTAATGTTGTGCAAGCTGGTGTGGGTCAAGCCCCGGCAAGACAGGCTGCTTTAGGCGCTGGTATTCCAGATGCTGTGCCTTGTACCACAGTAAATAAAGTATGTGCTTCAGGTATGAAAGCCGTAATGAATGCCGCTCAAGCTATTGCTCTTGGCGATGCAGATGTTGTTGTTGCCGGTGGAATGGAAAGTATGAGTAACATTCCGCATTATGTCCATATGAGAAATGGAGTAAAGTTTGGACCTTCTACACTAATCGACGGCATGCAAAAAGACGGACTCGTTGATGCATACGACCACAATGCAATGGGAGTTTGTGCAGATTTGTGCGCGACTGAACATAATTTTTCAAGAGAAGACCAAGATGCGTTTGCTGTTAAATCGTATGAGCGTTCTGCAAAGGCATGGAGTGAAGGAAAATTTACAAACGAAGTAATTCCGGTTGCGGTACCTCAAAGGCGCGGTGAACCTGTTATGGTTAGTGAAGATGAAGAATTTAAAAATGTAAAAATGGACAAAATTCCAGCGTTACGAGCGGCCTTTACAAAAGATGGAACCGTAACTGCTGCGAATGCTTCTACCATAAATGATGGTGCTGGTGCCATGATATTGATGAGCGAGGATAAAGCAAAAGAGCTTGGCCTCAAAGTACTAGCAACTATAACCGGTTACGCAGATGCTGCTCACGAACCAAAATGGTTCACCACCGCTCCATCAAAAGCACTTCCTAAAGCATTAGCCAAGGCTGGTCTGGTACAAGGTGATGTTGATTTCTTTGAATTCAACGAAGCTTTTGCCGTTGTAGGACTTGCAAATATGAAAATTCTAGGATTAAACGATAGTAATGTAAACGTTAACGGAGGTGCAGTTTCTTTGGGACATCCATTGGGATGTAGCGGAGTTCGTATTTTGATAACGCTACTTAATGTGCTACAACAAAACGACGCTAAAATAGGTGCAGCGGCTATCTGTAATGGTGGTGGTGGTGCTAGTGCAATGGTGATTGAACGCGCTTAATTAAAATATACGACTTGTAACTAGCTGAAATGAAATTCGGAATTTGTAACCTTAGCATTGTCCCTCTCCGGGCCGAAACTGCAGATAGCAGCGAGATGGTTACCCAAGTTCTCTATGGCGAGCATTTTAAAGTATTGGAATCCCGAAAAAAATGGAGTCGCATACGACTAGGCTTTGACAATTATGAAGGATGGATTGACAATAAACAATTTGTATTTATTGAAGAAGCCCAATATATTCAACTTAAAGAAGAACCCCCAATTCTTTCTTCGGAAATATTAGATATTGTTACCATAAGCGAAAATCAAATACTTTCAGTCTGCATGGGAAGTTCTATGAATGGTGCCGAAATTTTAGGTCATTATTATGACGGAAGAACCATCAAACAAAAATTTCCGAAGTCAAAATTTATTGAAACCGCATTGGGGTATTTGAACGCTCCATATTTGTGGGGAGGTAAAACGCCTTTTGGTATAGACTGTAGTGGATTTACACAAATGGTCTACAAACTAAATGGGCATAAATTGTTGAGAGACGCTAGCCAACAAGCTACACAAGGTGAACCCTTAAGTTTTATTGAAGAGAGCGAACCTGGCGACCTAGCTTTTTTTGACAATGCCGAAGGTAATATTATACATGTAGGAATTATTATGGAAGACCATTATATAATTCATGCACACGGCAAAGTAAGAATTGATAGACTTGACCATTCTGGTATTTTTAATTATGACCTCAATGAACACACCCATAAATTAAGAGTAATCAAGAAAATTGTATAAATTGATTATTTCTGTAAAAATTGAAACATAAAAAAATCCCTAGAAATAATTTCTAGGGATTTTTTGTGATACAATATTGAGCTTAAAGCATTACTCCATGTTTGCCAACTTAGCTTTCATTTCATTATACTTCGCATCCATTGAAAGTTGGCTGTAGATATTCATCAACGTTCTAACCAACTCCACATTATCTCCTCTTGAAGCCAATGCCGACTCTAGATAAGGTAATGCTTGAGAATATAATCCGTTTCGTTTTTCAGAAAGTTCGTCGTATTTTTTGGTGTCAGCTTTAGACATTCCAAGACCATTCATCTCATCAACAATGCCTTTTTCCTGACCTAATATTACAGATGCGATATTAATTTGAGCAGAAGGATAATCTGGCTTCAACTCTAACGCTTTTTTATAATATTCAATAGCTTTTGCATTGTTTCCATTTGAAGATGCAGACACTCCTAAGTTATAATATAATTCAGGATTTGTTGGATCAGCCGCTAATACTTCATTCATCAATTCTTCATAGCGCTTCATGTCTCCCATACGATAAACCATATCTGCCTCAGCACGAACTAATGACATATCATTTGGGTTTTCAGCACGCGCATCTTTCATAATTCGGAGGGCCTTTTCATTGTTTCCTCTTGAAGATTCAATCAACACGATACTTCTTAAAATATCTCCTCTTGCAGATTCAGACATTCCTTCTGTAGGTTGTGTGTATTTTCCTGAAATCATTTCAGCATTTCTGTCTTCCTCACTCGCAAAGGTTACAACTTCATTATCTTCAATGCGTAATGCACGGTATTCTTTTCTAATACCGGTGTAACCCATATCTAATAATTTTTCATAATTAGCTAATGCCGCGTCATAATCTTTTGCATTAACTGCATTTCCAGCCGCGAAATACAAATCTGATGTATCTTTCTTTACATTATAACTAAGTAATAATTTTTCGGAAGCTAATTGATAATTTTTAGCATTTTGATCCTTTACTGCGCTATTGACTAATGCAACCCTTGTATTTTGAACTCCTTCAGCAATAGCACTTTCAAAATCATTGTTCTTATCAAACTCTTTAGCTTTCATAAAAGCATCAGCAGCTTCTTTCATTTTTTCGTAATTGCCACCTTTTGCATCAGCAAGCATAATTTCGCCTTTGGCCGCATAAAATTGTGCTTTAGTTTCATCATCGGCACTACCCAACATAGCTTCTGCCGCTTTAATTTGAGCAACAGCTTCTACTAGATCCTTTTTCACGAAGGCTTTTTCTGCTTTTTTAATTTCTTTTTTTTGTCCAAATGCCATCACCGAAACTAACACGGCAGACATCACTATTAATTGTTTTTTCATTGTTATTGAGGATTTAGTAAGTATCCAAAAAAACCGATACTTGATGGTTAAAATTTATTGTTTTTAAATTATTCTTCTTCCTTATTATCAAGAGACGTGCCATTATCTATTTTAGCAATTGGCACACCTTCTTCATCTATCACTACATCCACATCTTCATCTTCCTTCATCACTTTTGCAACTGCCGCGATAGAATCATCCTCTCTTACTTTTATCAATCGCACTCCTTGTGTTGCACGACCCATAACTCGCAGAGATTCTACCGCCATACGGATTGCAATACCAGATTTATTGATAATCATTAAATCATCAGAATCTATTACATTCTTTATAGATACAAGTTTACCTGTTTTTTCAGTAACGCTAATTGTTTTTACACCTTTACCTCCGCGGTTTGTAATTCTATAATCTTCAATACTGGAGCGTTTTCCGTAGCCATTTTCACTAACTACTAAAATTTCTGACTCTTTGTCATTAATAGCAATCATTCCAATAACTTCATCGTTTTCATCAGCGAGTCTAATTCCGCGAACCCCCGAGGCATTTCTTCCCATTGGTCTTGTTTTCTCCTCTTCAAACCTGATGGCTTTTCCACTACGTACAGCAAGCATTACTTGACTATCACCTCTGGTTAATTTTGCTTCTAATAATTCGTCATCGTCCTTAATTGTGATGGCGTTAATTCCATTTGTTCTAGGTCTAGAGTATTGTTCTAAAGGAGTTTTCTTAACCTGTCCCTTTTTAGTAGCCATAATTACATAACGACTATTCACATAATCTTCATCTTTAAGGTCATTCGTACATATAAATGCCATTACTTTATCGTCTGGTTCAATATTGATGAGGTTTTGAATAGCTCTTCCTTTTGAAGTTTTACTTCCTTCAGGAATTTCAAATACACGCATCCAAAAACATTTTCCTTTTTGAGTGAAGAACAACATATATTGGTGGTTTGTCCCAACAAATAAATGTTCTAAGAAATCTTCATTACGCGTTGCAGATGCTTTTTGACCTACTCCTCCTCTATTTTGAGTTTTGTATTCGGCAAGGGATGTCCTTTTAATATAACCTGCATGTGAAATGGTTAAAACTACCTGTTCATCTGCAATTAAATCTGTAATACTTACATCTCCCCCAGCATATTCAATTACTGAACGACGCGCATCACCATACTTATTTTGAATTTCAACAAGCTCTTCTTTGATGATTTCCATTCTACGCTCTTTGCTTGCAAGAATTTCTTCATAGCCAGCAATTGTTTTCATTAGCTCTTCATATTCAGCTCTTAATTTGTCCTGCTCTAATCCCGTCAATTGACGTAGGCGCATTTCGACAATTGCTTTGGCTTGGATTTCGCTTAATTCGAATGCATTTACTAAGGCAGCTCTAGCTTCGTCAGCATTTGCACTCGCCCTAATGAGGCGAATAACTTCATCAATATTATCACTCGCTATAATTAAACCTTCAAGAATATGTGCTCTTTCTTTGGCTTTTCGGAGCAAATATTCGGTTCTACGAACAACAACTTCGTGACGGTGTTCAACAAAATAATGAATCAATTCTTTTAGATTCAACATTTGTGGACGACCGTTCACTAAAGCAATGTTATTTACACTAAAACTAGATTGTAATGCCGTGTACTTAAACAGCATGTTAAGCACGATATTAGGAATTGCGTCACGTTTCAAAATGTAAACAATACGCATTCCGTTACGATCACTTTCGTCCCTTATATTTGAAATTCCTTCAATTTTCTTTTCGTTCACCATGTCGGCAGTCTTCTTTATCATGTCTGCCTTGTTAACTTGGTAAGGGATTTCGTTAACAATGATACACTCTCTTCCTTGAACTTCTTCAAACGTAGCCTTTGCGCGCATTACAACACGTCCGCGTCCTGTATGAAAAGCATCTCTAACACCATCATATCCATAAATCACACCTCCTGTAGGAAAATCTGGCGCTTTGATATGTTGCATCAATTCATCAATCTCAATATCATTGTTATCAATGTAAGCTAATGTCCCGTCGATAACTTCAGTCAAATTATGAGGAGGCATATTTGTCGCCATACCAACCGCAATACCCGAAGCCCCGTTGATCAAAAGTCCCGGAACTCTTGTTGGAAGTACGGTAGGCTCCTTTAGAGTATCATCAAAATTTAATTGATGATCTACAGTTTCTTTATCGATATCAGCTAGCATATCTTCCGAAATTCGCTGCATTCTCGCCTCTGTATATCTCATTGCCGCTGGGCTATCACCATCAACAGACCCAAAATTACCTTGCCCATCTACCAATAGGTAACGTAAACTCCATTCCTGAGCCATACGTACCATTGCATCATATACCGAAGTATCACCGTGCGGGTGATATTTACCTAGTACTTCTCCAACAATTCTTGCCGATTTTTTGTGAGCACCTGTTGCTCTAATACCTAGTTCGTGCATTCCGAAAAGAACACGTCTGTGCACGGGTTTCATACCATCACGTACATCTGGCAGCGCACGTGACACAATTACAGACATCGAGTAATCGATGTAAGCCGATTTCATTTCATCTTCAATGTTGATAGGGATCAATTTTTCACCTTCAGCCATAGTATTTTATGTTTATTATAGATTGTCTTTCTAAACAAGCAAGATACATTATTTGGTGGGTTTGACGGCGTTTTTAAACTCCCGTTATTCACTATTTTATTAACAAAAGACGGCACTCTTTTGGTTGATAACTATCAAAGTATTTTCTTTTTTTTACGATACAAATTTCGTCATTTTACTAAACTACCGTTAAATAGGTATAGTTTTTGCCTTAACAGCAGTAATTTTAGTAATTTTAGACGAAAAGGAACTTAGAGTATGGATGATAATTTTTCCCCAAGAGTAAAAGACGTAATTGCATTTAGCAAAGAAGAAGCTTTGCGCTTAGGTCATGATTTTATTGGCACTGAGCATTTAATGCTAGGTCTTTTACGAGATGGTAATGGCAAGGCTGTAACCATCTTAAGTGCATTAGAAATCGACTTAAACCACTTAAGACGTAAAGTAGAAATTTTAAGTCCTGCAAACCCAGGAACTGCCATTACCGGCAATGATAAAAAGAACCTACATCTTACGAGACAAGCTGAGCGCGCATTAAAAACAACTTTTTTGGAAGCAAAACTTTTTCAAAGTACTTCCATAAATACCGCGCATCTGTTATTGTGTATTTTGAGAAATGAAAATGACCCCACCACAAAGCTTTTAAATAAAATGAATGTGGATTATGATGGAGCTAAAGAACAATTTAAAGTGATGCTGACCAGTGATGATGATTATATAGACACGCCAGATGCTGCTGCGTTTCCTAATGACGATGATAATCAAAGTGAAGAGGGCGAAAAGGAAAATATTTTTGGCGGAGGTGCTACAAAGACCAACAAAAAATCGAAAACTCCTGTTTTGGATAACTTTGGAAGGGATTTAACAGCAATGGCCGAGGACGGAAAACTAGACCCGGTCGTGGGACGTGAAAAAGAAATTGAGCGCGTTTCTCAGGTGTTAAGCCGCAGAAAAAAGAATAATCCTCTCTTAATTGGAGAACCTGGTGTTGGTAAATCTGCTATTGCTGAAGGTTTAGCTTTACGAATTATTCAACGCAAAGTGTCACGTATTCTTTATGATAAGAGAGTTGTTACACTAGATCTTGCAAGTCTTGTTGCGGGCACAAAATACCGTGGGCAATTTGAGGAGCGAATGAAGGCTGTAATGAATGAACTTGAAAAGAATGATGATATTATTCTTTTCATTGATGAAATCCACACCATCGTTGGTGCGGGCGGAGCAACTGGAAGTCTGGATGCCTCAAACATGTTTAAACCAGCCCTAGCGCGTGGTGAAATTCAATGTATTGGCGCTACAACACTTGATGAATATCGCCAGTATATTGAAAAAGATGGCGCTCTTGAACGTCGTTTTCAAAAAGTTTTAGTGGAGCCTACCTCCGTTGAAGAAACTGTGGAGATTTTACAGAACATTAAAGATAAATATGAAGCGCATCACAATGTAACCTACACAGATGCTGCTTTGGTAGCTTGTGTAAAGCTTACTAATAGATATATGACAGAGCGTTTTCTCCCGGACAAGGCAATTGATGCTTTAGATGAAGCAGGTTCTCGTGTTCATATTACGAACATTAACGTTCCAGATAAAATTTTAAAATTAGAAGCTCAATTGGAAGAGGTTCGTGAACTTAAAAACTCTGTTGTAAAAAAGCAGAAATATGAAGAAGCGGCAAAATTGAGAGACGATGAAAAGAATCTTGAAAAAGATTTAGCGACCGAACAAGAGATTTGGGAAAACGACTCCAAATTACACCGTGAAACTGTTGGCGAAGAAGAAGTTGCTGAAGTTGTTTCAATGATGACTGGAGTTCCTGTTAACCGTATTGCACAAACGGAAAGTAACAAATTAGCCGAATTACCTCAACTAATCAAAGGAAAAGTAATTGGCCAAGATGAAGCTGTAAGCAAAGTTGTCAAGGCAATTCAGAGAAATAGAGCTGGACTTAAAGATCCAAATAAACCAATTGGTTCATTTATATTTTTAGGTCAAACTGGAGTTGGTAAAACACAGTTAGCAAAAGTATTGGCTCGCGAACTTTTTGATTCAGAAAATGCACTTATTCGTATTGATATGAGCGAATACATGGAGAAATTTGCCATCTCTAGATTGGTGGGAGCACCTCCAGGATATGTGGGTTATGAAGAAGGCGGTCAATTGACCGAAAAGATTAGAAGAAAACCATATTCAGTTGTATTATTAGATGAAATTGAGAAAGCACACCCAGATGTTTTCAATATGCTTTTACAGGTACTTGATGATGGCCATTTAACAGATAGTTTGGGTCGTAAAATCGATTTCAGAAATACTATCATAATAATGACTTCAAACATTGGTGCACGTAAACTGAAAGATTTTGGAACTGGAGTTGGTTTCGGAACAAAATCTCAAACAAGTCAGGCAGATGCTAATGCTAAAGGGATTATTGAAAATGCCTTGAAAAAAGCGTTTGCTCCAGAATTTTTAAATCGTGTTGATGATGTAATGGTCTTCAATGCACTTGAGAGAGAAGATATTCATAAAATTATTGATATTGAATTAGATCAATTATTCACTCGAATTAAAGATTTAGGGTATGATTTAAAACTTTCAGAAAAAGCAAAAGATTATATCGCCGATAAAGGATTTGATAAGGATTACGGTGCAAGACCTTTGAAACGTGCAATTCAAAAATATATTGAAGACGCACTTGCTGAGGAGATTATCAATAGTAATTTAAAGGAAGGCGATAGTATTGCAATGGATTTAGATGAAAAAACAAACGAGTTGACTATCAAAATCAAGAAGCAAAAGAAGCCTACTGAATCTTAAAAGCAAATTTAAATTGTAAAGCTCTCATCGTTAGATGGGAGCTTTTTTTTTCACAAACTTTCTTAATAGTTTTTGGAGAGCCAAATATAGCACGTATCTTTAATAAACTAACAAAAACCACTAAAATGAGTCGATTCCATTATTACGATTTAGGCTATACCGAAGCCTTCATTTTTGATCAGTTTATAATAAATCAAATGAAAGAAGGAGAAGTAATTACCCCTCAACATGGAGATGTGCTCAATAAATTAATTAAGAAACATTTTGGTGAGAAGCCTATGATTTATATTTCTAACCGGATTATGTCATACGCAATAGACCCACTCACCTATGTCAGCACTTCAAAAATTAAAAATCTTTTAGCAATTGCTATTGTAACTCAAAATGAAAAATTTAAAAAAAATGCTGAATATGAAAAGACATTTTTCGAAAAACCATTCAGAATATTTCCCAATTTAAGCAAAGCCATTACGTGGGCAAATAAAATCGTCCTTAAAAGTTAATGTTATAAATCAAAGTGAACATTACTTTAAGTTTATAAAGCTTCTGTTCGTAATTTTAAAAAACTAAATCATCATCGATTGACAAACTCTGCAGAAAGGAAATCGTAGCATGAATATCATCAGCTAACACTCTGTCTTCCTTTACAAATGGGACAACATTTCTAAAACTCTCCACAAAAGACTCTACAAAAGGCGAAGATCTTTTAGGTCTTCTGAAATGTAACGCCTGCGTAGCATTTAGCAATTCAATTGCAAGAACAGTTTCAATATTATCGATAACTCGAAGACATTTTGTCGCCGCATTAGCCCCCATACTTACATGGTCTTCCTGCCCATTTGAGGACACAATAGAATCAACCGAAGCAGGCGTTGCCAATTGTTTGTTTTGACTCACAATACTTGCAGCGGTATATTGCGGAATCATAAACCCACTATTCAATCCTGGGTCATCCACTAAAAATGCTGGTAAATCCCGCAATCCAGAAACCAATTGGTATGTTCTTCTTTCACTTATGCTACCAAGCTCGCTCATGGCAATTGCTAAGTAATCCAACCCCAACGCAAGTGGTTGACCGTGAAAATTTCCGCCGGAAATAATCTTATCCTCCCCAGTAAAAATATTTGGATTATCGGTAACGCTATTAATTTCGGTTTTGAAAGTCTTATCCACAAAAATGATGGTGTCCTTAGTCGCACCGTGCACTTGCGGAATGCATCTAAACGAATATGGATCTTGAACGTTTTTCTTTTCTGAAATTCCCAACTCACTATCTTGTAGAAATTCATTGATACGTTCAGCAGTTTTAACTTGTCCTCGATGCGGACGAACCAAATGTACCAAAGCATCAAACGGACTCATATTACAATCAAAAGCATCTACCGAAATCGCTCCAATCAAATCAGCCAAATATGAAAGTTTATGACTTTTGAGCAAACAATACATCCCGTAAGCACTCATAAACTGGGTGCCGTTTAATAAAGCAAGACCTTCTTTAGCTTTAAGTGAAATGGGTTGCCAATTGTGTTTTTCTAATATTTCTGCTGAAGGAACAATGTTATCATCCTCCCACACATTTCCTTTACCAATTAAAGGAAGTGATAAATGTGCCAACGGAGCCAAATCTCCAGAGGCACCAAGACTTCCCTGAGTATAAATTACGGGTAGGATATTGTTGTTATACATTTCCGTTAGGCGTTCCACCGTTTGCAGTTGTACGCCGCTGTAGCCATAACTCAAAGATTGAATCTTTAAAAGCAACATCAACCTTACAATCTGCTTAGGTACGTATTCGCCAGTACCGCAAGCGTGCGACATCACTAGGTTTTCTTGAAGTTTTGATAAGTTTTCTGTTGAAATTTTAACATTGCACAACGAACCAAAACCGGTATTTATACCATAGATAGGAGTATCATTGTTTTTCATTTTTTCAGAAAGAAAATCATGGCATCTATTGATGTTGCCAATAGCTTCTTCTGAAAGTGCTATTTTTTTGTCAGTTTCGAGAATATCCTTGATTACAGATAAACTTAATAGTGTGGTGCTTATATAATGCAATTGATATGCGTTTTTAAAGGGTTGTTTGAGACAAAAATACAATTTCTTGTTAAGGTTTTATCAAATAATCTGCAAGACAAATATTAAAGTTTAGTTTTGCTCAATTACTTAAAAATTTTAAAGTTAATATCCATGAAAAGAATTATATTAATACTCGCAGCAATTGCTATAATAAGTTGCGAAACCAAAGAAGAAAATACTGATGTTGCTTTCAACGCAACCTTCGCAAATACTGGCGCTCCATCCATTACAATTGTGGGTGCGGACTATAAAGAAGACTTAACTTTAGATAGCAACGGTACTGTGACTGACACACTCGATATCCCATCTACTGGTTTTTACAATATTGTGTTAGGCCGCGACAGAATGCCCATTTACCTTGAGCAAGGGAAATCTCTAACAATTAAGATGGATGCAAAATCTCCAGATGCCCCAGTATTTGAAGGACCTGTAGCTGCTGAAAATGTTTTTGCAAGAGAGAAAAGTTTGAGAGCTGGTACAACAAACCCAATGGAGCTTTATGCTGATGAAGAAAACGTTTATCTAGAAAGCATGGCGGCAAATAAAAAAACCGAAGACAGCCTTCTTACCGCTAGCGGAATTAAAAATGAAACATTTCTGAAAGTTTTAAACGATGAAGAAATTTACACAACTGCCTTCACACATAATATGTATCCTCAGTACCATGCTTATATCACTAAAAATGATGACTTTAAGGCTTCCTCTTCTTTCGCTTCACTTAATAATGGAGTGAATGTTAGTGACACCACTGCTTACAGGAATTCAATGGCATATCAGCAAATGGTTGATAATAAAATTCAAAATGATGCGTATGAGGCTTTTATGGAAGATGAAAGCGAGGATAAGGATATGACAATGATATATTTGGAACATATTGACTCTCTCTATCCAAACGGTTTTGCTAAAGAAAAGATGGTCACACAATATTTACAATACGGACTTTCTCCTAATGAAAGCCTGGAAGAAGTTTATGCTGCGTACAAAAAAATAAATCCAAGCGAAAAAAATCTAGCCGAAGTAACGAAAAGATACAACGAACTAAAAGTACTTACTAAAGGAAATGCTTCTCCAACTTTTAAATATGAAAATCACAAAGGAGGCGAAACTGCACTGGCAGATTTAAAAGGAAAGTATACTTACATTGATGTTTGGGCAACATGGTGCGGACCTTGTATAGGCGAAATTCCTTCATTAAAACAAGTAGAAAAGGATAATCACGATAAGAATATTGAATTTGTGAGCATCTCAATTGATCGTAAAGCTGACTATGAAAAATGGAGAAAAATGGTAACAGAAAAAGAACTTGGTGGCATCCAATTAATGGCAGATAACGATTGGAAATCTGCATTTGTGACAGATTATGCAATCACAGGTATTCCCAGATTTATCTTAGTGGATCCAGACGGAAATATAGTAAGCGCAGATGCTCCAAGACCCTCTGACCCTCAATTGAGAAAAATGCTTGACAAATTAATTTAAGGCAATAATATTACACGATAGAAATCCCTCTTAGCATTTAGCTAAGAGGGATTTTTTGTTTTCTTGAAAATATACTCTCCAATAAAGCAAAGGATAATTATTCCTAAGGAAATTAACACGCCCATCCTATTTTCATTAAACTGCTGAACAATAAGCACAACAAAGGCAACCGAGCATAAAATTGCTCCAAGTAATGTAATAATTTTATTGGCATTTAATATTTCAGCTTTTTTGAAAGCGGTATAATTCACAATGGCAAAAATTAAAAGAAAGCCAGCACTTCCAGATGTTGAAATGCTTTCCAAATTGACAAAATTAGCAATCAAAAGAGTAAGTACAACAGTAATGAGCAACCCAACGGGTTTATTCCATAACTGAAATGTGAACTCATGAGGCAGCTCGTCATCTTCGGCAAGTTCATAACTTACTCTACTACCCCCGTAAAGTGTTGCATTGATAGCAGAAAATGTAGAAATCAAAGCTGCAACCGTCATGACGGTAAAGCCTATTTGACCAATTAAAGGTTTTGAAGCTTCGGCGAGTACATAATCTTTTGCTTTTGCTATAGCATCAAAATTTAATGAACCCACAGTAATCATGGCAATCAAAATATAAAGTAAAACAACAAATCCTACTGAAATGAAATAAGCTTTGGTTACCGTTTTTTCCGGGTTATCCATATCTGGAACCGCATTTGCAATCAATTCAAATCCTTCATACGCTACAAATATCACCATTCCACCAGCTAGCAGTTGCAATGGCGCTTCCCAATTTGATGGATTGAGTTGTGATATATTCTCATTTCCGAAGAGACCATAAATACCCAATCCTATAAATGCCAACAGAATAAACAACTTGATAAATACTGCTGCACTTTCAATTTTACCCACTACTTTAAGACTGTAGTAATTGATTACAGTAGCTAGCAAAACAACAAAAGTGATATAAATATGTGTATCGAGAGTTTTATCTCCAGTAGCTGAAAATAGCTCGGGACCATAAGAACCAAAGGCACTCGCATAGAGCGATAACATAATAATATAACTTACCCAAAGCACATTATTGATACCGCCACTAAAGACACCTTTCCCAAATCCTTCATTTATAAATCGCACTGTCCCACCACGGTCGGGATATTTCAACGATAGTTTTGCATACGCATACGCAGTAAACAGAGCTATAATTCCTGCGAATAAAAAAGCAACGGGCGTTCCACCTTTTGCTAAGGAAACAGCAAGACCTAAGACTGCAAATATCCCACCGCCCACCATACCACCAATTCCTATGGCAATGGCATCTTTTAGTTTGATGTTTTTAGAGTTTGGCATTTATTAAATAAATTAAATTTCAGTTTGTTTTCATTACTGTCCCGCTGGAGCTGGCTCTTCATCTTGTCTAAATAATTCAAGAAAAGCATCACCCAAGCAATCAACAATATCGCTTGCCATCATTGCTTCAAAACCTATGGTTTGTGAGGCCATATTACCAGCACTCCCATGCAAATACACCCCAAATACGGAAGCTAACAACGGATCATAACCTTGCGCCAATAAACCTGCCAAACAACCACTCAATACATCGCCACTTCCCGCAGTTGCCATGCCTGGATTTCCGGTTGTATTTATATAGAGTTCATTGCCCATTACCGTAATGGTATTCGCTCCCTTGATAATGATAATCACTTTATACGTTGCCGAAAATTCTTGACACTTTTTAATCTTGTCATAATCATCAGTCCACTCCCCTATCAATCTAGCCAACTCGCCCGGATGTGGCGTTAAAATAGCGTTTTCTGGAAGTAGTTTAATGAGCATTTTTGTTTCTGAAATACAATTCAAAGCATCTGCATCAATGACGATTGGGCACAACACTTTTTTTAATAAGGCCCGCAAAGCAGTGGCAGTTTCTTTTCTTTTACCAATTCCCATTCCCACGGCAATGGCATCGGGTTCAAAGTCAAAATTGATACTTGTAATAAAATCGTCGTTTTTATCTGTTTTAACCATTGCCTCTGGCACGGTTGACTGTAAAATAGTATAACCACTCTTTGGTACCATCGCAGTCACTTTTCCTGCGCCCGTTCGCATAGTGGCTTTAGTAGCCAGTACAGAAGCTCCCATCATACCGTGGCTTCCTGCTACGATTAAGGAGTGTCCAAAATTCCCCTTGTGTGCATATTTATTTCGTTGTTTATAAAATCGTTGCGCTTGCGGTTTTGCAATGAGTTGCGCCAATGGGTCTTGACTTTCAAGATAATTACGGTCAAGACCAATATCAATCGCTTCATAAAAAGTTACAAAAGGACCTGTTTCGGGTAAAAAGAAAGATAGCTTAGGTGCTTGAAACGTCAACGTATGGTTGGCCTTTACAATCGCATCAAAATCCTCCACAGGCTGCTCCGCCAAAAGTCCACTAGGAATATCAATAGACAACTTAAAAGCGCGTTGCGCATTAATATGTAAAATCAAATCCTTGACCCAACCTTCTGGAGGTCTGTTTAATCCTATGCCAAACAATGCATCGATGATGATATCTTCAAGAGCTATTTCTGGGAAATCTTCAGCACCTTTCATTAATGTCGGCCAATTTTTAGTGACATCCTTATATCTGCTATAATTTGTCAAAAAGCATGGCGAACGCTTGTCTGTAAAGTTGGCGATATAACAATGAACGTTATACCCACTTTCAATTAAAAGTCTTCCCAACACGAGGCCGTCTCCCCCATTATTCCCTATTCCGCAAAAAATATGGACAGGAACTTGCGCCCCTTGCATGCGTTGATGCAGCCAGTTAAAAATCTGCCCGCCAGCTCGTTCCATTAAATCTACCGAGGTAATATTTTGATTGCTACACGTTACTTCGTCGGCTTCGTACAATTGCTTAGATGAGTATATTTTCAAAAGTTTAAATTTTAGGGTTACAAAATTTCTGAAATCATAAGTACTTCGGAAATTTTAAATAACTGAAACAGATTTCCATATTTTCCAATCTTCGTTTCGGGATAAAAAATTTCCAGCATATTTCAGAAGCATAAAAATACAAATATCTTAAAGTCCTAAAGAGGATAATTTCAAAAGAAATATTCGAAGTTTCCACCTCGCTTTAATACATTTGTGAACCTTTAAGGATATTGGCAAAATCAAATTTAATCATAGCGTTGATTTTTAAAATTTCCGAAGTGATTAAATCCATTTAATAAATCGTTTAACTAACAGAAACCCGCCTGCGCGGACATGATATGAAAAATACAGCCTTAACTCAAATACACGAAGCACTTGGTGCAAAAATGGTCCCTTTTGCGGGATATAATATGCCTGTTTCTTACGAGGGCGTGAATGCCGAACATGAAACTGTGCGCAGTGCAGTGGGAGTTTTTGATGTGTCTCACATGGGTGAGTTTTTAATTTTAGGGCCAAATGCGCTAGATTTAATTCAACATGTTTCTAGTAACGATGCTTCAAAACTAAAGGACGGACAAGCGCAATATAGCTGTCTTCCCAATGAAGACGGCGGTGTTGTGGACGATTTGATTATCTATCGTTTGGAAGCCGAAAAGTGGTTGCTCGTTGTAAACGCATCAAACATTGAAAAGGATTGGAACTGGATTTCAAAGCACAACACCTTTGGTGCCGAAATGAGAAACATCAGTGAGGATTATTCTTTGTTGGCCATTCAAGGACCCAAAGCTGTCGAGGCCATGCAATCATTGACTTCTGAAGATTTATCAGCGATAAAATTTTATACGTTTAAAGTTTCAGACTTTGCTGGAATTGAAAATGTGATTATCAGTGCTACCGGATACACGGGAAGTGGCGGATTTGAAATCTACTGCAAAAACACAGAAGTGGCTCAAGTATGGGAAAAAGTGATGGAAGCCGGAGCAGATTTTGGGATTAAGCCTATCGGTTTGGCCGCGAGAGATACACTGCGATTAGAAATGGGTTATTGCCTTTACGGAAATGATATTGACGATACTACATCTCCACTGGAAGCTGGGTTAGGATGGATTACAAAATTCAATAAAGATTTTGTAAACAGTGAAGCTCTTAAAAAGCAAAAAGAACACGGCGTTGAAAAAACGTTGATTGCTTTTGAATTGGACGAAAGAGGCATTCCAAGACAAGGTTACGACATTGTGGACGGCAACGGTAACAAAATAGGAAACGTAACCAGCGGCACCATGTCCCCATCAATGAATAAAGGAATTGGACTTGGTTATGTTCCTGTAGTTTTTAAAGACGTTGGTTCAAAAATTAATATACAAATTAGAAAAAACGCGGTGCCTGCTACTGTGGTAAAATTACCTTTTTATAAGAAGTAATTAAGCTTTCAGGCATAAAAAACGAGCGAAGAATTTTAAATTTTTTAAAGATATTAGGTTGAGCACGCTCCAAAATAAAAAATTATTTTGGCTGGCAGTAGAAACTTATTTTCTAATAACCTTAGTTTAAATTATATTATTATGAAATTTAATCTAAGACCCAATTTTGTATCTTTAACAAAAAGAGAATTAAAATGAATTTAGAGGCTAGAAAAATAGAATTTATACAAGAATTTTTAAAACTTCAAAGTGAAGAAGCTATTTCTCGTCTTGAAAAAATGTTGAGAAAAGAGAGCATTGCATATAACAAACAAATAGCTGAGCCAATGACACAATACGAATTAAATAATCGTATTGATGAATCTGAAGCTGATTTCAAAAATAATCGATTTAAAACTAGTTCTCAACTTTTGGATAAATTTGAATAATGACAATTAAAATTATTTGGTCGCGATTTGCTGAAACACAACTTGATGAAATTTATAACTACTATAAAAAGGAAGCAAGTCCTAAAGTTGCCAACATGCTTTTAAAAGGTATTATTAATGAACCAAACAAATTAATTAAAACTCCATCAATAGGACAAAAAGAAGCTCTTTTAAAGCTAAGAGAAATAGAATATCGCTATTTAATTTTCAAAAACTATAAAATAATTTATTCTGTGGACAGTAAAAATGGATTGATAAAAATCGCAGATGTTTTTGACACACGACAAAATCCTCCTAAACTTAAACGCATTAAATAATATTAAATAGTTTTCTACGTGAATCAATAAGTTATTGATCGCTTCAAAAAAAATCCCCCATGAAATGCCCAATTACCAACAAATAATAAACGACATCCATGCCAACCTTAAAACCACGAAAAATACGGGTGAAGTCGCAGACTATATTCCTGAGTTGGGAAAAGTAGATGGAGAGCTGTTCGGTATTTATCTGAATAATGTTCACGGGAATAACTTTGAGGTGGGCGACACACAAGTCCCCTTCTCTATTCAAAGTATTTCGAAAGTATTTTCGCTTGCTATGGCATTTGCAAATCAAGGAAACGCCCTGTGGGAAAGAGTTGACGTAGAGCCTTCGGGAAATCCGTTTAATTTTCTATCCTTGTTGGAACGCGAAAAAGGAATTCCCCGTAATCCGCTCATCAACAGCGGCGCTATTGTCATTGCAGATTGTTTGGTTTCCAATTTAAAAAATCCCAAAGAAGATTTTATTCAGTTCGTGCGTGGTTTGGCAGGTGATGATTCTATTTCTTTTAATGAACAAGTAGCCGAGTCTGAACGCATAACAGGTTTCAGAAATTACGCCATCGCAAACCTTTTAAAATCCTTTGAAAATCTAGCAAATCCGGTCGAGGAAGTTTTGGATTTTTACTTTCATCAGTGCTCTATTGAGATGACTTGCGAGCAATTATCAAACGCTTTTTTTGCCTTTGCAAATCATGGTGTTTGTATGAGAGGAAACCAATGTTTGACACAAAAACAAGCAAAACGTATCAACGCAATTATGCTCACCTGCGGCTTTTACGATGAAGCTGGCGAATTTGCATTCGAAGTGGGACTGCCCGGAAAGAGTGGCGTGGGCGGTGGTATCGTAGCACTTTTACCCAACCATTACGTAATAACTACTTGGTCGCCACCACTCAATGAAAAAGGGAATAGTTATTTTGGCATGCAGGCTTTGGAACAATTTACCACAGAGACTAAATCATCCATTTTTTAGTTATATAATAGATGATTCCCCAAAAACACATAGTCCTAATTCTAGGAGCAAGCGGCTTTATTGGCAACAACATTTATAGAGAACTCTGCAACTATTTTGACACCTACGGCACCTATTTTTCTCAAAAAAAAGAGTTTGGTGACAACCATCAATTTTTTCATTTTGATGTTTCTAAAGGTGGCATAGCCGAAATATTAAACACAGTCAACCCCTCTGTTATCATTTCAAGTTTAAAGGGTGACTATGCCGCACAATTAAAAACCCATCGAGAAATAGCCCAGTGGGTAACTGAGCATCATTATGCACGCTTGTTGTTTTTGTCTTCGGCACACGTTTTTGATGGCAGGTTCAATTATCCTTCATATGAAAAAGAGGTTCCAAAATCTGATTCAAAAAGTGGGATGTTTAAAATTTCGGTAGAGAGAATGTTATTAGAGACCATTCCCGCGCAGACCGCTATTTTGAGACTGCCCATGATTTTTGGCAACAACTCTCCAAGAATTAACGAACTCCGTAACGCCATTAAATTTAAAGCTAATTATGAAGTGTTTCCAAACCTAATAATTAGCGTTACAACTGCTGATAAAATTGCGCAACAGCTGCATTATATTATCGCTACCAACGACGATGGGATTTTCCATTTGGCAAGTGACGATGTGGTGCATCATAACGATTTTATAACAGAAATTTGTGAGAAGATCACGGGTAAATTCCCTATTTTTAAAAATGTGTTCAACAGAAATGATGAAAGCTATTTGGCTATTTTGCCAAAGTTTAAAAAACTGCCGAGCCATTACAGCATAACAGTGAGCGACGTTATAGAAAATTGTATTCTAGACGATATTGCCACCCTAAGAAACTAAAGTTACTTCCCATTAGAGGGAAATTAATATTTGAGAAGAAAGATAATTTAAAAATATACTGAAATGAGTAAAATGACAGATAAAGAAATAGACGAAAAATTAGCAAAATTTGAAGGTTGGGATTTAGAAGAAGGTGCTTTGCATACGGTGTTTGAGTTTGAAAATTTTAAAGAAGCATTCTCTGCTATGACCCGTATTTCCTTTGAATGCGAGAAACAAGGGCATCACCCAGAGTGGACAAACATTTATAATACATTAGAAATATACCTAACCACCCACGACGCAGATGGGGTGACAGAAAAGGATTTTAAACTAGCAAAAGCGATTGATGATTTGATAGGTTAAATCCATTAAAAAATATATTAAAAATTAATTCCCAAATCAAAAAGGTTATGCTTTAGGTTTGGGATTTCTTATGTGGATTTTTTTATATTTGATATTTGTAATACATACTACATTTCAGCAGTAAAAATTGTTGAGATTTTCAAATAAACAAGATTATGGGAAGAGCTTTTGAATTTAGAAAAGCAAGAAAAATGAAACGCTGGTCTGCGATGAGCAAGGCGTTTACAAGAATTGGGAAAGATATTGTCATGGCCGTAAAAGAAGGTGGCCCAGACCCAGATTCAAATTCTAGATTGCGTGCGGTCATACAGAACGCAAAGGCAATTAATATGCCCAAAGATAACGTTGAGCGTGCTATTAAGCGTGCCAGTGATAAAAGTCAAGGGGATTATAAAGAAGTTATTTTTGAAGGTTATGCACAACACGGTATCGCTGTTTTAGTAGAGACTGCAACAGATAATAACACACGTACCGTTGCAAATGTGCGTGCGTGTTTTAATAAAACTGATAGTAGTTTTGGTACTTCTGGTTCTGTGGTATTTATGTTCGACCATACCTGCAATTTTAGAGTGAATGGCGAAGGTCTTGATTTGGAAGAATTAGAACTAGAATTAATCGACGAAGGTGTCGAAGAAATTTTTGAAGACGAAGACGGTGTGTTGATTTACGCTCCTTTTGAAAGCTTCGGAAATATACAGTCGTATTTAGAATCTAATAACATTGAAATCCTTTCTTCGGGCTTTGAAAGAATCCCCCAAGTCACTAAAAAATTGACTGAGGAACAAATGGCAGATGTTGAAAAACTATTGGAAAAACTAGAAGAAGATGATGACGTTCAAAACGTATATCATACTATGGAAGAAAGCGAATAAATGTAATATTTCGGCATAAAAAAAGCGGTTGATTCTTTGTAGAATCAACCGCTTTTCAAATTATACTAATTATTTATTCTTTAACGAAATAAACTGAAGACGCACCATTTAACGAATTATTAATAGTTGGAGCAAGATTACCTCCTTCACCCACATTTGCAAATGCTAAAATTCTACCGCTTCCGTTTGCTCTTTCAGCAATATACACTGTATTTGTTTCAGCATCAAAATCTGCCGATACAGGGTTTCCTAAAAATGTAATATTACCGGCAACTCTAGTTTGCGTTCCTGCAACTGGCACTGTTCCGCCATTTTCAGTATTGTTAAAAACAGACACAAAATTAGGAATTACGTGAAATGCACCATCTGTATTAAAGTCAGGTGAATCATCAGCACTAGCCACGCCAATATCCGTTAAAATTAAAGTTCCACCGTCTGCCCCTATTCCGTGCGTGCGTACGATTCCTTCAATTGTAACTCTTTTTGTTGGAGCTACAGTTGCCGTTGATGTATTTGAACCAAAATTAGCAAATACTGCAACATCTGAAGTTTTATCAACTACAGCATATAAGTCGTTACCTACAAATTCGATTCCCCACAAAGCAAACTCGACGGTTATCGTGTTTCTCAACGTGTAAGAATCTCCAGTTCTTGTGTATACAAATAATCTATTATTTCCATTTCCGGAGAAATCATCATTGTCTGAAACCACGTATAAATTACCATTGACAGCAATATCTCTTGGACTTGTCAAATCTACGGTACTGCTAGCAACAACATCCAATAATACATCATTAGGGGATACATTGGCATTCGCGTAGGTATTTAAGTTTAATAGTGATCTTGAAGCCTGTGTTATTTGATTTGAAGAGGTGTCAACATAAAGACCTTCTCCGTCTGATGATAATGTGAGTAGTGTTCTTACTTCTGAACTTCCATTATCATTAAAGTCGTAAGCCGTTATATCTCCCGATGTATTACTGGAAGCATATAAAGTTGCGGTTCGATTAATTTCTGGGTCTGTTCCTCCTTGATTGTCATCGTCATCTGAACATGATACAATACATAATGAAGCAAACAGAGATACTGTTAAAAATTTTAGATTTTTCATAATTATAGATTTGTTTTTAAACATAGTTAGCTATAAGAATGAAATTATTAAAAAACAGAATGGCTCTTTAACCGAAATTTAACGAATGAATATTGATAATCAGTAAATTAAAATTCAAGCATCTAGATTTGCTTAACAGATAATTAGTATAAAAAAAAGTTAAGACTGTCGTTGAAGATTAGCTCCATTCAGCTACTTTTCCAACAACTCCTTTGAAAAATTTCCGAAGTTCAATTTCGTCTTTGGTGATATCGCCAGTGGGATAAAATGCGTCTCCTATAGTCATAGTTTTAATCGGATAATCCAAACTCACAGGAATTATAGGAACATCTGCTGCTAACGCTATATAATAATAACCCGTTTTCCAAGCTTCCACTTTTGTTCGAGTTCCTTCGGGGGCGATGGCTAATCTAAATTCTTTTTTGCTTTTAATAACATTTGCGATAGCTTGTACTTTATTTTCATTCTTACCTCTATTTAAAGGAGCGCCGCCCATCCATCTAAAATACCACCCCATTGGGGGTTTAAATAACTCTTTCTTTCCAACAAAGTTGATTTCAATATTCAAAATACGACGCGCCAATACCGAAAGAATAAAATCAAAAAAACTTGTATGTGGCGCTACGATTAAAACCGACTTTTTAATGCTTCGGTCGAAGTCACCATTTATTTTCCAGCCGAGTATGTTTTTATAAATTAGTGTTGCAACTCCCATTTTACATTTTTAAATACAAATCCTTCAAAACATTTCTAGTCATAATTGACTGCCAGTTTTCTCCAAGTGCGTTTTCCCAAAGAGGTACTAAACCTAAAGCAACATCAATCATGGTATTCATTTGAATTTCGGAGAGATTTCCGCATACATTTTTAGGAATGGTAATATTGAATCGTTCTACCATTTCTTTAAATAAAACAACATCTTCACCGTAATATTTCTCTAAATGATTGAATACAATGCAATTTCCTATTCCGTGTTTGGTACCCAACACATACGATAAACCATAACTCATGGCATGCGCGATGCCCACTTGAGAATATGCTATACTCATACCTCCGTGCCAGGAAGCCATCATTAATTTGGCTCTTTTTTCTTCTTCTGAAATTTTATTCTCAACAAAAATTTCTTTACACAAATCATACGCTTTCTCCCCGTAACTCTGTGAAAATGCATTTAAAAATGTGCCATTCAAAGATTCCACACAATGGATAAAACAATCCATCCCGGTATAAAACCATTGGTCTTTAGGTACACCAATAGTCAGATCTGGGTCAAGAATTACTTGGTCAAAAGGGGTAAAATCACTATTGATACCTAACTTTTTAGTCGGGCCAGTGAGCACCGTGGTTCTGGAAACTTCGGACCCTGTTCCTGAAATGGTGGGTATTCCCACGTGATAAACCGCCTTTTTCTTTACCAAATCCCAGCCTTGGTAATCTCTCGCATTTCCTGGATTTGTCAACATAATGGAAACTGCTTTTGCCACATCCAAAATACTTCCGCCACCAATACCTATAATACCGGAAGGTGTGTAGTTAAATTCTGATTTTAAGTCGGTAACTATTTCGTCAATTTGTTTAGTTTTAGGTTCTTCGTCTGCCGAAACGTAAATAATCTTATCATTAAAATTTAAAGGAATATTATTTATTATCGCAGCGTTGTCTTTAAATACATCATCAACAATAAAGACAAAAGGTGCTTTGGTTTTTCGTTGTGGTTTGATAATTTCGGCCAACTGCTCAAAACTTCCTTTTCCAAAAACCACTTTTGGTACCATCGGGAAATTTTTAAATCCAGTTGTTTTTGTTTGTGCTGTTTTGGCTTCCTTTAAAAGTAATTTGTTGGCTTTCACAAGGTCTTCGGGAGTATCAATCTCTACGCCTTGCACATTTGTTACTGCCATTTTTATATTCTTTCCATATTCCAAATACCGAATACATTCAATTTTTTCGGCGGCTTCCAATTTCCCCATGGGTAATTTGTAGAAATCCAAAATAGCTTGTTTTCTAAATGCATAAATCCCTTTGTGCTTGTAATATTGCACCGCGGCGTTTTTATCACGAGGATACGGTATGGGCGAACGGGAAAAATACTGTGCGAAATTTTGTTTATCGACAATCACTTTTACACAATTGGGGTCGCTAATTTCTTTCCAGTCGTGGATTTCGGTCATCAAAGATGCCAAATCAATTTTATCTGCATCTGCTCCTTTAAATACTTCAAGTACCTGCACAAGCGCCTCCCTATTTGTAAATGGCTCATCGCCTTGAACGTTAACAACGATATCAATGTCCATATTTTCAACAGCCTCAGCTATACGGTCACTTCCGCACTCGTGTTCTTTGATGCTCATGATGACTTTTCCACCGTGATTAATGATTTCTTTGTAGATGATATCGCTATCGGTCACTACAAAAACATCGTCAAAAAGTTTTGTAGCGACTGTTGCATCGTAGGTCCTAATAATCACTGGGAGACCTCCCAGGTTTTGCATTAATTTTCCGGGAAATCGAGAAGCGGCATAACGTGCCGGAATCATTGCTATTATTTTCAAATCTATTTTTCTGTTTATTTAATATTTCCGAAGCAATAAAGCCTCTTTTTTAATATATCGACAAGGTAAAATTAACCAACTTCCTCAAAAAAGTCTTCCTTAAAACCGATTAAATATAACTTGTCCTGCGCTCTTGTAATGGCGGTGTACAGCCATCTCAAATAATCTTTATCAATTCCGTTTGGCAAATAAGGTTGTTCCACAAACACATTTGCCCATTGTCCCCCTTGGCTTTTGTGACAAGTAATCGCATATGAAAACTTGACTTGCAAAGCATTAAAGTAACGGTTTTTCTTTACCGCTAAGAATTTTTTGTATTTTGAAGTTTCATCTTCATAATCTTTCATTACCTCTTGATATAGTTTGTTTGACTCATCGTAGGTCAAAGAAGGAGTTTCGGAGGTAAGTGTGTCTAATAAAAGTACCGTTTCAAAAGCTTTCATTCTTGGGTAATCTGCCATTTGTACTTTTACTTCCGCAAAGCGGAAACCATACAATTCCACAAATCTAAAAATCTCCAGTACTTCAACGATATCTCCATTGGCAATGAATCCGGCATCGCTTTCACTGGAAACCCAGTGGTAATTATTTTTAACGACCATCAATCGGTCGCCTGTTGAAAGTTCATCCTCTTGGAATAAAATTCGGGTTCTAATGCTTTGGTTGTAAAGGTTTGCCCGTTTGTTGGAACGCACGATTAATACAGTATCATCATTTCCGTCGTCATTATAATGTTCTTGAAGCGCATCCATTATTGCCATTCCGTCTTCCGGCTGAATGACATCTGGAAATTGTAATCCACTAAATTTAAAGCTATCAAAAATTCCTTCATTTAAAGTTTCCCGCAATCGCGTAGCATTGACTAAAATACCACTATCTAGTTTTTGGCGCACCACATCGTCAAGCTCAATTTCAATCACTTTTTTATTAAATGAATCTTCCAGCGTTCTCCTATCTAAAGCAGGACTCACATCTAACTTCACAGGCGGTAATTGTGCCGTATCCCCTATTAAAAGTAATTTACAATTGTGTCCGCTGTGAACAAACTCCATTAAATCTTGCAATAACGAACCATTTTCAAAAAGCTTTGCATCTTGATTGATATCTGGAATCATTGATGCCTCATCTACCATAAAGATGGCGTTACGATGTTTGTTTTTTTGTAATGTAAAACTAACGCCCCCGCCTTTTTTTGCTTTTGGATAATATATTTTTTTATGGATTGTAAATGCTTCTTGATTGGCATAATTACTTATCACTTTTGCTGCTCTACCTGTTGGTGCCAATAGCACGGCACTCATTTTTGCTTTCCATAAATTTTTTACCAATGTTCCTGTAGTGGTTGTTTTTCCCGTACCTGCATATCCTTTAAGTAAGAAGACCTCATTTTTTGCTTCACTCAACACAAATTTTGCTAAAAGTTGGAGCGCAATGTCTTGTTTTGCAGTAGTAGTATGTGGAAAATCGCTTTTGAGTAAGCTGTAAAAATGTGAAACATCCATAGATTGAAGTACGTTAGCGGGGTTAAAGATGCGTTGATTTTTTAAGAATATAGTTTTACGAACAAAAAAAAATTGTAGATTTGCGAGAGACCATTAACTGAATAAAAAATTTAAAAGGTACTATATAATGAAAATAATCTTACAGGTTGTTCTTTTGGCTTTAATCGCATTTCTTGGATATCAATTATACAACTCTATTATAGGTCCCGTTAAATTTAACGAGGAAAGAGATGCACGTTATGCAAAGGTCATTAAAAATTTAAAGGATATTCAGGCTTCTCAATTAGCCTACAAAGAAATAAATGGCAAATTTACTGGAAGTTTTGACTCTCTAGTTAGCTTTATCGAGGTTGGGCAATTTGCAAACATACAAAGAAGAGATACAAGTTATGCAGACCAAAAAAAGAACAAAGCGTTTGGTCTTGACCCATTGACAGGTGGTTATATTCTTGAAGACGTTATTATTGACACACTTGGATATACTCCTGTTAAAGATTCCCTTTTCAAAAATTCTGACCGTTACAAAACGATGATGAAAGTTCCTGTTAAAGGCGTTGATAAAAATTTTGAAATGAAAGCAGGTAGCGTTATGAAGAACGATATTAAATACGCAGCGTTCGAAGCTAAAGTTGAAAAAGATGTTGTCTTACACGACATGGATAAAGATTTATTACAACAAGAAAAGCAAGTTGTATCTGTTGAAGGCGTTAATGGACCTACGATTAAAGTGGGTTCTTTAGATAACGTTGACACATCTGGTAACTGGCCTAAATTATATGACACAGTTAAAGAATAACAACATATTACATAATAATAGACTGTCCGTTCAAGTTTCATTGACCGGACATTCTTTTTTGGTGACATCTATCGTTACAAATAGTGTTATTTTTTTTTCTGAAATGAATTATAAAAGATTCCTCTCCACTAGAGAAGCATTGGAAGAAATTCAAAAAGAAATAGATACTGCCGAAGTACTATCGACAAATATTTCTGAAGTTCATATCATTTACCATAACGATATTTCTACAGTTGTCCCTGCTCCCTTATTTGACGAAACCAAAGCTGTTGAGTACCTCAAATTCAATTCAAAAATATTGATGACCGATTATATTGCTAACGACACGCTCGAGAATCATGATGCAGTAGTTGTTTATGTGCCTTATGTTAATATTAGTAATTACTTTTTTGAGACCTTTGGTAGTTTTGAATATTACCACGCGACTACACTGTTTTTAAAACACGTTTTGGATACTGAAAAATTTTCAGCAAGCACAAATGTACACGTTGATGTGCAACATGATACTTTTACTTGTATCATCTCTAAAAATGGAAAATTAGAATTGTGCAATACATTCAGTTTTAAAACTTCAGAAGATTTTATTTATTACATCCTTTTTTGTTTTGAACAATTGGCACTCAATCCAAATGAAACACACATTACTTTAAGTGGTTATATTTCAGAAGAAGATGCCAATTTTCAACAAATGTACACGTACATACGCAACATAAAATTTGCCGAATCAAAATCTAAAATCTATATAAATGGCCAACCGGATCATCGCCACCTCTTACTTAAAAGCTTACATTAATGCGCATTATATCTGGCTCACACAAAGGAAAGCGACTTACAGCACCTAAAAATTTACCTGTAAGACCCACAACCGATTTTGCAAAAGAAGCGCTTTTCAACATTCTCAATCATCGTATTTCGTTTAGCGAAGTGAGTATGCTGGACTTATTTTCGGGAACCGGAAATATTAGTTATGAATTTGCTTCACGCGGATGTGAACATATTACCGCCGTAGATGCCCATTACGGTTGTGTAAAATACATTGCCGAAACTACAAAACAACTAGACTTCAAAATTCAAACTGCTAAAGCTGATGTATATAAGTACCTAGAAACAACTCGCGAATCTTATGATGTCATTTTTGCAGACCCGCCCTATGATTTTGATTTGGAAAAACTAAACAAGATCATTGATACCGTATTTGAAAAAGGGCTGTTAAAATCTGATGGGTTTCTCATTATTGAACATAGTAAGCACACTGACTTATCAAAGAGCAATGGTTTCAATGAAGCAAGAAAATACGGATCTTCGATGTTCAGTTTCTTTGACAAGTGAAATAAATTAAGTACTTTAGAAGAACCTAACATCATTAAACCTCTATCCTCATGGAATCCCCACTCCGCAAGAAAATAAATTTGGATTTTGTCCAAATAGAACTTTACGACAAATTTTTAATTTCAACAATTAAAGAAGGTGTTGTTTTTGAAAAACAGCATCTACATACCTTCTATGAAATTTTTGACAACTATTTTCCAAATAGGCCTTTTGGCTACATCGCTAACAGAGAATTTGATTATACTGTAAATCCTACGTGCTATCTTCAACCATCAGATTTTCCCAATTTAAGAGGAATAGCAATTTGTTGCCGCAATGAATCAAGTGCTGCAATTGCAAAATTTGAAAAAAAATTCTATCAAAGACCTATGGAAATATTCTTTGATATTGAAAGCAGTAAAAATTGGGTTGAAAAAATAATTTCTTAAAAAAGCAGGCCTATAAGCCGGGTTCTGTTCAATCTAGCTTATGCTAGAAATTCCTTATCATTTATCTACACGTTACATTACTGCAAAGCTCTATCTGCCTACCCTCTGGCATTGGGCGGGAACCCTTAAGCGCCAGTTTACGTGGCATTTCACCGCATAGAGTTTACCTGGTTTCACTACAGCATTACCTGTACATTCTTTCTGCTGCACTTGTCCTATCACGCTATACGTGACGACGGCCATTAGCCGCTATGCTTCCCTTTGGTGCCCGGACTTTCCTTCACGCAAATAGCGTGACGATAAGGCGGCCTGCTACTGCGAAAGTACACCAAAAAAACCTTTTTAAGTGCTTCCGAAATATTAAACAATATAAAATTTCCGAAGTGGAGAAAAACAAATAGTAATGCTTGGCAATGTTAATAAATAAAGAAAATTACTAGCGCACAATTTTCAGAAAACAACACAACAATCCTATATTTGTTACCCTACTATGGAACCATTTATTGTATCAGCTCGAAAGTACAGACCCGCCGTTTTTAAAGACGTTGTAGGGCAACAGGCAATTACAAATACGTTAGAAAATGCCATAGAAAACAACCACCTCGCACAGGCACTTTTATTTACAGGACCACGTGGTGTGGGGAAAACAACTTGTGCACGTATTCTCGCAAAAAAAATAAATCAAGATGCTACCGAGCAAAAAGACGAAGATTTTGCATTTAATATTTTTGAGTTGGATGCGGCTTCAAACAACTCGGTTGACGATATTCGCAACTTGATTGACCAAGTGCGTATCCCGCCACAAGTGGGAAAATACAAAGTGTATATTATTGATGAGGTACACATGTTGTCTTCGGCAGCCTTTAATGCGTTTCTAAAAACACTTGAGGAGCCTCCCAAACATGCCATATTTATCCTAGCGACTACGGAAAAACATAAAATAATTCCAACGATTTTATCCCGTTGCCAAATTTTTGACTTTAGACGTATCACCGTCCAAGACATAAAAGGCCACCTTGCGGATGTCGCTCAACAAGAAAATATCATTGCAGACGATGATGCACTGCACGTCATCGCACAAAAAGCAGACGGAGCATTACGTGACGCACTTTCTATCTTTGACAGAGTGGTTAGTTTTGCGGGTAAAAATTTAACGAGAGAAGCCGTAACAGAAAATCTAAACGTTTTAGATTACACCTATTATTTCAGTATTACGGACTTACTTTTGGAAAATAATATTCCAAATGTTTTGCTGGCATATAATGAAATTCTGGCCAAAGGTTTTGATGGGCATCACTTTATCATGGGGCTGGCATCGCATTTTAGAGATTTATTAGTGTGCCAAAATCAAGCTACTATTGCATTGCTTGAAGTGGGTGAACAAGTAAAAACTATGTATTTTGAGCAATCTCAGAAGACTGAGCATAATTTTTTAATGGATGCCATTGAAATCGCAAATAGTTGTGATTTGCGATACAAAACAAGCCGAAATCAGCGCTTACTCGTTGAGCTTTGTTTATTGCAATTGGCATCACTTACTGCCAAGGGCGAAAAAAAAAACTTCAATAGTTTAGCACAGGAGCGTGGTAATCGATTTGTACTCCCTCCCTCCCATTTTGCAAACGTAATTCCTCCTAAAAAGGAAGATGTTATGATAGGTCCAAAAGTGACTTCGGAAACATTAACGAATAAAATTACCGTTAATGCAACTAACATTCCTAATCAGCAACAGGCAGTTTCGGAAGAAACAGATGAAAAAAAAATAACATCGCATATTTCAGAAATAGAAGAAGATAAAATTTCTCAAATTTCAGAAGAAACTGAAGCAATTGATGAAGAAACCGAAGCATTAGCGTCGCTCAATAACAATAGTGAACCATTGTTGGAAATGGAAATCCAGCCAGCGCCAAGCAATCCGCATATTGTGGAATCGGTCAAAGATAGCGGCACTATGGATGAAAATGTGCTATTTGAGCCTTCGGAAGATTTACTTAACGGCGATGACGATGATGATTCAAGGGATGATGAAAATGATGCGTTATCAAAAACTCCTTTGACAACGTCAAAAAATGAAATCAAAAGACCTAGTGGGCTTCCAGAGCGAAATGCTAAAAAAGTTTCGGCGTTATCTATTAAGAGTATTCAAAAAAAATATGAACTCAAAGAGGCTTTTGTGGCGAACGCTCCAGACCAAGAAAATCTTCCCACCGAAGATTTTACAGAGGAAGCGATGATAAAAGCATGGAACGAGTTCACAGAAATTATAAAGAATCAAGGGAAATTTAATCTTCTTTCTCATTTGTCAATGAATGTGCCTAGGCTGGAAGATGGCATGATACATCTTACCTTCCCCAACAACACCATTAAAACTGAAGTGGAACGCGAGAAGTATGATTTATTAGGTTATTTACGTCAAAACTTGAAGAATTATGATGTTGATCTTGTCATCGACGTTAATGAAACCGAAGTAAAAAAATATGCCTACACGCCTATTGAGAAGTACCAAAAATTAAAAGAGAAAAATCCTTTGATTGATGAACTTAGAAAGCATTTTGACCTTGATATTTAATTTTTAAAAAATGGCAATACCTCAAACAGACCCTATAAAAATGTTAGGTTTAAAATTACCCACGGATCCACGATGGGTAAATATCGTTGAGAAAAATATAGAGGAAATTTTAACAGATCATGCTTACTGTGAGCAAAAAGCAACTTCAACGGCTATTTCTTTAATTGTTTCATTTCCAGAATATACAGAACTTGTACAGGAAATGGTGGCACTTGTAAAAGAGGAAATAAGCCATTTTAAGTTAGTTCACGATAAAATTGTTGAGAGAGGTTGGGTCATGGGTCGCGATCGCAAAGATGAATATGTCATCGCATTGTTGAAGTTCTTTCCAAAAGGTGGAAGCCGAACCACACAATTGGTTCACAGATTATTAATTGCTGCTCTTATTGAAGCAAGAAGTTGCGAGCGTTTTAGATTATTGAGCGAACAATTGGAAGATAAAGAGTTGGCTGAGTTTTATTACAAATTAATGGTCAGCGAAGCAGGGCACTATACTATGTTTTTAGGATTTGCAAGACAATACGGCGACCGAAAAGAAGTGGACGAAAAATGGAAATCGCTGCTAGCCTATGAAGCCGAAGTTATGAAAGAGTTGAGCACTGGTGAGAGTATTCATGGATAAATAGAGCTGAAGGCGAAAAATAAACTTACCTACTTCACTTCCAGAGAAGCTGCTTTTCTCTCATTATATAACTGCTTCACAATTCCATCAGCAAGTCCAATTTTAGGGACGTAAATATTTTTTGCTTTGCTCCACTTCATTGCGGAGAGATATATTCTTGTTGCTGGAACAATTACATCTGCTCTATCTGGGTTCATTTGTAAATCGAAAATACGTTCGTGATACGTTAAGTCTTTTACTTTTTCATAGAAATTAGCCAAAAAGAAATAACTCAAAGGCTTGCCAACTTTCTTCTCACTGTATCTATAAATACTATTAATATTTCCACCACTACCTATTACCTCTACTTTATTATATTCTTTGGTATTGGTTAAAACCCATTCTTTCACTTCATCCCAAATAGTGTCTCTAATCATATCATTAATGATACGCACCGTTCCCAATTGAAAGGACTTTGAAACAACACTTTTCCCTTTTGCAAATACAGTAAACTCAGTACTTCCACCACCCACATCCACATATAGAAATACTTTATTATCTTGAATAAGTTCCTTTAAATCTGTGGAAGCGATAATAGCCGCCTCATCATTTCCGTCAATAATATGAATATCAATTCCAGTCTCTTTTAAAATTTTTTTGGCAATTTCAGGTCCGTTTTTCGACTCCCGCATCGCCGAAGTTGCACACGCTCTATAGGCAACTACTTTGTGGTTTTTCATTAATAAACTAAATGCAGTCATCGCATCAAGCATTCGCAAATAATTTTCTTCGGAAATACTGCCCTGCAAAAAAACATCGGCACCAAGTCTAATAGGAACTCGGACTAAGGATGTCTTTTTAAATTGTGGGGGAAAGCCTTCCTTTTCAATTACCGTAGCAATTAAAAGACGGATGGCATTTGAACCAATATCGACTGCAGCAAATTTTTCTATTCTTAACACGCTATGCTTCTAATTTATTTTTATAATACTCGTACAACGCAAACTGCGAACGCACCTTTGGCAAATCATTTTTTCTGTAGGCGTTATCTTGTTTTGGATTAATAACTCGAGCTTTCACATTATCACTCCAGCAAATTTCAAATGTTTCGTTAATTTCATTTTTAATACTCTCATCGTAGATGGGACACGTAATTTCAACTCTATTGTCGAGGTTACGCCCCATAAAATCTGCAGAGGATATAAAAAGTTTCCTGTTTCCGCCATTCTCAAAAATAAACAATCGCGGATGCTCCAAGAATTTATCAACGATACTAATCACTTCAATATTTTCACTCATTTCTTTAACACCAGGAATTAAACAACAAATTCCCCGAACAATCAATTTAATTTTCACCCCTGCTCTACTCGCTGCGTACAAACGGTCAATCATTTTGTAGTCTGACAAGCTGTTGAGTTTCAGTTTTATTCCACTTGGTTTACCTTTAATATTGTTTAAAATTTCGGTCTCAATCAAAGAATAAAGCGCATTTCGAGTATAGTGCGGCGAAACGATTAAATGACGGTATTTTTTAATTTTATAATTGACTTCAAAGAAATCGAACACTTTATTGAGCTCTTTTCCTATTTTTTGATTTGCCGTAAATAGTGTGTAATCTGTGTATATCCTTGCTGTGGATTCGTTAAAATTTCCTGTGCTAATAAATGCGTAGCGTACTATTTTACCCTTTTCTTCACGTTCAATAAGGCAGACTTTGCTGTGTACTTTTAGTCCAGCAACACCAAAGATAAGCTTCACACCTTCACCCTGCATTTGTTCGGCATAATAAATATTTGCTTGTTCGTCAAAACGCGCTTGCAACTCAATCTGGACGGTAACTTCCTTTCCGTTTTTTGCTGCATTTATCAACGAACTTGCAATGTGAGAAATTTCCGCTAGGCGATAAATAGTAATCTTTATTGTCTTTACCGCTGGGTCAAGTGCCGCTTCTCTCAAGAATTTTACAACATAAGAAAATGTTTGATAAGGTGCATACAAAAGATAATCCTTTACCGCAATTTTATCCAACAAACTACCTTGCAAGCTTAGTCCTGGGATGTGTAACGGTGTGATTTTCTCGTATTGCAAATCTTCACGACCAAGACTTGGAAAACCCATATAATCGCGGCGATTGTGGTAACGCCCACCTGGAATGATGCTGTCGGTTGAGTCTATACCCATTTTATGCATCAAAAACTTGAGTGTTTCTTTGTCAATGTCTTTGTCATAAACAAAACGAACGGGATCACCCGTGCTTCTATTTTTTACACTTTTTGAAATTTTATCAATAAAACTTTTACTTAAATCACTTTCAATATCTAGCTCTGCATCCCGTGTAATTTTTATCATGTGCGCCGAAATACTATCATATTTAAAAATGCTGAAAATATTATTCAAGCAATATCGAATCAAATCATCCAAAATTATAATATACTGTTTATTTCCATCAGCTGGCAACTCAACAAAACGGTCTACATTTTTAGGAATTTCAATAAGCGCGTAAGTATTTTTTGCCTTAAAGGTCTCATCCTCTTTTGACATGACCATTTTTACTGCTAAATAAGCGGCACTATCTTTTAAAGAAGGAAACTTCTCTAATTCCCCAATCATAATAGTTACAAGGGCAGGACTAACTTTTGTGATAAAATAATTAGCAATAAATGCTTTATGTGTTTCTGAAACTTCCGTCTCATTAATAATAAAGATATTTTCTATTTCGAGTTCAGCTTCAATGTCGCTCAAAATATTTAAACTCGCTTTTTGATGACTGATGACTGTTTGAGTGATTTCCTCCATCAACTCAGAAGCTGACATTCCACCCAAATAACTACGCCCACCTTTACCAGCTTCAGCAATACGTTTAATAGTGGCATAACGTACTTTAAAAAATTCGTCGAGATTGTTAGAAAAAATTCCAATAAACCGTAAACGTTCAATTAAAGGTGTAGCTGTATCTTCTGCCTCCTGCAATACACGCGCGTTGAATTGTAACCAACTCATCTCCCTATTAAAATAGCTATTTTGCAAGCTCGATTCTATCCCTATATTTTCAGTCATTAAATTGCCCGCGAGGGCGGGTATTTTTTTATTAGTATTGTCTCTCGTTTATTTTAAATCTCTTGGAAATACAGATTTAATAGTCTTTCCTATAACCACATCACTCCATGAATTAATATCAAACTGTATCGCTACAAAACCGCTCGTCGTTACATTTTCAATCCGTTTGTTCCCTATCATATTTGCTATCGAAGTTAACGCATGATTATGCCCAACAAGCATTACACAATCCAAATCATTCTCAAGCCCCTTGATTACTGTCATTACCTGTTGCCCACTAAAATCATATAAATCATGATTGGTTTCAAACAAAGCATCTTCCAATCCAAAAGCATTTTTAAAATACAAAGCCGTACTATGTGCACGCACCGCATCGCTTGTTATTAGTTTTTGTGGTGCTTCCATTTTTGAGGCAACATACGCCGCTACTAGAGCACCGTCTTTTCTTCCGCGTCCTTTCAACGGTCTTTGATGGTCATTTACATCATGTTTCCATGAAGACTTTGCGTGTCTCGCAAGATAAAGTGTTTTCATTTTTCTTTGTTAATTAACCTACCCCTCGGCGAGTGCGGGATGCCAGTTATGGTTGTAATCTTTTAGTCATCCATTTTTCATTGGTCAATGAATATTGTATGCGGTCGTGCAATCTACTTGCCCTACCCTGCCAAAACTCAAACTCTACAGGAACTATTAAATAGCCTCCCCAGTCTTTTGGTTTGGGAATTTCTTTATTTTCAAATTCTTTTTCTAATGCCGAAAGTTTTTCTTCCAGCGTGTTTCTATCCGCAATAGTACTACTTTGGTTGGAAACCAAAGCACCCAATTGGCTAGCACGAGGCCTTTCATTGAAATAAGCTATTGATTTTTCTTCGGAAATTTTCTGCGCCGTTCCTTTGATAATAATCTGTTGTTCCAATGCAGGCCAAAAAAATGAAATACATACTTGATTATTCTCAGCGATGGCTTGTCCCTTTTCGCTAGAATAATTGGTATAAAAAATAAAACCTTCTTCTGTAACTTCTTTAAGCAAAACCACCCGTCCCCTTGGCATTCCATCTTTGGAAGCCGTTGTAAGTGTCATTGCATTTAGCTCTTCCACAGCTTTTTGAGACTCAGCATTTGAAAACCAAACTTGAAATTGCTTCATAGGATTTTTATCCACTTCGTTTAAATTGAGTGTCCCTTTTTCATAAGATTTACGATAGTCATGCAAGTTTTTATCCATCTACAATAGCTTTATCGCAAGGTACAAAGTTTAAAGGATGTTTAAAATAAGGGGTGTTTAAATTTTGGTTAAATGTTGTGGTATTAATTTTCGAGGAATGAAGTTTTCATATTCTTTATTATTTATATCTGAACAACTTCTTGTAACTTTTTAACAAAATCTGCGGTAAATATTCAGTATTTTTAGAAGACTGAATACTAATAATAAAAACTTTCGCATGATGAAAAATAAATTCCGCTACCTCTCTTCTTTTTTACTACTCATATTTTGCACCCTTCAAATTTCGGCACAAAAAAATAAAAATAGCGACGTTCATGCTGTCTCAAAAGACACCGTATTTAATGGTTTAAAATTAAGAAGTATCGGCCCTGCTTTTATGAGCGGACGCATTGCTGCCATTGCTATTCATCCCGAAAATGAAAATACTTGGTATGTGGGTGTTGCTTCTGGAGGCGTTTGGAAAACTGTGAACTCTGGCACCACTTGGACTCCTATTTTTGATGACCAACCCACATTTGCCATTGGTGCTGTTACCATTGACCCTATTAACCATAATACAATTTGGGTAGGTACGGGCGAAGACGTGGGTGGACGCCACATTGCGTATGGAGATGGCATATATAAAAGTATGGATGGCGGTAGTACTTGGGAAAACATGGGGCTGAAAGATTCGCAACATATTTCAAAAATTATTGTTCACCCGGATGATAGCAATACGGTTTGGGTTGCATCGCAAGGACCTTTATGGAACAAAGGCGGTGACCGCGGACTCTACAAAACCACAGACGGTGGGAAAACTTGGAATAAAACATTAGGCAACAATGAATGGACTGGTGTAACCGAAATCGTTCTCAACCCAGAAAATCCAGATATGCTTATCGCGGCTACTTGGGATAGACATCGCACCGTTGCAGCATACATGGGTGGTGGCCCTGGCTCGGGACTTCATAAAAGTATGGATGGTGGCGAAACGTGGACAGAATTAACGAATGGACTCCCTAAAGAAAATATGGGTAAAATAGGGCTTGCAATGTCGCACTTCAATCCAAACACCTTGTATGCAGCTATTGAATTGGAGCGCAGAACAGGTGGAGTTTGGCGCAGTGATGATGGCGGTAATTCTTGGCAGAAACAATCAAATACTGTAACAGGTGCCACGGGACCTCATTATTATCAGGAGTTATATTCGTCACCACATCACGAAGAGCGATTATATTTGATGGATAGTAATTTGCAAATTTCAGAAGATGGTGGTAAGACTTTTTACCGCATGAATGAAAAGAATAAACACGGGGACAATCACGCGATTGCTTTTAGACAAAACGACCCGGACTATTTATTAGTAGGAAGTGACGGCGGACTCTATGAAAGTTTTGATTTGACAAAAACCTGGAAATACATTGAAAACTTACCGATTACTCAATTCTACAAATTGGCAGTTGATGACGCGAAACCTTTCTATAATATTTATGGAGGAACTCAAGATAATAGCTCTGAAGGTGGCCCCTCAAGAACTGATAATGTGCACGGAATACAAAATAGCGATTGGAAGGTAATCTTAAATTGGGATGGTCATCAAACTGCAACCGAACCTGGAAACCCTGACATTATTTATGCTGAGCGCCAAGAAGGAACACTTTCTAGAGTGGATATGAAAACAGGAGAAGTTATTGATATTCAACCACAACCCGGTGCCAATGAAACCTATGAGCGTTTTAATTGGGATGCGCCTATTTTAGTAAGTCCCCACGCTCCTACTACTATTTATTTTGCCTCGCAACGTGTTTGGAAATCTGAAAACCGGGGTGATAATTGGACAGCGATTTCGGGAGATTTGACAAAGAATCAAAACAGAATCGAACTCCCAATAATGGGCAAAAAACAATCCTATAATGAAGCTTGGGATGTCTACGCCATGAGCAATTACAATACGATTACCTCTTTAGCCGAATCTCCAAAACAACAAGGATTATTATATGCAGGTACAGATGATGGCATCATTCAAGTAACAGAAAATGGTGGCAAAAACTGGAACAAAACAGCCGTGGGTTCACTTCCTGGAGTTCCAGCTACTGCATTTGTGAATGATATTCGTGCAGACCTTTTTGATGCCAATACAGTGTATGTAGCGCTTGACAATCATAAATATGGTGACTTTGCCCCTTATTTACTAAAGAGTACCAACAAAGGAAAAACGTGGAGTTCTATCTCCAGTAATATTCCACAAGGGACTATGGTTTGGCGATTGGTGCAAGACCACGTAAAAAAAGACTTGCTTTTTGCTGCTACTGAATTCGGAATTTATTTCACCATCAACGGTGGTGGTCAATGGACGAAACTGGAGGGCGGTGTACCTACCATTTCATTTAGAGATATTACCATTCAACGAAGAGAAAATGACCTTGTGGGTGCTTCGTTTGGTCGCGGTTTTTATATTCTTGATGATATTACGCCGTTGCGTGAAATGACAAATTCAACCTTACAGCAAGACGCAAAATTATTCTCTACTCGCGATGCGTGGTGGTATGTGGAACGTCCTCATTTAGGTTTTGAAAGCGGTAAAGGAAGTCAAGGCGACAGTCATTTTGTTGCTCCCAATCCTGATTTTGGCGCTGTATTTACCTATTATTTAAAAGAAGCTCCAAAGACTGCCGAAGCAAAACGAAAAGAATCTGAAAAAAGTTATAAAGATTCAGATGTTCCCTTTCCTGGGTATGATGCCTTATCTTCTGAAAGTCTAATGGAAAAACCCCAATTAATTTTTACTATTGAAGACAGCAGTGGCGAAATAATACGAAAATTGACCACCACCCCAAAAGCTGGGATCAATCGTGTAGCTTGGGATTTGCGTTACCCAACCCTAGAACCCATCATGCTCGATGAAAAAGAACCGATGGAGGAAAACCAAGACGCCCCAAAAGGATTGATGGCACCTCCAGGAACGTATAAAGCGACGATGTATCTCCAAGAAAACGGGACTATTAAAAAACTGGATGAAACGATTTCATTTAATGTAAAACCTTTATATGAGGGAGCGCTAAAAGGTTCGAGTCCTTCGGTTACGGCAGATTTTTGGAGAAGCTACGAAACTGCAAGCCGAGAAATTTCAGCATTTAATATTGAAATGAAAAAGACCGCACAACGATTGGCTGTAATGGAAAAAGCCGCGAATAAAACCAATCTCGCACCCGGAAGTTTGGAAACTCAGTTCAACGCCATCCGTAGTGACCTGAATACACTGAATACTGATATCTACGGAAATCCAGCAAAATTATCCATTGGTGAAAAAACGGCACCTCTTTTGGGCGATAGACTCTTTGCTGTGTACAGAGGTATTGAGCGTTCTACGTATGGTCCCACCAATACGCATAAAAACCAGTTGCAAATTATAAATAATCAATTGACAAGCGCCACGGACAGATTGAATGCCATCCAACAAAAACTGGAAGGGATGTACAACCAATTAAAAGCGGCCGGCGCACCGTATGTAGAGAAATAGGGTATAAACTCTTGATGGTTTTGTAATACAAATGCATTTAAAATTTCTGAAAAAGAGTCCTTCGGAAATTTTAAGTGCATTTTACGTTTTAGAAAAACATTAATGTATAATCATTTTTCATTTTCGTAATTGCGCATTGATTTATAGCGATAACAGGATTTATTTTCGGTGTATAATTTATAAATCGCATATTCTAATACGTTAGCCACCATTATGAAAAAAAATAGTTTCGATGAACAAATTTCTGTATCGGCAAGTAATTAATTTAGCGCATCGAGATTCGTATAACATTGCTCATCCTTAGTAAGTTCGGTATTGGTTAAATGAAAAAATAAGACTATTTCGGCTTATTTTTATTTTTAGAAATCTTAATGTTTATAAACTCAATCATTAATGAAAAGGCGATGGCAAAATACAAATATCCTTTGGGAATTGCCCCTACAGATTGTCCAATGACCGAAACTTCACTCAAGTGAGCAGCTTCTGTAATAAGCATAAAACCTATGAGTATCAGAAATGATAAACCCAATATCTGAACACTGGGATTTGCATCGATAAATGTTCTTATTTTGTTAGCAAAAAGTATCATTATTGCTATTGAAATTACGACGGCAATAATCATCAAAACCAGATTATGGTCATCGTTTTCAGAAAGTCCGTTGGTCATTCCTACTGCGGTAAGGATGGAATCGATTGAAAAGATAAAATCGATAATGAGTATTTGAACAATGGCATTTGACAGTGACCTTATTTTTTTACTCTTCTCCTCATTTTCATTATGTGCCGGCACATCCATTTTTTCTCTAATTTCTGATGTACTTTTATATATCAAAAACAAACCACCCGACAACAATATAATTCCTTGCCAACTTATAGCTGCCGAAAACCAAGAAGCCTCTAAAGAGTAAAAAGGCTCACTAAGTCCTACTAAAAATGATACGAAAAACAGTAAAATAACTCGTTGAACGAGTGCTAATAGCAATCCAATATTTGTTGCCTTTGCTCGTTGATTTTCGGGGAGTTTGTTTGCTGCTATTGAAATAAAAACAATATTATCTATCCCTAGAATGATTTCAAGAAAGGTAAGTGTTGTGAGCGCTAAAAGTGCTTCGGTAGAGAATAAGAAATCTAACATTTTGAGGTTTTTTTGTTTGGTTGCGCGTACTTTAAAATTGAACTATTTATGTGTAATCTGAAAACAATGAAATGGCAAAAATGATTTAAGACACAAAATATTCTGCCAATTAATATTTCCGAAGAAAATCTATTCTTCAATCAAATTCTCCAGATTATGTAGGTTTTGCTTTAAGTGTGTTTGATGCAATGATATCAATTCATTAATTTCAGGATTTAAAGCATCTTGTGACTCCTTTAAAGTAGAATAATTTGTCATTATTTTATCGTAATAGTTTTTTGCAGCGATAAGCAACTCCTCATCACTCTCAAATCCCATACTATTTTTTAAGTCTGTCCAGCCTATAAATAGGGCCTCCGCAATACTCACTTGGTTATCAAATGTTGCAGTTGCATCCAGTTGTTTTAAATATGAAACCAGGTCAACAATACAATAATGACTGGACTCAGCAAGAGAAAGCAGGGTGCGAGAAATGGTAGTGTTTTCAGAAAACGTACTACTTGTTGTTGCAAATTTAAACGCATCATTGTGTTGTGAAATGAGATTACTTAATACTTCTAAAAGAGATTCATTTTTCATAGTCATTGTCTTTTTTAGGGTTATTAGATGTACTTTCTGAAAGATTTATAGTATGAATTGGATAGGGAATTTCAATATTTTTCTCGCTAAAAAGGTCGTTAATGATTAAAATAGCTTCGTCCTGAGCGGCATACATTTGGCTCTTCTTCACATAGTCAATCCAAAAACGGACCATAAAATCAATTGAACTTTCGTTAAATTTAATATAATAAAATTCTATTTTTTCGTCTATTAAATTCGGAAATGCTTCTTCAAATTTCTCAAGTACCATTGCTTTTACAGCATGCAAATCTGAACCATACGCAACACGAGAATGCACTGTAACCCTTCCCCTAGTAACGAGTGAATAATTAATAAATGGTTCTTCGATAAATTTTGAATTCGGCATAATAACATAATGATTATCTGGCCGTCGGAGGACAAGATTTCTTAAACTTATGTCATGCACAAAACCACTATGCGCGTCGGTTTCAATAAAATCTCCAATCTTAATTCGAGGTAAAAAAGATAGCATAATCCCCGAAAATGTGTTTGACAAAGTGCCTTGAAGCGCTAGGCCAATGGCCAAAGCAGCTACTCCAGCTCCTGCTAATACAGAAGTGAGTGCCTTGTCTAAATCTAAAATTCCGAGTGCTAAGAAAAACCCGATAACAAGTATAATACCATACAGTATTTTTGACAAGACCCGCCTTACAGACCTATTCTTCATTTTCTTACGAAGAATTTGTAACAACAATTTACTTAAAAACTTGCCCATAAAATAAGAGACAATGAGCACCAAAATTGCTACCGCAAGATTGGGCAACTTAAGTACAAATGCATCCCACCAAGCTTCCATTTTTGATGTGAGCTGAACAAGCAAATTAGAATTTTCTTGAAATAAATAATACATAATTTTTATAATAGCGTGGATAGAATAAACGTACCTGTTGCCAAAAGTATAAGTGATAATATTCCACCCAAAATTAAAAAATGTTTAAACTTATATATCCCAGTACCGTAAATGAGCGCGTTCGTCTGATAGCCCACAGGTGTGAAAAAACTAAAATTAGCACCAAACATTACCGCCAAGATAAATGGTTTCATCTCTAAAGACAAACCTGTCGCTACCGCAATAGCAATAGGTGTCATAATAATTGCAGTAGCATTATTTGAAATAAAACCAGATAAAACCATGGTCATCCCAAACATTAAACCAAGTACAATTGCCGGCGTTTTACCGCTCATTATTTCTAACAATTGCCCAGATAACCATACATCGGCACCGCTATTTGTCATCGCTACACCTAGTGGAATCATTCCTGCAAGTAAAAAAACTATTTGCCAATTTACCCGATGATAAATATTATTTAAAGTAATGATATTAAAAAGCAACATCGCTGCAACTCCCGTCAAGGAAGCAGAAAGTATTGAAATCACACCACTCGATGCTAATCCTATTACGAGCAATAATATGCTAATCGCAATAAAGGTATTCTTTTTAGGAACCACCGGAGTATTTTCGTGCTGATTTAAAATAGCAACATTCTCAAGATCATAAAGTTTGCTTATTTTTTGCTCTTGCAGTTCCAGCAATAACCTATCTCCAGGCTTTAAATTTATTTGATGTAAACTTTTACGCAACAATCTTTCTTGAGTATTTCTAATATTTCTACGTTTTTTTATAGCTATTGGGAAAGCCCCCATAATAGTTGCTTTACGAAGCTGCTTTAAAGTTCTCCCTATAAGATTTGAACCTGGGAGAATGAGCAATTCTACATAGGTCATTTGGCTCTCTTCTTCCTTTTCCCCATCTTTAACCTCTTCCTCCTGCTCAGTTTCTCTTTTGTCATTAATACTCAAATCATATTCTTTCACAAATTTCTGTAAGCTGTCAAGGTCACTCATCAAAACAAAATTATCTCCCTTTTTGATATCGATATATTTACCCGGTGCGTTCAAAACATTTTTATCACGAATTAATTTTAGCACCACCGCAGACGCATCACTAAACTTTTCTAGGCGCTCCCCAATCAATTTCGATTCTTCGGAAATTTTAACCGTGAAAATATAGCTGTCAATTGCATAATCATCACGCACATTATTAGATGTACCCTTTGGTAGAAATCTACTCCCTATGGTCATTACAACAATTCCAATGGCTAGAAATACAAGTCCGTAAAGTGAAAATTCGAAAAAACTAAAACCTTCTGCTCCGCGTTCCTTTGCAACGGCATTTACGATGATGTTTGTAGATGTTCCCATTAGGGTACAACTTCCACCTAAAATTCCCGCAAAAGAAATGGGCATTAATAATTTAGCACTTGAAAAATTATACTTTTCAGAAAGTTGAGTGACAATTTTTATAAAAATGATAACCACTGCAGTCGTACTAATAAATGCAGACACCGTTGCCGAAACTATCATAAAAGCTGGTGTAATCAAGATGAGCGGCAACAACTTCATCTTTTTAATACCGTTTGTGAGTAATTGGATAACGCCATTATCCTCCAATCCCACGGCAAGTATCATTAAACTAAGTACTGTAATTGTTGCTGGGTTTGAAAATCCGCTAATGGCTTCTTCGGGAGTTACTATGCCCAAAAGGAGAAGCGCCACAATGATAAAAAATGAAATTTTATCAACGGGAAATAATTCGGTTACAAATAGAATTACCGTTATTCCAATAATGATAAACACTAAAAGTATTGATAATTCCATAAATTAATTTTGTTTAAAATTAAGCATAGCGCTGATTCAAAAATCCCAACAAAATCATAATTATAAAGCCACAATTGATAATATTTGTAACTCAAATGCCTTTCAAAAACTACGTACCCAAATAAATTAAAATCTCATTAATCCATGGCAAAAAAAGGAAAAGTAAAGAACGGAAACAACAAAGCGAAGCACTCAAAGCTCATGGCGCAGAAGAAGAACAAATTGAAAAAAGAAGCCGAAATGCGCAAAGCGAAATTAAAAGCAATCAACGAAAGGGTTAATGCCAGTAAAGTTTCCGAAGAAAATAAAGAGGAAAAGTAAATAGAAATTTAGAGCGATTAAAAACGAAATCGATAGCCACTACCCTATTCCTTTATAAGCTAAAATAGTAGTTACCCAAACAATTACAGAAGAGAAGAAAATCCCTATTACGTTTGCTACAAACGCGCTTTTTCGTTCAATTTTAAGAATGTACGTGGCAATACTTCCAGCATAAACACCTGTTCCCGGTAAAGGAATCATCACAAAGAAGATAAGACCCCAAAAACCGTATTTGTTGATTTTTTCTCCAGAACCGGTTTTTGCTCTTCGCGCTATCCAAATTGCCGATTTTTTATACCGTTTCCAACCCAATAAATATCTATTTACATTATCAAGAAAATACATCATTATTGGAAATACCAAAACATTGGATAGAAAGCAAATAAGCAATACCCAATAGATATTTAAATCGTGAAAAATACCATACGGGATACCCACTTTTGCCTCACCAAATGGAGATAAACTCCAGAGCGCCGCTATTATTGAGTCTTTAATCAAAGCAATTTTTAAGAAATGCAAAGGTACGAGCAATCTATAAAACTGAATATTCTTTATGATTAATTTATGGAACTATTTTGATTGATATTTGAGTGCAATTGCGTCCATGCAATTAATGCCGTCAATAGCTGCAGATATTATTCCACCAGCGTACCCAGCTCCTTCTCCGCAAGGATACAAACCTTTTATGTCAATATGCTCTAGAGTTTCGGGGTTTCTAGGAATTAAAACAGGAGATGAGGTTCTACTTTCTGGCGCATGCAATACAGCGTCGTTCGTGTAATAACCTTTCATTTTTCTTCCAAAAGCAACAAACACTTTTTTAAGTCTTTTTGAAATGAGTTTTGGTAAAACAACATTTAAATCTACCGATACGATTCCAGGCTGGTAAGATGTCTTCGGAAATGAATCTGAGATTTCGCCATTTACAAAATCGACCATTCGTTGTGCCGGAACTCTTTGGGTTTTCCCCGCAGCTTCCCAACATTTTTTTTCGACTTCTTTTTGAAAATTTAGACAAACAAAAGGGTCATTGGGTTCGTAATTGGGTAGATCTTTTGGCGCTACGCTTACTACAATTCCACTATTCGCGTAGGGATTGTTACGTTTGCTCGGGCTCCAACCGTTTGTGACCACTTCCTCTTGCTCCGTTGCGCAGGGAGCTATAATTCCGCCAGGACACATGCAAAATGAATAAACTCCCAATCCATCTACTTGCTCGACCAAAGCATAAGATGCAGGCGGCAAATAAGGATTATCGGTGTATCCATGATATTGAATAGTATCAATCAATTCTTGTTGGTGTTCAATGCGAACTCCAATGGCAAATGGCTTTGCTTCGAGTTTAATATTTCGATTATGTAACAAATAAAAAATATCACGAGCACTATGACCTGTTGCCAGAATAACGTCTTTAAATTTATAAACGCTAGTTTGATTTATTGAAATTTCAGAAATGCTTCCTTCTGAAATTTTTATATCTGTCAATTTGCTATCAAAATGAACTTCGCCACCAGCCTCAATAATAGCTTCGCGCATTGCCTGAATTATGGCAGGTAATTTATTGGTCCCAATATGCGGATGGGCATCCACGAGAATATCTGGGTCGGCTCCAAAATGGACAAACCATTCCAAAGCTTTTAACACATTACCTCTCTTTTTTGAACGGGTATATAATTTTCCATCACTGTAAGTCCCGGCCCCGCCTTCACCAAAGCAATAATTAGATTCTGGATTTACGATATGGTCTTTATTAATTGCTGCAAGGTCCCTACGTCTAGAACGAACATCTTTGCCCCTTTCAAATACAATAGGCTTCAAACCCGCTTCAATAGCCCTGAGCGCGGCATATAAACCCGCAGGCCCTGCTCCAATAATTGCTATTTTCCTTGCATTTGAAACTTGCTTTGGGATAAATGGAGGGATGATTTCTCGTTCTTCATCCTTGAGCCAAAATTCGATTTGCAGATTGATTTTGATGGGTTTTCGTCGAGCGTCTATGGAGCGTTTTCGTATGCGCCAGTCGCTTAAATCTCCTCTTCTCAGTTTCGCTTTCTCGAGCGCTACATCGAGAATATAGTTTTCATCCTCTTGTTGTCTTGGCAGTATTTGGATTTGGATGAGTAGGCTCATAGAAAGCAACTATAATGATAAGATGTATTTTAGAGAATATTCTTAAAACTTAACTCTATATTCTAGCCCTGCGCCAAGAACATTATTATTGAGCGTACTAATATCGTAACCGACTAAAAGTGATATCATACCATACCTTTCTATATTATATGAAGCTTTCGCAAAAGTATAAATAGCTTCATCATCATAATCTAGTCCTTCAAAAAATGTTCCTATACTGTTTACATAGGTTGACTTTAATACTAGATCGATATTTTTAATTTTTCCACTCAATCCTAGTTGATGAGCAGTGACCCTCGAATTAATTCTTACAATCAAAAAAGGAAGTCCGATATTTTGACCTTCATAATACCATCCACTTTTATAAACTCTATTGTTAAAATAACTATCTTTTCCTGAACCGTCCTCTCCACTTTGATCTGTGGTGTCTATAAATTCATAAAGAACATTATTAATGAATTTATTTTTCTTAGGACTATAGACAATTCCCCATACGCCATCTGGAAAGTTCGCTAATCGAGTTCCAGAGCCATCTTCAAAAGGGTGTTCGTGATAAAAATTAAAAGTTCCAATGTCTGGTGACCAATAGTAATCAAATAAATAAGAACCTAAATGATTACCTAATGCATTGAACCGGCTACCCGTTTGCTTGGCTATAAAAACATCCACAAATGCACCAAAATCATCCTCTTGTGGTCCCTCTGTTTGTGACGTTCCTCCCCATTGTGCAAAATGTTGAATACGCGCATAAAATCTATTTTTTTTATTGAGTTTGATGTGTGCACCTAATCTTTTGTAATGCACTCTTGCGTTATCTACAAATCTATCGTCATTTAAATTATAATGAGCAATACCCCAGTCAATTCCTAGCCAATTATTGATTTTTAATGGCTTATTAGCTTCGATTATTAAACCTGGAAGGGGTCTCGCATCTCCTGACCAAAGAAAATTTTTATTTGTTGCTGAAAGACCATCAACTTCAACATCTTGTGATTTAGCTCCTAAAGTTACTTTAAGCCAATTAATTTTTATTTGAGCATACAAATCTCTTCTTTGGAAATCTTCAACCACTATGTTGTCTCTATAGAAAAAAGCTGCACCTATTTCTAACGATACATTTTCTTTATATTTATAACTACCCCCTACACTTGCAGTAGTGGATATATTAGAAAACTGACCTATTGCTGAATTTGTATTTGTGTGAAACCAATAAGGCGCATAATTTTCTGATGAACCAATTCCTATTACTGAAAATTCGTTAAAATAAGAAAACTCATCGATTATTTCATCACTTGAATTTTGAGCTTGCGATAAAGAAGCACTAAAGAAAAAAAAAAGTATCGTATTAAATAATATTTTAGTCATTTTATCTATTAAATAGGCGTTGCCAAAACGTTTTCTTTTCAGCACTATAGGTATAACCATATTTATTTCCGTAGCCAAAATTTGCCAAGGTTACATTGTTTAGAACAAAAGCAACATTTGATAATCGTCCGTCAGCAATAGCATCTTGAGAGAATTCTAATAATTTTTTATCTGTATAGTTAGCTCTAATCACATATAAGGTGACATCTGCTAGTCTATTTAACAAAATAGTATCGGTAACCAACATAGAAGGAGCTGTATCAACTATTACGTAATCAAAATGTTCATCTATATTCTCAAAGAACTGTTCTACACGTGGTTGCATTAACAACTCGGCAGGATTTGGCGGTATTACACCAGACATTACAATACTTAAATTTTTCTCATGTTCACTCGTTACTATTAAATCATGAATTTCAAGTTCTTCATTTACAATAAATTCAGTAAGACCAGCTTTTTTCTTATATTCTTCCGGCAAATATCTGTGTAATTGAGGATTTCTTATATCACCTCCAATTAAAACTACTTTTTTTCCAGTTAGCGCTAGTGTTAAGGCTAAATTGAAAGCAACAAAAGTCTTCCCCTCACCTTTAATGGTTGATGTAACAAAAATGCGTTTTTTATTTTGATTTGAATTTTCTTTATTTAATAAGAGATACTGAAGATTTGTACGCAAAATCCTAAACGACTCAGCCAAAATACTATGGTCATTACTTTGGATTAGTTCTTCCTCATTACGTCCTAGTTTTGGGACTTCACCAATTAAAGGTGTATTTGTATGCACACGTTCAACATCTCTTCGGTTTGTAATTTTTGTATTTAATAAATAATACACGTAGATAAATAAAAACGGTATTAACAAACCAACTATAAAAGCCATTAAGTATATTATAGAATTTTTTGGAGATATAGGAAATCTTCCACTAAAAGCTGGGTCAACTACTTTAGCTTTGGAGGATGTAACAGCTAAAGAAATATTTGTCTCCTCTCGTTGTTGTAAAAGAAATAGATATAATTGTTCCTTAATATTTTGCTGCCGTACAATCCCCCTAAATAATTTTTCTTGAGTAGGAACTTTTGATAGTTTAGCATTTAATTTACTTTCCTGAAAATTTAAGTCTCTAAGTGAAGTCTTAAAATTTTGTTGTTGACTTTTAAGAGATTGATAGATTGAGGATTTCAATTGCTCAATTTGCAAGTTCAAATTTCGTATAACTGGATTTTGCTCTGTAGAACTTTGGAGCATCCTATTACGCTCTAAAACTAATTTATTGTAACTATCTACAGACATGATAACTCCTTCTCCACCAATGCCCATATTTGAAGGTAATAGTTCGATCTGATCACTTTTATCTATATAATCAACCAATGAGTTTACCAACTCTAATTGTGTAGCTATGTCAACTTGGCGTCTATCAAATTGGCTTGCGTTTTCAAGAACTAACTGCGCTTCTGCTGAAATATCTGTCAGGCGATTTGAACTTTTAAATTCCTCCTTATTATTCTCAACAGAATCAAGCTCCTTAGTAATAATCTGCAATCTAGAGTCAATAAATCTCGATGTTTTTTGCGCAACTTGATTACGATCATTGATTGCGTCTTGATTATATTGACTTACCAACTCATTCAAAAAATCTTCAGATTTTGCCGGTATTGTAGATTTCATGTTCAAATTAACCACTTCACCATTTTTGCCATCATGAACCACTTCTAACCCACCCTGAAAAACAGCAGCTGCGAGAGATAATGGTGCATAAGAAACTTGTATTTTTCTACCAATGTATTCCTCAAATTTTTCTGGGTCTGATGTTGAAGGAAGCACTGTTATATCACCAAAATTAAAGGATGCAATGACTCCATATTCATGAGTCTCCACAACTCCATTTTCCCCTACTTCAATTGAATAAGAAGTATTTGATTGAGGTGTTATAAATAAAGAAGGAAGTGCTGAATGAAGTGTATCTGAAACTGTTAAAAAATTTACAGTTATAGGCTTATAAGCATACAACTCTGACGTCTTTATATTTCCTGTATAAAAATAACGTATATTTAAATTAAGTTCTTTTACAGCTTTTGCAATTAATGTCTTTGATTTTAACAAGACTAATTCACTGTTTATATTGCTAGAAAATGCATTTTGAAAATAAGAAAGTTCAGAAAAAGCAGCAAGTTCTGCAGGGCCTCCTTTTTTCTCATCTTTTATAATAATAGTACTTGTTGTTTGATAAATTCGTTCGGCATATCTCAAATATAAAAATGCACCCACTAAAGCGATAATAACTGCGAATAGAAAAAAATACCAATACTTAGTATATTGGGATATTAAATCTTTAATTGACGTTTCCTTAACTTCTTTTTGCTGTGAAATCATATTCATCTTGAAACTCTTTATCGAGTGATAATAATAATAGAACTCAACACTATTGTGAAAAGTGATAATAGTGCCGGTACATCAGGAATAAAACCAGATTTCTTGACACCTCTTAGCGAAGGCTGCACATATATAACGTCATTTTGTTTTAAATAATAAAAATCACTATTAAAAAAATCGGCACGTGTCAAATCAATTGTTTCAACCAATCTTTTTCCATTTTCCTCTCTCACAACAGTTATATTTTCACGTTTACCGTCTGCAGTTAAATCGCCAGCAAGTGCTATAGCCTCTGGCAAGGTTACACGCTCATCTCTAATTGGAAACACTCCAGGGTTTTCAACCTCCCCTAGTATTGTAATTTCAAAATTCATAATCCTAACATCAACAACTACATCTTTTATGTATTCAGATAATTTCTTTTTTACTTTTTCAACAACTTGGGCTCTGGTATCTCCAGCAACATATATATCACCAACTACAGGAAAAATTATGGAGCCATCTTTTTTAACTAAATAACCATCTAAACCTGGATTTGTATTGGTATTAGTTGCTGATGCATCCTCTCTCTTCTTAATAAATGGTGCAATTGCCTTGGGTTCCATTGAAGAAACAGATATATAAAGAATATCGTTTGTCTCAATTATAGGCTCAAAAGGTTGCTCTATATTTTTAGAATTCAACGCTTGAATATCTTGAAAATATATTATTTCTTTTTTTGTAGCACAAGAAAATAGACTAACTATTGTCAAGACCAATAAAAGGTATTTTATCATTACTTTTTTTTAATTCGTGCAAATATAAGCCCTTCAACCTATTTAAGGTACATATTGAGTATAATTTTATAAATTTTGGCTTGTCGAATTTTTAAGATTCAACCATCTTTTTTTTCCGTATCCAGAACTTCAAATCTTGAATTTTCGCTTATATATTCTGGAACTAATTCTTTTAACAAGATGACAACTTCATTATCTTTGAACCTTGTCGCTGTCTTAATTATTTTCTTAACTTTCGTATTAATAATATCAAAACTTACAGTTGGCACTTCAGAAATCATAATCTTAGGGTGAGGCGTAGGCAACGAAGTTGATGTATCATTTAACAACTCTTCATATAATTTTTCACCTGGCCTTAAACCAGTGATATTGATATTAATGTCTATATAAGGCTCTAATCCAGATAACTTAATCATACGTTCTGCCATGTCAAGAATTTTAATAGGCTTGCCCATATCAAACACAAATATTTCTCCACCTGACCCCATAGTTCCTGCTTGTAAAACGAGTTGGCACGCTTCGGGAATAGTCATAAAGTATCTAATAATATCCTTATGCGTTACTGTTACTGGACCACCAGCTGCTATTTGCCTTCGGAAGTGAGGTATCACTGAACCGTTTGAACCTAATACATTTCCAAAACGTGTAGTGATAAAACGAGTATGAATTTTCTCTTTGCGCTGAAGTGATTGGACATACATTTCAGCAACTCTTTTTGATGCACCCATGACATTTGTAGGATTTACAGCTTTGTCAGTTGAAATCATTACAAATTTATCAATCTTATTGCTTACTGATAAAACTGCTAAGTTTACAGTACCTAAAATGTTTACATAAACAGCTTCGTGCGGATTTCTTTCTATAAGGGGAACATGTTTATAGGCCGCCGCGTGATATACCATATTAAAATCATACTTTGTAAATAACTGTTCTAAACGATACATGTTACTGATATTTGCAAGCTCAGTAATAAAATTTAAATCAGGAAATTTTTCTACTAAATATAATTCTAATTCGTGAAGGGCAGATTCGGCTTGATCGAGTATCACTACCAATTTAGGATTGAACAACGCTATTTGGCGAACAATCTCACTACCAATAGATCCAGCACCGCCTGTTACTAAAATAGTTTTCCCCACTAAGTCATTAGCAATTGCTTCATTTTCAATGTTTATAGGATCTCGCTCCAACAAATCCTCAATTTGGATAGGCTTGATTTGATTATGAATATCATCTTTTGTATTCCATCTTTCAACTGAGGGTACATTAAGAACTTCCACATTATTTTCTAAGCAGAGTGCTACTATTTCATTTTTTTCCTTTACAGCTAAAGAATCACTTATAACTATAACCCCTTGGATGTTGTAATTTTGAACCGTTTCAGGAAAATTCCCTTTAATTGGGATCACTGGCTTACCTAATAATTTATATCTTTTTGAATCAAACTTTTCAGTCAAAAAACCTACTAATTTAAACGGTAAATTAGACTCGGTAGTCAGCGCCTTTGCTAAAGAAATTGTTTGATCATCTGCACCAATTATTGCAACACGTTTTTTAAGAATTCCTTTTGCGCCTCGTTTTAAAATTTGATAAGTTTCTTTTACTGCAACTCTAAATAATAATAATAAAGAAAAGGATAAAAACATATACATAACAATAAGTGTTAGTGTATAGACATATTTATCTGTAAATGCTCCATAAATCGTATTAAAGACCAGCAATGTGAATGCAGTGCCAATTGACGAGAAGGCAAGTTTTATAATATCTGTAAATGTAGAATGTCTAATAATCCCAGAGTAAGTCTTGAAAATGAAGAAAAACAACAAATTAACTCCTAGCAAAAATAAACCTTGAGTGGGCAACGAGACATAATCACTAAAGAAAATAGGTGTACCTAGCAAAATAAAATATACTATTGCCAAAGAACATGCACACAAAAGTAAGTCTAAAACTACAACAATCCACCTAGGTAAGTACCTCTGGTCCAGTAATTTTAATCTATTATCTCCTGTGTAAAGTGCAGAAAAGCTTTTCTCTATTGACTTCAAAATTTCTTAGGTATAAGTATAAAAACAAAGATACAGATATCTACGAGAATTTTCTCACAGCGGATGTTAATCTATCTCTATCTTTTTCAGTCAAATTTGAGCCAGAGGGCAAGCACAACCCGGTGTTAAATAAATCTTCGCTAACACTATTTCCATAAAATGGATATTTTTTAAAAATAGGTTGCAAATGCATTGGTTTCCATAAAGGGCGAGATTCAATATTTTCTTCTTCTAATGCAATCCGCAAAGTATCAGTAGTAAATCCTGATATTTTTGAGTTAATTGAAATACAAGATAACCAATGGTTTGAAAAAACACTCTCTGAACTTTCAGCAAACACTTCTACACCTTGCATATCCATAAATAACTGTTTATAAAACGAGTGCATACCACGACGTAACTCAATGTGATCATCAAGCACTTGCATCTGTCCCCTTCCTATTCCTGCTGAAATATTACTCATTCTATAATTGTAACCTACATGGCTATGCTGGTAATGAGGTGCATTGTCTCTCGCTTGCGTAGCTAAGAAGACTGCCTTATCTCGTAATTCTTTTGAATGTGCCACCATGGCTCCACCGCCTGAGGTAGTAATAATCTTATTTCCATTAAATGACAAAATACTTATGTCACCTAAAGTGCCGCATTTTCTATTTTTGTAACAACTTCCAAGCGCCTCTGCACTATCTTCCACGATAGGTATGCCATACTTTTTTGAAATAGCACTAACCTCGTCAGCTTTATAGGGCATACCATACAAATGAACTGCGACAATAGCCTTTGGCTTCTTTCCTTTTGCAATACGGTCTTTAATTGCCTCTTCCAAATGAATAGGGCATAGATTCCAAGTATCTTTTTCACTATCTATAAAAATAGGAATGGCGCCTTGATACATAATGGGATTTGCCGAAGCAGAAAATGTCATACTTTGACACAATACCTCGTCTCCAGCGGAAACACCCAACAATATGAGCGCAAGATGAATTGCAGCAGTACCACTGCTCAATGCCGCTACGTGAACATCATCTTTCAAATAATTTTCTAAATCTTTTTCAAAACCATTAACGTTGGGGCCCAATGGAGCAACCCAATTAGTATCAAATGCTTCATTTACAAAGTTGCGCTCATTTCCTCCCATATGAGGAGATGATAGCCATATCTTATCTTTCATTAAATCTATTAATTAAATTTTATAGGTTTAGCTGGAATGCCTACTGCTGTGCAATTCTCTGGCAATGATTTTGAAACCACAGCACCGGCACCTATTATTGTATTTTTCCCAATATTTAAATCGTTAATAATTTTGGCTCCTGTGCCTACATAAACTGCTTCATTTATTGTAACCTCACCAGATATATTTACAGAAGGCATAAAAGAACTAAATGGGTGTATTAAAGTGTCATGCCCTATGGTACAAGATAAATTAAGAATTGTAAATTTACCTAATTTAATATCACATGTAAGGATACATCCCTTTGATAAAATGCACCCTTCCTCAATAGTGATATTTGTACCATTTAATGAAACACTAGGATGCACTATTGATGGAAATTCAAACTTTTTAAGTCTATTAAATATTCTTTGTTTTATACTGGGAGTACCTATAGCAATAACTACACAAGGCTTTTTCTCAAGACTATTTAAATAATCTACTCCCCCTAATACTTTATATTCGTGTATATTGGTTCCTGGAGAAATTCCGTCATCAATAAAACCAAGAATATTAAATGTCTTTTCAACCTTATTAATATCATCAATAAGACATTTTACTTCTCGTCCAAATCCACCAGCTCCTATTATTGTTATATCTCTCATTTTTTTTCGTAAATGGTGTTTTCGTTCTTGCATCTCCACCCGCAACATAAAGTGTTATATCTTTCATTACTTTGGGGTAGAGTTTGTTGGGTTATTATAATTCTCTGTTTTATAAATACCCTCTCTTATTATTACTTTCTTAAATGTTGCAAAAATAATTTTTAAGTCAAACCAAAAACTTTGATTATACACATAATAAATATCAAGTTCAAGCTTGCGTTCCCAACTATTATCATTCCTGCCGTTAACTTGTGTCCATCCAGTAATACCTGGTTTTACATCATGCCTTTTTTTCTGTTCTCCTTTATAAATTTCTAAATATTCCGGCAACAAAGGTCTCGGTCCTACAATACTCATATCTCCTTTTACCACATTAATAAATTGAGGAAGTTCATCTAAAGATGTCTTGCGAATAAATCCACCTACTTTTGTTAATCGCAATGCATCTGGTAATAACGCCCCAGTTGCATCTTTTTTATCATTCATAGTTTTAAACTTAATGATATTAAAAATGCGTTCATTCTTTCCAGGTCTCTTCTGAAAGAAAAAAGGCTTGCCATCATTCGCAATGTACAGCAGTAAGGTAATTATTAATAGTACAGGAGAAATTATTACTAAAAAAATTGCCGAAGCTAAAACGTCAAAAAACGGCTTAATAAAGTTTATATACATTGCCTACTATGATTGCATTAAAATTTATGAGACAAAAGTAATCAATAAAATAACTTTATTCTATCGTAGTAACACCTTTAAAACCCATGAGGGATAGCTGTTTGTTATATTCCTTTAAAATAGCCTCCCACATTGCCTTGCGCTGATACCTTTTTACAATAGAATTACGACTATTTTCTTTTAATCGTTCCCTAAATATAATATCAATTACCATCCTTTGCATTGCATCGTGTAGCATTTTAACATCTTTAACTGGAATGATGATACCATTGATACTCTCTTCAATAATTTCGTTACACCCGTTAATGTTTGTCACAATTGCAGGTAATCCCATTGCTCCTGCTTGCATGACTACATTGGGGAATCCTTCTCTGTAACTAGGGAAAGCGAGAGCATTACTTATTGCAAAATAGGGACGCACATCATTTTGATATCCTACCGATACAATTGTTTTATTATTCTCTATATGTGTAATGGAGTTTTTAGATAATGGGTCTAATTCTGTTTCTAATGGCCCCACTAATAACAAATATACTTTTGGGTTATTTAACGTAACATGTGCCTCTATCAATTCATTAATACCCTTGTCTCCTACCAGCCTACCCACAAAGACAAAGACAAAAGCATCTTGAGGGATTTCTAATGTAGCCCGTAAGTTGCTTTTTTCTACTTCGGAAATTAAACTGGGGTCAAAAAACGATGTATCAATACCATTTGAGCTACCATTTTTTATAACGTGAACTTTTTTAGCCGAAACGTACTTATTTTTAATTAATATTTCCGCTATGCGAATAGAGTTAGGATACACCTTGGTAGCTGATGCAAAAGTAAGTACCTCTACTAACTCAAGAATTTTTCTTTTTACTCCTGTTGTTTCTAACAATGGTAAACCAGCAACTGTGTGCAGCCTAATAGGTACACCCGCTAGTCTTGCCGCCAGCATACCAGCTACGCCAGCCTTTGGGGTATGTGTATGTACTATTGTAGGTTTTTCTTTTTTAAAGAATTTGTACAAGGTGTAAACAGATTTTAAATCTTTTAACGGGGTAATCTTGCGCGTCATCTCCACAAAATGTGTACGGACGTTTAATTGTTTACCCAGTTTTTCTAACGATTCTTTTTCAGAAGCTAATGCTGTAACTTCAAAATAATCCTGCATGAAATTGAGTTGCCCTTCGATTAATTTTTCTAAGGATATAGGTACCGTCGTAATACGTATTAAATGATGTTTCATATTACATTTTATCCCCCATTTGTATATGTAGGTTCTCAAATATATCAGCATTATTAACTGATGTTTCAGTGACGTCGAGCACTGTAAAAAATCCTGGTAATGATGTAAACCCTAATCCTGCTGCAATATCAAAAAACGATTTTTGAGTGCTGTATAAAAACGATTTTTTATCGAGCATTTCTAGACAATAGTTAGTTAAGCTTTTTAATACTGTAGTAGCTTCTTCTATACTTTTATAAGTCATTAATAATACTTTCATCTCATTTGTACCAGCTTCTAAAATGGCGAAGTTGTATCCTATTTTAAGTATTGTGGTTTCTTTAATCCTATGAATATATTGCCCGACAAATCCGTCAAAATTATACTCAAACTTGAAAGCATCAATTTCGGTTTTTAAAAAGGCTTCAAAAATTTCTTTTTCAAGTACTTCAGAAGTACTGCACAACACAGCCTTATGTACATCTCCTTGATATACTTTAACAGGAGAAAACAAATGATAACTTGGCACTAAAAGTGAACCTGCGGAAGCTAATCTTCCGGCACTGGCATTCGTTTCTGTTACAAATGCTGTTAGAGTATCAATATTTCGCGATGCGCAAATAGCACGTGACTCTTGTATTATCTTACTAAAACAACCGCGTCTCCTTGCTGCTGGTAAGGTCCATGACCCTGTCATGATTCCCATAGACGTACCCTTCTTAGTTTTTTGATTAAATAAGTTGCGATACGTTATTCCAGAACCTGCTAATACACCAAGTTCTTTATGATGGATTACCATTAAATCACTTGGAAAAGGACCTCTATTTTGTTCAAAAACCCAATGATATTCTTTATTACCACCCCACACACCAAAACACTCATTAAGGTGTGCCATGTAATTTTCTTTATAATTTTCAGGATTGTGTACTATATATTCCATTAGTTGTATTGTGCTATATGATTTGAAATTTCTCCCATAGATGTCCACCAAATGTCATCTCCATATTCATTTTCTATAACGGTGAGCAATGCATCTAAATAATTTATGTATATATCATCTACACCATCAAGAGCAACGATACCAAAAGCAGTTTTAACCATGTGCGCTTTTATGGATAACAAGCCTCCATTGTCTAAAATAGCACGTGCGCGTTCTATTCTTGAGGTTGCTTGAAAATTTGAAGGTATGTGTGTTATCCCTCCATTAGCAACCTTACTAGGATAAAGTAGTGGTACATCCATAAGACCGCTCATAGCATTAGTGGCATCAGATGTAATAGGTGTAAAGATATCCCGAGCTGAGGCAACAAAGTTAAAATTTTGTTCTTTTAAAACTTCTAATAATTGGGGAGGTGCATTCCATCCCGGAGGACAAATCCCTTTCACCACATTCACGCCAGCACTGTCAAAAATGCGAACCATCTCGGTTACAATTTCTTGGAATTCTTCCTTGGTCTGATTTTGAAATTCTACTGGAATTTTCATTCCTTTATGAACATGATACAAGCCGTGATAAGCAATCTCAGCACGTTCCATTGTATTCAAGAAGGTTACAAATTCTGGATGATTTTCAAGGTTCATCTTATCTATTGGCCATCGCTTTGCGAGATAAAATTTATCTCTTAAAAACGGAATAGAGGCCAATAATTTTCGAGTTGGAGTGCCAGAAATCTCTCTCCAGTTTGCCGTAGTAAACAATGTTACCTTTAATTTAGGGTGCCTGTTAAGTAACTCCATTACTAAACCTAAAGCTCCTTTTTCTAAGTCGCCTCCCGCCTCATAAGCATCACTGCTTTTTGCAGGATGAATATCATCAATAGTAAAGCAAATTGCCGCTTTTTTATTTTGTGGTTTCCAATTCAACATAGTCTTTATTGTGGGTGTAAAATTACTGTATAAAAAGCGCTAAATTCTATGAAACTTATTTTTTTACTTCAAAATTACGCTTTACAGCATTAAATTTTCCACTTGCTCCAAGAGGAATATCTTTTACTTTTCGCATGTTTAAGATGATATCTTTTCCTAATCTATCTTTCAAGTTTTTAATAAATTTCTCTTCCATCGCTATTGTAAACTCATCGTCAACTACATTATTCACAATAAAATGCACGGGGTCTTCTTGTATAATTTGGCTTAATAAAATACCTTCTAGTCCTTTATATGCCGTATCCATTCTCCCCACATATCCCTTTTCCTCTGTCCACAACAAATCATCTTCCCTACCAATAATTTTTTCAACCATTGGCATATTACAACCACAATTGCAAACTTTACCTATTTCTGGCAATAATACAGTATCTTCAATATCATAACGAATCAATGGAGTTTTACTATTTCTAAAACTTGTAACAACCATTCTTCCTATTTCACCAGGACCTGCCAAAATATCTTTAGGTGTTAAAAACTCAAAAACTCCACTATCTTCATTAATGTGTAAATTTCCATTAATACACTCTGTTATAAATGGGCTACCCTCACTAGAAGCATATTGATTAAAAACCTTGCTCCCAAAGGCTTTTTCTATTTCTACCCTTTGATAATCATATAATGTTTCAGCCGTTGTAGCTATGGCTTTAGGAGTAAATAACAGTATTTGTTTCTTCTTATTTATTTGCTTAGCAATAATATAGATTGCAGAGGGATAGCCATCAATGAATGTTGGCTTGAATTTATTTAATTTCTGAATATACACATCAATGTTCTTTTCAGTTAGATGATAACTAGACATAAAAAGTTGATTATCTATTCTATTGTGAACCCAAAATGGCGGGTTTTTATTATGAGGTTTTACAATAAGTTTACCTGAAAAGCGAACTGTTCGCTCCTTTCTAGTAATGCCAATGGTATGGTGAAAACGAGACCATAATGCAAATCCCTTTTCGATTGATTCACTATCAAGATAGTTTTTTGTTGGAGTACCTGATGTTCCACTTGTATAGTCAATTACTTTAAGAGGTCTATTTGGATTTTGATTAATTAAAAGTTCTACCTTTTGTTTTCTATCTTTTTTAGATAAAAAAGGCATTTTTTTTAAAACATTATATGGATCACTAGTAATATCTATATCTGAAATTTTTGCTTCTATAAATCTTTCCTTATACAAGGGAACGTTTGACTTACAATCTAATAGTAAAGATATAAGTTCTTCTTTCTGAAATTTTTTGATATCCAATACTGGTGATTTCCATAATTGGATATACTTTTCTAAATATCTCTCAAAATTTTGAGTATAACGAGTATTTGAATTTAGATATGCCTTAACATTAAGCATGAAGCTTTTTAAAAAATGTGGGCTGTATTCGTATATTTTATCTAACATTATTCAATAGCATTTTTTCTTTGATATAAAGTTTTTTGATATTGTTTAGCACAATAATTAACAATAACCACTAAACTAAGTAAAATCCAAAACTCTCTTTTCCTAAGGTGATAGGTGTAAGCCCAACTAACAAAACAACCTAATAAAAATGGCACCATGGTAGCCAAGTAATCTGAATATGGATTTATTTTCTTAAATTTTTTCATTCTAAACAAACTCAAAAAAGCAAGTATAAATAATAAATACCCAAAACTTCCTAAAAGTCCCGTTTCCCCTAACATTTTTAAATATGTACTGTGTACTTCGTGTCTTGCATAGTTACCATAAAATGCCCCCATTCCTGTACCCGTCAAAGGTCTGTCTTCAAAAGCTTGAAATGCAGCTCCAAAGTTTTTTTCAATAAAGTCATTATCATTTGAACCATTAATATTCCCCTCTATTCTTGATTCGTATTTACCTGAAACCCTATTATAAGTGTCGGGCATTAAGGTTTCAAGGTTTACCCATAGCACGGAAAGTAACAAAACAGAAATTATAGCAGTGAAAATAGTTTTAAAATTTCTCTTGTAAATGAGAAAAAATAAAACTCCAAAAAGTAACCCCACATAAGCAGCAATCTTTCCTGTTAAAAAAATAAAAATTAATGATAGTAATAAAGAAATATTCAACACCTTTTTATTAATTGGTGACAATGATTTTGAAAGAGTAGAATATTTTAAGGGTATTAAAATAGTAAGCATTACTAAAAAATAAGCCCCTGCTTGTCCTGCATTTCTAAAACCAGAAAGTGCTTCCCCATCTGTTCTTGCCGGAAATAAGCGAGGTAAGCCAACAACACTTGCCCCAAGGTCATAGAACCCCAAAACAGCCGCCGCAATTACAGTATACATAATTAACGGAATTAGCTGATTTAGAAACCTATCTTTATAATGTTGAAATATTAATAATGAGAGCAATAGTAAGAATAGTAGTATTAAACTTTCTATTAATGTAGATTGAATATCTAATGAGAAAACTATTGGCAAAAAAATTGCAACTATCAACATTAATCCTATTTGATAAACCTTTGTAAAAGAGGACGAACTTGTAAAGCCTTGAATCAATGTTTTTATTCCAAACAACAATGCAAGTGCTCCAAAAAAATCAGAGATAGTTAATCTAGAAAAAATAGGGTGTGTGCCTGGCTCTGCAATAGTTTGAGTGATAAAAGATAGAAATACGAATATGAAGATAAAAATCTTTTTCATACATCAATAATAGTTTCAAAAATATTAGTTTGATGCTTTCGACTATATTTATCTAAAAGCTCTGGGGATAAACTTCTATCAAGTTTTCCACTTTTAAAGGCATTTGCGATTTCAGAAAAAATAGCGACTTGATCCTCTATGTTGTTTACTGCGACATCAATGCTCCATCCTAAATTGTTTTCTGAGATAATTTTTGTAGGCTCAGATTTATGCGGTGCAAAATTAATGACTGGCCTTCTAGCTGCCATATACTCATAAAACTTAATAGGTACTCCTGTGTAATGAGTGACTTTCTCGCCCACGATTAACCATAACAATGTTGATGTGGTTAATCGCGATAGTACTTCGCTTCTTGGTACTCGTCCAATAAAGTTAAGACATTTATATGATGTGTATCCCCTTAACTCTTCTTCAAGTGTTTCCTCAAGTGTACCCGCTATAACCACTTCAACATCTTTTACTTCGAGTATTCCTCTTAGAAAAACGGTGTCAAGCAAGTTAAAAAGCGGTACAGGTGAACGTACTCCACCATAAAAACTGCCTGCATAAAAAATAGTAAGTTTGTTATTCTTGACCGGTGAAATATTTAAATCCTTAAAATCTTCTAAATCAAAACCATTATAAAGCACTTTCATTTTAGGATTTAAATCCTGATAATGAGTTGCATAAATATCTTTCATAGCATTTGATATAAACAATACTATAGTCGCGTTGCGTAAAATATTTTCTTCTAAACGTTTATTAAGATATCTTTTAATTCCTTTTAAATATGAAATGTTTTCTAGAAAGTGAAAATCGCGGAAATCTGCGGCCCATATTATATCTTTATTTCTCCTATTAATATATCTCCCAATTAAATGATTTGTAAACATAGGAGACGTTGTAAAAACAATATCTGTATCCGTTATGATGCTATTATTGAATTTTAAAAATCGCTTTACATTGGGCAGCCAAAAAATTGCCTTGTCTGGCACTAACATGGAAGTACCTAAATTAAATATTTTTGATTTGATTTTGGTTTTTAAACTCGCATTTGCAGCAACTGTTTTATGCTTTCTTAAATCTGCGGTTTTATTCCCGAATAATGTGGCTACTTTTATCAATGTAACGTCCGGTAGTTCTGGATTAAATGAGGCATCAAATCCCATTGAACTGTCTGCGTTGCCACAAGTTAAGACTGTAACATTAAATTTTTGTTTGTCTAAAAACTTGGCAATGGCGTAAGGCCTTTGAGCAGCGGGCGCATTTGAGGGCGGATACGTGTATGAAACAATTAAAACATTTTTTTTAATCAAAACTCTTTGAAATTACAAGCAAGAAAATGTTTATCAATTAAAAAAATAAATAAACAAAATGATGACGGTTAAAATAAATATAATTGGTGACAAAAATACCTCTTTAATATAGTTTGCCATTAAATTTTCTTTTAAAAGTACTGTGGTTGTAAAAAAGAATGTAGAAACTAAAGAGCCATAAACAATGCCTTCTAATCCATAAAAATAAAACAATGTAATGGATGCAATACCATTTAGCAATAACATTGCAAGTGCAATTTTTGTTATTATTTGAGTTTCTCCTTTCGCTGTCAATAAAATTCCATAGCTATTGTTTCTAAATAAAGCAATGAGTAGATAGGTTTTAAAAAGAAAAATAGATTCTTGATAAGCATCACTATAAATGAAGAAAATAATATCCTTAGCAAAAAACATACATATAAGTATCACAGGGTATGTCAATAAGGAGACTTTCTTAGTTGTTTGCATCCAAAGTCGCTGCGCAGCAGTTTCATCATCATTTTCTATATAGCGGACCATACTTGGAAAAATTTGTTGCGAAAAAGCAGCACTCAACATTGCAAAAATGGGTATTTCAATGGCACCGACGGCAAAAATAGCAAAGGTTGCTTCGTCCTCCATTATTGAAACTATTGACTTATCTAAGTAAACACTTAAAATACCTGCAAACGTAGCTAGATATAAGGGAAAGCCATATTGGAAAAATTTCTTAGCATCTGTTTTATTAAAACTTAACGAAAATGACAAAGCCTTAATACCTAGTAAATAAAACAAAGCTGGAAAGAAAAATACCGAAAAATGCAGCGCTATTGCTACAACAGCTATTAGATTTTGATTTATATTTAATAAAGCGCTAGCTCCAAAAATAATAGCTACACTCGCTAAACTACCATAAATAGATAATTTAGTCAAGCGCTCAGCTTGGTCTAAGTTTATATATGAATAACGAAGTACTTTATTAAGTAAAAAAGCTAATAAAGGTAATGGAAACAGTAAAGAATACACATAGAAATATCCAATATCTATTAACTGGAAAAAATGTAACGCATTTAAAATGAATAATATAAATAGCACAAGTAAGCCTAAAGAAAATAACAAACCTGTTAAACTTTTAAAATAGGAAGCTAAATTATCTTCCTTCGCAATAAAGTATTTAAAACCCTCTGGCAATCCAAAGGCTAATAAAGGAATTCCTAAATTTAAAACAAAGAACAATTCTTTAAAAACCCCAAACTGAGCAACGGATAGCTGTTTAGAAAAAATAAAATCAATAAGAATAAAAAGTAACGCTACAAAACTTTGAGATACAGCAAGGTGTAACGATTTCTTACTTCCTCCAAGTCCTATTTTTGCAATAAAAACATTTATTTTCTGTAACAAAATTATTGCATATAATTAACGAGTGCATTTACAATGATATTACTGGCATCACCCTCACCGTATAAGTTCATTGAAAAATCTTTATTCTCTGACTGTGCATTTTTAAATGCTGACACAATAGTTTTCCTGTCTGCCCCTACTAATGTGTTAAAACCATGATGCACTAATTCAACCCATTCTGTATCATCCCGTAACGTTAAGCATAAGTTATTAAAAAAGAAGGCTTCTTTTTGTAATCCACCACTATCAGTAATCACCATATTACAATTGTCAAGTAAATAGAGCATTTCTAAATAACCAACGGGATTAATGGCATGTATATTTTTTGAAAGTTTAATTGAATATTTTTCAATGTAGCTTTTTGTTCTAGGATGTAATGGTAATACAATGGCTGTATCTTCTGCAATTTCGTTCAATGCATCAAATATTCCTCTTAATCTTTTCTCATCATCTGTGTTTTCTGCTCTATGAACAGTACAAAGAATAAAGTTTTTTGGAATATCTTGACTGGGTTTTTGAGCGAAAGGGGTAAACTCTAAGCTTGCATCATACATTACGTCGCCATTTTTAATAATGGACGAACCAATTGCATCGTATCCTTCATTTTTTAGATTTTCAATAGCCGAATCGGTAGGTACAAAAAGAATACTACTCATTCTATCTGTCAAAATCCTATTAGTTTCTTCGGGCATTTTATCATTAAATGAACGAAGACCCGCTTCCACATGCGCTACTTTTATGTGTAGTTTCTTTGCTGCGAGCGCTCCAGCTAATGTTGAGTTTGTATCTCCATGTACTAGTACCCAATCTGGTTTTTCTTCCAATAAAACTTTTTCGACTGCCTCAAGCATTTGACCCGTCATTGCTCCATGAGATAAACCATTAATATCAAGTTGATATTTAGGTTTCGGAATATGCATTTGCTCGAAAAACACATCGCTCATATTTGCGTCATAATGCTGGCCTGTATGCACTATAATTTCTTCAATGACATCTTCTTCCTTTTCTTTATTATAATCTATAATCGCCTTACTTACTGCGGCCGATTTAATAAATTGAGGTCTCGCTCCGATTACAGTAACTATTTTCATAACTATTTTTTATTAAATGGATGAACAGACAATGGCTTTTTAGCGAAAGGATGATAATCCCCTTTTAAGCCAACAGGTGTCGAATTTCTTATTTTATAAACGATATCAATAGCTTGTCGAGCATCCTCAATACCGTAGCCATTTCCCTTTAAAATTTCTTTGTAGCTAGTAGTATGCAAGTCGGTAAACCCTCCACTAAATTCAAGTTCTTCTCCATCAACGGTAATAGAACGAAAGGTACGTTGTTCTTTTTCTACTACTTCTTTTGGTAATACTTCATCATTAATAGACAAAAACCAGCGTACACGGGCACGGTCTAACTCTAAATATCCAGATGCTCTATCGTGTGAGTATACGTGTGTTATATTTTCTTTAACACCACCGAATATCCAAGATAACATATCATAAAAATGAACTCCAATATTTGTAGCGATACCACCAGATTTATCTTCCTGTCCTTTCCACGAGGTATAATACCAACTACCACGAGAAGTTAAATAGGTAAGGTCAACATCATACACTTTATCCTTTGGTCCTTCATCAATTTTTTTCTTAAGTGCGATTATACTTTCATGCACTCTTAGTTGAAGAATATTATAAATTTTCTTTCCTGTTTCTGCTTCAATATTCATTAAAGAATCAACACTCCATGGATTAAGTACCAATGGTTTTTCACAAATAGCATCAGCTCCCTGACGGAGTGCAAAACGAATATGAGAATCATGCAAATAATTAGGGGTACATATGCTTACATAGTCTAATTGTGTTCCCCTTTCATATTTCAATTTAGAAATTTCGCGATCAAATCGCTCAAATTCAGTAAAAAAAGAGGCATTTGGAAAATAACTATCTATAATACCTACACTATCAAATTTATCAAGTGCTGCTATTAAGTTATTATTGGTTTCCTTAATAGCCTGCATGTGTCTAGGCGCAATGTAACCTGAGGCCCCTATTAAAGCAAAGTTTTTCATAAATAAATGATTGGTAAAAAATTATAAATAATATTAAAATAAAAAATATCGGCAAATTTATTGAATTTATTGTTGATGATGGTTGCTGAAAATTTTTAATATTACATTTTGTTTTTTATCACATCATCAAAAAAATTATTTAGGCCGATGCGATGGCGCTTTTTTTCTCAATTCTTCAAATTTTTCCATCATTATAATTTCGTAATGATGAGGCATTCTCATATTAGCTTCAAAAGTGTCATCGTTCAATGATTCAAAAGTTGCTATGTCTTCATCAATTAGTTTGATTGCGTCGACTAGCATATCTATTTCTAATTCATATACCCTGTAGGCTACATTATGAAAAGAATCCTCAAATTTAATGTCTACTATACTCCTATAGATTAATAAGCCTTCATCTGCTTTATCTGAAATGTAATGAGTGGTGACACCAATAGGCTGTTTATTATAAATTGCCCACTTGAAAGCATCAAGGCCTTTCATGTTAGGCAAGTAGCCAGGATGAGCATTAATTATTTTATGATTTTTAGCTAATTCGGAAGGTAAAATCCCAGCACCTCCAATTACAATATGTTCATAAATTTCTTTTTTAAAATGTTTATTAAGTTCGTTAATATCAACTCTTACATATTCTATTTTTAAATTTTTCGACAATTGTTCAATAGAGATATCAACTCTTGAGCTAGGTCTATGCATGAAAATTGGCCTAAAATTTTTTCGTTCTACCCAAGGAATTACAACTAAGCGTATTTCAGAATATCCGTTTAATAGAAATTTAGCAACTAAATCCTGCGTTTTACGGTGCGGAGTGTCATAAGTTATTACTGCTATCATAAAATTTTTAATTTTCAAGTTTAATAATATGGGAACCGGTTAAAGCCCCATTTTTTATAAGCCAAGTGGCTAATTTTTCATCGTTATTTTCAAGTACGTAGTCTAATACAGATTTTTTAAAAATATCTAATTGGTTTATTAAAGCTCCAGATTCTAACAAATATGAAAGCATTATTGTTTCTATACTTTTATTTAAGATAGGGGTTTTAGCATACATAAATACAGTTGTACCTTTAGAATTAACAGCATTAACATTGGCGCCATTTTCAACTAAAAATTTTACAATTTCAAAGTGATGGTTGAAGGAGGAAATGACGAGTCCAGTCCAACCTTCCTTAGTTTTAACTTCAATGTTTGCAGGATAAATATTAATATACTCTTTGACAACATCCAAATTTCCATCTTTACAAGCTAAGAAATAATCTTCTATATTTTTAATCATTACTTTCAATTAAATTTGTTTGTGATAATCTGATTATCTTTTTCAAACGATTACAACAGTAACAGCAGTTTTGTATCTCTTTAATATAAATATAAAACACCCCGTTATTCTATAAACTCGATGCTCATTCCAAAATAGGCTTCTTTTGCAACAGGAAGCTCAGAGAGTAAAAAAACAATTTTACAAATGACTTTTTCATAATCAATCAATTCTAGTTTTGAGCTAAAATAAGAAGGCACTATTACAACCGCATCAAATACTCACCATAACTACTTTTACCTAAGGGTTTTGCCAATGCCTTCAATTGTTTTTTGTCAATGTATTTCATGTAATATGCAATTTCTTCAATACAAGCAATTTTTAAACTGGTACGTTTTTCGATGGCTTTTACAAATTCGGTTGCTTCGGTCAAAGCTTCGTGGGTTCCTGTATCTAACCAAGCAAAACCACGGCTCATTAATTGCATTTTTAAAGATTGCTGCTCTAAGTACGCTGCATTCACGCTCGTTATTTCTAATTCACCTCTGTGTGATGGTTCTACTTCGCTTGCGACTTGAACAACGCTGTTTGGATAAAAATATAACCCAACAACGGCATAGTTACTTTTTGGATTTTTAGGCTTTTCTTCAATGTCCAGCACATTTCCGTGTTCATCAAAAGAAGCCACACCATATCGTTCTGGATCTTCTACATAATACCCAAAAACAACTGCTTTGTTCTCTTCTTCCACTGTTTTTACTGATGCTTGTAACATACGCTGTAAGCCGGCACCATAAAAAATATTATCACCAAGTACTAAACATACCGGGTCATCACCAATAAACTCCTTCCCTAAAATAAATGCCTGTGCCAAACCATCTGGTGAAGGTTGTACTTTGTATGCAATTGCAAGTCCCAAATGAGAACCATCTCCAAAAAGTCTTTCAAAATTAGGCAAATCTTGTGGTGTAGAAACTATTAAAATTTCAGTAATACCCGCTAACATTAAAACAGAAAGCGGATAATAAATCATTGGCTTATCATAAATAGGCAACAATTGTTTTGAAACCACTTGTGTTAATGGATGTAATCTTGTGCCAGAACCTCCAGCGAGTATAATTCCTTTCATCAATTAATTAGTTATTTAAATTTTGTAAGCATTGCTTTAAACTCTCTTTCCAGTGCGGAATGGGTATTGAAAGCTGCTCTTTAATTTTAGTTTTGTCCAATACAGAATAGCTCGGTCGTGAAGCTTTAGTTGGATAGCCAGATGTGGGTATTGGTGAAAGCTTGATTTCTTTTTCTGAAAGATTAAAAATCTCCCAAGCAAAATCATACCATGATGCTACCCCTTCATTACTATAGTGAAATATATGGTTTCCTTTTGTTTCTTGTAATACTATTTCTATCAAACAAACCGCTAAATCCACAGCATAGGTTGGGGTTCCTACTTGGTCTGCCACAACATTTAATGAATCTCTGGTCGTTGCTAAATGTAACATAGATTTTAAAAAGTTTTGCTGAAATTCGCTGTACAACCAACTCGTACGAACAATGATATACGAACATCCACTATTTTCAATAGCCTGTTCTCCCAACAACTTTGTTTTTCCGTAGATTCCCAAAGGGTTGGTGGGGTCAGTTTCTTTTAATGGCTTTGAAATGGTTCCGTCAAAAACGAAATCTGTTGAAATAAGAATCAAGCAACTTCCATACTTTTTAGAGAGTAATGCCAAATTAAATGCTCCTTCCACATTTATTTTTGTTGCTAATACCTCGTTGTCTTCTGCATCATCCACAGCGGTATAGGCGGCACAATTTATAATATATTCGGGTTGAAATTTTAAAAATTGTATTTCTAACGAATTTAGATTACCAACATCCGCCTCTTTACTTCCAAAAAAATAAAATTCAAACACATCAACGATGTTGTTTGAAACCACTTTTTTTAAAGCTTGTCCCAATTGACCGTTACCACCAAAAATCAACACCTTTTTCATTTTATAAACTTTTGAAAAGTGGTAACTTCATATCTTTTTCTGATATGATTTGATTATTTTCTGAAATCTGCCAATCTATATCAAGAAAGGGATCATCAAATTTTACCCCTATTTCCGAAGCCCTATCATAATAATTATCACATTTGTAAAAAAATGTAGCTGTTTGACTCAAAACAGCAAAACCATGCAGACATCCTCTAGGTACAAAGAGTTGTGTTTTGTTATCTGCATTAAGCTTAATCTCCACCTTTTTACCGTACGAAGTCGAATCTTTTCTGGCATCAATTACTACATCAAGAACTTCTCCTTGAAGCACACGTACCAGCTTAGCTTGAGCAAATTCTCCTTCCTGTGCATGCAGACCACGAATAACTCCATAGCTTGAAAATGATTGGTTATCCTGTAAGAAAGTTGTTTCAATACCCGTTTTTTTAGAAAAAACAGAAGCATTAAAGCTTTCCATAAAATAGCCTCTTTCATCTTCAAACACATTTGGTTTGATAATAAAACAGTCTTTAATTTCTGTCTCTTTAATAGTCATAAAAATAATTTTAAAGGTATTGCTCTTTATAATACTTTTTATAAGCTCCTGAGGTTACATTTGACAGCCATTCTTCGTTATTTAAATACCAATCTATTGTTTCAGATAGCCCCTCTTCAAAAGTAACGCTTGGTTTCCAGCCTAATTCTTTATTAATTTTTGATGCGTCAATGGCATATCTTAAGTCATGCCCAGGTCTATCTTTCACATAGGTAATCAGTTCCTGGCTCTCTCCCTTTTTTCTGTTCAATTTTTCATCCATTTTGTCGCAAAGTACTTTGACCAAATCGATATTCTTCCATTCATTGAAACCACCAATATTATAGGTTTCAGCATTTTTCCCTTCGTGAAATACTAAATCTATAGCTCTAGCGTGATCTATAACGTATAACCAGTCTCGCGTATAATTTCCGTCACCGTAAACAGGTAAAGGTCTCTTTTCAATGATATTATTTATAAAGAGTGGAATTAATTTTTCAGGAAAATGAAAAGGTCCATAATTGTTAGAGCAATTTGAGATTACATAGGGCAATCCATACGTTTCTCCATAAGCTCTTACAAAATGGTCTGAACTTGCTTTTGAAGCAGAATAGGGCGAATTAGGATTGTATGGTGTTGTCTCAGTAAAAAGCCCTGTTTCTCCAAGACTTCCATAAACCTCATCTGTACTTATATGATAAAAACGTTTTCCTTCCCAGTTGTCCTGCCATAAAGCTTTAAAAGCCTGGAGTAAAACCATCGTTCCTAAAATATTTGTTTTTACAAATGCTAATGGATCATTAATAGATCTATCCACATGGCTTTCTGCGGCAAGGTGAATAACTCCTTCAAAATTATATTTTGAAAAGATTTCATTAACTAATTTCTCATCAGTAATATCACCTTTTATAAAAGTATAGTTATCCTTATTTTCAACAGCTTTTAAGTTTTCTAAATTACCAGCGTATGTTAAGGCGTCCAGATTAACTATTGTATAGTTGGGATACTTATTTACAAAAAAATCAACTACATGAGAACCTATAAATCCAGCTCCACCAGTAATTAATATTGTTTTGTTTGGTCTTTGATTTTGCACCTATTAAATTTTAATTTTAATTGTATTTTTTTTTCTTATAATAACAAAGATACTAGTAATCATTAATCCTTGTATGAGTGTTTCATCTATCATTAAGACGCATATCAAAGCTACGTTCCATATTAAATTATCATTCCAGCAGCTACAGTCTCGTGTGTTGTATTGTCAATTAAAATAAAACTTCCAGTAACTCTATTATCTCTGTATTCGTCAGCCATAATGGGTCGCGTAGTTTTAATGGTTATCCGTGATATATCGTTCATTTCAAGATTATCATTATCCTCAATTCTTGAATAGGTATTAATGTCAATTTTATATACTACATTTTTAATCATTGCTTTTTGTTCATTGGAAGTATGAACTATGGTATATTTTGCTCTTGGTCTTGCAGCTGTATTATTAAACCAACAAATCATAGCATCAAATTCTTGAACTGCCTTAGCTTGATTATTAATTTTTACAATCATATCTCCCCTGCTCACGTCAATATCGTCTTCCAATGTAATCGAAACACTCATGGGAGCAAATGCCTCTTCTAAAGCTCCTTTTTCGGTATCAATCGATTTTACTTTTGAACTAAAGCCAGATGGCATTACTACAATCTCATCCCCGGGTCTAAAGATTCCGCTGGCAATACGACCAGCATATCCTCGATAATCGATATATCCTTCTCGCTGTGGACGTAAAACTGTTTGCACAGGAAAACGAGCATCAATTTTATTTAAATCACTACTTATATGTAACGTTTCTAATGTATGCAATAAAGGGGCTCCTTGATACCAATTCATATTGGTACTTCGGTTTACTACATTATCACCATCCAAGGCACTCATAGGTAAAAACCGAATATCTTTAACATAAAGTTTCGATGAAAATTCTTCAAACTGCGATACGATTTCATTGTAAACATTTTCAGAATAATCAACTAAATCCATCTTGTTCACACAAACAATAACATGAGGAATTTGAAGCAATGATGCTATAAACGCGTGGCGCTTTGTCTGCTCAATCACACCATGTCGCGCATCAATCAAAATCAAAGCAGCGTTTGCTGTCGACGCACCGGTTACCATATTACGGGTGTATTGAATGTGTCCTGGCGTGTCTGCAATGATAAATTTGCGTTTTGGTGTCGTAAAATATCTGTAGGCAACGTCAATGGTAATTCCTTGCTCCCGCTCGTCTCTAAGACCATCGGTAAATAAAGCTAGGTCAACACCTTCATGTCCCTTTCGTTTACTTGTTGCAGTAACAGCTTCTAATTGGTCCTCAAAGATTGCTTTGCTATCGTAGAGTAAACGCCCAATGAGTGTACTTTTCCCATCGTCCACACTTCCCGCAGTGGTAAATCTTAGTAATTGATTCTTATCGATTTCCATTTTTCCTTCTGAAATTTTAATAATTCAATGAATGCCGTTATCTAAAAATAACCTTGTCGTTTTCTATCCTCCATTGCACTTTCACTTCGTTTATCATCCGTCCTATTTCCACGCTCAGTTTGCTTCATTGCCGAAACTTCAGCAACAATTTTTTCTAATGTATCAGCATCGCTTTCAAGTCCGCCAGTAATCGTAATATCACCCAAAGTTCTAAAACGTACTTTTTTATTTTCTACTTTTTCACCTTTTTCTAATTTCAGAAATTCTGAAACCGGAATCCAACTATTACTTCGCCAAACAACATCTCGCTGATGCGCTAGATATAATGATGGGATAGAAATATTTTCTCTTAAAATATAGTTCCACACATCCATTTCAGTCCAATTACTTATTGGGAATGCTCTAAAATGTTCTCCTTCAAAATGCTTACCATTCAAGATATTCCATAACTCTGGACGTTGATTTTTAGGGTCCCATTGACCAAAATCATCTCTATGTGAAAAAAAACGTTCCTTCGCTCGCGCTTTTTCCTCATCACGCCTTCCTCCACCTATCGCACAATCCACTCTATTTGTTTCAATGGCATCCAGCAAGGTTGTAATTTGTAATGAATTTCTAGTTGCATTCTTTCCTTTCTCTTCGGCAACCCGTCCATTATCAATAGCTTCTTGAACTGAACCTACTAATAATTGAACATCAAATTCTTTTACCAAGTCATCCCTAAATTGAATCGTCTCAGGAAAATTATGCCCCGTATCAACGTGCATTAAAGCAAATGGAATTTTAGAAGGAAAAAAAGCTTTCCTAGCTAAATGAGTTACTAAAATTGAATCCTTTCCACCAGAAAATAGGATTACAGGATTTTCAAACTGCGCCCATACTTCTCTAAGAATGTAAATTGCTTCGCTCTCTAATTCGTCTAAATAATTTAAATAATACTTGCTCATTTTTATAAGGATAAACGTGAATCAATTTGCTCTAAAATTAAAGCAACAGATTCACTTATCGATTTTTTTGTTGTGTCTATTTCAATTATGGGTTGGTCCGGGATTTCATAATGCGCATCAATACCTGTAAAATCCTTAATTTCTCCAGCGCGTGCTTTTGCGTATAAACCCTTTACATCTCTGCGTTCGCATTCTTCGATTGGGGTATTTATAAAAATTTCGATAAAATTATCATCCCCAACAATAGATGCAACATTTGCTCTATCCTTTTTATAAGGAGAAACAAAAGAGGCTGTAACCACAAGGCCAGCATCTAACATTAAAGCAGCGACCTCCGCAATTCTACGAATATTTTCGGTTCTATCATCGGGTGAAAATGAAAGATTTTTGTTCAATCCCTGTCGCAAATTATCGCCGTCAAGCGCATAGGTATGTATTCCTTTTTCAAACAATGCCTGTTCAACGGCATTAGCAATAGTAGATTTTCCAGAACCAGAAAGTCCCGTAAACCAAAGCAAAAGAGGTTTATGCATTTTTAATTTAGCACGTTTTTCTGCGGAAATGTTGAATGAATGAGAAATAATATTTTTCATCTTTACTTGTCTTATTGTCTTTTTATTAAACCGTAATCTAAGCGATACCAAAAACGTTCGTGGAAATAATATAAAATCATTTTAGTAATCATTTCAGCTACTCCTATTTTTAAACCGGTTATTGGATTTGCAGTAATTAAAAATGATAATAAAACCGTATCAAAAGTACCCACTGCACGCCACGTAAATGTTTTTGCTAGATGCCGTTTCCGGCTTTCCAAAACCTTTGCATTTTTTGAAAGATTAATTTTAAACCAAACGCGCTCGTGCAGGTAATACAAAATCATTTTTGTAATGACTTCGGCAAACCCAATCTTTAATCCAGTTAATGGATTACCCGTAATAATCCAAGAGAGAACAATAGTGTCAATAGTGCCTACAAATCGCCAAGTTATTGCCTTGGCTATATGCCTTTTATGTGATACATCACCCACTTATTTTTTTACTAAAAAGTACGGATTTAATAAATTCTCTTTATTATATGTAAGTGGCTCATTTGTTTCACTATGGATTACCCGCACACCAACAGCTTGACATATGGCTTGTCCTGCGGCAGTGTCCCACTCCATTGTAGGAGCGTAACGAGGATAAATATGAGCCGATCCTTCAGCAACCAAACAGAATTTCAAAGAACTTCCTTTACTCACTATCTCTATCTTTTTGTCTTTTTCTATTTCTGAAATGAACTTTATTGTCTCATCATTCAAATGCGATCTACTGCCTACAATCTTAACAACGGAGTTTTTATCTTCTGAAATTTCCGAAGGATTAATCATCACAGAGTCCTTTAAAATTTGGTCAATGCTATCCTCTTCTTCTGAAAGCAACGTGACTTTCATGGCCTTTTTTGTATCTGCCGAAGTATAATATAATTCTTTTGACACTGGCACATAAATAACCCCGAGTATAGGATTGCCATTTTCAACGAGCGCAATATTTACGGTAAATTCCCCATTTCGTTTTACAAATTCCTTTGTACCATCCAGCGGATCTACAATCCAGCAACGACTCCAGTTTTTGCGCTCTGCATAATCCAATTGCTTATTTTCCTCACTAATAATAGGAATTTTTGTTTCAACTAAATATTGATTGATAACATCATTGGCATTTTTATCAGCCTGTGTCAATGGAGAAGCATCATCTTTTGAAATCACTTCAAAATCTGTTGCATAAATTTTAAGGATAGCTTTTCCACCATCAATGGCTGCTTTAATTGCAGTTTCTAGAAATGTTTGCATGCAGTTTGTAAATTAATCACAAATATACAAGATTACATAGATGCACCTTATATTAGTCTGAGTAACATCATACAATATTTACAACTTTACTTTAGGACATTCATAACAATTTAGGTTAAAAAAAAATTAAACTAGCCTGCAAAATTGGTAATTGCTGCATTGGGTTGTAACTTTGGTTAAAACAACAAAATCATGAATTACTTAAATTTAGATAAAAATAAAATTACCAAAACAGCTCAAGAATTAAATATCTTGCTTGCAGATTATCATTTGTATTATCAAAAACTTCGTAATTTTCATTGGAACGTTACGGGAAAGAATTTTTTCGATTTGCATATAAAATTTGAAGAAATGTACGAAGATGCAAAATTGAAAGTTGATGAGATTGCAGAGCGAATTTTAACACTACGCTTTCAACCCGTTAGTAACTTTTCAGATTACTTGAAAAATTCAAACCTTTCAGAAAGCCCTTCAGAAACAAAAGATACCGAAATGGTTAAAATCCTCCTTGAAGACCATGGAAAACTCTTAAATCAAATGCGCGAAGTTATTAGTGCTGCAGATGATGCTAAAGATGAAGGAACGATCGATATGATTGGCGCGTACATAGGAGAACTTGAAAAAATAAGTTGGATGCTCGACGCGTGGTCAATGAGCGGAAAAGACACACATCCCGAAGCATAAAGTTTACTTTTTAAACATTTACAATTTGCAAACATTCAAACTAAGTTCAATTTTCAACTTAGTTTGAATGTTTTCTTTATATTTCAGAAATATGAAAAACATTACACTTTTTTTATTCGTAATATCTTTGTACAGCTGCGGTCAGCATGATTTTGGAAAGATGGAAATACTCGCCTCGCTCCCTAATTCGTTGACTGAAATTAGCGGAATTGAAATAATCCCGGGAAACGAATCTTTATGGCTCATAAGCGATAGCGGTAGCGACCCAACAGTGATTTCGTACAATGTGGCGGAGAAAAAAGTGAGCGAGCAATATATTATCAACCAAGCCGAAAATGTGGATTGGGAAGATCTTGCAAGTGATGAAAAAGGAAATCTTTACATAGGCGATTTTGGAAACAATTCTAGCAAACGCAAGGATTTGACTATTTATAAAATTAATGATATCGCAAACCTTGCCACCCAAGATACAGCCACTCAAAAAATTACTTTTAGACTTAGTGACCAAACCGATTTCCCACCAAAAAAGAAAGACCGTAATTTTGACATTGAATCATTTTTCTACAAAAATGGGAACCTCTATCTGTTTACCAGAAATCGCAGCAAAGACTTCGATGGAACTACAAAAATCTACAAATTACCGGCAATCCCCGGCGACTACACAGCCGAGTTAATTGATAGTTATAAAACCTGTAAGGATGACGATGATTGCCAAGTTACTTCGGCAACAATTAATCACAAAACGGGTGCTATTGTGCTTTTGAGTTACAATAAACTGTGGGTGCTAAGTAAGTATAACGGCGACAATTTTTTCAGCGGAAATGTCAATGAAATAAAACTCGGTCATACATCACAGAAAGAAAGCGTGACCTTTAAAGACGAGACCCACATCTACATCGCCGACGAAAGAAACGGTCCAGCGGGTGGGAATCTCTATTTAGTAGATATTAGTGAAGGACTTAAATAGCTGGTAGCTGGTAGCTGGTAGCTGGTAAAATTTAAAAAAATCTCCAATTCGTTACAGAGGCGTTGGAGATTTTTTTTGAATAAGAACTATTAGCCATTATCAATATCTAAAAGCAAAACCAAATTCCAAACGACCTCCTTCATCTCCTTGAAAGTATTGAGCTTTTGCTTTTATGGCTTCGGTCCACTTTAAAACAAAACCTCCACCATAATCATCGTGCCACGTGCCCGAAGATTGATTTTCAACCCACACTTTCCCAATATCGTAGCCCGCGTAAGCACTCAATGTTAATGGAAAAAAGAACGTTTTAATTCTTTCAAAATTATAGATAAAATCTGCGCTTCCCGCAATACTTCCATCACCTGCAAATCGCTGATTTCTATATCCTCTAAGACCGTTTTCTGCACCTAGTTGAGCACTTTGGTAAAATTGTGGACGGTCACCAAAAACGTATTTTGATTGTATTTTTGTATTTAAAATCAACTTGTTATTACTTAACAATGAGTTATAAAATGAAATGTGACCTTCAACAAAGCCAGTTAACACATCATCTGTCAAATCATCAATCCCTCCACCGTGAAGTTTAAATTCCATTCCTTTACTTGGGAAGTTTGTATTGTCAAAATTCTTATAAATATAAGTCATCGAAGGAATAGCAAAATACGAGCGCTCGCCTAAACCATTGGGTATTGATTGTTTGAAAAAATTGTTACCATTTTCAACAAGTTCAACGGAATCAAAATCAAATTTTATTTGAAAATAACTCCCATACTGCGATTGACGCTCTACGCCAGCACCACCTTTGTATCTACTCAAATTAACTCTATTAAAATCAATGCCTAGTGACTCGTCAAAATTTTCAGTTTCATTTCCGAAGCCAAAGAAATTCTCAGTATAATTCTTTGATGTAAATCTCCCATCAATAACCAAATTAAAATCTGAAAATATAGAAGCAAAATATTTTGCCGCACGTATATCCAATCCTTGTGTCAACGAAGCATATTCAGCTTTTAGATAAAATTTACTGGAATAAGGATTTAATAAAAAATCGTTTTTTTCTTTGCTGTACTCGGCGGTAATCAACGTTCCGTCGTCGGGATTATAATTTGCTGCCAATCCTATTCCTCCACTGCTTGTTGGATATCTTTTATAGTCATAAATATTCGCGTCATAAAATTTTGTACGTCGCACGTGAGCGCCATTTTTCTCTTCATAAGTATTTTTCTTTGCGCGATGGTCGTACACATGAATATTCTTTCCATTTTCGAAGTCGAATGTATCGTTATCCTGACCTCCAATTATATGAAGAGGTATCAAATGGTCTCCTTCTCCACTCGCTTTAAAAACATCTGTATCGTCCAAACCATATAACCAAATTTCATTTGTACTTTCAGATGAAAATTCACGTTCAAAAAGCACTTCTCCTTTTTCTCCATCTTTAATTCTATATGCCGAAATTTTAGTCACCCCATCCCTCTTTCTTTCAATTTCAAAAAGGTCATCCTTATCTGTTCCCGTTAACATTTGGAATTTTAAAAACTGTGCATAATATCTTTCAACTATAGTGACCAAGTTCGCTTTCCGAAGTAAAAAATTTTCTTTTATCTCTTCTGTTAAAGTTCCTTGAGTTTCAGGGGGCAGTGCACTAAAAGCTTCATCTAAAATTGATGTATCAATTGCATTTTGTATAAATTTTGCTTGTTCCAGCCATACTTCCTTTCCACTTCTTTTTATGAGCGCACGGTCCAGTTTTGAACCTGCCTCATTGAACCATTTAATATCTACGATATCTTCGCCATAAACGCCAAATTGATTTACAGCACCCATAACAGCTCGCAATGCGTCGAGAAATTGCCCGTCAAAATTTGCAAAAACTTGGTCGCGGTCCCTAGGGATGGGTAAAAATTCTTTTTTGCCATTGCCCACTTCTACTTCTGCCCACCGCCACTGGTCGCTATGCCTGTCCCAATCACCAATGAGCATATCAAAAATACGTGCTCTAATGTATGCCGTTTCATTGACTGTGTAACTCTCATCTTCACGCAGTTTTTCAAGTAAATCATCTGTACTTTCAATATCGTCTGGGTAGCCAAAGTTTTTCTTCCCAAGGTAATCATCGGTTGGGCGCTCCACAATCATATAAAGTGCATCACCAAATTCTTCATTAAATTTTCCCAGAGATTTCTGTTTGGGAACATAAAATAACTCCGGGGTTGTGTAATATACTTTTGCAGCTTTTGCAAGTTTGGGGATTGCAAATGCGCCGTAAGGATGTGCTGCGGTATAAAAGTCTGAAATTAAATTAGCAGGTATTGTATTATCAAAATACACCTCGCCATCGATGCCTTGAAATGTGGTCGTTTCTAAAAATTGAACAGCACTTTTTTTCAACCCACGCATATTATATTCTTTACCTTCTTTAGTCATAAGGCGTAATGACTTTGTTTGGTGTCCCCCACCTTTTCTCATCACTTCTAACCCGCCGTATAATGTATCGAGCACAGCGGTTTTTGCCATTACTTCTGTTCCGTATATTTCGCGATAATGCTTGCCCCAAAAGGATTCAAAATAATCTGTTTTCTCTGTTTCTTCTGGTTTATAGACCGAGGCTTTATACTCCTTTGGAAAGGTATTTGGGAGGCTGTCAAGATTTGGTTGTTCGATTTTCGGGAGGATTTCTTTTTTGAACAATAGCTCATAATTTCCGTTCGCATCATTTCCGAAGAAACTTACAAACATGCTTTTATCTTCGGAAATTTCAAGGGTGGAAAATCCTTGCTGTCCATAAGAGAACAAACCGTTATCACTTATGTTTACTGGTTTTGTATCGCTCCCTGCGCCTGAAATTACTTGCTTTATATTTCCTTGTTCAATATATTGAAGGTTTTCCTCGTGCCCCGAAATCACAACCGCTCTCAACTCCGGATTATCCAGTATTATCTGCAACTCTTCCATCAATTCGCGGTATTTGGCATTGAATCTATCTTGAATTGAAATTCCACCCTGCGAGCGTACTTGTGCAACGAGTGATGCAATTCCAGGTAATGGAATGCTACCGCCCAATGGAAAAATATGGTCCCTAAATGAAAAACGACCACCGTGCAAACCGTTTGTAAATATGGGGTGATGGATCACGAAAAGGATGGTTTTATTGGCACTTTTCTTGATTTCTCCCTCGATTTCTGAAAGTAACTTTTCGCGAGATTTGATTTCACTTTTGTCGTTCATCGTGGGATAGAGGTACCAGTTTAAAATATACCACTGGCTATCCACAATAATCATTTCAAGGTCTTCATTTATCTCAATACTCTTTAACGGTTCGCCATTTTTTGGCACTAAAATATCCTCTTGCTCGGCATTTTTATTTAAGTATTCCTCAACAAATTCCAACCCTTTTTGCTTATTGAAATCCCAGTCATAATTACCAGGAATCATGTAAGATGTAGCTTTGGTTTTATTGATAAGATCAAGATGTCTATCCAATTGTTTTTTTACGAAGAGCGTGTCTTTTTTGCTTCCGTTTATGTTATCCCCTGTAAAGATAATTTGAGGGTTTTCTGGCTTTGTTTTTTCAATATGCGCTTGTATTGCATCCAACACGGGAACTTCTTTTGCTTTAGTCGTAGATGCGTTTCCAACGATGTAGAATACCTGCGATGGTTTAGATAGATTTTCTTCTATTGGGTCTGAAATTTCCTCCGCAACTACCATTTTTTTTACGGTGCAACTTGTTACAATAGATATTAATAAAATGGAAATGAGAAGTTTAAATTTCATATTGATTTAGATAAGCTATGTTTGGGGATTTGTAATAACGATTTAAGGCTCTGAGATTTATTAGATAAAAAGACAATCGGAAATCTTAAAAATTGAAACCAAGCCCAAAAGAAAGACGAGTTCCTTCTTTTGACCGAAATGCACTGAATGTAGTTCCAAAACCACCAGCGCCATTGATCCAAAGACCTCCACCGTAATCATTGTGCCATTGCTCAGAATTTTCAGATGGAGTCCAAACACGGCCTACATCAGCCCCTAAATAAACGCCTATTTGTATTGGGAATAGTTCGATTTCAAAATCATTGAAACTGTAACGCAAATCACCTCCTGCGACCAATGCACTTTTGCCTGTAAAACGTTCTTCACGATAGCCTCGCAATCCATTATTGGCTCCTGCGTTTACCCCTTGGTAAAATTCAAATTTATTCCCAAAGTTAAATTGCGATTTTACGTTACTTTTTAATACAAGGTTTTCGTCCTTTGTCAACGCATTATAAAACGTAACGCTTGACTTTAAATAGCCAAATATACGTTCAGTACTCATTAGATTTTCTGTCAAACCTGCGGTTAAATTAAACACCATTCCACGGGATGGATTTAGCGGATTGTCAAAACTTTTGTAATCATATTTTCCTTCGAGTGTTGCAAAATAATTTGTGTCCTCTATTGCAACATCGCCTTTGTCTTGATATAAATCATTATTTGTTTGTTGCAAGCGATAGCTATCAAATTTTGCTTTTAATGAAAATACACTACCAAAACTTGAGTTTCTAATCAGTCCTAAAAACACTGTGTTGTTTTGCAACTCTATACGATTATAGTCAAACCCAAGGACGTCTTCCGGATCGGCGGTTTCATTTCCGTAGCCAAAATAATTAACTGTGTAATTAGGACTCGTCAACCGTACTCCAATGCTCAAATTACTATCGCCTATTGAATTTGCAAATTCGCCATTGTACTCTACATCAAAACTATTTGTATCAAAATAATAACCTCCAGTAATGCTATGGCGTTTGGAAAAAGGATTTCTTTTAAAGCTATTTACCGTATATACATACTGCAACCCAACTCTAAGTCCATCATCTGGATTGTACCCAAATGCGGGCGCATAACGTGTATTACGTTCAATTTGTTTGCGGTAATCGTAGGTGTTTAAGTTGTAAAGGTTGGTAAATATAAGTTCGCCACCATTGTTTTCTTTAATGACTGAAATTTGGTCTTCAGTATCATACGCTTTGGCTCTTCGACCATCTTTTAAATCAAAATAATCCGTGCCGCGACCTCCTATAACCCTTAGATAGATCAGGTCATTATCTTCGCCTTTTACTTCAAAAGTATCATCACCATCCAAACCATACACCCAAACTTCTCTGGTAATTGCATGGTCAAAAGTTTTTTCACTTACGAGTGCTTTTAATCCACCATTATATTCGTATGTCTTTATGTTTGTCAATCCTCCGGGCATTCTTGTAATTTCGAAATAATCGCTGTTATCTGTTCCTGTCAATGTTTGAAGGTTTGCCACATAAGCGTGGTGTGTTTTTGCAATTTCGGCTAAATTATCTCTCCTATTTTTCAAGGTATTTTTAATATCCTCAAGAGATTGACCAGATACTTCCTGCGGCACTTCAGCAAAGGCTTCATCTATAATTTCATCGGTCAATATTTCTTGAATATTCTTGGCTGCAAAAACCCATTGTTTTTCTCCCGACCGTTTCAAAATTGCCCTGTCTAAAATTATACCTTCTTCATTAAACCATTGTATATCCCTAAGATCATCCCTGTAAACATGTGTTTGTCTGCTGCCGCTAAAAATAGATCGGGCAATGTCTAATATATTTCCGTCGAAACTGGAAAACGCATCATCTCTATCTCTAGGAATAGGAACATAAAAATTACCTCCTTTTTTTGAATACTCAGCCCAACGCCAATGGTCTGGCTCACGATCCCAATCACCAATAAGCATATCAAAAAGCCTTGAAGTAATATAACTTTCCTCATCAATCAATACTGAAGGATTATCTCGTAATTTGATAAGGATATCGTCTGTTGTTTCAATATCTACAGGGTAACTAAAGATTTGTTCTCCATCATTTTCAACCGAAGGTTCAATAGAAATATAATAAAGTTGACCTCCAAAATCTTCATTGTATTGTCCCAGCGTGTTCTGCTTTGGGATGTAGTATAATTCGTTTACCGTGAAAAAAATATCAAGCGGTTGGGCAAGTTTTGGAATACTCAACGTTGCGTAAGGATGTGCAGCAGTATAGAAATCTGAATTAAAATTATCTGGTACCGTGATTTCTGAAACTTGGTCTTTTTGAGTGGACTCAGTAGCTGCATCGTCAAGGACTATGGGTTGTGAATATTTAAAAGAATTTTTTGCCAATGCGCGCATTCTATAGATTCTGCCATTTTTATCTTTAAGTCGCAGCGCTTTGAAATCTTTCATTCCAGTTTCTCTTATGGGTGTCAAACCTCCGTACAACGTATCAAGTAAAGCAACCTTTGCTGTAACTGGGGTTTCGTAGGCTTCTTTATAAGTTTTACCGTAAATAGTTTTGAAAAAAAGTGCTTCTCTTATACTATCTTGAGTGTAGACCGGTACTTTTACCTCGGACGGAAATGTATTATTCAATGCACTAACATCATACATTTTCACGGGAGGTATAATTTCTTTTTGATAGACCATTTTAGGTTCATTATTCTCACCTGCTATAAAATAACGCACCCAGGAAGAACCATTTTTAAAAACATCCATCACTGCAAATCCTTGGGCTCCCGTACTAAAAAGTCCATCTTTACCCAATGATGCTGCCGACTCTTTTGCAGCACTCCCTGTTACAATTTGAATCAATCCATCTTTTTCAATGTGTTGTAATGTATGCTCATGTCCAGATGTGAACACCAGCCTTTTGTGTTTTTTACCAATCTCCCCCAACCTTACCATTAAATTATTGTAAAGTTCATTATACCTATCTTGAATAGAAACACCGCCCTGTGCTCTAATTTGTGTTACCAGTGAAGATAAAATGGGTAATGGAAGATTGCGTTGTGTGGGATATAAATGTTTTTCTAAAGCAAAATACCCACCATGAGTTCCATTGGTAAACATAGGGTGGTGCATTGCAAATACGATGGTTTTGTTTTGATGCTTTTCAATTTCATTATCTAATTCAATAAAAAATTTATCTCTCGTTTTAATTTCGCATAAGGCGTTTACTGTTGGTAAAAAATTCCAATCTTCAAGGTACCACTGCGAGTCTATCATTATCAATTGGATATTTTCGGTAACTTCTATACTTGAAATGGGACATCCATCTTCAGGTTGCAACAATCGCTTTCCGTTTGAAATTTCGGTTAAATAATCCTCTTCCCTTTTTAAACCTACGAGTGCATCATCATACCAATCGTGATTACCTGGAATAAAGTACATCGTACCGTCAAAATTACCGAGCGATTCCACTTGTGCATCAAGTTGATATTCTGAATGCTTGCGGTCTTCAGCTCCCTTTGGTGGCATCCCGTCTGGATAAATATTGTCGCCTAGAAAAATGGCATAATCACCCTTGGCAGGATTGGCTTTTAAATAATTTTTAACTACTTGAAGCCCTTCGCTCATGCTACCGTCAGGTGATTTTCCTGCGTCGCCAATGAGGTAAAAAGTTTTTTCAATTTCTTTTGAAGATGGGTAAACCGAAACTGTATCTTGATTTCTATACTGCGGTTCATAGCTTGCGCAAGAAAGCACAAAATATGATAGTAAAAAAAGCGTAAATATTTTATTGAACATAGACAGTTTCGAGGCTTATTGAGTAATGCAAGATGCTAAAAAAGTTATTTTGCTGTTAATTTTTTAAGTAAAAAAAAACATCCCTATTTTTTTTAGTAATTTGGTTGACTAATTCCTATAATTTATGAGTGATATTATTGCTGCTACTGACGATTTTATACTAAATCTTTTTAAAGAAAAGCTTCCTAAGACTTTTGTTTATCACAACTATACACACTCAAAACGAGTTTATAAAAGTATAAATCAAATTGTCGAAGATTCACAAATTAATGTTAAAGATGCCACCATACTTAAGTTGGCTGCATTACTACATGACACGGGCTATACAGAGACTCGAGAAAATCATGAAAAAGTGGGTGTTAAAATTGCAACCCGATTTTTAAAATCTCAAAACGTAGAACAAGATATCATTGATGGTGTTACAAAATGCATCCTCGCCACTAAATTTGATGTTGACCCTAAGGATGAAATGGAAGAGATGATAAAGGATGCAGATTCTAGTCATTTTGGTAAAGATTATTTTGATGAAGCTAGTGAGTTTCTTAGGCAAGAATACATAGCGCAAGACATTAAGGAATATACCCCCGTTGAATGGCGCGAAGAGAACATAAAAGTGCTGGTCAAAAAACACCAATTTTATAGTGAATATGCCATGAAAAACTGGCAACCACAAAAAGAAAAAAATCTTGCCAGCTTGATTAAATCCAAGAAAAAGCTAAAGAAAACACGCAAGAAAGAAGAAATGAAGGCCAAGCTCAAAGCCAAATACAAAGATGCGAGCCCAGAGCGAGGCATCCAGAGTTTTTACCGCGTGGCACTTAGAAATCACATAAAGTTGAGTGACATTGCAGATACAAAAGCAAACATCTTACTTTCGGTGAATGCGATTATCATTTCGTTGGTGTTATCAAATTTGCTTTCAAAGTTGGATTCAAATGATTTCCTTGTAATCCCTACGGCCATATTTGTTTTGTCAAGTGCGACGACGATGATTTTGTCTGTAATCGCTACTCGACCCAATGTAACTCGCGGTGAGTTTACAAAAGAAGATGTGGAGAATAAAAGTGTGAATTTAACGTTCTTCGGAAATTTCCATAAAATGGAACTTTCACAGTTTCAATGGGCGATGGAAGAATTGTTGAAAGATAGAGATTACATCTATTCTTCATTGACAAAAGATTTATATTTCCTCGGAAAAGTTTTGGACCGAAAATACCGAATCTTAAGAACTACCTATACCATTTTCGTTATTGGTACTATTGTATCCATTATTGCTTTTGGTATTTCATTCTACATTTCTGGACACCCCATAGAAGTTCCCACGATTGAAGTGAATTAATGGGAGTGATTTTTGGCATTTTCTTATTAATTACTTTTGTTTTTTAAATTAATCTTTGGTGCAAATTATTTTGAAATGAGGACTGAATTAGCGAATAGAAAAATTAAAATGTCATTCTTTTTTATTTGGATAATACCTGAAATTATAAAATTTAAAGAACTTATCCGATTTGAAAAAGATGAAAAAGGAAAGTCCAATTATATCCGCATATATAATTGGACTATTTATCCTTTAATAATTTCTTTAATTTCTGCATTAATGAGCTCATTCCTTTTTTGTCAACTCTGAAGTAGTTTTTAATCAAAAGAAATACTACCTATTAAAACGGATATCCAATAGCAAAATTCAACACCGGCTTATCCAACTGAAATTCAAAACGTTCTCCTTCGGGAAGTGATGGGTCGTGAAATGGTGCTGCTAAATCCAGCCTGATTACAAATCCTTGCACATCCACACGAACACCAAACCCTGCTCCCATTCCTAATTCATTTATAAAATCGCCCGAAAAAGTATCGTTGGGAATGTCTGGATTGTCAACAGAATTCCAAACATTACCAGCGTCTGCAAATACGGCACCTTTTACATAGCCAAAAATAGGAAAGCGGTATTCTGCATTTGCTTCCAATCGTATATTACCAGATTGGTCAAAAAAAGTGTCGCTGCCATCAATGTCTCCGTCAAAAGTTCCAGGACCCAAAGACCTAATATTAAAAGCACGTACGCTATAGGGACCTCCTGAATAGTATTGTTTTATGAAAGGCAATACGGTACTATTTCCATAGGCGTATCCATATCCAGCAAAAAGACGTGTTGCTATTTTTTGGTCTTTCCCAAAATTAAAATGATACCGCACATCCATATCGGCTTTTGCGTATTGGGCATACTCGGTACCTAGAAATGTTTTCGGTGCGTCTGGAGTTTTCTCTTTTCCGAAGAGAGAAATCGTGTTTCCTGCAGTATCAAATGTTGCATTTAAATAAAATTGGTTTGTCTTACCCGTATCCACCATTCCGTTGTAAGTAAAAGAATACGTCAATCCCGAAATAAATTGCTGTTCAAAACTACGTCGTAAAAAAGTGTTTTGGTCGAGTATCATCTGGAATTGATCCGTCGTATTGGAAAGTCTAGTATAATTAACCGAAATAGGATTGATCTGGTGCGTCACATATCTATTGGCATCCCAAACATACCCAAAGGTAGCCGTCCCGGAAAGCAATGTGTATAATTGGCTTCGGCTTAAATATTCTAGTGAAATGCCTGTTTTGGTTTTCGGGATGTTGTATTCAAAAAAATCTGTGTTTATTTTCAGCGGAAATATAACCCTCGGAAAAAACAATTCTGTTCCCAACCCCAATTTGATACTCGTCAATCCACTCTGATCACCACCCGAAACTTGTACTTCATAACCACCCGAAGCCGAAATATTGAGGATTTCTCCTCCTTTAAAGAGATTTCGGTTGGTATAAGTAAGTCCCAAAGCTGGCCCTGCAAAATTGTTTGATTTTGTAACCGCTTGCAATTCTGCCCTAATAGCACGTTTGTTCAAAGGAGATAAATAAATGCTGGCTTCTAGCTTACCAATGCTATCTTCGCCAACTTCTCCAACTTCTTTATATTGAATATTTACAAATTTATACGAACCAATTGTGGACAATCTTCTAGCAGTATTCTTTGAAGCTACAGGGTCGTACAAGGAGTTTGCTTCAATCTTTATAAACGGGTCGAGATGTTTTGGTTTAAAAAATAAATCTTCGCTTATATAGTTTTTATTATTGAATTGAACAGTGTCCAATTGCAAGCTATCTCGCTTTAAATCATAATTTGTGTACACATTTACTTTAGTTACTTTATAGGGAACTATCGCTTTTTTTGGCACGTCTTTTTTTAGCGTTAAAAACAAATCAAAACGTTTGTTCTTATATTGATTGGTATCTGCTTCAAAAATTAAAAATCCTGGATTGAAGTTATAATATCCTCGTTTCTTCAAGTCACTATCAATACGCTCTCTTTCCAATTTCATATTTGAGAGATCAAACCGCATTCCTTTTTCAAGTTTGCTCGTGCTTACAATTTGTTTAATTTCCGAAGACAATGGAGAAGGAAGCGAGTCTATTTGATAAGTTTCCATTGTATAAGGCTCCTTAACGGTAACCGCATATTCCACGGATGATTTTTTATTTTCTTCGTCATCTAAAAATTGAGATGCCGTGCGACTATAGAAAAATCCGCGGTTGTTCAATCTGTTTTGCAGTAATTCTTCAATTTCATATTTCTCAACATCGCTTTTGTAAATAGGCTCTTCTCCAAATTGCTTATACATAAACCTATTGAAAAATCCCGGTGTAGAATCTTGTACTTTATAGTAATAATAAAGCCCTGGGTATCCTCCAAAAAGTTTTCCATTTGCTTCCGGCAGCAAAACATTTTCTAGTGCAGCTTTTAATTGGGGTTTATTTTCTATGGGAATAGAATCATTTTCATTGTTAACCGTTACCTCGTAGCCATCAAAAAGCAACTCGTCCTCGGGTATATATTTCTGAACACTACATGCTTGCAACAGTACAAAGACCGAAGTAAAAAGTACACTCTTAGATATGGATTTAAATTGTATCAATGCTTATTGTTTGATTTTTTATTGTTTTCTGGTGCGGGCGTTTCTTTAATTCTGTCACCCGATTCCTTTTTTAAACTTTCTTCTACCTCATTTTCCTTCTCTTTTTGCTTTTTCGCTTCTTCTTTTTCAGATTGAGACCGTAACATCGCATCCCACAATTCACTAAATTGATTGAATTCTTGTGTAAAAATCAACGCAAGACCACTCACGATGGTTTGTCCGTCGATAACATTTTCGAATTCATTTCTTCGGAAACCTTTTAAAAGGTATCTCCCGTTTTCAGTTAATAAATATTCTAAACTTACGTTGCCCACCAATGGTGAAGTTTCCTCTGAAGAACCACTCCCTTCAATATCTACAGCACTTCCTACACGAACTATTAAACGGTCATTGAATAATTTTTTTTGCGCGGCGATGTCCAATTGAGTTCTCTGCTGCGCAGAGGTTCCTTGGTAATCTGTATAACTATCCAATCCAAAATCTAACTCCACGCCCGTATCTCCCAATAATTTATCACTAAACACATTGAGTTGGTCCGCAAGTGCATCGTTAATGTTATCTCTAGCTATACTCGCGACACCCCCTCTACTTCCATCACTTCCTGGCTCAGGGTAAAACCTATTGAGCACCAATAGTGAGAATATTTGTTTATTGAGTTCTGCTTCTTGACTATTGAGTTGTTGTACCCTTCCATACACTTGTCCTCCAATGGCACCTTGCTCATCTTCCTCCATATCCAGATTAAAATCAATCACCGGCGCGGTCAATTCACCATCAACATTTAAATAGACTTGAAATGGCAACACCTGTCTAAAACGTTGTTGCACACTTGGGTCTGACCCTGAAGTTACCGAAGCCATCAACGGCGATGCAGAAGCTTCTACTTCATACAAAGCCTTCACATCTAATTTTGCGTCAAAAGGATCTCCTGACCATGTTACTTTACTGCCCGATACAATTTTAAATTTTCGGTTGACCAAGTTATAAAGACTCATTTCATAATGACCTCCAGCAGCAGTATAAATGCCCGAAAGTGTCATATTTCCGTTGGGATTAATTCTGAAATCAAAATCACCATGGCCATACACTTGAAAATTATCACCCGTATTTTCATCAATGATGATATTCAACTTTGCATTTTTCCCCACTTTTATATTCGCCTTGATATCAAAACCTGAAAGGGTGGCTGTTTGCTCTTCATTTCGAGTTAAAATGGCGTCGGGATTTTCACGATTTACGAAGGTGACAACGCCTTCTCTGCTCTCAATGTTTGCGGCAGTGGCAGGCAAAATATACGTTACATCTGTATTTTCATTAATGGAAGCAGTTACATCAATTTTAGGGATTTGCAGGTCGCCTGTTACAGTCATATCTGCATTTACAGTCGCTTTTCCATAAACCAAATCATTGTCATCTTCCGTGGCATTTATCAATTGAAATTTATTAGCCTTTACCCTTAAATCAAAAGTCGGATTTAATAAACTTTCGGTTCCTATACCTCCATCCACAACAAATGTATTATTGTTTGCATCCCTAATCGTAAAAGAATCCATTTTCAATCCTTCATTGTTTATAGCGATGGATTCATTGACAAAACTGAAAGGCGCATTCAATTTTTTAATGGTCATTTCGGCATCTTTCAATGTAATTTTTCCATCATATTTAGGTTCAGCAAGTGTTCCTTCTAAATTAAAATTACCAGTCAAAATCCCACTGGCATCTGTAATTTCGCCTAAAGAAAACCCTTCAAAAGCCTTCATGTTTACTCTATTTAATGCGAGGTCGAGATTAAGTAATGCATCGTCTTGCGTGGCTTTATAATCTCCCGTCAAATCCAAATCCACTTCTCCACCTTTGATTGCAGCTTTAAAATCATACGCCGTGCCACCCAATGATTTAGCATCTACGGTCATTGTTCCCATGTCAACATCGAGCAAATTTAATTGTTCTATGGTGAGGTCTGCGACAATTCCTGTTGCGCCAAAGGGTTCCTCGAGTATAAAATCTCCCGATAATTTTCCTTTTGCAAACTTCTCTTCAGGATTTAAATAATTTAAAAATTCGCTAAGCTTAAAATTCTGAAAATTAACTGCAACGTGTTCTTTAGCGATGGATGGAACATCATCTTTAAATGAAACAGATTGCTGATTTCGGCTGAAATTAAAATCATTGAAATCCAACGAATATATTTCACCCACTTTGTTGAAAATTATCTCATTGCCCGCAGGTGTCTGCCAAGGTTTTTTCTGAATAATTAAACTATCTGGATTAATATGGAAACGTAAGCGGTCTCTGTTGCCGGTAATTTCAGACTTAATTTTTATTAATGTGGAATCTTTTTGAAATGCGATAAAATCTAAATCCAATTCATTGTTGATTTGCTTTCCTCGAATCACAGTGCGCTGAATATCAATAGGGCCAGCTTCAATATTTTTAAAACCGAAATCAAACGCAAATTTATCCTCATCGGTATCCATTTTAAAGGCAAGACTGTCCACTTTATTTCCGCCATAATTGATTAGCGGAGCAGTGATTTCAGCATTTAATTTTCTGCGGTTTTCATCAAAATCCATCGCGATTTTAATGGTATCGAGCTCTTGGATATTCACTAAAAACACTTCATTTAACAAAGGAGCATCGCTTATGGTTCCTCGCGCCTTTAATTTTACAGGATTTTTAAGCGTGTCTTTTTGCACGGCATCTCTATAAAAATAACTAAAAATGTGTTCCTGCAGCGAATTTGAAAACGTGACCGGGTCTGTGTTGGATTCCAATTCAAAATCCAAAATTCTGTTTTTTACAGAAAATGCAGTGGAATCCTTTCTCACTCTAGCTTTAGCGTTCAAATCGCCAATAAGGTATGTCTTGTTATCGTATACCACACGTCCGTTTTCCAACAATGCCGACGCATCATAACGCTCCATATTTCCGTTAAAACTAGCGGTTAAAATGAGTCCCGTACGCACATCTCTTTGCATTAATCCAAGCGCTTGTAAATCTGCACCAATGAGGTTTAGTTTTAAATCTGCCTGTGTTGCAATAGAATCTAAAACCACCACAGCTTCCAAGTCTGCGTTAATGTTTGTGTCTTTATATTTTGATGTTATTGAGCCCGTTCCATCTTTGAAATTCCCATTGAGATTTAAGTCTTTAATTTCATAACCATTATAGGCAAATGAACGTACCGTTGCATCTACTTTAGCATCCAAATCATTGATGGTATTTCCTTCGCCGGTTGCTTTGATATTCAAACTTAAATCACCCAATTGCTCATTTTGCAACAAAGCTCCCATGGCATAATTATCAATCGTGGCAGTACCATCAAAGGCGATGCGCCCGTCGTTTCTAAAAGTTCCTTCAACCTTTGCCACGCCCTGTGTAGTGGTCAATGTGGCATCTGCAAACATGTTTGTTGGTGACCCATTTATGGCTGCAATAAGTTCGAGATCCTGCGGTAATGAAACGCCCAATTCCTGCTCGTTTACAAATTTCAAAATATCATTTTTGGACGTATTTGCTTTTATCTTCGGAAATTTGAATTCCATTTTATCTACGTCTGTCGGATTGCTAATACTTCCGTTGGCAGAGATTTTAGTGTCTTTTCCCCAGTTGAAATTTGCATTAGGGATGGAAACATTTGAAAGATATCCTGATGCAGTTACGTTTCCGAAGAGCCTCTTTTCACTTAGAATTTGCAAATATTGATTTTCTTTTAATTGTGGCTGAAATTTAAAAACCTCTGCCAAATCAAATTGAAAATCAGAAATTTTTACATCAATTTTAGACTTATCTGGCGCCGAAATTAATTGTGATAAAGAGGGATACTCCATGGATACGCGCCCATTGAGACTGTTGTTATTGACAGCAACACCTAAATCTTTAATACTCAATTGACTATCTGTGACGTTGATAGCAACGCCCAGTTTTTTCAAGTTAAAACCAGAAAATTCTATGAAATTGACTTCATCAATATTAGCTGCGGCTTCTTTATTTTTAATAAAAATATTGTTCCCTTTAAAATTGAATGTGTTGAGTAAAATAGCGTCTGGATTGAAAACGCCCTCTTTTGGTTTCGCATCTCCCACCGAATATTGAATGGTGTTATTTTCTAAATCTATTTCATCAATATTGAAAGCGATTTCTGGCCATTCAAACGCTTTGATATCCTGTTTCGCTTTCTCAACAACTTCATTTGTTTTATCGGTAATTGCGTTGTTTACAGTTTCAGTGTTGATAATGATGCTTGAGTTCTTCAATTTAAATTCTGAAATATCAATTCGAGTTTCAACAAGGTTAGCCAATGGCATATCTAACGAAGCTTCGCCAATATCAAGTGTTGCGGCAATCCTGTCGCCGTACGATTTATAATCAACATACGTGTTTTCTAGCGTGAGGTTGTCAACGGCAAGAATGGGCATGGGAACTGGCTCCGCATTTGGGTCAATGGGCACGGGAGATTGGTAGTATTTGATGTTCGCATTTTTAAGAGCAATGTCGTTTGCCTTAAAAGTCATTGTTTCAAGATTGGTTTCATCCATCTCGAGTAAAAGTTCATCAAAAACAAAATGGCTTTCAATACCAAGTACGGCATCGTTAAAAACAACATCAATTGTTTTGAGATTGAAATTTCCGAGGATAATATTTAGAGGCTCTGTATTCTCATTTGAGGGTGCTGGAGTAGTTTCGGAAGTTGCAAATGCATCTTGCAAAAATTGGAAATTGTAGCCTTCGATTGTGTCTTTGCGAATAATATTTGCTCTTAGTTCTTCAATGTCAACAGCTTCGACACCAATACCGCTTCCTTGAATAATGGGCCATAATGGGATGTCTGCTTCCAGCGATTTTGCATAGATGAGCGTGTCGCCTTTTTTGTCCTCGAGATATAACCCTTTTAGTAAAATATCGCCATCAAATGTGATGTACAGTTTTTCAATAGCGACCTCTGTATTGGTTTTGTCTCTCACATATTTAACGGCTTTATCAACGATAATTCCTTGCCCCCATTCACTGCGAATGAACAAAACCAGTAGAAAAAGAAAAATAAGAATACCGAGCATCACTTTTGCAAAAATGCGCAGTGCTTTGTACCGCTTCTTTTTTTTAGGAATTGGTTTGTTTTCTTGTGTTTCTGAACTCAATTAGGGCTTCTTATATTAGTAAACACAAAACTATTTATTTTTGGGTTCTTAATAAGTTATAGAAATGATAAGGTTTTGTTTTTATGTACAACCATAATTAACTTTTGCATGTTAAATTACTTATCTGAGACATCTCTAAGTAAAATTGAGTCAATATCCTTTATATCGCTGCTATGCAAAACTGAAATATCACCCGTACTTTCAAAAACAACTGCTTGAACTTCTTCAAGTTTATGAACGTTTGCTTCTCTAAGTTTAGCCATCAAATCACTTACGCCCACATTACAACTCTTTAAATTTTCATAAAATATTTCACCATCCTTCATTAACAGTTGAGGTTTGTTTGTAAACATTTTCTTGAACCAATCATTTTTCCTTACTAAAAATGAAAATAATGTTTGAAATCCAATAATACTTGCTAAAGCGAGTGCTCCCTTGATAATACTTTGGTCTTTATTAATAATTGTTGACGCAAGTATAGAACCCACTGCAATTGTTGATGCAAAATCAAAACTTGACATCTTAGCCAACGTTCTCAACCCGAAAATCCTGATGATAAAAATAATTGCTGCGAAAATCCCTAGGACTGAAAGTATTGTTATCAATGCTGAATTAATATCCATAATGTAGTAATGTTATAAAATAAAAATCAACAACCAATGAAAGCTGATTGTTGATTTATGAAAGGTTAATAATTTAAGTTTATAATTTTGAATTAATTAGCTCTATTAGCTCAATGTTGCAATCAAGTCGTCGTAGGTATAATATTCTTTAGATTGCTCTTTTCCGCGGGAATACAGTATGGGAACTCTAATTGCTTTTAAACCTGTAACCCCTTGTAAATCCTCTAACTCCAAGATTTCAACTTCGGTACCTAATTGCTTTTTGGTTTGAAGAAATTGGATGTATTTTAAATATTCTTTTTCATCCTCTTTTTGAGAAAAAATGATTGCAATTTTACCTGCTTGCGTAATACGCTCATTGGTTCCTTTAATATTTGCTTTATCAACGCGTTTTTTGATTACTTCGTAACGAGCGTTATAGGTTCCATCTACATCAAAACGTTTTTCATCCATTCTAAAACGTAACGACAATGGAGTATTGAACACTAAAATCATTGAAGCAACATCTAATTGAACGGGTAATGTTTCTTTCAATTTATAATAGCTGTTTTCCATCTCACACATTACCTGCAATTGCCATAAACGCAAGTTGTAAAGATAGATTTTATTGAAACTGTTCTCCTTGGTTATCGACTCGCCAATGTAAATATTATGCTCTACACCATCGGTTTTAAAACGCTCAAAGTAATGCGGATACATTTGTTGTGCATCTCGTTGATTGCGGTCAAGGACTGTTGCCATTCGTTTATTAATTTGCATTACTGTTTCGTCATAGTTTTTTCTATGGTTGTACACAAATCCTGTATTGCTTTCTAAAAGTTCGTTGTATTCGGCAATCAACATTTTGAGACTTTCGCTTTTCTTTGAAAGATGTTTGAATAATGGAATTATTTCAGATTTCAGAAATTTCAGCACAGAACGTTCACTATCAACTTGAAAATTATCGCGAAGTTCTACTAAAAAGCTATCAATCCTAAAAGCCAACTGCTCATAAATGGGGAGTTTTTCTAATGCGTAAATTTGATTAACAATCTTTTCAACATGGCGCATCTGTAACTCTAAATCATTGCGTACGGCAGTATTTCGTGCTTCAGAAGAACCCTTGACATCAATTTGTCCAAATAAAGGATATACATCTTCAAAAACGGCTTCTCTAAATGTGGCATGGTTGCCCATCATCATAGCCTTTTTATAGCGTTTTGCTTCCTTCGTAAATTTCCAATGTACACTTTTGTGAATGGAAGTACACTCTTCTTGAATGATCAATTCTAATTCGTTATCGATACGTTCTCTTGCTTGGATAACATATTCTTCTAAAAATGGCATCATATCACGCAACTTGTTTGCATTGACAGAGTTTAGTGCATTTTTAGTAGGTGAAACCAATTCCATAATACCCAATAATTTGCCATCGTCAACAACAGGAGCAAATATGGCACTTTCCAATCCTTGATCTAATAATTTTCTATATAATGGGTTATCTGGGTATAGTGCATTGTACTTAGATGCACTTGAAATTGTATAAAATTCATTCTGTTTAAAGAGTTTGTAATACGACACTTGGCACAACGCATCTTCACTTACCAAAGACTTTTTCCCACAGAGAATAAAGCTACTCATGGTTGTATTTTGAACAATCTGCTCAAGGGTATTATCTTGGGGATTGTATTCAGAAAAACCTATCTTTAAATCTGGACAATTAAATATAGAGGCAAAAATGTTTTTGAAATTATCTTCATTCATTTCATTTTTTGCTTTGTCATTTATCAAACTAGCTTTAAAGTCTGAAATGTTGACGTCTGCCGTGGCATCGTACATATTGGCAATCACAAATCCTTTAAAAGTGTAACTTTCCACAGGGAATTTTTCTTTCCAAAGTGAAATTTTATCAAAATTATCAAGCAATTCCTCAAAATCATTTTGAGTGAACTCTGGAGCTTTTTTTGTTTTTACGATTTCTACAAAATCTGCATTGTAGAGCAATCTGTAACTTTTAATAATTCCGTTAGCCGCTGGAATTTGGAAATATAAAGGTCTTCTGAAATCTGCATGAAAACCATAATAGGCATTCATGATTATTACGCAACCCAAAATATAATACTCATTTTCTTCAAAATTGTTGAGTTCAACTTTGAAGCCCGGTCCCGCCGCTTTTATTATTTTCTGAAATCGTTCTGAAGACTTAAAGATAAAATCATTGTAAGGAAGGGTAGCAACCTTGATTTCGTTATTTTCCAAAATGGAAGAGAACATATCTTCCATAACCAAATCTATTTGGTCGTTATAATCTCCCAATTTTGATAGATCTGAAATACCCTCCGAAAGTTCGAGGTATTTTTCAGCGATTTCCAATACTGATGCCGCTCGTTGTTTCACGAGAATATTATCCGAAGAAAGTCTGCCTTTATATTGCTCAAAAACTTTCTTAAAACTTACTTCAACCTTAATAGGCGACTGTTGTTCTTCAATCTTCATTATCAATTCATTTAACTATTAAAAATATATAAAATTAAGGGATTGCCATACCATTTATATACAATTAACAAATATTTGATGTTTACATTATTTCAGAAAAAATATCATATTTTTGTTCAAAATTGAACATTATGAAATACCTATTATTTATCATTTCAGCAATCACACTTATTTCCTGCGGTGGTAATAGTGACACATACACGTTGAGCGGAACAGCTACCGGTATTGCCGACGATACTCCAGTGATGGTATATACCATTGAAGACAATCAAACAAAGATTCTCGATACACTAACTATTAAAGATGGTAAATTTTCGGGGCAATTTGCAAAAAGCGACACACCGACAGTAAACTATTTAATGGTTAACAATAGTAGTGTTTTGTTCTTTCCTGAAAGTGAAGATTTGACAGCAACCATTTATAAAGATAGTATTCAAGCGTCTATTGTTACTGGGAATGCGCAGAATGAGGCATATCAAAATTTTAAGAACAAACAGATTTCTTTTGCTAAAAAGACACAAAGAATTCAAACAGAATATCAAGCTGCAAGATCTGCAAATGACAATGAACAGATTGCAAAATTGCAACGTGAAAGTTTGGCCCTAAGAGATGAGCAAAATAATTTACAGTCCAATTTTGCGAAGGAAAACCCTAATTCTTTATTTGCCCTTATGCTAGTTTCTGAAATGTTAAACAAGAAAACAATAAACGCAATTGAAGCAGCAGATTTAATTGATAATTTTTCGCCTAAAATAGCCGCAACAGATATGGCTAAGGAAATTAAAGCCGTAGCAGCAAATATTAAAAATAGCGACGTTGGAGGGACAGCACCAGCATTTTCAGCAAAAACTCCCGATGGAAAAGAGTTAGCTTTAAAAGACGCCATGGGGAAATACACTATCATAGATTTTTGGGCATCATGGTGCAGACCCTGCCGTGCTGAAAATCCAAATGTGGTAAAAGTGTATGAGCAATATCATGACAAAGGATTAAATATTATTAGTGTTTCACTTGACAAAGCTGGGCAAGAAGAACGCTGGGTAAAGGCCATTGCAGACGACAATATGGATTGGTATCACGTTTCAAATTTAATGGCGTGGCAAGACCCAATTGCAAAAGATTACAGTGTGCGTTCTATTCCAGCAACATTTCTGCTAGATGAAAATGGTGTGATTATCGCTAAAAATTTAAGAGGTCCCGCACTAGGACAGAAAATAGCTTATTTGCTGGATTAATCCAACTATAAGAATATAAAATACAAAAAAACCATCTAATTTTTTTAGATGGTTTTTTTATTGTAGAGAACTGCTATTTACAACAGCTCAAAACTTATATTCACGCGAACTTTAATTTCCATTTCTCCAGGTGCGATGGTTTGTTGTCCACCAGCCATATCACCCTCCATTGCCATCGCTTTATACATAGGTTGCGGACTTGAATTTTGTTGAAACTCGCTAATTTGAATTGCCTTACCCACACTTTGTTGCAATACTCCCGCATAATCATTGGCTTTCATTTTAGCATTCATCACTGCTTTTTTACGAGCTTCCTGCTCTAAGTCGTTTTGTTTTGAAGAAGCAAAATTAACGCCGTCAATACGGTTTATGCCACTTTGCAATAATCCATTCATTACGCGCTCATAGTTATCCAAGCTCATTAATTTTATTGAGATGGCTTGATTTGCCGCATAATTATAGGTCTTAGAATTATACTCATAATTTTTACTCAATCGTATATAATCTGTTTGAATATTTTTGTCTTCGATTCCCAATTTCTTCAACATTGAAAAAACCTCATTGACGATTGCATCATTTTGTTGTTTTACAGTTTTTGCATCCTTGCCCGTAATTTCCACTCGAGCGTTGATAGTAACTTGGTCTGGAATTATTGAAACAATGCCTTCGCCCGTAACATCGACGGAGGGTTTTTGGTTTTGTTGTGCCATAACTAATGTGGTCGTTAGAATTAATAGTAGAGATGTGAAAATTTTCATAGTTGTTGTTTTTAGATTTTACCTAGTTTGTTGAGTACAAAGAGAAGAACGATGGGTACTGCCAATAACAAAACAATCCAAAGATCATTAGTAATTACTGAAGGCATAAAAACCAATGCCATCACATACCCGGCAATAGCTCCGCCAAAATGTGCATCATGACCTATATTCCCCGCCCTGCTTTTCATACCGTATATAGAATACAACAAATATGCCACACCAAAAAGCCAAGCAGGAATCGGTATTGGAACAAAGAACAAATACAAATTCATCGATGGCTCAAATAAAATGGCGGCATACAAAATTCCTGTCACGGCACCACTTGCTCCAATGGCACTATAATAAGGTTCATCTTTATGAAAATAAAATGAAAGCAAACTCCCCAACAATAAACTGGCTAAATAAATAGCTACAAATTTTACGGCACCCACATATACAACTACTATAGGCGCAAAGAAAAACAACGTAAGCATATTGAATAACAAATGGTTAAAATCGGCATGCAAAAACCCAGAAGTCGCCATCCTCAATTGTTCTCCTTTTTTAATCGCAGCAATATTAAATTTGTATTTGTCAAAAAAATATTGATCATTAAATCCCTTCATGGAAATGAGCACATTGGCGGCGATGATTACAAGTGTAGCAATATCTATGTTTGGCATATTCTGAAATTTTAATGAGATAAAAACGAATTGAAATAAATGAAAAAAAACCTTTAAACGTCCTTTATCTAGTTGCTCTAAAATTAAGTAGATTTGTAGAAAAATGCGCTATGCAAAGGCTTGTTTATTACATTTTATATCCATTTTTTTGGCTAACTTCCTTAGCACCCATGTGGTGGCTCTATTTTAAAAGTGATATTCTTTTCATCTTTATCTATCACATTATCGGCTACCGAAAAAAAGTAGTAAGAAATAATCTAAAATTAGTTTTCCCGGAGAAAAGCACTTCGGAAATTAACTACCTTTCAAAAAAATTCTTCGCACACTTTTGTGACATCATTGCCGAGACTATTAAAAGTATTACCATTTCAGAAGAAGAAATCAGAAAAAGATTTAACGTCACAAATATTGAACATTTAAAACCATTTTATGATGCCGATAAAAGCATTCTTTTAATGGCAGGACACTACGCAAATTGGGAATGGAGCGGAATTCTAAATCGTATGATGGAGCATCAAGCACACGCAGTTTACAAGCCATTACGCAGCAAACAAATGGATACCGTTGTTAAAAAAATTAGGGAGCGTTTTGGCGGTATCATTGTTTCGAACAAATTGGTCGTGCCCATGCTATACCGTAAAAAGAAAAAAAATATCAATACGTTGACTTATATTTTATCTGACCAAAGCCCGAAGGACGGCCACTACAAACACCGAGACACCTTTATGAATATTGATGTGCCAATGTTTACGGGTGCTGAAGATTTAGCTAAAAAACTCGACTTTGCCGTATTATACCTTCAAGTTGAAAAGGTAAAAAGGGGGTATTACAACGTTACATTTAAAACCATTGCTGAAGATGCAACGAAATTTGAAGATTATAAAATTACAAGGAAATTTTATGACCTTTTAGAAGCTCAAATAAAAGAAATGCCACATCTTTATTTATGGTCGCACCGAAGATGGAAATTACGAAATTAAAAATCAAACCAGTCTTCACACAACGCGCTTGAATTTTCTTTGGTCTCGTTTTGATGCGAGTATTTTTTTCCATCAAATTTATAATCCTTTTTCCATTCGCTTACGTTTTCGACCAAAGCAAGAATGCTGTCAATAACAAAATGCAATTCTTCGTTAGTTGTTGTAGGGTGAATGGAAACGCGAACCCAACCCGGTTTCATATCGCAGATACCTTTATTTACAGATTCAAGAATTTCAGAAGAGCGTTGTTGGTCTATTTCCAAAAGATAATGGCCATATGTACCTGCACAACTGCAACCTCCTCGCGACTGAATACCGAATCTATCATTTAATATTTTTACAGTTAAATCATGGTGTAATCCATCAATATTAAAAGAAAAAACACCCAATCTTTTCTTGACATGGGGCGCTAAAATTGAAATTCCAGCAACTCCACCTAATCTTTCAAAAAGAACATCCAGTAATTCTTCCTCCCGGGCTAAAATATTTTCGACACCCATTTCCTCTTTAAGCCTAATAGCCAATGACGTTCGAATTACCTGTAAAAAACCTGGAGTACCTCCATCTTCGCGTTCTTCAATATTTTCTAAATATTGGTGTGTTCCCCAAGGCGTAGTCCAAGCAACAGTACCTCCTCCTGGGCAGTCGGGCACCAAATTTTTATATAATTTTTTATTAAAGACCAACACTCCACTCGTTCCCGGTCCTCCTAAAAATTTATGTGGCGATAAGAAGACGGCATCCAGATAACTGTCTTCATCATTCTCTGGATGCATATCAATATGGATATAAGGGCCAGAGCAAGCAAAATCGACAAAGCACAGTCCGTTATTTTGGTGCATTATTTTTGCAACTTCGTGATAGGGAGTTTTTATTCCTGTAACATTTGAACAACTGGTGATTGACGCTATTTTATAAGGATGATCTTTATATTTGTCCATCAATATTTTAAACTCATTTATGCAAAACAATCCTTCTTGATTGCAAGGGATAACTTCTACTTTTGCAATGGTTTCTAGCCACGAAGTTTGATTACTGTGATGTTCCATGTGCGAAACAAAAACCACAGGTCTTAAATTATCTGGAACATTGGTAAACGCTCTCATACTCTCAGGAACTTTCAATCCTAAGATGCGTTGAAATTTATTCACAACACCAGTCATTCCAGTCCCCGTAGTAATCAACACATCGTTTTCACTAGCATTTATGTGTTTCTTAATTATTTTCCTCGCAGTATGGTATGCACGGGTCATTGTGGTGCCGCTGACGGTTGTTTCGGTATGAGTGTTTGCTACATAAGGCCCAAAAAGATGCAACATTTTTTCCTCTATTGGACGATATAATCTTCCGCTGGCAGTCCAATCAGTATAAATTATTTTCTTTTCCCCATAAGGTGAAACAAATGATTGATCAATACCTAGGATGTTGTTTCGGTATTTTTCAAAAAAAGTTTCGAGTGCTGTTTTGGTCTCTATGGCATCCATAATATATTGTTGTTGTTCAATTTCCGCAGTTATTGTAAATTTAGTTTAAGTTTACAATCCCGCTATTTCTTTGATTTCTTTAATGATTCTATCTGCCAATATATCTGCCTTTTCTTGTGATTGCGCCTCTGTGTAAATACGAATAATGGGCTCTGTATTTGATTTTCTTAAATGCACCCAAGTATCAGCAAAATCTATTTTTACTCCGTCAACGGTGTTGATTTCTTCGTTCGCATATTTTTTTTCCATTCCTTTTAAAATAGCGTCCACATCAATTGAAGGTGTCAATTCAATTTTCTTTTTACTCATAAAGTATGAGGTGTATAGCTTTCGAAGGCTGCTTACTGAAATTTTAATTTCGGCTAAATAACTCAAGAAAAGAGCAACTCCTACTAGACTATCTCTTCCGTAGTGTAATTCTGGATAAATAATACCACCGTTACCTTCCCCGCCAATAACTGCTTTCGTGTCCTTCATTGTTTGCACAACGTTTACTTCTCCCACAGCACTTGCGGTATATTTACCACCCAATTTTTCAGTGACATCTCTCAGAGCGCGTGACGAACTCATGTTTGAAACCGTATTTCCCTTTGTATTTTGAAGCACATAATCTGCCACGGCTACGAGCGTATATTCCTCGCCAAACATCTCCCCATTTTCATCCACAAAAGCAAGTCTGTCAACGTCTGGATCTACTACGATTCCAAAATCGGCTCGCTCATCCACGACCATTTTCATAAGATCACCCAAATGTTCTTTTAAAGGCTCTGGGTTGTGTGGAAACTCACCATTGGGAGTACAATACAACTTTACAGGTTGTACGCCCAATGCTTCCAATAATAGCGGAATCGCAATACCTCCCGTAGAATTTACGCCATCGACAACCACTTTAAAGTTCGCTTTCTCGATGGCTTTTTTGTTGACCAAATCCAATTGCAAAATTTCGTCTATATGTAAATCGATGTACGCATCGTTACGTGTTATTTTCCCCAAAACGTCAACTTCGGCAAACGTTATATTTGCTGCTTCTGCAATGTCCAAAATTTCTTGACCTGCAGCTGCGTTTAAAAATTCTCCTTTATTATTTAAAAGTTTGAGGGCATTCCATTGTTTTGGGTTGTGGCTCGCGGTCAAAATAATTCCTCCATCTGCGTGCTCCATCATTACCGCCATTTCAACGGTGGGTGTTGTTGATAAATCCAAATCAATCACATGGATGCCCATTCCCACGAGCGTATTCATAACAAGTTGTTGTACCATGGAGCCACTTATGCGTGCATCGCGCCCAACAACAATTCTATATTCATTTTTGTCTCGTTGCTGTTTTACCCAAGTCCCGTAAGCAGCAGCGTACATTACTGCATCAATGGGTGTTAAGTTATCTCCTTGTGCACCTCCAATGGTTCCTCTAATTCCTGAAATAGATTTTATTAATGTCATTAAATATTGTGTATTTTACTATTAAATTTAAAAAATTATTATCATTCTTATTGCTCAAAATACTCGGTAAAGCCTATAAAATCAATGGACTAAAGCGAAATGAGACACACCACAAATATACTTTTTTTGGGGTAAAAATGTTGCAATGTTATTTCGTAATTTTGAGAGATGAATTTTCTCGCACACATCTATCTCTCTGGCGAAGATGAAGGTATCACCATTGGTAACTTTATTGCTGACGGCATCAAAGGAAAAAAATATCTCAAATTTCCGCAGCAAATCCAAAAGGGGATATTACTCCACAGAGGTATCGACAGCTACACGGACCTCCATCCCACAGTACGTGAAAGCACAAAAAGATTACACAAAAAATACGGTCATTACAGCGGCGTGATTGTCGATATTTTATACGACCATTTTTTAGCTAAAAACTGGTCAACTTATTGTAACCAACCACTCGACGAATATGTGCAGGATTTTTATAAAATGCTTCGTAAAAACTATGAAATACTCCCTATAAGAATCCAAAAAATGATGCCTTATATGGTTTCTGATAATTGGTTGTTGAGCTATGCCACCGTATCCGGAATTTCTAAAATACTCGACGGAATGAATGTGCGCACCAAAGGAAAATCTAAAATGAATTTTGCCGTTATTGAACTAGAAGAATTCTATGCCGAATTTGAAGCAGAATTCACTTCTTTTTTTGAAGAATTGAGAATTTTTTCTAAGAATAAATTAAAGGAATTATGACCCCTAAAAACCTTTTTATCCTTTTGGTATGTTTTCCTATTTTCTTCGGAAATTGTAAACAAAAAGAAACAGCACAAATTCCTGAAGAAACCCTTCCACAAATTGGGTTGATTGCTAAAAATGCCATGGTGGTTTCGGCCCGGGAAGAGGCTTCAAAAATAGGGAGCGATATCATGAAAAAAGGCGGTAATGCCTTTGATGCCATGGTCGCCACAGAAATGGCACTCGCCGTTTGTTATCCGTATGCAGGCAACTTGGGAGGTGGTGGTTTTATGGTATATCGCACTCAATATGGCGAAATAGGAGCACTGGATTATCGCGAAAAAGCGCCCATTAAAGCATCGCGCGATATGTATCTCGATAATGATGGAAATTATTTTTCAGAAAAAAGTAAAACCGGAAGTCTTGCCGTGGGAATTCCTGGCACTATTGCAGGTATTTTTGAAGCGCATTCAAAATTTGGAAGTCTACCAATTGAGGAAATTTTAGCACCCGTCATCAAACTTGCAAAAGATGGATTTATTTTAACCGAAGACCAAGCAAAACGTTTCAACTTTTACGCGCCTATCTTTAAAGAAGTGAATGGAGAATCTTCCATTTACACCGAAACGTATAACACCCGAGACCGTTTTAAAAATGAAGCACTCGCGGCAACCTTGACTGAAATTTCAGAAAAGGGCCGAAAAGCATTTTATCATGGTGAAGTAGGAAAAAAACTAATTAAATTTTTGAAAGAGAGAGATGCTATTATAAACATGGACGACCTCAATGCGTATGAGGCGGAATGGCGGGAACCTGTGATTTTTAATTATAAAGATTTAAAGGTGATTTCCATGTCGCCTCCTTCGAGTGGCGGGATTTGTCTCGCACAAATTTTAAAGAGCATCGAACCCTACCCTATTGCAGAATATGGGCACAACAGCACCAAAGCCATACAAGTAATTGTTGAAGCCGAACGCCGTGCTTACGCAGACCGAAGTCATTTTTTAGGTGACCCAGATTTTATTGAAATCCCAATAGATTCGCTCATCAGCGAAGGATATCTTAAAAATAGAATGAACGGTTTTTCGTTTGAAAAAGCAACGGAGTCTATCGATATTTCTCATGGTTCGTTACCCAGTTATGAAAGTATGGAAACGACGCATTATTCTATTGTGGACCCATTTGGCAATGCGATTGCTGTGACGACAACGTTAAATGCAGCGTTTGGTTCTAAATTATATGTCAAAGAATTGGGCTTCTTTTTAAATAATGAAATGGACGACTTTAGCGCAAAGCCAGGAGAGCCGAATATGTTTGGATTAATTGGTGGTCTTGCCAATGCTATTGAACCTCAAAAAAGAATGCTCAGTTCAATGACCCCAACGCTGGTTGAGCGTGATGGGAAATTCTGGATGAGCTTGGGAACTCCCGGCGGTTCTACGATAATCACTTCGGTAATGCAAACTATTTTAAATGTGTATGAATATGATATGTCTATGCAAGATGCCGTAAATGCGCCCAGATTTCACCATCAATGGTTTCCAGATGTGGTACAATTTGAACCAAATAGCTTTGATAAAAAAACACTTTCCGATGTAGAACAACGTGGTTATAATATTGATGAAAAATCTGCTCCCGTAATTGGAAAAGTAGACGCTATTTTGGTCTTGCCCGACGGAACGTACGAAGGTGGCGCCGATAAGCGAGGCGATGACACAGCTATCGGATTTTAAAAAAGGCACAATTATTGCTTTTTATCTGTAAAACTCTACACTTCAACTAAAACTAGTTCAATCAACTTATAACTGTAAGTAAAATACTACATATTTGTAAATAATGAATATTTTATAAATGAGTGAATGTTTTTCATTTCATCTATAAATATCAAAAGATAGCGGCACCCAAATTCGCTTATGAAAAAATCATCTTTTGAAAGTAAAGCGTATACCCTGATACCTTTGGTATTTTCAGGGTTTCTGTGTATTGGTTTGATTTATCTTTTTTGGCTGAAATTTGAGTCGGATAACAATTTCATTGTTCTGTTAAAAGAGATGGCTACTATTTTTATTGGATTGAGCATCATCGTTGCCGCAATACTCTTTAGTTACATTGTATTCTCAGTTTTCACAAAACATCGCGGCAAAACTAGCACGGATGATTTATTGACAAGTCTTGTCAATAAAATGAATAAAGCCCAGGCTATTGTCGAGATTTTAATTGAAAGTAAATTATGGCTTCCAGGCGTAAGTGATTATATGGATGTCGAGTTTGAAGGACTAACGTATTTTGAAGTTAAAGAATTCTACAAAGGGAAATCCAAACTAGCCATTGAATATCTACAAGAAAAAAAAGGATTTAACGATACTGAGACGCTTTACTTGGAATTAAAATCGTTACTACTTCAAGACCCAAAACAAAAGAAAATTCCTAATGTTTTAGTATTTCAGAAACATTACAAAAAAGAGATTTTAGAAAAATGGATAGAACATAAATGTGGTAGTGGATTGTGGTATTACTTTGGATATAAATTTGGCGATTATAAGGAAACGCTAGATGTAGAAGCTGTTTTTGAGCGCCAACAAGATAGAATCATGATGCTCGCCAATGAGATGGATAGTCAAATTTTCGAAGATTCTTCCTTTAATGAAGTGTTTTTATCAAAATTGGGAGAGTATATAAACAAACAAATCATCCCGCAATTATTTGAATTGGAAACCCAGCGCAACTCAAACAAAGGAATGCCAAACAAAATAGGGTCACTTTATGCTTTATTTGGTTTGTTTCTCCTAGCAGGCATTATTGCCCCGTTGCTCCTTCTTTTATTGTCCGTTGCTCCTTTTGCGTTGGCAATCTGTTATGCATTTATAATTAGCGCATTATTCTTTGCCGGCACAAGTGTTTATGGAATTTTCATAGGAGGAAGGAAAAATTAATTTTTGTTTTTTTCTGAAATATTAATTACTTCAAATTTCTACAAGCTCTTTCAACTGAGGATTTATAATTTAAATATATTTCATTTCCGGAGCCTTAAAAAAAAAACCAAATTTCAAGTAGTAATTCCAACCCAATAGCTGTTATACATTTGTGAGGTTTCATGGATATAAAATTTCGGCTTTGCCTTCTAACTTTTAACACAAAAACTCCTATTCTTAACAAGCGGCGACATTTAAAAATCAATCCATAAATAGTACCTTTGCAAACTATGGCAAAAAATGAAGATGTTATTGAGGTTTTAGGGGCGCGTGTTCATAATTTAAAGAACATTGATGTTACCATTCCAAGGGAGAAATTGGTGGTGATTACAGGACTTTCGGGAAGTGGGAAATCCTCACTTGCCTTTGACACCATTTATGCCGAGGGACAACGTCGTTACATTGAAACTTTTTCGGCCTATGCCAGACAATTTTTAGGAAGTTTGGAACGCCCAGATGTGGATAAAATTGACGGACTTTCGCCCGTAATTGCCATTGAGCAAAAAACGACGAGCAAAAGCCCACGTTCTACGGTGGGAACGATTACCGAAATTTACGATTTTCTCCGTCTCTTATATGCCCGCGCCAGTGATGCATACAGTTATAATACAGGTAAGAAAATGGTGAGTTATAGTGACGACCAAATTAAAGAACTCATTTTAACGGAATTTGCTGGAAAAAAAATAAGCATTCTTGCTCCTATTGTTCGTTCGAGAAAAGGGCATTACCGCGAGCTTTTTGAGCAAATAGGCAAACAAGGGTTTGTAAAAGTACGTGTAGATGGCAAAGTGCTGGATATTGTAAAGGGAATGAAAATTGACCGATACAAAACACACGATATTGAAACCGTTATTGACCGCCTCAAAATTCCTGAAACACCCGCAAAAGATGGTGACGATGGAAAACGTTTGTCCGAAAGCATTACCACCGCAATGTACCAAGGTGATGATGTTTTGATGGTACTCGATAATGAATCAAACGAAGCACGATTTTTTAGTCGGTCATTGATGTGCCCAGAAAGCGGGATTTCGTACCCTAATCCGGAGCCAAATAATTTCTCTTTCAACTCCCCAAAAGGGATGTGCCCCAACTGCAAAGGATTGGGCGAATTACATGAAGTTAATTTGAGCAAAGTAGTTCCGGACGATTCTGTTTCTATTAAAAATGGGGCTTTGGCACCGCACGGACCTCAGAAAAATAATTGGATTTTCAAGCAATTAGAGTTAATTGCTCAACGCTATAAATTTAAATTAACAGATGCTTTTGCTGAAATTCCAAAGGAAGCGCAACAACTTATTTTTCACGGCGGAAATGATAAATTTGATGTAGAATCAAAAACTTTGGGCATCACCCGAAACTATAAAATAGAATTTGAAGGGGTTGCCACTTTTTTACAAAATACTTACGATGCTGCCGAAACTACATCATTAAAAAGATGGGCGAAGGAATATATGGACAAAATTAAATGTCCAGAATGTGGAGGAAGCCGCCTGCGCAAAGAGTCACTTTATTTTAAAGTAAACGGAAAAAACATTGCCGAGCTCGCCCACATGGATGTTGTGGAATTGGCCTCTTGGTTTGAAAATATTGAAAAGGATTTAGGCGAAACGCAACTCAAAATAGCTGGCGAAATTGTAAAAGAAGTTCGCACACGTTTGCAATTTTTGGTCGATGTTGGGTTGACTTATTTAGCTTTGGATAGAAGTTCAAAATCACTTTCGGGTGGAGAGGCGCAACGTATTCGCCTTGCCACACAAATAGGTTCTCAACTTGTGGGAGTGCTTTATATACTTGACGAGCCGAGTATTGGATTGCACCAACGCGACAATCAAAAATTGATAAATTCGTTGATTTCGTTGCGTGATATTGGCAACTCAGTTATTGTTGTTGAGCACGACAAAGACATGATTGAAAGTGCAGACTATGTGATAGACATAGGTCCTGCGGCAGGAAAATTTGGTGGCGAAATTGTGAGCGAGGGAACACCTTCAGAAATTTTACATCACAACACACTTACGGCTGCCTATTTAAACGGTTCAAAACAAATAGAAATTCCAGAAAAAAGACGCGAAGGCAATGGAAATTTTTTAGAACTCACGGGAGCCACGGGAAATAATTTAAAGAATGTTTCCATTAAAATCCCGTTGGGCGTTATGGTTGGCGTTACAGGAGTTTCGGGAAGTGGAAAATCAACGTTGATCAATGAAACCCTCTACCCTATTTTAAACGCATATTATTTCAACGGTGTTAAAAAACCGATGCCTTACAAAAAGATAAAAGGTCTTGACCATATTGACAAAGTAATTGACATCAATCAATCACCCATTGGAAGAACACCACGTTCAAATCCTGCGACGTACACGGGTGTGTTTTCAGAAATACGGAGTTTATTCGCCAAAGTCCCTGAAGCACTAATTAGAGGTTATAAACCGGGCCGATTTAGTTTCAACGTAAAAGGGGGACGTTGCGAAACTTGTCGCGGTGGTGGTTTGCGTGTTATTGAAATGAATTTCCTCCCAGACGTCTATGTAGAATGTGAGACCTGCCAAGGAAAACGATTTAACAGAGAAACGTTGGAAATACGCTACAAAGGCAAATCCATTTACGATGTACTGGAAATGACCATCAACGACGCTTGCGACTTTTTTGAACAAATTCCTAAAATATTTAGGAAATTAAAGACGATAAGAGACGTTGGTTTAGGGTATATTACACTCGGACAGCAGAGCACAACACTTTCGGGCGGTGAGGCACAAAGGATAAAATTGGCAACAGAACTCTCAAAAAGAGACACTGGAAATACCTTTTATATTCTAGACGAGCCTACAACCGGATTGCATTTTGAAGATATTAGAGTTTTGATGATAGTGCTTCAGAAATTAGTAAACAAAGGAAATACCGTTTTGATTATTGAACATAATCTAGATGTAATCAAAACCGTGGATTATATTATCGATATTGGCCCCGAAGGTGGAAAAAATGGAGGGACCGTAATGGCAAAAGGAACTCCCGAAGAAGTTATCAAAGTGAAGAAAAGCTACACCGCGCAATTTTTAGCAAAAGAAATGGCTATAATTGCTTGATGACGGATGATAAAATTAACTTCTGAAATCTTTAAAATTTCAGAAAAAAACAAGTAAACAGTAAGTATGAGACACGAACAAACTCCAAAAAATTGGAACCAAGTGAAGACAAACGACTCATGGGCGATTTTTAAAATCATGGGTGAATTTGTCAACGGTTACGAAAAGATGAGTCGTATTGGACCTTGTGTTTCTATTTTTGGTTCTGCGCGCACAAAACCAGACCATAAATATTACAAACTAGCCGAAAGCATAGCAAAACGTATTACCGAAAGTGGTTACGGCGTTATTACCGGCGGTGGTCCAGGAATTATGGAAGCTGGAAACAAAGGGGCGCATCTTGCGGGAGGAACATCGGTAGGTTTAAATATAACGTTGCCTTTTGAGCAGCACGATAATCCGTATATTGACAGCGATAAAAGTATAGATTTTGATTACTTTTTTGTTCGTAAGGTTATGTTTGTAAAATACTCGCAAGGTTTTGTTGTGATGCCCGGAGGAATGGGAACACTCGATGAATTTTTTGAAGCATTTACTTTAATTCAAACGCACAAAATTGACAAATTTCCAATCATACTTGTGGGAAGTTCTTTTTGGACAGGTTTAATGGAATGGATTAAAAATACTGTCCTTGAGCAAAATAATAATATTAGTCCGGGCGATCTTGATTTGGTTCATATCGTAGATACTGAAGATGAGGTTCTAGAAATTTTAAATGATTTTTACGAAGAATACAATCACAGTCCCAATTTTTAATTACACAACGACTCAATTTAATGTTGAAATATATTTTTACTCTGGTATTCGGTTTGTTTACATTGTTAAGTTTCGGGCAAACCGAAATCAAAACAATGTTTTATAACTTGCTAGAATTTCCCGAAGCGTTACCACAAAATCGTCAAGATATTTTAAAGGACATTCTCAATGAATACAATCCTGATATTTTTATGATTTGTGAATTGCAAAGTCAAGAAGGTGCCGATTTGATTTTAAACAGCTCGCTCAATGACGAAGGTATTGATTATGCAGCTGCACCGTATTTTGAAAATCAATCTGGCGACGCAGATTTACAGCAACTATTATTCTATCGTAAAAATATGTTCACGTTAGAAAACACTGCTATCATTAGTACAACCGTGCGTGATATCAATAGATATGATTTAAAACTGAGCACGGCAGACGGCGCTACAGACCCTGTGATTATATACACGTATGTAACCCATTTAAAATCAAGTCAAGGCAGCGCTAACCAGGCACTCCGACTTGAAATGGTGCAAGAGTTTACCGAAGATATAGAATCGCTCGACCCAGATGCTTTTGTATTGTTCGCTGGCGATTTTAATATTTATACGTCAACTGAACCTGCCTACACTGAAATCTTAGATTCAACAAACAATGTTGTGATGTTGGATCCTATTGACACACTCGGTTCTTGGAATAACAACGAAGATTTTGCAGCCATCCACACCCAAAGCACACGATTGAGTTCAAGCGGGTTTGGCGCAGGCGCAGGTGGCGGACTCGATGACCGTTTTGACTTTATAATGATGTCGCAAGCTATGCAAACCAATCCAGCCTTGCGCTACGTAGAAGGCACTTATAAATCCTATGGAAATAACGCCAATTGCTACAACAACCGCATTGATGCCTTTGAATGTGATGGTGAATTTAGTTTACAATTGCGCAGCAGTTTGTACAATATGAGCGACCATTTACCCGTAGTAATGTCGCTAGAAACGAATAAAGAAATCGTTATTTTAAGCACGCACGACAATGAAATCGCAGCAAATTTCAGATTAAAAAGCACGATAGTTTCTGAAATTTTAGAAATTGAAACCTTTGGAGCTAACGATTTGACATTCAGTATTTACAATGCATTGGGACAAAAAGTAGCCGAAACTTCAAATAATAATCAAACAAACACCGTTATAAACGTAGCCCACTTTCCGCAGGGCATTTATTACCTAACAAACAACCAGTCTTCCACCCAAACCCTTAAATTTTTGAAGACTTTTTGAAGCATTTCTATCACATTCTCAGTATCGTTCTTGTTGCAACCACTTCGCTGTGGTCGCAACATAACATTACTATTGACGCGACGCTGGACACCACGAATCATACGATCAAAATCGCTCAAGAAATTGAATTTGTAAATACTTCCACCCAAAAACTGGATACTATCTATTTCAATGATTGGGCAAATAGTTTTAGCCATAAAAAAACACCTTTGGGTATCAGGTTTGCTGAAAATTATGATTTCCCATTTCATTTTGAGAATGATGAAGATAGAGGTCGCACGACCATAAATTCAGTGACAAATAAAGGAGGTTCAAATCTTGTTTGGGAATATGGCAGCGCAGTTGATATTTTAAAAGTAATCCCAACAGCTTCAATTGCTCCGGGAGCTTCGGAAATTTTTAAATTTGACTATACCGTTAAAATTCCAGATGATAAGTTTACGCGTTTTGGTGTTGACAATGACGGAAATTACAAACTGCGTTATTGGTATATTTCGCCAGCTGTTTTTGATGGGGAATGGAAAGCGTTCAGCAATAAAAACACACAAGACTTATATACGTTACCTTCCAATTTTAATGTCACATTTACGATTCCGCAGGGATTACAGTTTACGTCAAATTTAGATGTGGTTGATGAAACAACGTTAAATGGATTTAGCACATTTTCGCTGAAAAGCAGTCAAAGAATCAAAGCCGAGGTTTTTATCAACAAAGAACCCCTATTTGAATCTATTGTGACCGATGAGGTTGAGGTCGTTACAAATATTTACCAACGAAAAGTAACACCACCCATTAGAGCATTAATGGTAGATCGCGTGGTCCGTTATCTCGATGAAAAGTTGGGCGATTATCCCTTTGATAAAATCGTGGTAAGTGATGAAGACAATCGCAACAATCCAGTGTATGGACTCAACCAACTCCCAAGTTTTTTAAGTCCGTTTCCTGACGGATTTGAATACGACCTTGCGCAGTTTAAAACCATGAGCCGTGAGTATATTGAAAATACATTATTGTTAAATAAGCGTGATGAATCATGGCTGGCGGGTGCTATTCAGATTTATTTGATGATGGATTATGTAGATACGTATTATCCGAATATGAAGATTTTAGGGTCTTTGAGTGATTTTTGGATTATAAAATGGTCGCACGTTTCGGAATTGGAATTTAATGACCAATATCCGTTGTTGTATATGAATATGGCGCGTAATAACATTCATCAACCGCTTGCTACGCCTAGAGATTCTTTGATAAAGTTCAACAAGAATATTGCGAATGATTATTACGGAGGAAAAGGACTTGAGTATTTAAAAGACTTTTTGAGCGATGATGCTTTAGGTGAAAGTGTCAAGGCCTATTACGATGCATACAAATTAAAGCCAACGACGGTTTCAGATTTTAGAACTATTATTTCTCAAAATACAGACAAAGATATTTCGTGGTTTTTTGGCGATTATATAAATGAACGTGCCACGATTGATTTCAAAATAAAACGTATAAAAAAACGCGGGGACTCACTGGATGTCACCATTTTGAATAAACGAAATACAGTGATGCCTGTTTCCGTTTACGGCGTAAATAAAGATAGTGTGTTGTTCAAAAGATGGACTTCTCCCATTGACAGTATTGCAACAATAACAGTCCCTAGCGAAGGAATTCGAAGTTTAGAATTAAACCGTGACGGTGAAATAGCCGAATTTAACAGACGTAACAACACCAAAAAAGTTTCGGGATTATTTAATAGGCCTTTACAGTTTAGATTGTTTCAAGATGCAGAAGATCATCGTTATAATCAGTTGTTTTTTATGCCCATTTTTGAGTACAATTTGTACGATGGTTTTACTACCGGAATGAAATTGTACAATAAAACTTTGTTACCAAAAAACATTCATTACAAGCTAGAACCGCAATATGGATATCGCTCAAAAAAATTAATTGGTAACGGAAACATTCAATATACAAATCAGTTTGAGAGTGGCAGGCTCAATGCCATGCGCTATGGTTTTAGCGGAAGTTATTATTCGTACGATGACGACCTCTTTTACCGCAGATTTACACCCTACATGACCTTTGCCTTCAGAAATGAGGATTTACGTGATAATGAAAACCAATACATCAATTTACGGGCGGTAAATGTGTACAGGGACGAAAATGTAAACGACCCAGACCAAGAACCCAATTATAGTGTGTTCAACGCCCAATATGTGTACAGCAACCCCAACTTGATCAATTATTTTAGAGGTGTTGTGGATTATCAAATTTCGTCAAAATTCTCAAAAGCATCTGTTACGTTTGATTACCGAAAACTATTCGTTAATAACCGTCAATTAAATGTACGTCTTTTTGCGGGAGCCTTTTTATTTAACGATACCCGAGAACGCGAGGATTTCTTTAGTTTCTCATTGGACCGCCCCACAGATTATCTTTTTGACTACACCTACTACGGAAGAAGTGAAGACACAGGAATATTCAGCCAGCAAGTAATCGTGGCCGAAGGTGGATTTAAATCGCAATTAGAGCCTGCCTTTTCAAACAATTGGATAACCACCATCAATGCGAGCACCAATATTTGGCGATGGATTTTAGTCTATGGTGATGCCGGTTTGGTAAACAACACACAGAGCGGCACTAAGGCCGTTTTTGACTCTGGAATTCGTATCAACTTGGTACAAGATTATTTTGAACTCTACTTCCCACTCTACTCAAATTTAGGTTGGGAACCTGGCTTGCCCAACTACGATCAAAAAATACGTTTTACCGTAACGCTGAGTCCTAAAACTTTGTTGGGGCTTTTTACGAGGGAGTGGTATTAATAAAATCTAATCGAAAAACCTTTCACATAAAACCATTAATCAATAAACCTAATGCGCCATATATGCTCAACAACCCAAAAATCATTATTCTACTCTGCCTCACACTAGGCTTAGCGCCTTTTTTTCCAGAGCCACATATATGGGGGAAGCTTAAATGGATTGCCGGAGGTGCTGAGGGCATGACAGCTACAGACTGGTTTGATGTATTATTACACGGAGCGCCTTTTATTTTATTAATCCGTATCCTTTTGCTAAGAATGATTGCTATTAATAAAAAATCATAGATTTTATCCTTTTATTCTAAGAATACTGCAACATTTTAACGTTGTTTCATATCGCGTTTTTAGCTACTTTTGTGAGTAATTCATTGACATAAATACGTGCTATGCAAACAAACCCTCAGACCAACAGCGACTTATCTTTTGAAGACTTCAAAACAGAGGTTTTAAACGACTATAAAATAGCCGTTACAAGTCGAGAATGTAGTTTATTGGGGCGACGTGAAGTACTCACAGGGAAGGCAAAGTTTGGAATTTTTGGTGATGGAAAAGAAGTACCGCAGCTCGCTTGGGCAAAGTCTTTTAAAAATGGTGATTGGCGCAGTGGGTATTACCGCGACCAAACTTTTATGATGGCGATTGGTGAGTTAACCATCCAACAATTTTTCGCGGGACTTTACGGGCATACAGATATTGATGCAGACCCCATGAGCGCAGGCCGCCAAATGGGAGGTCACTTCGCAACGCACTCACTCAATGAAGATGGAAGCTGGAAAAACCTCGTACAACAAAAAAATAGTAGTGCAGACATCTCTCCAACTGCTGGGCAAATGCCTAGACTATTAGGATTGGCACAGGCTTCAAAGATTTTTAGAAACGTAGATGGGCTGGATAATTTGAGTCACTTTTCAGAAAAAGGAAATGAAGTAGCTTGGGGAACCATTGGAAATGCAAGTACTAGTGAAGGTCTTTTTTGGGAAACCATAAATGCTGCTGGAGTGCTTCAAGTACCTATGGTTATTAATGTTTGGGACGATGAATATGGAATTTCGGTACATGCGAGACACCAAACAACGAAAGAAAATATTTCTGAAATTTTAAAAGGTTTTCAACGCGACGAGGCTGGAAAGGGATATGAGATTATTCGGGTTAATGGGTGGGACTATCCCGCATTGATTGAAGCCTATCAAAAAGCTTCAAAAATTGCCCGCGAAGAGCACGTGCCCGTTCTCATTCACGTACGCGAATTGACGCAGCCGCAAGGACATTCAACGAGCGGTTCGCATGAACGATACAAAAGTAAAGACCGCTTGGCTTGGGAAGCAGAATATGACTGTAACAACCAAATGCGTTTGTGGATGTTGGAAAACAACATGGCAACCGAAGAGGAATTAACAGCGATTGAAAAGGACATCAAAAAACAAGTTCGCGAAGGTAAAAAAGCAGCTTGGGAAGCCTTTTTAACACCTCAAAAACAAGAGCAAAAAGAAGCTGTTACTTTATTGGGCAATCTTGCTGAAACGTCAGCAAACAAAAATTTTATCGAGAAGATTAAAAACGATTTGTCCAGCGATAACGAGCCTTTGCGCCGTACGATTGCATCTTCGGCAAGGAAAGCATTGCGGTATGTTACCAATGAGGCTTCCGCCGAAAAGAGACAGCTTCAAGATTGGATAAATAATTATATTGAAACGATACAACCCAAATTTTCTTCCCATTTGTATTCCGAACAAAAGGAAAATGCGAAGACGATTTCCGAAGTAAAACCAACATACGATAACAAAGCAGAAGATGTTGACGCACGTTTGATTTTACGTGACAACTTTGATGCTATTTTCAGTAAATATCCTGAGGCGCTTATTTTTGGAGAAGATGCCGGTGAAATTGGCGATGTAAATCAAGGACTGGAAGGCATGCAAGAAAAATATGGCGAACTTAGAGTGAGTGATGCCGGGATTAGAGAAGCAACCATTCTCGGTCAAGGAATCGGGATGGCGATGAGAGGCCTCCGCCCTATTGCCGAAATTCAATATCTCGATTATATTTTATACGCATTGCAAATTATGAGTGATGACCTTGTAACCCTTCGTTATAGAACAAACGGAAAACAAAAAGCACCGCTGATTGTGCGCACTAGAGGGCACAGATTAGAAGGAGTTTGGCACAGTGGTTCGCAAATGGGTGGACTCGTACACTTACTCCGCGGAATGTATATTTTAGTACCCAGAAACATGACCAAAGCAGCCGGATTCTACAACACATTAATGGCGAGCGATGAGCCGGCTTTAATTGTTGAATGCCTTAATGGTTACCGTTTAAAGGAAAAGATGCCAACCAATTTGGGAGAGTTTAGAACCCCCATTGGTGTTGTTGAAACAATTAAAGAAGGAAAAGATATCACTTTAGTTTCCTACGGAAGTACACTCCGCATTGTTGAAGAAGCGGCCAAGGAATTGCAACAAGTGGGTATTGATGCAGAGGTAATCGACGTGCAATCTTTATTACCATTGGATTTAAATCAAGACATGGTAAAGAGTGTTGCCAAAACAAACCGTCTTTTAGTTATTGATGAAGATGTTCCCGGAGGAGCGAGTTCTTATATCCTTTCTGAAATTTTAGACAATCAAAACGGTTATAAACATTTAGACAGTAAACCACAAACCTTAACGGCAAAAGCCCACAGACCAGCTTATGGAACCGATGGGGATTATTTTAGCAAACCAAGCGCAGAAGATATATTTGAGAAAGTATATGAAATAATGCACGAGGCGACCCCAAGTGATTTCCCTAAGTTGAGATAATTTTTTTAAATACTGAATCGTTATTTTTTTCATTCAATATCTTAATCAGAGGGACATATTAACAAACTTTTAAAGTTAAGATACTCCTAAACAGATGAGTGGTGATTCAAATTCTCGGTATATTAATTAAAAATTTTATACCATGAAAACAAAATTACTCTTTATCTACCTCATCTTTTGTTGCGCTTTTGTCAATGCTCAAATGCTCGAAGACTCTTATATTCCAACTTCAAATGTCCCAGCTATTGTTGTGGACCAACAAGAAAAATTGTATCCAGAAAACTATATTGAAAATTGGAGCAGTTCTGGAGAAGACGAATTTTCACCAGACCTCTATACAGCGCATTATCGCGAAAGAGGAAAAGATGGATTAAGTGCTACCTATAGTAAAGACGGACTTTTTCTATTTAATATGAAATACTTAAGCGAAGATTTACTTCCAGAAACCGTTATCATAAAAGTGAGAAACCTCTATAATAAATTTGAAATCCAGTATGGGTATCTCATCGAATTACAAACTCCAAAACAAACAATTTATAGAGTAAATATGCTTGACAATGCAAGATTGAGATATGCATACTTTACGATTAACGGAATGGAAATTCCAGAAAATTCTCTACCAGAAGAACTCATACTTTTGAGACTCTAAAAAGTTTTTAAATTAATTTATTTGGTAAATAGAAATAAATCAATCATCTTTGGTTTATAAAAAATTACAAGTAGATGTTACAATCAGTTATAAATTTTAATAATAATAACGCCAAGACGTAACAAAAACTTGCACCTTATATTTAACCGCCAAGTTTTTTCTAAACTTGGCGGTTTTTTTTGGGTTTTTATTGAATAATAAAAGTTAAAATAGAAACTAACAATCAAAATAAAGAAGTATGTGTGGAATTGTATGCGCTTTCGAACTTAAAAAATCTGCAGAGGAGTTGCGCCCTCAATTATTGGAAATGTCAAAATGCCTAAGGCATAGAGGACCAGATTGGAGTGGGATTTTCAATAATGAAAATGCCATTCTTGCTCATGAACGTCTTGCTATTATTGATCCTACCTCTGGAAAACAACCATTGTTTTCAGCAGATAAAAATCTTGTATTGGCTGCCAATGGCGAAATCTACAATCATCTTGAATTAAGAGAACAGTTTAAAGACAACTACGAATTTCAAACTAAAAGTGATTGCGAAGTAATCCTCGCATTGTACAAAGAAAAAGGAACTTCATTTCTAGATGAGCTCAATGGTATTTTTGGATTTGCGCTTTATGATGTTGAAAACAATTCTTATTTAATAGCCCGTGACCACATGGGAATTATCCCATTATATATGGGTTGGGACAAAGATGGTACTTTTTACGTAGCTAGCGAATTGAAAGCTCTCGAAGGAGTGTGCACAAAAATTGAATTATTCCCACCTGGACATTTTATGGATAGCCGAGATGGAAAATTAGTAAGATGGTGGACGCGAGATTGGATGGAATTTGATAATGTAAAGGATAATGAAACAAATATTTCAGAATTAAGAGACGCGCTTGACGCCGCTGTTCATAGACAACTTATGAGTGATGTGCCTTACGGTGTGCTTCTCTCTGGCGGTTTAGATTCTTCAATTACCTCTGCGCTCGCTAAAAAATATGCGGACAAACGTATTGAAAGTGGTGATACCGAAAATGCTTGGTATCCTCGTTTGCATTCTTTTGCAATAGGGCTAGAAGGGTCGCCAGATTTAAAGGCAGCAAAGAAAGTGGCGGAATATTTAGATACAGTACATCACGAAATACATTTCACCATCCAAGAAGGTATTGATGCTTTGCGTGAAGTTATTTACCATGTTGAAACGTACGATATTACTACGATTAGAGCTTCGACACCTATGTTCCTATTAGCACGTGCCATCAAAGCCATGGGAATCAAAATGGTATTGAGCGGTGAGGGTGCAGATGAAATTTTTGGCGGATATCTTTATTTCCATAAAGCACCAAACGCAAAAGAATTTCATGAAGAAAACGTCCGCAAATTAGACAAACTGCACATGTATGACTGTCTGCGTGCAAATAAATCTTTGGCTTCTTGGGGAATTGAAGGTCGTGTCCCATTTCTAGATAAAGAATTTATGGACGTTGCCATGCGACTTAACCCAAAAGATAAAATGATTATCGCTGGACAATCTAGCCCAAGAGATAAACAGGCTATGGAAAAATGGGTGTTGCGGGAAGCCTTCGGAAACATGCTCCCACCAGAAGTTGCTTGGAGGCAAAAAGAACAATTTAGTGATGGTGTAGGTTATAGTTGGATTGATACTTTAAAAGAAATGGTAAACAATCAAGTGAGTGACGAGCAATTAAAAAACGCGGCATACCGCTACCCTATTCAAACCCCTAAAAGTAAAGAGGAATTTTATTATCGTACTATTTTTGAAGAGCATTTTCCAAGTGATGCTGCAGCACTAACAGTGCCTTCAGTGCCAAGTGTGGCGTGCAGTAGTCAAGTTGCATTAGACTGGGACGAAAGCTTTAAAAACATGAACGATCCAAGCGGAAGAGCGGTTGCAAATGTGCATGATGAAGCTTATAAATAACAATGGTAAATTATATTCTGTTAAACCCTCACAAAAATTCGCATTTTGAAAGTTAAAGACCGTTAATAGTAAGCAGAATGCTACTAATATTTTTTAAATTGAAATATGGAAAAGATATTAGTAGCAGGTGCGACAGGCACCACCGGAAGAAAAGTAGTTGATTTATTAAACCAATCTCAAAATTTTACACCAGTTGCAATGGTACGTAACGAATCTCAAAAAAAGGAATTCGAAAAAAATAATATTAGTGCTGTGATGGGAGATTTGACAAAAGATGTTTCTCATACAACCAAAGGAATTGACCGCGTTATTTTTGCCGCAGGTTCAGGAGGAAAAAATGTTCATGATGTAGACCAAGAAGGAGCAAAAAGACTGATTGATGCTTCGAAAAAAGAGCACATCAAAAAATTTGTAATGTTAAGTTCAATGGGGGCAGATAATCCTCAAGGAGAGTTAAAAGAATATTTACAAGCAAAGCAAAATGCAGATCAATATCTTGATATTAGCGGATTGACCTTTACTATAGTAAGACCGGGAACGTTAAATAACGAAGAGGGCATCGGAAAAATAAAATTAAGCCATAAGCTTAATGAACAAGGCGAAATCCCTAGATGGGATGTTGCTAGAACCTTAGTAAAATCATTGGATACAGAGGTTGCTAAAAACCAATCTTTTGAAATTTTGAAAGGAGAAACGAAGGTTGAAGAGGCTGTTGAAAATTTCCAGGTTTTGAGTTAAGAAAATTTTATAATTAAAAGGGAGTATATCTTAAAATATGCTCCCTTTTTTATTTACTCTAGAATATCAATTATTGTTTAATCAATTTTTTAGTTATTGACCCAGAAATGGTTTTGCAAACTAAAAAATAAGTTCCAGTGGCTAGCTCATCAATCGCAAGTTTCATAGTTTTACTTTCTTCGGAAACTTCTGCCTCATAAATAATGGTACTTTTTGAATCAAAAATTTGAATGTAAGTAAGATTTCCGAAGTCAACCGAAACAAAATCTTCTGCAGGATTAGGATACATTATGATTTCAGGAATTTCTTCTTTTACAATCTCTTGAATTCCCAGAATGGTTCCATCGGTTTGTAGTTTTGCGTACCAAATATTTAATGTCCCATTTCTAGGGTCTCCCCACACGGTATGGACTATTTCACCCTCTAATTGAATACTCATAAAATCATTTCCGGCAGCAGCAAGAACATCATCATATACAACAAGCTGGTCTGTAATCTGAAAATTTTGTTCAAAATTAGCTGAACCTTGGGGTTTATAAGCAGCCCAAATTTCGCTCTGGGTTTCATAGCCCGAGTCATCTGCATTGCGTCTATCTCTCCAACTAATGATTAAATCACCACTAGAAGCATAATCTGCCCAAACCAAGTCTTGCATTCGATCATTTGAAATGGGATCGTCGTTCACTCTAATTTCTGAAGTCCAGGTAGCTCCCGCGTCAAAAGTTTGTCGAGCCATTACATCAAAATCACCGTTTGTACTTGATAAGTACACAAACACCATGTCATTTTGATTTGCCGGGTTTGTACGTAAAATATAACCTTTCTTTGCCAAAGGTTCAGAGCTTAGTGGCAATCCCTGAAAAACTTGACTGTACGTAAAATTATTTCCGCCATTTGCTGAACTAGCTATTATATATTGTGACAAAACACTCTGGCTTTGCAAAAACGAGGGATAGATAGCATTAAATATTCCGTTAGATGAAATACTTGGTGTTGGCATAGGCTGGGCTACCTCTCCAGAAAGCCAACCTGGACCATCTATTTCTTTAAACTCAAAAGTAGCACCACCATCAACCGATACAGAAACATAAGGATGATACTCAGGCATCGCATTACTTGCATTCATTGATGTAATATATATAGTTCCTTGTGAACTCGAGGTTGAACGGTCTATGGTTATCCATGGCCTATCAATTGGTAATCTTTCTGGGTCAGCATTATTATTCAAAACTTCTATTGGAGCTTCAAATGTAAGACCACCATCTGTAGACTTGCAAAGATAAATGCCTCCATCAAGTTGGGCGGTGCCTGTACCGTCAGAATCAATAAATGATATATAAATATTTCCATCTGAATCGAAATCAATCGAACAATCAGCTGAATTATAACCACTATCCGCGTGCATTAATTGATTTGTATCGCTCCATGTTAAGCCACCATCAAAACTTGTTTTTGTTTTAATAACAACTCTATTTGAAATTCCTCCCCAGCCCATCCAAGCAATAATAATGTGGTTTTCATCCGCAGGATCGATGACAATATAAGGTTCTCCTTCAAAAACATTTCCTTCTGAAATATTACTGTTTTGAGAATAAAATGAAACATAAAAAAACAGTGTAAGAACAAATGCTAAATTAATTTTCATGGCGTTTTTTTTATTTTGACAAATAAACGATGATATGGTTTAATCTCAAAATTAGAATAATTGGATTACTTATATTTTCAATTAGAAACAAAAAACCGATAGGATGCCTATCGGTTTTAAATATCTTATAAAATTTATATCTATCTCTCTATGTTAATCGGTTGTAATTTTTTGATTTTGATTACACCCAAATAATTCAATACTCGCATAATTTGGTAAGTGACATCAATCTCATGCCAACGCACACCACCAAAGTTTGCTCTACTTGCAAATTTATGATGGTTATTGTGATACCCCTCGCCCATCATTAAAAAATCGAATTTAAATAAATTCTTTGAAGTGTCTTTAGATTTAAAATTTACGTAGCCATAAATGTGACCATACCAATTGATGATTACTCCGTGAATGGGCGCCATAAATAATGCTACTGGAAGAAATAACCATTGCCACCAAGCAGTAGCAAATGCTAAGAAAAATCCAAAATAAGCCAAAGCCCATAACAACCTTGAAACCCAAGAACTTGCAAAGGCATCAAATCGCTCCCACTGAGGAACATTTTTTGTAAATTTTTCATCAACCTCAATCTTTTTCTGATTGATATCTGCATAGATATTCTTTGTTCGCCACATCATAGCGAAAACATTCACATCATATTTAGGCGAATGTGGGTCTTTTTCAGTATCTGCATATGCATGGTGCATTCTGTGCATAACTCCATATCCATAAGCACTCAAATAATTAGAACCTTGAAAAAACCACGTAAGAATAAATGTAAGCTTTTCTATACCCTTTGACATCGTGAATGTCTGGTGGGCAGCATACCTGTGTAAGAAAAAAGTTTGGAAAAACAAACCTCCGTACCACAACACTACTATAAATATTAAAATTGTCATTGCTAATTTTTTACAAAGATATTAGCAAATACAGAGCCAAACAATGAACCTAAATCAAGTAATTCGTTTTCTAATACGGCTAAGTCCTTGTGGCGTAACTCCAATATACGAACTCACATATTTCAACGGAATGATTGAAACCAATGCTGGACGCTCTTTAAATAAATTTAAATACCGTTGTTCTGGCGTTTCGTTTAAAAGAGATTGCTCCCTTCTCGACTTATTATAAAACAAACGCTCCGCCGCTAGACGACCTATCAAATTACCAATCGTCGTGGTTTTGTATACTTCTTGAAGATCTTTATAAGTGATACTGAAAAGTATCGTATCTGCTAGTGTTTCTAATTCATAATTTGACGCATTTTGTGTTAAAAATGAATCATAAGCACTCACAAACTGATTTTTAAAACAGAAACCGAACGTAACCTCTTTTTCCTTTATTTCATTTGGGATATATAATCTAACAACTCCTTCAATCACAAACGAAATCTTATTTTCTACATCTCCCTCTTTCAAAAATATTGTTTTCTTTTTGTATTCTTTTCGAACCAAGCGAGATGAGAAATTCTCCCAATCTGAATCTGAAATATGCGAAATCCCATCAATATAATCTCTAATAAATTGTAATTCTGAAATCATGCTTTTTTTAATGGAATAAAACTCTTAGGAATATCAATTATTTATTTTATGGCAACCACTTTTTATCAAAATTAGGTGCTCTCTTTTCCAAAAAGGCATCCCTTCCTTCTTTTGCTTCATCGGTCATGTAGGCTAAACGAGTAGCTTCACCAGCAAATACTTGTTGTCCCACCATTCCGTCATCGGTTAAATTCATGGCGAATTTCAGCATTTTAATACTTGTGGGGCTTTTCCCTAAAACTTCTTGTGCCCAATCAAAAGCCGTCTGCTCTAGTTCTTCGTGAGGAACAACGGCATTAACCATTCCCATTTCGTATGCTTCTTGTGCGGAGTAATTTCTTCCGAGGAAAAAGATTTCACGCGCTCTTTTTTGACCCACCATTTTTGCGAGATACGCGCTTCCGTAGCCTCCATCAAAACTGGTTACATCTGCATCGGTTTGCTTAAAAATAGCATGTTCTTTACTCGCCAAAGTCATATCACAAACCACGTGTAACGAATGTCCACCACCCACAGCCCAACCCGGCACAACGCAAATCACCGCCTTTGGCATAAACCGAATCATGCGCTGAGCATCCAGAATATTCAATCTGTGATATCCATCATCGCCCACATATCCTTGGTGCCCTCTTGCCTTTTGGTCACCACCACTGCAAAAACTGTACACACCATCTTTGCTTGAAGGGCCTTCGGCCGATAATAAAACCACTCCAATACTCGTGTCCTCCTGTGCATCGTGCAGAGCATCAAGCAATTCAGCCGTAGTTTTAGGTCTGAAAGCATTACGCACATCGGGTCTATTAAATGCAATCCTCGCTACATTATGAGATTTTTTGTAGGTGATGTCTTCGTATTCTTTCGCAGTTTTCCAGTCGGGTTTCAACATAATGGTTATTTTTACTTCAAAGATAATAATTCACGTGGTCACTCTTACGGCAGTCGTGGTGTTTTCTAACCGAAATATTACATTTTATAAATATTTCGATTGCAACAAAACAAGACAAATTCTATCAAAATTATGAAACAACTTTTATTACTTTCAGTACTGCTCATTTCCGCAGTGAGTATTTCGCAAGAAGCTTACAAATTTGAAACCGTTATCGACCTTGAAACCACACCGGTTATCAGTCAAGGACGCACAGGAACGTGTTGGAGTTTTTCGAGTACATCTTTCTTAGAGTCTGAAATCATTAGACTTACGGGAAAGGAAGTGGACCTTTCTGAAATGTACACCGTACGAAATACCTATCCAAAAAAGCTAGAAAATTTTGTAATGCGACAAGGAAAATCTCAGTTTAGCGAGGGTGGTCTTGCACATGATGTGATGAATAGCGTTACAAATTATGGACTCGTTCCCGTGGAGGCGTATAGAGGATTATCTGCTTCGGAAACATCACACAACCACGCAGAACTCGTTGCTGTTTTACAAGCAATGGCAGAAACGTATGTTGACAACCCTGGTAGAAAACTTAGCAAAAAGTGGAGACCTGCGACCGAAGCAGTTTTGGATATTTACTTAGGTGAAAATGTGTCAAATTTCAGCTTTGAAGGAAAACAATACACGCCGCAAAGTTTTGCAAAAGCGATGAAAATTGAGCCTATAGATTACGTGACAATTACTTCTTTTTCGCATGCGGCATTTTACAGTCCATTTATTTTAAATATACCTGATAACTGGAGTTACGGCGGCATGTACAACGTGCCAATCGATGAAATGATTGCCACGATTGATAACGCATTGTCAAAAGGTTTTACTGTAGAATTAGACTGTGATGTAAGCGAAAAAACGTTCTCCTCAAAAGATGGTGTTGCTGTTATTCCAGCTCAAGAAACGAATAACGTCGCAGCTCTTCAAGGCATTTATCCAGAGCGAAATGTGACACAAGAATACCGTCAAGACGAATTTGAAAATTTTGCCACAACCGATGACCATTTGATGCATATTACAGGATTGTTGCGTGACCAAAATGGAACTAAATATTACAAAGTAAAAAACAGTTGGGGAACTGACGAGTCAAGAAATGCGAACGGTGGATATGTATATTTTAGTGAATCCTATATGAAATTGAAAGCCATAAGTATTACGCTACACAAAGATGCGGTGCCTAAAACTACTGCTACAAAGTTAGCGCTATAAGCCAAAGTGATGAATTTAAAAGTTGACAGCTATATTGAAAAAAGCGACAAACTTCAAGCTGAGTTAAAAGCCTTGCAAAGCATTATGCTTGAATGTGGTTTAACCGAAGATTTTAAATGGAGAAATCCTTGCTATACGTTCAATGATAAAAACATCATAATCCTTGGAAGATTAAAAGAATCCTGCATACTTAGTTTTCTAAAAGGTGTGCTTTTAACGGACAGTAAAGGTATTCTAAAACCCGCGGGACCCAACTCTCGTTCTGCTAAGATAATTTCGTTTACGAACGTTGACAAGATTCATACATTAAAAAACACGCTCAGAAATTATATTTTTGAAGCTATTGAAATAGAAAGGTTAGGACTCAAAGTAAATTTACAAAAGGAAAGAGAAATTCAATATCCAGAAGAATTACAATTGGTTTTCAAAGAAAAACCTCTTTTAAAAACTGCTTTCGAAAATTTAACACCTGGCCGCCAAAGAGGATATATATTATATTTTGAAAGTGCAAAACAATCAAAAACACGCAGCGCTAGAATTAAAAAATACGAACAACGCATTTTAAACGGAAAAGGATTTCATGACTGTGTTTGTGGTCTGTCTAAAAAAATGCCTGCATGTGATGGATCTCACAAAAAATATTGACAGTAAATAATTGGCTTAAAATTTGATACCTTTGCTTTGATGAAAAAGTTATTCCTTTTTTTATTATTTCCATTGATGGCATGGTCTCAAAATGATTTTGAAACCCGCTATTTTACTATTGATGCAGAGTCTCTACCAGATGTTCCAGAGGTTACATTCATTCCTAAAACTCAAAATACCGAGACTAAAGGCACAATGACTTTAGAGAAAACACCAACTTTTAATAGTGTTTTAGATGCTTACAAAATTAGTTCGGAAAACTATTGGCAACCCGTAGACATGACTGTTGCATTAGGTGGTTCTACCGTAAATTATAGTGATCCATCACTTCGGCTTAAAAAATTACAGGAAAAACAATTCGGTTTTACGATAACCGGAAATGGCGGCAACAGTAGTTTCGAATTTTCAGACGGACAAACTACTGTGCGTAATAGTGTGTATAGAGAACAACGTCCTTTCTATATTTTTCAGTCCGATCAACCTCGTTATTACCGCAATCCGTATTTCTTTCAAGATACCACTCCCATAAGAAATTAGAACTTTTAAAACTCAATCACTCATCGGCCAACAATGAAATCCCATCTTCTTTGATGTTAATTTGTTTGTCTTTGTATAATGTCCCGATTGCTTTTTTAAAACTCTTTTTACTCATCCCCAATTCATTTTTAATAGCATCAGGATCACTTTTATCGTGTAGTGGTAAAAAACCACCTGCAGCTTTTAGCTCTTCTAGAATAAAGTTTGCATTGGGCTCAATACTACGATATCCAGGTGCTTGCAAAACAACATCTATTTTTTTATCATCGCGAACTCTTTTGATAAAAGCTTTCATTCTATCGCCCGTACGTATGTCTTCAAAAATTTCATCGATAAAAATCAATCCTTTGTGGACTCCGTTGACGATAACATTTGCACCAAGGTCTGTCAAATGAGTTACAAGAATGTTAACTTCATCAAATTTCTCAAGAGTTACATTATCGTTATTCAAAAATTTATTGGTTTTGCTTGAACCCACAAGTCTATCCGTTTGCTCATCAAGATAGAGATAGACGATGTACCAATTGCCCACTTTCATTGGGCGTGCTTGCTCTTTAAAGGGTACGAAGAGTTGTTTTTGAACGCCCCAATCCATAAAAGCACCGTATTGGTTTACGTCGCTACAATGTAAATATCCAAAATTATTCAAAGTCACATACGGAGTCAACGTAGTAGCCACGGGGCGCTCCTCATAATCAAGATACACGAAAACCTCTAGCATATCTCCTATTTCAAAATGCTCTGGCTTATACTTATGCGGTAACAAAACCACATTTTCCTCATCATCGCCAAGGTACAATCCCGGCTCTGTTTCCCTTAAAATTTCTAATGTATTATAGACACCTAAATTAATCATAGTATTTATTGCAATGGTTTTTATTTAACACACAAAGGTACTGTTTAACTGCGGAAATATTAATTATTGGGAAGATGTTTGTGTTGTTTGAAACTATAAAATTTAAAAGACTCAAAAATTTATCTCAAAGTTTTGTAACCAGCAATAATGTTTTTGATTTCACTCCTTCTTATTTTTCCGTTTTCGGTAAGTGGGAATTTTGAGAGTGTGTACATTTTTTTGGGTCGCTCGTAAGGTGATAATTTCTGAAAAGCTTCAGAATAATTGGGGGTCTTATCTATTCCGTCTGTTTGAACTACTAAGATTACTCTTTCCCCTAATTCAGAATCCTTTTCCGAAGAAATTATAAAAGGAAGTTTTATTTCCGAAGTCAATTTTCTCTCCAATTGTTCTGGAAATACTTTGATGCCGCCTGTATTTATGATATTATCAACGCGACCCAACCAAATAAAGGAAGTGGGAGACAATAACTTAACCAAATCATTAGTGATGATTATCTCCTCAGAAATTGTGGGTGCATTTATAACTAGGCACCCTCTATCGTCAATTGAAAATTTAACATTGGGAAGCGCAGCGTATTCTTGGGTTCTGCCCGCTCCATTAATTCTTCGTACGGCAACGTGCGTGATGGTTTCGGTCATTCCATATGTTGCAAATGCCTGTGTTTCTTTTGCTTGTAACAACTCCTCGAGCTCCGCTGAAACTTCGCCTCCGCCAATGATTAGTTTTTTTACTTTATTTAGTGATTTCATGGAGTGATACACTTGGTAAGGTACCATGGCGGCAAAATCGTAATTGTTGTCGTACTGAGTAATGGCATCCTTCTCCGGAGCCACTACGTGCAAATCCCAGCCCATTGTCAATGCTCTCACGAGCATCATTTTTCCTGCAATAAATTTTGATGACAAACATAAAATTGCGGTATTGCCTTCGCCTATTTTAAAGAAAATACCTGTGGCTTTTGCACTATTTATCATGTGCAATTTTTGAAGTTTTATCTTTTTGGATTTTCCAGTGGAGCCACTCGTTTTAACCCTTATAAAACTTTCATTGTTGAACCATTTTATAATAAACTTTGCAACCTGTTTTTCATATTTTGCTCCATCTTCTTTCAACCTGCGTGCAAATGCAAGCAAATCTTCAACATCGTCAAAATGCAGACCGTTGAATTTAAAAGCTGGGTGGAGTTGTGAGGTTGGCACGCTTTTTTTGTTCTTGTTGGTTAGAGTAGATTAATTGTTTGGTTTCAATTATGCTCAATCAATGTATCATCAAATGGTGGTTTTGACGGAGACTCAATAATAGGTGGAGTTACTTTTCCGCAGAGCTTCTCACCCCAATTTTTCCATTTATATTTTTTCGACATTATCAATAAAATAATTGGGTAAACAATAAATACAGGAAGAATAATCTCTAGCACAGATGTTCCCACATCTTCTCCTGTATATTTGAAAAGCGCATCTGTTTGCAGGGCGCTCCATTCGGAAGTCACCAAAACCGCCGCCATCAAATTGTTCCCAAAATGGAATCCCAATGCTAACTCTAGCCCTTCGTCCATTAAGGTCATTATTCCCAAAAGTAATCCAGTGCCGATATAGAAAATCATAACAATCCCGCCCATTTCAGCAACCTCAGGATTTGCTCCGTGGAAGACTCCAAAAAGCACTGAAGTCAATATCAAAGGAAACCATCTATTCTTTACAAAAGCACCCACATGTTGCATCATATAACCTCTAAAAAGGTACTCTTCCAATCCTATTTGCAATGGAAACAAGAGTAAACTAATTACTAATAAAATAGTAAATTTAATAGGGTCAAATTGTAAGACTACTTGCGATGGGTCTGCAAAATAAGACAATGCAAAGGATGCGATAGTAATAATCACAATTAAGAAAAATGCGAAGAAGAATCGTTTGAAATCTACTTTTGAACGGGATGTTGTTAATGATAGTAAACTACGCTCATGAAGATATCTCACTAATAAAAATAACAACCCCAATAAAAACACAAACGGCAATAAATTAACTGCTAACCAAAAATTTTTACTAGGAACTAACTCCATCAATTTACGCTGTTCCTCTGCGATGTCGATACCATCACCGAAAAATAAAAAGAAAATAAGATTTCCGATAAACAATCCTGCAGTGAGAATAAAGGTGAGCCAAAACATCCAAGGGCTATTTTTTCCTTTATAAACTTGTTGAATATAATCCATAAATTAAACGTTGAAATCCCAAGCTAGCGCTGGGTTATACTTTATTTTACCGTTGTTTACTTCCAAGGGCGAAGGTACATTATTTGTATATAAACTCCCCGTGCCCAATCCTTGTGGCAATGTACTATTTTTTGTGAATGTATATTGCGAAATTGCGTTTAAACCTACATTACTTTCCAGTGCAGAGGTTATCCACCAGCCAATCCCCAAATGCTCAGCCTTTGAAATCCACGAATCGGTTCCCTTAAAACCACCAATAAAAGAAGGTTTTAAAATGATGTATTGCGGATTGATAGTTTGCAGTAATTGTAATTTTTTTTCTTCGGAAAAGATACCAATCAACTCCTCGTCCAAGGCGATTGGCAAGGGTGTCGTTTCGCACAATTGTGCCATTTCTTCCCATTGCCCTTGCTTAATTGGTTGTTCAATGCTATGCAACTGTAAGTCTGAAAGTTTATTTAATTTTTCTAATGCTTCTGAAATATGAAACGCACCGTTTGCATCTACCCGTAATTCAATTTCGTTAGGCCCAAAGTTTTTCCTGATGGATTTTAATAATTCTATTTCGGTATCAAAATCGATGGCTCCGATTTTCATTTTTACACAACCAAAGCCTTGCTCCAATTTTTCGGCAATTTGGGATTTCATGAATTGTTTATCCCCCATCCAAACGAGACCATTTATTTCAATGGATTCATTTCCACGGGAAAACTCTGAAGGAAAAATTTGAAAAGGATCTTCGGAATATAAAGATTTAAACGCTGTTTCAATACCTATTTGGAGGGAAGGAAATTCAATACATTCATTGTATAATTTTTCGGCTCCCAGATCAATTGAATCGCAAACCCATTGTAATTTATCCTCATAATCTGGACGGTCATCAATGCTCAGCCCTTTTAAAAGTCCGCACTCGCCTATGCCCATTTTCCCTTCCTTTTCAAGTATTAAAAAATAGGTTTCTTTTGTTTTTAAAACCCCACGCGAAGTTCCGCTGGGACGTTTAAATTGGAGAACGTGTTTTTTAAAATATGCTTTCAAAAGGGAGTTTGTTTTACACAAATGTACAATGAAAGTTACGTTTCCGCTATGCGAAATTATGCATCTCTAAAACAAATTATATGGTAATGCTTTCTGAAATTTCTAATAAATGTAACTTCTTGCCTGCTTTTTCAAACTTCTTTTTGGCTTGGTCGTGGTCTATTTTTATGTAGCCAAATGTATCATAATGAACGCCAAGCACATTGTTACATTCCACAAAATCACTTGCTAAAATCGCATCGTCTATACCCATGGTAAAATTGTCGCCAATAGGTAAAATGGCCAAATCGAGCTTGTACTGTAACGGAATCAATTTCATGTCCATCGTCAAAGCGGTGTCTCCCGCAATGTAGATTGTTTTATCGCCCGCTGTGATGATAAATCCGCCGGGTTGCCCACCGTAACTACCATCTGGAAATGAGCTTGTGTGAATAGCGTTGACGTATTTTACAGAGCCGAAATTAAAATTCCAATTTCCGCCATGATTCATTGGGTGAACTTTAAAACCTTTATCCTCATAATGGTTTGAAATTTCATAATTACTCACGATTGTTGCACCCGTATTTTTTGCGATTGCTTCGGCATCAAGAATATGGTCTTGGTGGGCGTGGGTCAACAAAATATAATCGGCTTTGAGGTCCATAATGTCAACTTTATCTTTTGAAAAATCGTTGCCCGTAATAAATGGATCTACTATAATATGTGTGTCTTTAATTTGAATGGCAAGACTATTTTGCCCATAGAATGTAATTTTCATGTGTGTTTAATTTCAGAAATTATAAAACTTGAAAATACAGATTATAAAGAAAAGTGAGTCATAAAAATTTCATAAATAGGCTGTCAAAAAGAACAAGAGCGCGAATAGAAATGTGCTCAATGCTACTTTTTTGAGTTCGGGGTCCAATAACATAGCCGATTTAGTTTTGTACACTTTAATCACATTTAAGAACAAAGGAATAAAAGCAATCAACGGGATATAATCTAGCGGCTGCTTCGCCTTTAAACCGAAATATGCAATTGCACTTACGAAGGCAAAAATGACTAAAAGCGTATGATAGGTTTTAACTCTATTTTCACCCAAAACCACAGCCAATGTATTTTTATTGACGCGCGCATCTGCCTCCCTATCTCTCATGTTATTGAGATTTAAAACGGCTGTACTCATCAATCCTATTGAAATTGCTGGTAGTATTATAAAGTTGCCCAACGATTGGGTAAACAAAAAATAGCAACCCATGACTCCGACCAATCCAAAAAAGAGAAACACAAATACATCGCCCATGGCGCGATATCCATACGCACTTTTACCAACGGTGTATTTTATGGCGGCGATGATGGCTGCGATTCCAAGATTGAAAAACACAAAGGAAAGTAAAAAGCTTTTATTGCCGAATGCTTTAAAAATGAGCATACTCGCTAGGAACAATGTGATTATCGATGTGATAATCATTCCTCGTTTCATTTCTTTTCTAGAAATCAAACCACTTTGCAATGCACGCATGGGTCCTACTCTATCTGCATTATCTGTTCCTTTAACGCCGTCGCCATAATCGTTTGCAAAGTTTGAAAGAATTTGAAATCCCAAAGTGGTTAACAAAGCCAAAACAAATACGGAAGTAGAAAAAGAATCCACCAAAAGTGCCGCAGCACCTGCCACTAAAATTCCCGAAATGGAAAGCGGTAATGTGCGAAGTCTAGCTGCTGAAATCCAAGCGCGCAATTTGGTCATTTTGAATCTTTTTGGCAAAAGTACATTTTTGAGTTTTAAGAAACTATAAACCTTTAAATGAAAAAAGAACCCGCACAATCATTTTACAATGACGATGCGGGTCTTCCTAAATTGGCTAAAATTCAAATACTATTACTTCACTAGTAACTTTTGGGTAGCACCATTACTGTTCTTTACAATATAAGTTCCAGCATTCATAGCTGTTGTGTTCATAGATGCAGCATTTTCTAAGACTAAAATTTCTCGTCCCAACATATCATAAACCGAATACGTATCTGGTACGTTGAAAAATACAGTTCCGTTTGATGGGTTTGGATAGATTTTAAATCCGTTGTTTGTAACTGTAAAGTCTTCTGTTCCCAAAATAACGTTGTCCAATGAGATGATGCTTAATGTTGCGCTCACTTCGTTTGCAATCACTAAATATGCTGTTCCCGTTGCACTTTCTTCAGCACTTACATAGGCCAAACCTTCTGGACCTAAATCTCCCATTGCATCTCCACCAGGAGTTGCTTCTCTGTTATTTATATACTGTAAATATTGAGGTGCAGCTGGATTTGTTACATTGTAAATCATAACGCCACCGACTCTTTCCAATAATATGAACGCATAAAATTCGCCATCAATTTCCTTTACCAAAACTCCTTCAGGCTCTGGACCTTTATTGTCGCTTCGGTTTTTTGGGTTATTGTTTGAGTTGCTTGCGTTAAAGATTGCTCCAATTACTGGGTCTGCCGCTGTTATAACTTCAAAATCATTTCCGCTATCATAGACCAATGTACCTGTTGCAGCTTCAAAAATTGAAAATGAACGTCCACCGAATACATGTAGCTCTTCGTATAGACCATCTCCATCACTATCCCCAGATGCAGATGTAAAGTTTATTGCGCCTAAATTGCTGTCGAGGGATAAAATTTCCGTAGCACTGAAAACAGATGGGTCTAAATTTAAATCTGAAATATTAACTTCTTCTTCAAACGTGCTGTATTCTCTAGCATCACCTTCGTTTGCTGTTACGATATAATCCACACCACCCACGCTATAAAATGCAATGGCATCTGGCATGTACATTCCTTTTATTGGCCATGAAGCGTTGAAGATAAAATCGGTTTCGTCACTTGTATCCAATGAATTCTGCGGAAGCGAATGGTCTTTTAAACCAAAGCTTTTCACATCTGTCACCGTAGCCGTTGCAATATCTATAATTGCATAGGCATTATTTTCTTGAAGCGATACGTAAGCTGTTGCAGAGTCATCTGAAATTGCAATATACTCTGGCTCAAAATCCTGTGAAGCATTTGCATTGGGGCCGTACACTCTAATTCCGTTAGCGTTCAATGTCGCTTCTTGACCATCATAAGCGTTGAAGTTTATACTAGTTACATCACTTTGGTCAATAGCGCTAAGACCACCCGTAACATCGATTATCGATATTGTTCCTTCTGGGTCGATGGTATAATCGCCATTAGGCTGTCCTTCGTTTGCAACCAGTAATTTTGTTCCGTCTGGAGTGAAAGTCAACATATCTGGCAACACTCCTACTTCAACAATAACAGGTGTTTCATTACCTAAAGTATCGCTAAATGCTACAAACCCATTTCCTGTTTCATCATTATTTGCAATTGCGATAGCGACTAAATTACCATTAACAGCAACACTTTGTGCTGAAGCTCCAACTGGTGTAATATCAGCAATATCAAGTTCTGTAATGTTTGATGGGTCGTTAAAGTCCAAAATATTAATAACTGTATTATTCACGACAAAAAGTTGTTGATTGATTGGGTCATAAGCAACAATTTCTGCTATACCGTTTTCATCAACTGTGTAGCTTGTTAAAAAGTTTGCGTCAAGCGGTGTGTTGTCTCCAGCTGGAACAATGGTATCATCGTCAAGAATATATACTGAAAATAAATCTGTATTTCCAGTCGTTGCATTTGTTGCGTTTCCTAAACCTAAAACAAAAAACACATCTGCATTATCATTTGTGTTATTTATTAATGGAATTGTGAATGATTGATCTGCTGCACTACCTGCCGGAAATGTAATTGATTGTATTGTTGTGAATGTAAAATCTGTCCCTGAAACAGCGGTTCCGCCAGGAACAAGTGCTACATCAACAATTGCATTTGCTGTTGGAGCTTCAGTTATAGTTAAGGTTACCGTGGCTTGAGTTGCATCTTCAGAAACTGAAATAAATGATTGATCAAAATTAATAATTGCTGAAGCAGTTGCTGGCAAACCGTTCCCCGGAGAACCTATATTTGGCACATCTCCGTTTGCCCCACCAAAATCCACGGTTTGAACCGCTCCATTTGCATTTCCTACCACACTAAAAGCAGCTAATTCAACATCGTACGATTGTCCATCATTTGCAGTTGTATCTGGATATGCCCTAGTAGCAATAGGCATTGTTGTAGCCGGGTCACCCAACCATAAAACAACGGTATCTCCGCCACCGCCAAGTCCTGCTCCATCTGTATTTCCTACTTGAACTCCTGTTAAGTCTATCACTTGACTCCAAACATTTGTAAATGTAGTAATGTCCGCAGTATCTGCTGTTACTAAAACGATTGCTGTTGCTCCCGGTTGGATTTCGGTTATTCCTTGGATAACATCTGCTGTTGTTGGATCAGCAGACTCATCATCATAAAATAAATCTCCATCGGTTGCTGCAACATAAGCAATAGTTCCTGTGTTTTTGATTTCAAACCAATCTGCAGTTAAATCTGCTCCTGCTTGTCCTGAAAATATCTCGGTAATTTCCAATTGTGGAGTTTGTGCAATCGGCAAACCGTTCCCCGGAGAACCTATATTTGGCACATCTCCGTTGTCTCCACCAAAATCTACGGTCTGAACCGCTCCATTTGCATTTCCTACTACACTAAAAGCGGCTAATTCAACATCGTACGACTGTCCATCGTTTGCTGCTGTATCTGGATAGGTTCCTGTTGCAATAGGCATTGTAGCTGTTGGGTCTCCCATCCACAAAACAACCGTATCTCCACCACCGCCAAGTCCTGCACCGTCTGTATTTCCTACTTGAACTCCAGTAAAGTCTATCACTTGGCTCCAAACGTTTGTAAATGTGGTAATTTCTGCTGTGTCTCCTGTTACTAAAACGATTGCAGTTTCTCCCGGTTGGATTTCAGTTATTCCTTGGATAACATCTGCTGTTGTTGGATCAGCAGACTCATCATCATAAAATAAATCTCCATCGGTTGCTGCAACATAAGCAGTAGTTCCTATGTTCTTGATTTCAAACCAATCTGCAGTTAAATCTGCTCCTTCTTGACCTGAAAATATTTCGGTAATTTCTAATTGTGGGAGCACAACTGATGCTTCTCCTTCAAATAAAATATTGTCTATTGTTAACGTTTCAGCAGCCGAGTTAAATCTCACCTCGACAACCAGTTGCGCCATTGTATTAGCAGGTACGGCAGCCAATCCGGTAATCCAAGAGTTTTCAATCATTAAATCGTTGATATCACTTCCTGTTGTGTTGAGGATATCGATTTCGGTGGCGTTTGTCAAATCACGCACATATATTCTTACTCGGTCACTTCCACTTTCGTTTACTGTACCATCACCTTCATATCCTGTATCGTTAATGTGGTAATCAATTTTTACGGTCGTATTTATAAAACCAGAAAAATCCACTGCGTCAAATTCAAGAACCATTGTTCCGTCAGTGTCAGATAATTGATAGCCGTTTGCACCATCTGTGTATGCACCTACATTTGAAGTAAAATCTGTAACACCCACAAAATCACCTTCTGTCAATCCCACGTCTGGTGTATCATAAGGTACATAGTTGGCATTAAAACCTATTTCGGTTGTGCCCACAAAATTAACTAGTGGTTCGTTCGTGTTATTTACCAATGGATGTGAAACCGATGCATCGCCAGTATCTGTATACATGCCCGCATTTACGGCCGGTTCTTCAAAACTTGTTGCGGCTACCGTGGTAACTTGCGCTTGTGAAATAGCACCCAAAAGAACGAATGCTAACAAAGTAATTCTCTTCATTTTTTTTAATTTGATTAAGGCACAAAACTATAAATAGGTACTGTAGATTTGTTTACCTTAACTTTATCGAATCGTGAAGAATTTCAAGAAAAAGAGGTCTATTTTCTTCGGAAATTTTAAGAAAACGTAAATTAATTGTTATGATAATTATATTTTTGATTTGTTTCCCTACTTTTAAAACATAGGAGAAATTTTCAAGAGCTGAAATTTCCGAAGTAACTAAAATCAATATAATTATAAAAAAAATTCCCCATGACATCAACCTACCACATTGGATTACTATTTTTAAGACTTTCTTTTAGCGCGATGATGCTTACCCACGGCATCCCCAAATTAATGAAACTCGTACAAGGAAATATGGAATTTGGCGACCCTATAGGCATTGGAAGTACGCCATCCTTTATTCTAATCGTCATTGCAGAGGTAATTTGCCCGCTGTTAGTCATTATTGGATATAGAACTAGAATTGCATCCATTCCAGTAATTATTGCGATGGGAGTGGCAGCGTTTATAGTACATGGCGCTGATGCCCTTGCCACAAAAGAAAAAGCATTATTGTATTTATTTGCGTTTGTTTCTATCGCACTTTTAGGACCAGGAAGACACAGTGTAGACAAGAAGTAGATTTAATAGAAAAAATGTCCTCTTGCTTTGATTCATAAAATCAATACCAAGAGGACATTTTATGTTTAGCTATTCTCCGATTTCATTTTTTCTTTGCCAAGGAAATTTTCCTTCAAGTTCTACCTGCAGTGATAAACTTAAAAAGGTTCTAATAATAACTATCAAGCCTAAAATAGCTACAGATTTTAAAGTTGGCTCAGTAACGACCGTTGCCATAATATCAGCTGCTATTAATATTTCCAATCCTAAAAGAATCGATTTTCCTACAGCTTGGCGAAGCTCAATATAAGTGACGGGGTTTTTACTTTTGAGGAAAATAGCAAACTTTATTATTGAATAGATAGACCCTAAAAAAATGGTAAGAACTCCAATTGCTTCGGTTATTTTAGCAATATAATCGATGTAAATTTTAATATTTTCCATTCTATTCTATTACAGTTTATTTCTATTGCTACTCAAAAATCTTAACAAGCAATTCTTTCAGCAAATCGCCTTGCGACATATTTGCGGCGCCCACGCCTTTACTTTTCATATCAACTTCTCTAATAGTTGCGATAATACCACTCACTTTTTTCATAGGATAATTTCGTGCTGCTTTTTCGTAGTCTTTTAAAAAGTATGGATTTACACCCAACTCCTTAGCAGCACTCGCTTTATTAGTTAAAGAATGATATTTTAAAACCTTTACAAAAAATCCATATAGTAATGAAACAGTCATTACAATGGGATTGTTTTTTGGATTTTGAGCAAAATATTGAATGATAGAAAATGCTTTTTTGATATCGCGCTCCCCTATTGCATTTTGCAATTCAAAATTATTGAAATCTTTACTTATCCCTATATTCTCTTCAATTACTTGAGGGGTAATTTGCTCACCTGGTTTTAATATGAGTTGAAGTTTTTCGAGTTCGTTATTTATTTTCCCCAAATCTGTTCCTAAAAACTCTGTGAGCATTTGGGCTGCTTTTGGAGAAATCGTGTATCCCTTACTCGCTAAAGTTCGCTTTATCCAATCTGGAATCTGATTATCGTATAGTTTTTTACTTTCAAATAATACACCCGATTTTTTCACAGCTTTTGACAGTTTCTTTCGGGCATCCAGCTTTTTATATTTGTAGCAAAGCACCAGTACAGTGGTAGGCTGTGGATTTTCAACATAACTCACCAAATTTTCAATCGTGCGTGATAAATCTTGTGCTTCTTTGACAATGACCACTTGAAGTTCCGCCATCATTGGATAACGTTTTGCATTTCCCACAATATCATCGATGGTGACATCTCTTCCATACAAAACCATTTGATTGAAGCCTTTTTCTTCTTCAGAAAGGACAGTTTTTTCAATATAATCACTAATTGCATCTATATAATAAGCCTCTTCCCCCATCAAAAAATAAATGGGCTTAATATCACCATTTTTAATGTTAGTGACTATTTCTTTTGCAATTTGGAGTGACATAAAATTTAAAACGGGTTGAAGTGACTTCGGAAATATGAAGTTGTAAAAATATTAAAATAATCGAGGATAGCTTCAAAACTTAAAGGTGTATCTTTTTGCAAATTTCAGAAAAAGAACACAAGACAAATATCAAAAACAATTAATGAATTCTCGATTTTCCCTACTTTTACGTCAATGCAACAATTACACTTTAAACAGTATTCATTTCGGTTTAAAAAGCAAGAAGCGAAAACCTTGATTTTTGATTCGGTCCGAAAAAAATTCATGGTGCTTACGCCTGAAGAATGGGTACGTCAACATTGTGTGCATTTTCTCATTAATGAATTAAATTATCCATTATCCCTAATCAATGTTGAGAAGCAAATTAAATTGCACGACACCACCAAACGCTACGATATTGTTATCTTCAACAGCGATGGGAGTATTCATTTAATCGTGGAATGTAAGGCTCCAAAAATTAAAATCTCTCAAGAAACTTTTGACCAGATTGCTCGGTATAATCATGTTTTGAAAGCGCAATATTTAATGGTCACAAACGGGCTGGAACATTACTATTGCAATATGGATTTTGAAAATGAGCGCTACTCGTTTTTGGAAGCATTGCCGCCCTATAATTCCAATCAATCTTAGTACTTTGCAACTGTGAAAACCGCCGTCGTCATATTGAATTGGAATGGGCAAAAGCTCCTCGAACAGTTTTTGCCGTCGGTGATTCGTTTTTCAAAAGAAGCCACAATTTATGTAGCAGATAATGCCTCGACGGATACTAGTATTGCGTTTACTTCGGAAATGTTCCCTAGCGTACAAATTATTAGAAACCATGAAAATGGTGGATATGCAAAAGGCTATAATGATGCACTCGCAACCTTAACCGAAGATATTTTTGTACTTCTAAATAGTGATGTTGAAGTGACAGCGAATTGGTTATCACCTATAATTTCGGCATTTGAAAATGATGAAATTCTAGTTGCGGCGCAACCTAAAATATTAGATTACAAAAACAAAGCGTATTTTGAATATGCCGGCGCGGCTGGTGGATTTATTGACAATTTGGGCTATCCCTATTGTCGTGGGCGTATTTTTGAAACCGTCGAAAAAGATGAGGGTCAATACAACGACACCACTAAAATATTTTGGGCAACCGGCGCGTGTTTGTTTATAAAAAGAGAAGCTTTCATTAAAGCTGAAGGTTTTGACGAAGACTTGTTTGCGCATCAAGAAGAAATTGATCTTTGCTGGCGTTTGCAAAGTCAAGGAGGAGTTATCAAATTTTTCGGGAATTCCACAGTGTTTCATTTGGGGGGTGCAACGCTTTCTTCGAGCAATCCTAAAAAGACTTTTTATAATTTCAGGAATTCTTTATTAGTGTTGTTCAAAAATGTGGAAGGCGCAAAAGTGTATCGTATTTTATTGAGTAGAATGGTGTTGGATGGTATCGCGGCAATCAAATTTTTACTTGAGGGAAAATTGGCTCATTTTAGTGCTATTTTCAAAGCTCATATTTCATTTTATAGTCACATTTCAGCATTTCTTCCGAAGCGAAAAAAATGGAAATCAAAAATGCAATATCCTAATAACAAACATATTGTAGGTCAATACTACCTTAAAAACAGAAAGAAATTTAAAATGTTAAAATAAATTTCTAATCTTTTGTTAAACTTCATCATATCTGTCGTCCTTTGTATACATTTGGTATCGAATTTTAACAAATCAAACAACTACGACTTATGAAAAAAATAATGTTATTAATGCTTTGTAGCACACTCGTATTAGGATCGTGTGTATCTTCAAAAAAATATAAGGAGCTTGAGGCAAAACAAAAAAGCACGCAAGATCTATTAAATACTGCGACTGTAAAATTAAACTCTTGCGAGAGTGATAGAGCTGCTGCAAATGCTAGAGTAAAATCTCTTGAAGAGCGTCTTGCCGAACTTCGTAAAACAAATCAAGATTTAATCCAGACGTCTGGTGACATGACTGCTTTGACTACTCAAGGAGCTAAAAATCTTGAAAAGTCTTTAGAAAGTTTAAAAGAAAAAGACCTTAAAATTTCACGTTTACAAGATGCACTTACTAAAAAAGATAGTATGACTTTAGCGCTTGTAACTAGCTTGAAGAAAGAAGTTGGTATGAATGATGAGGATATTGAAATCAATGTTGAAAAGAGCGTTGTATTTATATCTTTAAGCGATAAAGTACTTTTCAAAAGCGGAAGCTATCAAATCTCTGCTCGTGCTAGCGAAATTTTAGGTAAAGTTGCTAAAGTAATCAACGGTAAACCTAATTTTGAAGCAATGGTAGAAGGTCATACAGACAACGTGCCTTATAGCGGTAACGGTACACTTCTAGACAACTGGGATTTAAGTGTAAAACGCGCTACAGCAATTGTACGCGAACTACAAACTTTAGGTGTTAAACCTTCGCAGTTAATCGCAGCAGGACGTAGTGAATACATTCCATTAGTGCCTAACACTACTCCAGAAAATCGTTCAACAAACCGTAGAACTAAGATTTTAATTTTACCTAAAATCGACCAATTCTATGAAATGATTGAAGATGAAATGAAAAATCTTTCAGAAGAATAATCATTTTTAAATAATAGTAAAAATCCCATCAGCCTTGGTTGATGGGATTTTTTTATTTCCCACTTCGGAAATTTGAAATAATTGAAACTTTTTTTTCAATAAAATAAAAGTAACTTTGATAATCCTCATATAATAAGACAACTGACTAAAACACTGCTGAATGAAAGACGATTTCAAAACCGAAAAATACGATACTATCATTATAGGTTCGGGCGCTGGGGGACTTGCAGCAGCGATTTGCTTAGCTAGAGAGGGGCAAAAAGTTTTGGTTTTAGAACAACACGATGTACCAGGTGGATGGTGCCATAGTTTTTATCTCAATGGTCACCGTTTTACTCCAGGGGTGCATTATGTAGGTCTCTGCGGAAATGAAGGAGAAGGAAATTCCACCAGTGAATTATACGAGGGATTGGGCATTGGCGGTGAACTCACATTTTTCCAAATGAATCCAAATGCTTACGAACATTGCTGGATTGGTGATGAGCGTTTTGATTATCCGTCAACGCATGAAGAACTTATCGAGCGATTACAAGAACGCTTTCCTCACGAGAAAAAAGGGATTAAAAAATACTTAGATTTAGTAAAAAGAGTAAGCTATCAATTGAGCCTAATTCCTGAAGTAAAGACTTTTTGGGATAAAGTTACAATTCCATTTCGAACCAAAGACATGGGGAAATACGGGCTATTTACATTACAACGTGTAATCGACTGGCACATTAAAGACCCTTTGCTCAAAGATTTTTTGAATATTCAATATGGAGATCATGGTGTAGAACCTGACCGCGCTAGTTTTGTACTACACGCAGCTTTAATGAATCATTATTTGAAAGGCGGCTACTACCCCATGGGTGGCGGTGGCGCTATTATCAAAGCAATGACAAAAGCTATAAAAGGTTATGGAAGTACTGTAAAAACAAGCACAGGCGTAAAACGAATTCTTATTAAAGGAGATAAACAAAAACACGCTACAGGAGTAGAACTTGAAGACGGAACTCAACTATTTGCAAAAAATATTATCTCTAATGCCGATCCTGGGATTACGTATAATCAATTGATAGGTAAAGAAAATTTGAGTAAAAAGCTTACTAAAAAATTAGGCAAAGCGAAATATTCCTGTACATCATTAATGCTTTTTTTAACGGTTGATATGGATGTTCGCGCTGCAGGTTTAGATTCTGGAAATATTTGGATGCTTGAAGAAGGTGACATGAATGCAAATTTCCGAAGAAATCAAGAGGCAGATATTTTGAGCGATGAAACGTTTACCGGCATGTTTATTAGCTGCACAACGTTAAAGGATCCACCTAGTTTTGATGGGCGTTACCACACGATTGAAGCGATTACATTTATAAATTATGAGTCGTTTAAAAAGTATGAAAATGAGGACCTCGACCGTTCTGACGAATATTTAGATTTTAAAGCGCGCATCACCGAGAAAATGATAAAAACTTTGGAAAAGGCAATCCCGAATGTGCGTGAACATATTGTTCATAAAGATCTGGGCACACCCATTACCAATGAATATTATGTAAATTCAACAAAAGGTAGCGTTTACGGAACTGAAAAAACACTCAAGCACATCGGGCCATTTGCTTTTAAACCAAAAAGTGAGATAGAAAATTTATACCTCTGTGGAGCAAGTATCGCCGCACATGGCGTAGCTGGCGCTAGTTATAGTGGCGTCCAGACTGCGGGATTGATTTTAGGTAAAAAACAGAACGAACTCCTACTCCCCAATCCAGAACAAAAATTGCATACCTATAACGCTGAAGACCCTAGCGAATACCCTGACTGGATATTGAAAAAGATAAAAGTCAAAAAAGCAAAGCTGGCTTCGGGAGTAAATAAGTTTGAGTAATATTTTGCACATTCTTCTATAATTAATCTTTTATATGCTGCGGAATCTATTTTTAAAATACACTTTCCGCGAGATATAAATTTATAATTCGCGGAAAGTTATTATATTTACCCTATTCCGCGAGATATAAGAACAATGAAGATAATTGGTAGAATTCCCGAAACCCGCAATATGCAAGCATTATTGAAAGATAATGAGGCACATTTTTTAGCAATGATTGGCAGAAGACGTGTGGGGAAAACTTTTTTAATTAGGGAAATTTATAAGGATGCGAAGATTTTTGAGATGACCGGAATTAAAGATGCCGACCTCAACACCCAACTTTTAAATTTCACGTTTCAAATGAATCAATATTTTGAAACCGAACCACCATTACAAAAGCCTGACGGTTGGTTGGCAGCATTTCATTCTTTGAGTCAGGCGATAAAAAATTCAAAATTTAAAAAGAAACCCGTTGTCTTTTTTGATGAGTTACCGTGGATAGCCACAAGACGTTCGGGATTTACAGAGGCGCTCGCACATTGGTGGAATAATTGGGCGTCGCAACAAAATATTGTAGTGGTTGTCTGCGGTTCTGCCGCATCGTGGATGCTCGATAATGTAGTCAACGCCAAAGGAGGTTTACACAATAGAATTACCAAGCTCATTACACTAATGCCATTTACACTTCAAGAAACAAAACAGTTTTTAACGGCGAAGAAAATAACACTAACAGATTATCAAATTATACAACTTTATCTCGCCATTGGCGGGATTCCTCATTACCTCAACAATGTGGAAAAAGGAAAAAGCACAGCACAGAATATTCAAGAATTGTGCTTTTCAAAAGATGGCGTACTTCGTAATGAGTTTGACCAACTGTATGCGGCACTTTTTGATAATTCCAGCAAGCACATTCAAATTATAAAAGCACTCGCCAGCAAAGCAAAAGGTCTTGACAGACAAGAAATTTTAAGTGCTACAAACATGACTGACGGCGGTTGGTTCTCAAAAGTTTTAAAAGAATTGGAAAGCTCTGGTTTTATTACTACTTATGAGCCATTAGAAAATAAAAAGAAGCAAACACTATTTAGATTAACAGATGAATATTCGCTGTTCTATTTAAAATTTATGGACGGCAAAAGTGTGAGTGGGCAAAATAGCTGGATGCGAATTAGTGAAAGTCAAGCATATAAAATTTGGGTGGGTTATGCCTTTGAATCTCTATGCATGAAACATGTGGAAAATATTAAAAATGCCTTGGGAATTTCAGCAGTCGAAACTAATGTGAATAGCTTTTTGCACGTAAAGGATGATCGCTTCGGAAAAGGATTTCAAATTGACCTTTTGATAGACAGAAAAGATGATATTATCAATATTTGCGAAATGAAATTCTACGCAGATGAATTTACCATCAATATAGATTATGCAAAAAAACTACGTACAAAATTGCAGGGATTGAAAACCGTTACAAATACTAAAAAAGCTGTACATCTCACTTTTATTAGCACATATGGAGTTTTGGATAATAAATACAAGTCTGAAATCGTAACCAATGATTTGACTACGGAAATTTTCTTTGATTGAAATTTCAGAAAAACAATATAATTATACCTCCAAACTACCTTTACCCTCTCTAATAAGTACCGGCTCTCCACTTGTCAAGTCGATTACTGTAGAAGCAATATTACCCCCATAACCGCCATCGATAACTATATCGACAATCTTTTCCCATTTTTCAAAAATTAATTCGGGGTCTGTTGTGTATTCGAGTACTTCATCCTCATCTTTGATAGATGTTGTGAGGATAGGATTACCCAACTCGCTCAATATAGCACGGACGGTATTATGATCTGGCACTCGGATTCCTACTTCTTTCTTTTTCTTAAAAGTAGATGGTAAATTATTATTTGCTTCTAGTATAAACGTATAGGGCCCTGGCAATGCTCGTTTTAACAACTTAAAAGTTGCCCCATCAATTTGCTTTACATAATCACTTAGATTGCTCAAATCTTCACAGACGAATGCAAAATTGGCTTTTTCCAATTTAACCCCCTTTATCCGCGCAATCTTTTCCATTGCGCTTTTGTTAGTGATATCGCATCCCAAAGCATAGACTGTATCACTAGGATAGATTATCAATCCGCCATTGCGAAGTACCTTCACTACCCTTTTTATCTCTTTAGGATTAGGGTTATCTTCATATATTTTAATGAGTTCTGCCATAATTGATAGTATTAATTGGTTAAGCACGTTCCACTTCAGATTCCAACTTTAAGACGTTGTTGCCATCTTCCACTTCAATGTATAATGCTTTATTTCCTTCTTCACCATTTCGGGTTACTTCGGTGCCGTCTATTGTTCTTGTTACCGTTTTTGTAAAGGTACTTTTTACTTTTCCGCTGGCAGTGCCATTACCCCATTTCCAAGTTACCTTTGTGCCTTCTTTTATCATTTTGTAATCTTTTTAAAATTTCCGAAGTCATTAAAAATCTTAACACTCCGCACTACTAAAATAAATATACTTTTAATGCCACCCAACACTATTGCAAATCATTAACATAAAATCTGTTTTTTTACGTTATCCTAAAAACTTTGACAATGAAAAGCATTTTATATTTTCTGCCTTTATTTATTCTCACAACATTTATAAGTTGTAACGACGATGAAACTCCTCAAATCGTTGAAGAAACTGGTCCACTTGAAGCTTCTATTCAGCAAAATGTTTCCTACGGAAATGATGGCCAACAAGTCTACGACGTGTACCTTCCCGCCAATAGATCCATCGATAAAACCAAAGTAATTATCCTTGTACACGGAGGAGGTTGGGTTGAAGGTGATAAAGCAGATATTAATGAATTTATCTCTCTCATCCAACAGAATAACCCCAATCACGCCATCGTAAACATGAATTATCGCCTTGCCGTGATTCCTTCAACTCCAGCATTCCCTAATCAATTTTTAGATGTTGATGCCGTGATTAATAAATTGACAAATGAAAGAGAAACGTTACAGATTTTACCAGAATTCGGCTTGATTGGTTTGAGCGCCGGAGCACATATTTCATTGCAATATGACTCTGTTTATGACACCGATGACCAAGTTAAATTTGTGGCGGACATCGTGGGACCTTGTGACTTTACAGACCCATTTTATGCAAATGACCCTAATTTCAACTTGGCTCTCGGGATTTTTGTGGACGAATCTCAATACCCCCCAAATACTGATTTTGCTGTAGCATTGAGTCCAGCCTTGCAAGTAAGTGCGAATACGAGTCCTACAATAATGTTCTACGGAAATCAAGATGAATTGGTACCTCTCACTAACGGTGAAACGCTAAATACAGCTTTGGAAACAAATGAAATTACACATCAATATACCGTTTATGATGGCGGTCACGGTAATTGGAATCCCACTCAATTTGAAGATGTTGAAGCAAAATTAACGGCTTTTATTCATGCTCATTTAGCCATTCAATAAACGCTAATCCAAAACATTCAGTTTCGCAAAACGAAGTAGTAATTTTTTGAGTCCGCCGTTTTCAAAATTGATTTCAGCTTTTGTGTCTGCGCCTACGCCTTCAATTTTATTGATACGGCCTTTACCAAAACGCACATGTTCTACAAACGTTCCCTCTTTTAAATTTGCGGCAGCAGGATCAAAGTTTTTATCGGCATTACTCGTTACAGGTTTTAATCTTCGCAATTTACGCAATTGATCTTGCGACGGTCCCGAAGGAGCCTTTCCAGTAACGGGTTTACTCAATCGCAATTTACTTTTATCCACCTCATCAAAAATATCGGCATCTAAAAGTGGCTTGTAGCGATGTTCGGTAATGGGTGTTAAATATTGTTTGTATTCTTCTGAAATTTCATCAATAAAACGACTGGGTTCTGCATCGATTAATTTACCCCAACGATATCTTGATTGTGTGTACGTTAAATAGGCTTGCTTTTCTGCTCGCGTTAATGCCACATAAAACAGCCGGCGTTCTTCTTCTAGTTCGGCTCTGGTGTTCATGCTCATTCCACTTGGGAATAACTCCTCCTCCATTCCTACAATATACACGTATGGAAATTCTAATCCTTTTGCCAAATGTACCGTCATCAAAGCAACCCTGTCATCATCTCCTTTATCATTATCAAGGTCTGTTGCAAGCGCTACATCTTCCATAAATTCGGCGAGGCTTCCCGTTGCGTCGGCGAGTTCTTTTTGTTCTTCGGTAAAATCGCGCATACCGTTTAATAATTCCTCGATGTTTTCAATACGAGCAATACCTTCAGGCGTTCCGTCTTTTTTAAGTTCGGTCAACAAGCCTGTTTTTTTGGCAACGTGTTCAGCGATTTCAAACGCATTCATAGTTTGATTGACCACTTGAAAACTCTCAATCATCGTAACAAAGTTCTTTAGTTTATTCTTTGTTCCGCTATTGATGTTTAACTCAAGTTTATCCAGCACTTTCATCACTTCAAACATAGAGCGTTTGTAATGATTTGCCGCGACGGTCAACCGTTCAATTGTTGTTTGGCCTATTCCACGAGCGGGATAATTGATAACACGTTTGAGTGCTTCTTCGTCTTTCGGATTTAAAATCAATCGTAAATATGAAAGCACATCCTTTATTTCTTTCCGTTGGTAGAAACTCAATCCGCCATAGATTCTATAAGGGATGTCACGTTTCCGAAGCGCATCTTCCATCGCCCTTGATTGCGCGTTGGTGCGGTACAAAATAGCAAAGTCGCCATTTTTGCGCTGCTCGTTCATTTGCGTTTCAAAAATATTGCTCGCTACAAATCGGCCTTCGTCACCATCCGTCATCGTGCGATTGATCATGATAGGCGCGCCTTCATCATTCGCAGTCCAGACTACTTTATCCAATCTTGTTTTGTTTTTTTCAATAATGCTGTTTGCAGCGTTTACAATGTTTTTTGTAGAGCGGTAATTCTGTTCTAGACGATAGGTTTTTACATCGTCGTAGTCCTTTTGAAAATTGAGAATGTTGTTAATATTCGCGCCTCTAAAAGCATATATACTCTGGGCGTCATCACCAACCACACATATATTTTGAAACTTGTCACTCAACGCTTTTACAATCAAATATTGACTGTGATTTGTATCTTGGTACTCATCCACGAGGATGTACCTAAACCTGTTTTGGTACTTAGCAAGTGTTGCTGGAAATCGCGTTAAAAGTTCGTTTGTTTTCAGCAATAAATCATCAAAATCCATCGCTCCTGCCTTAAAGCATTTGTCGCAATAGCTTTTATAGATTTCTCCCAAACGCGGCATTTTTGCCATAGCATCTGCTTCCATTAATTCGGGATTATTGAAATACGCCTTTACCGTAATCAAACTATTTTTATAACTCGAAATACGCGAATACACCTGTTTGTATTTGTACACGTCTTTATCAAGATTCATTTCTTTTATCACCGCGCGAATCACACTTTGCGAATCCTGCGTATCATAAATAGTGAAGTTTGAAGGGTATCCCAATTGGTGTCCTTCAAAACGTAAAATCTTCGCAAAAATACTGTGGAAGGTCCCCATCCAAAGATTTTTCGCCTCACTTGCTCCTACGATTTCGACAATACGTTTTTTCATTTCGCGTGCCGCTTTGTTCGTAAACGTAAGTGCGAGAATGCTAAACGGGTCGACGCCCTTGGACATTAAAAAAGCAATGCGATACGTGAGCACTCTGGTTTTGCCCGAGCCCGCGCCAGCTATGACAATCATAGCACCGTCCTTTTGAATTGTAGGCGCTAATTGTGCCTCATTGAGTTGGTCTAAATATTCTTGCAAATGTTTGATTTTTAATACTTCGGAAATTTAAAGGAGTTTCGAAATATAGCAGATTTTTACTACTTCGAAAATACTCAAATTCGATTAAAATTTCCGAAGCTATTTTCAGAAATTATAAACAAACTTTTTTCACTTCTGAAATGATAATATTTGAATATCTTTAGCCTTGATTGAACTTATGTTTTGTATTAAAACGGAGACAATCCAGCAAAATTATTCATTCATTTCTCTAATTTACAATGCGTTATATTTCCGAAGTAATGCTTAATAATATCCAAAATGAGTTAAATTGAAACTATGAAAAAAATATATACTTTCTTATTAGTTGCATTGATAGTCTTTACCGCTAATGCCCAACTAGACAAATCCATTTTAAAAGACATTGAAAATATAGAATCGCAAGTCATAGATTGGCGGCACTATTTTCACGAAAATCCAGAACTCTCCAACCGCGAATTCAAAACCGCAAAGAAAATCGAAGAGCATTTAAAATCCCTGGGAATGGAAGTCCAAACAGGCATTGCAAAAACGGGCGTAGTGGGATTGCTGAAAGGTAACAAACCCGGTAAAGTCGTTGCCCTTAGAGCAGATATCGATGGATTACCCGTTACTGAAAGAAACGATTTATCATTTAAAAGTAACGTAAGAGAAACCTTCCTCGGCACCGAAACCGGCGTAATGCACGCCTGCGGTCACGACACTCACATTGCAATATTAATGGGCGTTGCCGAAGTAATGAGCAAACACAAAGACAAAATTAATGGTACTATAAAATTCATATTCCAACCTGCTGAAGAAGGTCCACCACCGGGAGAAGAAGGCGGTGCAAAATTAATGGTAAAAGAAGGCGTTCTTAAAAATCCAGATGTTGACGCAATTTACGGATTGCACATTAATAGCGGAACTCCCGTAGGCACCATCAAGCTGAAACCCGAAGGAATCATGGCAGCTGTGGAACGTTTTGTGGTCAATGTTGAAGGTAAAGGTTCGCACGGTTCGGCTCCTTGGAGTGGTGTGGATCCTATTTTGATTTCGGCAAAAATTATTGATGGTTTTCAAACCATTATTTCCCGAGAATCCAATTTAATCAATGCTCCTGCGGTTATTACTGTTGGAAAAATTACGAGCGGAACACGTTTTAATGTCATCCCCGAAAGTGCCGAATTGATTGGTACGGTGCGCACACTCGACCCAGAGATGCGAGACCTGATCATCAAACGCATGACCGAAATGGCAGCCGACATCGCAAAAGCATACGGCGGAAAAGCTACTATTGAATGGCAAAACAATACTATTGTAACCTACAATGACCCAGCGCTCACAGTAAAAGCAATCGAAACTTTAAAAGAAGTTGCCGGAGCAGAAAATGTGAAAGATATGAAAGCGATTACCGGAGGCGAGGATTTTAGCTATTTTCAAGAGCAAATTCCGGGAGTGTATTTTTTCCTTGGCGGAATGACGCCGGGGAATACAAATCCGTATCCTCACCACACGGCAGATTTTCAAATTGACGATGCGGGAATGCTACTTGGTGTTAAAGCTCTATCACAATTGGCAATTGATTTTTTAAATGAAAAATAGAATTTAGTAAAAGATAAATAAGCAAACAGAAACATGAACGAGATTTTAAATTTTATTGGAAATATCCCTTGGTGGGGTTGGATTATTGCTATTGTAATCGTTGTTGCATTGTATGATATATTTCAGAAAAAACACACCATTCTACATAATTTTCCAGTGGTAGGGCACTTTAGGTATATGTTGGAAAGTATAGGGCCTGAGTTGCGGCAATACATAGTCGCTAACAACAGAGAGGAATTACCCTTTAATCGTATTGAGAGAGGTTGGATTTATGCCTCTGCAAAAAATGAAAACAATTACGAAGGCTTTGGTACCGATAGAGATATTTATGAACCTAACTATATTTTTGTCAAGAACGCAATGATGCCTTTCAAAGTAGAAGATAAACATCCCAATGCAAAAGACCCGTATTTCTTAGCCTGTGCAAAAGTAATGGGAATCGCTCACGGAAGACGCAGACCTTTTAGACCTGCATCGGTCATTAATGTATCTGCGATGAGTTTTGGTTCGCTTTCGGCCCGAGCGGTTGAGTCATTGAACATAGGCTGTAAATTATCGCATGCGTATCACAATACAGGCGAAGGTGGTTTGTCTCCGTATCATAAAAAGGGGGGGGATGTCATTTTTCATTTTGGTACAGGCTACTTTGGAGTGAGAGATAATGAAGGTAACTTTTCACTTGAAAAAATTAAAAAACTTACGGAAGATAATCCCCAAGTACGCGCCATTGAAGTAAAATTATCACAAGGAGCAAAACCAGGAAAGGGAGGCGTACTTCCAGGAAAAAAAATAACTCAAGAAATTGCAGATATTAGACACGTAGAAGTAGGTAAAGATGTACTATCTCCTCCATCACACTCTGCATTTAAAGGAACAGATGGGCTAATAGATTTTGTTGAAAGTATTGCAGAAAGTACTGGTTTACCCGTAGGCATCAAAGCTGCCATTGGTAAATTAGACGATTGGGAAAAACTAGCTTCAAAAATGGCTGAAACCGGAAAAGGTCCAGACTTTATTACCGTGGACGGTGGTGAAGGAGGAACCGGTGCAGCACCACCCAGTTTTGCAGACCATGTTGCACTGCCTTGGATTTATGGTTTTAGTGCTATTTATCAAATCTTTAAAAAGCATAACCTTTCAGATAAAATTGTTTTTATAGGTAGTGGTAAATTAGGATTCCCGGCAAAAGCTGTAATGGCATTCGCTATGGGCGTTGACTGTATCAATGTAGCTCGTGAGGCTATGTTATCCATTGGCTGTATTCAAGCCAAACTTTGCCACACTAACGAATGCCCAAGTGGTGTTGCCACTCAGAACAAATGGAAACAAATGGGTATCAATGTGGATGTTAAATCGGTAAGAGCGCATTATTATTTTAAAAATTTCAGAAAAGAATTATTAGAGATGACCCACGCTGCAGGTTATGAGCACCCTTGTCAATTTACCATGGACGATGTTGAAATGGCTACAGGTGATAAAAATATGATAAACGACCTCTCTCAAGTATTTAAATACAATAAAGTGAAAGTTCAATTTGACGATACAAAAACGCTACAAAGTTGCGAACATCTAGGAGGTGGTTATAAAGTAAAAGAGGAAAAGCAGGTTATGAAAAAAGCCATTAAAAATGAAGAAGTGCGCTATTAACAAACAATACTCGAAACTATTTACCGTTATTTTCTAAATTGATACACTCCAAAATCTTTACCAAAACATCTATGGAACAACTCGAACAATTATTCCCCTATTTCGCTTTAATCCTTACTGCCCTCATCGTTGGCGCTGTAGCTTATTTATTCTTTAAAAAGCATACAGAAAATGAAGAAGGGCGTCGAAGATTTTTATTGCATAAAGAGGCGCAAGGAAAATTATTACCGCTACGATTACAGGCATACGAGCGCATTACCTTGTTTTTAGAACGAATGGATTTAAACAAATCTGTTGTTAGAATCAAACCACGAAATACGAGTGTTGAAAATTATGAAAACGACTTAGTAAATGGTATTGAGCAAGAATACGAGCATAACTTAACGCAACAAATTTATGTTTCGGCAGAGGCTTGGAACATTATTCGTACGGCAAAAAATGCAACCATACAAACTGTGAGACAAACTTCGATGAATGAAAAGACAGACTCCGCAGACAAACTAAGAGAAACATTGTTAAACAACGCCATGGCAGGAGTTTCGCCATCACAAAAAGCATTGGCATTTTTAAAAGCAGAAATTTCAGAGCTGTTTTAAACGCTTTAACTACAATTCAAAATCCCTTTTAAACTTTATTTAAAAGGGATTTTTGATTACTTAAATATGCTTCGGAAATTTTAATTCCTTGTTACTTTTCAGAAACCTTAAAACCCACGCGAGTTAAATATTCCTTTTCTGCTTCTGAAAATTCTAGATATAACTTTTTAATTTTAGACCGGTATTTTTCCTCTTTTAAAACTTCGGTGAGTAACGTGCGAGCGCTGTCTCTAAAGCGCCAGTAATGGTGAGTGCTAGCATTTACTAATGCCGCTAAAGATTCGTTATCAAAGATTTCTAAATAATTTACATATTCAAACGCCTTTTCTCGTATTTCAAATGAGTATTTATTTGATGTGTATCCATTCAACTCACTTCCGAAATTTGCTGCGTCCTGTTTTTGATAGCCTTCGGTCAACAATGCGAGGACTAACCAAATTTGCCGAACGTTTTTATCTTGAAACCCAATAACATGTTTGGTTTTGTCCAAGTATTTCGGCATCTCATTGGGAAATGCATTTCGCAACAAAAGCAATGCTGCTTCAATCGTTATGTAGCTTTTATCATCGAGCAGCGATTCAAAATCTGATTTTAGAACCTCTGGAATTGCACCTTCATACGAAATGGCAATCGCTTGCCGTGTCATCAAATTGTCACTTTCAAAAGCCTTCTTCAAATATGGCAGTACCTTTTCAACAGGTTCGGCCGTTAATTGAAAAACCGCTTCTTGCCCCAAATACTCGTTGTTAAAAGTCAACGCAGTGGTCAATGGTATTTTCTTTTCGGCTATATCAACCGCGCGCAATGACGAAAGCTCAAAATACTGTTTAATGAATTCTGACTCCAACAAGGATTGATACGCTTGGTTGGCTTGAAAGGCAGTTTGTTGCAACCAGTCCTTCTCCCAAGCATCAATCGTCACGGTCGTATTGCGTTTTACCATGTTTAAAAAATCTTCTGTTTCCACATTTTTGAATGCGTATTCCTCGAGGTATTGTTTGATGGTGCTTTTAAAAGCTTCATCCCCAATTCGCTCCCGCAACCCGTGCAATGCCCACGAGCCTTTTTCATAAAATGTAAGCGAAGATGCTTTTGGGTCTAAAAGGGATTGCCCTTTCCCCTGGTCGCTCACTTCTTTTAAGTTGTTTGCAGATTGCAGTAATTTCCAATAGTAGTAATCATCGCCATAAATTTTACGTTCGGCTAGCAAAGCGTAATACGTGGCAAAACCTTCCTGTAACCAATGGTGTGTCCCCGAAGTTTCGGTGACTAAATTTCCAAACCATTGATGTGCCATTTCATGTGCATTGACACTCGTGTAATCTCTGTCATTAAAGCCAATTTCGTCCACGACAAACGATTCAGAAAAAATGGTGCAGCTTGTGTTTTCCATTCCCGCATATAGAAAATCACGCACGGGAACTTGTTTGTAATTCTGCCATGGATAGGGAACTCCGATTTCATTTTCTAGAAAGTCGAAAATTTCTTTTGTGTGTTTATATGTGGTATTTACAATTGCAGAATCTTCGGGCTTGTAATACATTTCTATAGGAATTCCGCTTGCTGAAACCTGTGTTGTTTTATCAAAATCGCCCATTATAAAAGCCACGAGATAGCTCGACATGGGATTTTTCATGTCGTAGTTAAACAAATTGTAATCATATTTTGCTCTATCTTCGTCAGATTTCAAATCTACTGCAGCACCGTTACCAATTACAGTAATTGGTGAGGGAGTGATGTATTTTAAATCAAACTCAATCTTATCATTCATGTCATCAATACTCGGTAACCAATGTGAAGTGTTCTTTCCTTGTCCTTGCGTCCAAATTTGGTCACCCGTGAAATAGAGTGCTTTTTTCGGTTTTGCTTCATATTGAAAATGTACTTCGTAGGTGTAGCCCGATTCAAAATTATTGTGGAATACAATTTTATCTTCGGTGTAATAAATTTCGGTGTTACCATCTTTTGCGTCTGGACGCTCCATGCCAATAGCATCCAAATAAACTCTATCTGTGTCCTTCAAAATGGTGAATGAAACAAACACATCTCCACTAACAGACATTTCCGAAGCATTGGGAATTATGGTTGCCGAGATTTTCTTGAAATCAACAACGTCAATTTGTTGAGAAATACAGAAAAAAGGAATTAAAAGGAACAAATATTTATACAAAAGTGAAAGATTTAAATAAAACCGAAAGATAATAATTCTCATTCCTGAATTCTAAATTCTGAATTCATTATTTTCGTTTTATGAATTCCAATTTTTTGCAAACCCCCATCGAGTATCTCAAAGGCGTTGGCCCCAACAGGGCGTCATTGCTAAAGACAGAGCTTGGAATTCATACATTTCAAGACCTCATCCATTTATTTCCCAACCGGTATATTGACCGCACGCAATTCTATAAAATTGCGCAAATTCAGCCCACGAGTGCAGATATTCAAATCATTGGGAAAATAACCCACATTAAAACCGTGGAGCAAAAAAGAGGGAAACGGTTGGTTGCCACGTTTAGGGATGAAACCGGCTCGATGGAATTGGTCTGGTTTAGAGGTCACAAATGGATTAAAGAAAATTTAAAGTTGAATGTGCCATATGTTGTCTTCGGAAAAGCAAATCATTTCAACCACAGTTATTCCATGCCACACCCCGAAATGGAATTACTTTCGGAATACGAAAAAGGGCTCAAAGCAACCATGCAACCCGTTTACCCGTCCACCGAAAAATTGGCCAATAGCAACATAACAAATAGAGTAATTTTAGGTTTGTTGGCAACGCTCTTTTCTGAAATTAAAACCAATCAAAAAGAGACACTTTCAAAACCCATTTTAAATGAGCTGAAATTACTCCCAAAAGGAGAAGCCATTCGTAACATACATTTTCCCGAAAGTCAGGAAAAATTAGCGAGAGCACAATACCGATTAAAGTTTGAAGAGTTGTTCTATATCCAACTCCAATTATTACTAAAAAACCTCATTCACAAAAACAAAATAAAAGGCTATCCCTTTACTGAAATCGGAAACTATTTCAACACCTTTTACAGCGAACAATTACCCTTTGAATTGACCGATGCGCAGAAGCGAGTTGTTAAAGAAATTCGGTTTGATTTGGGGAGTAATGCACAAATGAATCGCCTACTCCAAGGGGATGTGGGAAGCGGAAAGACCATTGTTGCCTTCTTATCAATGTTAATGGCACTTGACAACGGTTTTCAAGCCTGTTTAATGGCGCCTACTGAAATTTTGTCAGTCCAGCACTACAACGGATTAAAAGAGTTGTGTAATAAATTGAATATCAGTATTTCAATACTAACTGGTTCAAGTAAAACTTCAGAAAGACGAGTGATACACGAATCTCTTGAAAATGGCGAATTAAACATCCTTGTAGGTACACATGCGTTGCTCGAAGACAAAGTGAAATTTAAAAATTTAGGGCTCGCTATTATTGATGAGCAACATCGTTTTGGCGTAGCACAAAGAAGTAAATTGTGGCATAAAAACGAGTACCCGCCACACATATTAGTGATGACCGCAACACCTATTCCTCGAACTCTTGCAATGAGCGTTTATGGCGACCTTGACATTAGCGTTATTGACGAACTTCCACCCGGAAGAAAAGACATAAAAACAGTGCATCGGTTTGATGCCAATAGGTTGAAGGTTTTTGGGTTTATTAGAGATGAAATTTCTTTGGGAAGACAGGTATATATTGTGTATCCATTAATACAAGAAAGTGAGGCTTTAGATTACAAGGATTTAATGGATGGCTATGAAAGTATTTCTAGGGAATTTCAGCAGCCAAAATATCAGATATCCATTGTGCATGGACAAATGAAAGCAGCCGACAAGGAGTTTGAAATGAACCGTTTTATAAAAGGTGAAACCCAAATAATGGTTGCGACAACCGTTATTGAAGTTGGGGTTAATGTGCCAAATGCATCAGTAATGGTCATTGAGAGTGCGGAACGTTTTGGTCTTTCACAATTGCACCAATTGCGCGGGCGCGTAGGTCGCGGTGCAGAGCAGAGTTATTGTATTTTGATGACGAGCCATAAATTGAGTGAAGATGCAAAAACGAGAATCAAAACAATGACCAGCACCAGTGACGGCTTTGAAATTGCCGAAGTAGATTTAAAACTCCGTGGCCCGGGCGATATTATGGGAACACAACAAAGTGGCGTACTTAACTTAAAAATCGCAGATATCATCAAAGACACCGAAATTTTAAAAATTGCACGAAGTTATGCCCAAAAACTATTGAGAGAAGACCCCAATTTTTTAAAACCAGAAAACGAGTCTATTAAAAACAGCTATGCGCAATTAGTGAAGTATAAGAATATTTGGAATTATATTTCATGATTTATCAAAGATAATATCGTTATATAAGCACTTAAAAATTATATTTGCTGAAATAGCTAATGCATTATCAATGATTAAAAAGTCTCAAATTTCTAGTTTGTTGAGAAGTATAAATCTAATTTATACTAGTGATAAAATTCGATTTGAATTAGAGAAGCGCCGAATGAAAAAAAAGAATGACGCTTTTAAGGAAAACCATCCAGAAGTTGTACTTCCTCCAGATTATTTAATATACGAATCTTTTAAAATGGATTATGAAAGCTATTATGCTAGTGGTAAAAAAACTGCCGAACTACTTAAAGCACATTTTGAAAAGTACATTGAATTAAAGAACCTTAAAATTTTAGATTGGGGTTGTGGTCCAGGGAGAGTTATACGTCACCTTCCCGAGGTTATTGGCAATGATTGTAAATTCTATGGAACCGATTACAATTCAAAATCCATATATTGGTGTAAAAATAATTTAGAAGGAATACATTTTAACAATAACACACTTGAGGCATCCTTAATTTACGATGACAATACATTTGACATTATTTACGGTCTGTCCATATTTACGCACCTTTCAGAAAAAATGCACTACGAATGGTACAAAGAACTGCACCGTGTTTTAAAACCTGGTGGTTTTATGTTTATTTCTCTCCAAGGTGATAATTTTAAAGAGAAACTCACAGAAAATGAACTAAAAATATATAGTCGTGGAGATATTGTAGTTCGAGGCAAAGTAAAAGAAGGGCATAGAACTTTTTCCGCTTTCCACCCTACCCCTTTTGCTAAAAAACTCTTCAACAATGCTAAAATTGCAGAACATATTGTTTTAAAATCAGATACTAAAAGTTGGGTGCCTCAGGATATTTGGGTGGTAGAAAAAACGTAATTACTCCTTTACCAAACCACTAACAAACTCTTCAAAATCCTCAGTAAACTTAGTATACTCATCACCTGTAGCGGGTCCATTAAAGCCTGTGTGAATTCTACGAACCTCGCCTTTTTTATCGATGAATATAGTTGTAGGATAACTTAAAATATGATTGAGCATGGGTAATTTTTCATTTGCTTTTTGCTTGCTGCTCGTTCCATATTGTGCCAGTAAAATGGGATAGGGAACACCAACAGACTCCTTAAACTTGGTAATAGACTTCATAGCACTTTCTTCGGTTTTTGCGTACTCGAAAGCTAATGCTACCATTTCTAGATTCTCGCTTTTATTATCATTATAATATTCGGTAAAGTATTTTGTTTCGTCAAGACAATTGGGGCACCACGTTCCCATGATTTGAACAAGTACCACTTTATCTTTAAATCTATCATCTACCAATGAAACCTCTTTTCCGCTGGTATCTTTAAAAGTGAATTCAATTTTATCAAATCCTTCTTTTAAATAAGTTAGAGAATCTGAATTGGGCAATTGGTATTCATTATTAAGCTTTGCCGTAAAAGGTTCTTTCCAATGGTTGCCGCTATAAAAAATACCATTCATTGTGCTATCACTCACCTTTGCTTCAAACAAAAATGCATGCGCTCCGTCAAAAGTAGAAAGTTTTAAAGAGTCTCCCTCAATCATTCCATCAAGATAGCGATAGTCACCTGTGGTTGTTCTAAAAGTTCCTTGAACCTTATTACCCGTTTGTTCAAAAATACCCTTTGCAATGTATCTATCAGTTGGATTATCAGGACTAAAAACCGTTTCCCAAGCACCCGTAATTATTACCGTAGGTGCTCCTTTGATTTTAAATCTTTTTGCTTTTCCAGCGTACATATAAAAAGGCACAACCCTATCCAGACTTGGACTAATAAAGTTTCCCGTAATCGTATCTGTTGAATAAATCCCTTTAAAAATTCCTTCAAAGACAGGATGCTCGATATAAACGCTATCGCCAAAAAACGTAATATTATCAACATCGATTCGCTCTTCGGCATTTTGAATACTAATTTTTGAACCTTTTTCCCACTCAAGGTTAAATGGAATCTCTCTCCCCTCATCAAGTGTTAATGCAGCCCTCCAAGTTCCATCTTTTGGGAATTTCTGCTCTGCCTTTTGGCATGCAAAAATCATTAACACGGTAAGTAGCAATAAAACGTTTTTCATATAGGATGTTTTAAAATCTTTAAACCGAAAGTGATAAAAGTACTTACATTAAATGTTGTAAATGTTATCTTTGCCGTTCTTTAAGAAAACTTTATAATGAAGATCTCATACAACTGGCTAAAACAATTTATCAAAATAGACTGGGATGCCGAAAAGACCGGCGAACTCCTAACAGACCTCGGACTCGAAATTGAAGGAATAGAACATTTCTCATCGGTTAAAGGTGGACTAAAAGGCATTGTTGTTGGACATGTACTTTCATGCGAACAACACACCAATGCAGACCGTTTAAAAGTGACCAAAGTTGACATTGGTGACGGTAACATAGTACAGATTGTTTGTGGCGCGCCCAATGTTGCCGCTGGTCAAAAAGTACCCGTAGCAACCGTGGGAACTACTTTGTACGAAGCTGAGGGAAAACCTTGGCAGATAAATAAAGGAAAAATTAGAGGCGAAGTAAGCGAAGGAATGATTTGCGCCGAAGATGAACTAGGACTAGGAAAAGACCATGGAGGAATCATGGTATTAGATAAAAATTGTATTCCTGGAACACTGGCTTCGGAAATATTAAAGGTTGAAAATGATTTGGTTTTTGAAATAGGACTGACTCCCAACCGTGCTGATGCTATGAGTCATTGGGGTGTTGCACGAGATTTGAGAGCAGGATTGATGCAAAAAGATATTTCAATGGAATTGATAACGCCATCCACCTCAAATTTTAGGGTTGTGGAGCGTACTAGAAAAGTTGAAATTAAAGTAGAAAACACTGAACTTGCTCCACGATATTGCGGTGTTAATATTTCAGAAGTAGTCGTACAAGAGTCGCCCGCATGGCTAAAAAATAGATTGAAATCTATTGGACTCGCGCCCATCAATAACATTGTTGATATTACAAATTATGTGTTGCACGAGCTTGGACAACCTTTGCACGCTTTTGACGGGGCAAAGATTGATGGAAATATAGTTTCGGTGAAAACGCTTCCGGCTGGCACAAAATTTACAACATTGGATGGTGTTGAGCGCACTTTGCACGAAGAGGATTTAATGATCTGTAACGAAACTGGCCCCATGTGTATCGCAGGAGTTTTTGGTGGGATGGATAGCGGTGTTAAAAATAATACTTCGAGCATTTTCTTGGAAAGCGCCTATTTTAATCCTGTGAGTATTCGCAAAACTGCAAAAAGACATGGTTTAAATACAGATGCTTCTTTTCGTTTTGAAAGAGGAATTGATCCAAACATTACAGAATATGCTTTAAAACGTGCGGCAATCATGATCTGTGAAATTGCAGGCGGAAAAATAAGTAGCGATTTGGTCGATATTTATCCAAAAAAGATTGAAGACCACCAAGTATTCTTGAATTATGGTAAAGCCAATAGATTGATTGGGGAAGAAATTTCAAAAGAAACCATAAAGAGAATCCTAAGTTCACTCGAGATTAAAGTGAATAATGTGACCGAAACGGGCATTGGAATGACTATTCCCGCGTATCGCAACGATGTTACGAGAGAGGCCGATGTAATTGAAGAAGTTCTCCGTATTTATGGCTATAACAATATTAAGACAACACAAAAGCTAAACGCTTCCATAGCAACTACACAGGGCGTTCAAGACTATAAAATTCAAAATAAGGCAGCAGCACTTTTGACGGGAATAGGTTTTAACGAGATGCTCAACAACTCGCTTACCTCCCCCAAGTATTTGGAGCTGAGCCCTAGTTTGAACAGCGAGAACAATGTAGCGATGCTCAATCCTTTGAGCCAAGAATTATCGGTTTTGCGACAGTCTATGTTATTTGGCGGTCTCGAATCTCTCGCTTATAATTTAAACCGAAAAACAACAAACATCAAGCTTTTTGAGTTTGGAAAAACTTACCACAATTATAGTGGAAAAAGAGAAGAATTGAGTCATTTGTCATTATTGATTTCTGGCAATATAACTGAAGATAGCTGGAATGAAAACCCACCGAAAAAAAGTGACTTTTTCTTCGGAAAAGGAGTGGCAATGGCGCTTCTTGAGCGATTGGGAATTACAGAAACTACTGAAAAAGAATTGAAAAACTCATTATTTTCTGAAGGTATCTTGATATCGAAAAAGAAGAAAGCGCTGGTTGAATTTGGAGTGATCTCAAAAAAAGTCACAAAATATTTTGGTATTGACGCTGAAGTAATCTACGCAGATTTTCAATGGAACAACATTCTTTCTAAAATTTCTATTAAAAACTTTACGGTTCAACCCATTTCTAAATTCCCGAAAGTAAAAAAGGATTTCTCTTTGTTACTGGACGAGAACGTTTCATTTTCAGAGTTAAAAAATACCGCTTTTCAAACGGAGCGCGGATTACTCAAAGAGGTACATCTTTTTGATGTTTACACAGGCAAAAATCTTCCGAAGGGAAAGAAATCGTATGCATTGAGTTTTACGTTACAAGACGAAAACAAAACATTGACCGACAAACAAATCGATAAAATCATGGGCAAATTGCAACAGCGATTTGAAAGTTATTATGGGGCGAGCCTTCGGTAGTTGGTAGTTGGTAGTTGGTAGCTTAAAATTTAAAAATCCCCAAAACATTAGTTGTTTTGGGGATTTTTAAATTCGTTTCTCTACTTTATTATATTACTCTACAACTGCTGAAAACGCCATTCCATCTATAATATGAAAGAAACCATTTTTATGGTAAAAATTTGTGTCAATGAGTGTTGCTTGATTTCCTTCGGAATCTTTTAAGATAATTGTGTCTCCTTTCATCGTTGCCGTAAGCTTTGTATTTTGTAGTGTCAAGAAACTTGCCGAACCATTATTTGTTTGAATTGCTTTTTTAACGGAAGTAGCATCTAGCCTTCCCGGAACGCTATGAGATTTAAACATATTTTTCAATGTCTCTGTATTTGCCATAAAGGCTTCTCGCTGTTCTTTTTCCATATCGTTGAACACTTTGTCTGTCATTACGAAAACGGTTACCATTTCAACTTGAGCGAGCTCTTTTGCCAATGTTTCGTTCGCTAAAATTTGGCTTACATACATAAACGACGTGCTTTCGGCTAGATTTTCGGCAAGTGTGTTTGCGCCTGAAAATGTAGCTCCATTATAATCTTTTGTAACGTTATTTGCTACTTTGTTTTTGTACTTCTGAGCTGTCATTGAAAACGAGGTTACGACCAATAATGCAAATACTATATGTTTCATATTTTTAAAATTTCAGAAATTAAACTTGTTAAAAGCAAAGGTACAAACTATGTACCATAACGTTAGGTTTTATTAAATAGTTGATTAAAAGCGTTAAAATATCTAATCGTCTTGTTTTTTAATTGCGTTGCTCGTAAATTTAGATAAAAATAATTTGCAATGATTTCACGAACCAATATTAAAACACAATTAGAGAAGACAAGGGCAAAAAGAATTGGCGAATCTTCTATTTTAAATGAAGTTGAAGCTATATTCAACAAGAATGAACTTGAAAGAAATTTGATAAGGGATAGGTTAGAAAATAAATCTATTTCAAATGAAAACCAGTTTGATTTTGATTTGCTCTTTTCAGAAAACATCTATCACATTGATGACATTAAAAAACTTTGTGTGGATTACAGATTGCGGTTTTTAGATTCAAGATATTTTAAAGGTCCTTTCCCCGATGAAGCAATTTCAAAAATAAGGGGTTTAGAAAAAGAACATGACACCACTTTAAAAGGCTTTAAGATTGTCGCACCCGCAAAATTAATGAAACTTGAAAATGCAGATGACCCGCTTTTACTAGCTCCTATGGGAAATGATTATTTTTATTTGATTCATAAATGGGGTAGAGATTTACATCCTTTTAGAAAATTACTCATGTGGCCTTACAAGAGTTTTGAAAATCTTATTGTAGCTATTTTATGCCTCAGTATTGTACTCACAATGCTCGTGCCCATGGGTTTATTTTCCAGAGGAAATATAAATCAAGAATACGTTTTAATGTTCCTGTTTATGTTTAAAGGAGTGGCTGGTATCGTGCTTTTTTACGGTTTTGCCAAAGGAAAAAACTTTAACGGAGCTATCTGGAACAGCAAATATTATAATGCTTAAAAAATCCAAAAATGGAATCTGAAAAAGAAACAGTTAGAATATTTACCGACCCAGCAATGATTGGTCAAGGTTTAATTGCAAGATTAAATGAACTTGGTATATCGCCAATAGTAAAGGACGACCATCAAAGTGGCATAACCGGTGGGTTTGCCGCAGGTATTCCAAATCAAGTAAGATTGTTTATAAGGCAAGAAGAACTATCAAAATCAAAAAAAATTATTGATGCGTATTTAAAAGAAGTCGGCGAGAATTAATTGCTGAAATTTAAAAAAAAAGCCGCTAATCAAATTGATTAAGCGGCTTTCTTGTGTTGCTTCTTATATTATGCGGTTACAGCATACATTTTATCGCGCTGTTCTTTGATTTTTGGGTCGTTCATATAATCGTCAAACGTCATATATCTATCAATAACTCCGTTAGGTGTTAGCTCAATCACTCTGTTACCAACTGTTTGGGCAAACTCGTGGTCATGGGTTGTAAACATAACCGTCCCTTTAAAGTTTTTTAGAGAGTTGTTGAACGCTGTAATAGATTCTAAGTCTAAGTGATTTGTAGGCTCGTCAAGCATTAACACATTGGCACGCATCATCATCATTCTGCTAAGCATACAACGCACTTTTTCTCCACCTGAAAGCACGCTACATTTTTTCAATGCCTCTTCCCCACTAAAAATCATTTTTCCAAGGAAACCACGAATGTGTACTTCCTCTCTTTCCTCTTCAGTTTTTGCCCATTGGCGCAACCAATCTACAAGTGTATCTTCACTTTCAAAAAAGTGGTGGTTGTCCAATGGCAAATAACTCTGGTTTGTTGTTACGCCCCAATTATATTCGCCTTCATCAGCCTTTTCATTTCCTGAAATTATTTGATAAAATGCTGTCGTTGCTCTTGAATCTCTTGAATAGACAACCACCTTATCTCCTTTTGCGAGGTTAATATTTACATTTTTGAATAAAACATCATCTTCTAAAGATGCAGAGAGGTTTTCAATATTTAAAATTTGGTCACCAGCTTCGCGTTCTCTTTCAAAAATAATTGCTGGGTATCTTCGGCTTGACGGTTTAATGCTACTTACATCAAGTTTTTCAATCATCTTCTTTCTACTCGTTGCCTGCTTTGATTTTGCAACGTTTGCAGAAAATCTTCGGATAAATTCTTCTAACTCTTTCTTTTTTTCTTCTGCTTTTTTGTTCTGTTGTGCTCTTTGACGAGAAGCTAATTGGCTACTCTCGTACCAAAATGTGTAATTCCCGCTAAAGTGATTAATTTTTCCGAAGTCAATATCACTTATGTGTGTACAAACCGCATCCAAAAAGTGTCTATCGTGCGATACTACAATCACACAAGCATCATAATTTGCCAAGAAGTTTTCCAACCAACCTATGGTTTCGTAATCCAGGTCGTTTGTTGGCTCATCCATTATTAACACATCTGGATTTCCAAAAAGCGCCTGTGCAAGAAGAATACGTACTTTCTGTTTTCCGTCAACATCACTCATCATCATGTAATGCAAGCTCTCATCTATACCTAAATTTGACAATAATGCAGCTGCGTCACTATCTGCATTCCAGCCATTCATCTCTTCAAAAATTACTTGAAGCTCGCCTATTTTTTCAGCATTTTCGTCTGTGTAATCTGCATAAAGCGCATCAATTTGAGCTTTGATTTCAAACAATTCTTTATTTCCTCTTACTACAGTTTCTAAAACTGGATAGTCATCATACGCATTGTGATTTTGCTCAAGGACAGACATGCGTTTACCATGCTCTAAATGAACACTCCCCGAAGTTGGGTCTTGCTTGCCTGAAATGATTTTCAAAAAAGTAGATTTACCGGCACCATTGGCACCAATAATACCATAACAATTGCCTGAAACAAATTGCGTATTTACCTCGTCAAAAAGGATACGTTTACCAAATTGTACTGATAAATTTGAAACTGAAAGCATAAAATAATTTCTTGTTTAAAATGTTGCGCAAAAGTAGTCAATAAAGGCACATCTTTAAAACTTTAAAAGTCTTAAAATCATTTTAACGTGGCATTAACAAAAGGCTTACCGAGAGAGGTTTATATTTGTCTTTATAAAACCCCCATTCTTTGATTAAAAAATTACTGGTCGCACTTTTATTATTGCCTTTTTTATCTTGTCAAAACAATGGTAAGAAAAAGGATATGACCTATTTAGGAGGCCAGATAATTAATCCTGTTTCCAATTATGTTGTTTTGAGCCACTTCGATTCTAAAAACGATACCATAAAATTAGATGATAATGGATCTTTCAGTTTTTCTTGTGAATCTTTAGAAACTGGACTTTATACATTTAGACATGGGGAAATTCAATTTTTCTATTTGGAAAAAGGAGATAGTTTATTGTTTAGAGTAAATACCGTTGACTTTGACGAGTCTTTAGCTTTTTCTGGAAGAGGTGCGGAAAAAAATAATTTTTTAGCAGGTCTCTTTCTTAAAAATGAAGCAGTAGCAGAAAAGTTACCAAGCTTTTACAGATTATCGCCTAAAAAGTATAACGCGAAAATAGATTCTATTTCAAAGCGCCAAATGAAATCTCTTGACGAACTTGGTAAGAATATTTCTTTGAGCGAAGATTTTATAAAAATTGCAAAAGGTACTATCGACTACAACAGCTATTCTCAAAAAGAGCGCTATATAGGTGCAAAGTTTTCAGACAATCGAGAAGGGTATCCAAATGAAATTCCCGCGAGTTTTTATGATTTCAGAAATAAAATAGCTTATAACGATTCAGCCCTGCAAAATCATTATGCCTACAATAGATTTTTAAATAGACATTTTGAAAATCTGACAATGAACAAAATTAACGACGGTACAGCCGATGCAGATTTCAAACAACAAAAATATAAGCTAAAACTTATCGACAGTCTAATCGATAATCAAAATTTAAAAAACACGCTATTACGCTCTAACTTACGTAGGTATTTAATAGACACTCATGATAACAGTAAAGATGCCGATTTGATTGCATTATTCAATAATCTTGACACTATTGAACGGCATCAAAAAGAAATTCAAAAATATGCCGAAATCACTTCACGAATGGGGAAGGGAAAAATAATTCCTGAAATTTTACTTGTGAACGTGAGAAATGAATCTGTTATGCTGGCAGATTTACTTGAGAGAAAGACTGTCGTCTTCTTTTGGTCTGGCAATTCTATTGGTCATTTTAGAGAAATCCATGCACGAATAGCAGAGCTTAAAGATAAATTTCCTGAATATGATTACCTAGGTATAAATATTGATGATCATTTCAAAAAATGGCAAAAAACGGTACTTGCATCTGGCTTCAATACAGAGCGAGAATTTCAATTTGAGAATGACACAAAATCTGAAAATGAATTGTTGATCAATTCAGTAAACAAGGTAATTATCCTTGATACCAATAGTGCAATCATAGATACCTATTCAAATATTTTTAATCAAAGGTTTGAAACAAAACTGCTAGGTTATATCAATTAAAAAAGGGCCTTCAAATATTTGAAAACCCTTCTTCTTTTTTTCTCTTCGGAAATATATTACATTAAATTTATCTTGTTTCAGTAACCATTGAAACAAACAACTTTCTGTCTAGTTTCCTTTTTTATAATCTTCTAAAAATTTAGCAAGTCCAATATCTGTTAATGGATGTTTCAGCAACCCTTCAATAGAAGATAGTGGTCCTGTCATTACATCTGCTCCTAATTTTGCACATTCAAGAACGTGCATTGTGTGACGAACTGATGCCGCTAAAATTTGTGTTTCAAAAGCATAATTGTCATAAATAAGTCTAATTTCAGCAATAAGCCCAAGTCCGTCTGTTGAAATATCATCCAGTCGCCCTATAAATGGTGAAACATACGTTGCACCAGCTTTTGCAGCAAGCAATGCCTGTCCTGCCGAAAATACCAACGTACAATTCGTACGAATTCCATTATCGCTAAAATATTTTATTGCTTTGATTCCCTCTTTTATCATTGGGACTTTCACTACGATTTGAGGATGCAACTCAGCAAGTGCTTCGCCCTCCTTAATCATCCCCTTTAAATCTGTTGAAATCACCTCTGCCGAAACATCGCCGTCAACAATATTGCAAATCTTTACATAATGCTTTAAAATATTGTCGTGACCAGTAATGCCTTCTTTTGCCATTAAGGAAGGATTTGTAGTCACTCCGTCAAGTACGCCTAGCGCTTGTGCTTCTTTAATTTGGTCGAGGTTTGCAGTATCAATAAAAAATTTCATAGGTTTTGTTTGATTAAAATTTCAGGATAAAAATAAGGAAGAAATTTGTGACACTTTTATAAAGTGACAACAAGTTATCAATGGCATCAAATTGAAAATAGAAGTGAAAGAATTTAGTATTACAATTTATAGTGCTTCATTAACATTTTCTCATACATTCTTGAAGGCAATACTTTTTTGAGTCCGATAGAAAGTTTTTGCATTGCGGCCCCTACTCTATAGTGTACTTTTGGTTTTGGTGTTTGGATAATTGACAATACTACTTTTGCCATTTCTTTAGGGTCATTACCTCCGTCAACATGCTCGTCCATCATTTTTAGCGTATCGCCATAAGCTTGCTTATAAGGCGAATTATCTAGCACTGGGGCATGATATCTTCCGGCGGCAATATTGGTTGCAAAATCACCGGGAGCGATATTTGTCATTTGTATGCCAAACTGTTGCACCTCCATTCTATAAGCCTCTGTAATTAATTCCAGTGCACCTTTTGTTGCGCTATAAACACCGCGATAGGGCAATCCCATATATCCGGCAATCGAAGTAATATTAATGATGTGGCCACTCCCCTGTTTGCGCATGTGCGGGAGCGCGGCGTTTATCATTTCGATTGGGCCAAAAAGATTGGTGCTGAAAGCTTTTTTAATTTCGGGTGTTGGGGTTTCTTCCATGGGGCCCGTAATTCCCACGCCTGCATTATTGACCAAGACGTCAATTTTTCCTTCGGCGGCAATCACTTCTGAAATGCAATTTTTAATGCTTTCTGAATCTGTTACATCGAGCGCTACTAATTTAAATGGAAATGTAGCATCAAAGCGCTGCGGATTTCGGCTCGTGCCATAAACAGTATATCCTTTTGTGGAAAGATACTCTCCTATCGCCTTCCCAATTCCCGAAGAACCTCCTGTAATTACTACAACTTTTGCCATGTCAACTGCCCGCAAACGCGAGAAATTTTAAATTATCATCAAGTTGCAAAGATGCATTTACTATGGGATGTATGCAAGGGATATTTTTGGGGAGAAAAATGAAATAATATACCAGTTAAATTTCTGAAGAAAAAAACACGAGAATAACTACAATTTATTAAATACCAATAATTTAAGAATTCAATAAAAGTAAGCGATGTTCTACTTAGATGGAGATACAAATATTACTGAATGGGTTTAATCGCTTTTTGCTTTGAATGTAAGATATAAAATGGGAATGATAATCACCGCTGCCGAAATAATCAGTGAGGTCACCAATACAAATTTAAAGACGTAAAACAATACAACAAAGAAAATAATTGCTACAACGATACCTATGACGATTCCTTTCATTTTAATATTTTTTAGTAAACCTAAGGTAGAAAATATTTCTGTGATACGGGAAAGTGAAATTTGAAAGTTTTGTTAATTAAATTTTGGATGTTGGATTGGTGGCGTATTGTTTTTTCTGCGGGAATTTATGAGTTATATCCCTTGTTAGCAAATGTTTATTCTCCACAGTAATCATTATAGTAATAAACCATATCTTTTGCAGTTGACTTACGAAACTCTCCGCTACTTATTTTCTTTACCAAAATTTCACAATCAGAAAAATATGCTTTTGCTTTTCTTCTAAAATTTCCCGTCAATGCTATTGGAAATTCATCAGTTGATTTTTGAACATATATTTTAGTTGTAGAAAATTGTTGTTTTGATACACCAGTTGGAAAACCATTATTCATTCCATTATTAGAGTAAAAAGAAAATGTAGTTACATCAGAGTATAATTTTGTTTTTTCATTCACGAGCACTTCCAAAAGTGTTGCTGGTTCATTTGGTTTTAAATTCACATATTCAAATTCCGCACTCATTTAGAAACCATAAAAAATTATTTTTTTTACCATTAAATCTGTCCAAACGTCAGGTTCAACATCGCGAGAAATGCGAAATTTGATTTTATCAGCTTTGTATAATTCTCCGTAACCTTCAATCGAGTTTCCGTCATTAAAAAATAATTCCGCATCAGTATTTTGCGAAATGATTTGACCAACACAAAAAATGGTTAAAGTCAGAATTGTAATTATCCTCATTATTTTTTTTCTAAATATTTGCTAAGTTCTTGAATACGAACAGTGCGAGGGAGAATGGCTGTAGCCATTAGGTTGAGCACGAGCCGATTTTCACAAAGTCCGCTTTTTATTTTTTGTTTGTATCAAAAGTCGGATTTGTTAAAATTCGGCGACTTCCAAATATACCTTAACCTTTAATTAAGCGACAACTCCCGAATTGCTTATATGCGTCTTAAGTTTGATTTTTAATAATTACATAACTTTAAGTCATTAATCAGAAAGAACAAAAGAGAGGATTAAGGTTA